>NZ_LEKU01000005.1:0-248983 GCF_009932355.1 Riemerella anatipestifer
ATGCCGTTAAAAGCTGGAGAGATAATTGGGATGAACTCACCGCTTTTTATGAGTTTCCTATAGAGATTAGAAAAATTATCTATACCACAAACTTGATAGAGAATCTTAACGGAAAGATACGCAAATACACTAAAAATAAGTTGTCTTTCCCTACAGATGAGGCGGTTATGAAATCAACTTTCTTGGTTTTAAGAGAAGCTACTAAGAAATGGTCGAAACCTATTCATAATTGGGGCTTGATTTTAAATCAATTTTTAACTATTTTTGAACAAAGGGTTCAACTTTAAAAAAGTTAAACCCTCGGTAATTTTAACTTACACACTTTACGAGATAGTGTCGTTTATAGTAATTTATTAAACACTAAAATTCTCTACTTGGGAAAGATATTTCTGTTTTTCAGTTTCTGGGAGGAAAGAATATTTAAAACTATTGCTCACCAAAGTTTTAATATCATTTTGGTTTAAATTTAAAGCCTTTGCAGTCTGTATAAAGTTTTCGTTGAGATAACCTCGAAAATAAGCAGGGTCATCAGAATTAACAGTAACTTTAAGCCCTAAATCAAGCATCTTTTTGAGTGGATGGTGGTCTAGATTTTCTACCACTCTAAGTTCCAAGTTAGAAAGCGGACATACCGTAAGAGCCATTTCGGTTTCTACCAATCTATTTACTAACTTTTCATCAGATAAGCAGTTATTTCCGTGGTCTATTCTTTTTATTTTGATGAGGTCTAGAGCTTCCCATATATATTCTGCTGGACCTTCCTCCCCAGCGTGAGCTACAGGGATATAGCCTTCTTTTACAGAGGCTTCAAATACCCTTTGGAATTTAGAAGGTGGGTTACCTTTTTCTGAAGAATCCAGTCCTACAGCAGTGATTAGATGTTTGTAAGGAAGAGATTGCTCCAAAGTTTCAAAAGCATCTTCTTCAGAAAGATGTCTTAGATAACTCATTATGAGTAGAGAAGAGATGCCATATTTGCTTTGAGCTTCCTCTCTTGCTTTTTGGATACCACCGATAACCGTTCCGAACGAAACGCCTCTTTTAGTGTGGGTTTGAGGGTCAAACATAATTTCTGTATGCACAATGTTTTCTTCTGCACACTTATCAAAATAAGCCATTGTAAGTTCATAGAAATCTTGCTCATAGAGAAGCACACTTGCCCCTGCATAATAAATATCTAAAAAGTCTTGAAGACACGAAAACTGATAGGCTTTCTTTACTTCTTCTACTGTTTGATAAGGAATTTTAACTTGGTTTCTTTGGGCTATTTTGAACATTAGTTCTGGTTGAAAACTCCCTTCTATATGGAGGTGAAGTTCTGCCTTAGGTATTTTTTTAATGTATTCTGTGATGTTCATAATATTTTATTTTAAAAAAAGGATAGCAAATGTAGTGATTTATATTTAGTATATAGTAGCTTTATAAAACCTTTATTATGAAATATTTATTATCTATTTCAAATGAACTTATTTAATGTTAAACTCATAAAAAACAAAGATTTGCATAGTATTTATGAATGTAGTAAATTGGCAAACAATATTTTCCTATATGAAATGATGATTGTCTAAAACTAACTTTAATATTATGAAAAAGACAATTATTACAGTTCTTTCTTTGTCGTTAGCACTTTGTGGAAATGAACTCTATGGACAAAGGAAAAAAGATTCTACAAGAACAAAAGAAATTGAGGAAGTAGTAGTAGTAGCGTATGGTAAACAACGAAAAGAAACAGTCGTAGGATCAAACGCTGAAATTAAAGCAAAAGATTTAGCTCAAAGATCTTTAACTAATGTGGCTCAGGCTTTAGATGGAGCTACTCCTGGAGTACAGATTTCTACAAGTACAGGACAGCCTGGGAGTGGACCTTCAATTACAATCAGAGGATTTAGTTCTATAGGCTCAAATAATAGTCCTTTGTTTATAGTAGATGGAACTGTTTATAACGGAAATATAGCCAATATAAACCCTGATGATATAGAGTCTTTAAATATATTAAAAGATGCGGCTTCAACTTCTTTATATGGATCTAGTGCGGCTAATGGAGTAGTTATGATTACTACTAAAAAGGGAAAAAGAGGAAAATCTCAGTTTAATTTTAGTGCAAGTACTGGTATCTCTATGAGGTCTATTCCTGAATATGATCGATTGAATGCAGCTCAATATTATCCAATAGTATGGGAAGCAATAAGAAATGGGCAAATTTATAGCCCTAGTAATTCAATGTCATTAGCGGATGCTAATGCGTACGCTTCTAGAACATTGATACCTGATGTTCTGAAGAATAATGTATATAATATTGCTGATAATCAATTAGTAATAGATGGAGTTTTAAACCCTAATGCATCTTTAAAATATGATGATTTAGATTGGCAAAAGGAATTTTTTAAGGTAGGTATGAGACAAAACTATGATTTCAATTATAGTGGAGGAACAGATAAAACTACTTACTATGCATCATTTGGATATCTTAAGGAAGATGCTTACGCTTTGAGTTCAGACTATGAAAGAATTTCAGCTAGATTAAATATAGATACTCAAGTTAAAGATTGGTTTAAGGTAGGTACTAATTTGGCTTATTCAAATTCATTTTCTAACCAAGCTATAGATGGAGTAGATAATAATAATTCTTATGTTAATCCATTTAATTGGACTAGAAATATAGGACCTATTTATAATGTTTATGCCCATGACCCAATTACTGGAGGATATATATATGATAAAGAAGGTAATCGTATCTATGATGCAGGAGATAAGAGAGGAGCAGGTGCAGCTGGAGGTAGACATGTAATTCAAGAAACATTACTGAACAGAAATTATGATAAAATATATAATGTTAACTCAAGATTTTTTGGAGAGTTTAAATTGTTACCAGAATTAACATTCACTACCAATGTAGGTTATGACTTGAGAAATTACAAAGGGATAACTTATCGTAATAAAATCATAGGTGATGCAGTACCTAATGGGGCGGCATCAAGAACTGTTACAGAATCACGTACAATTACCTTTAATCAGTTACTTAATTATGATAAATCTTTTGGACGTCATAATTTGAATGTACTATTGGGACACGAAAATATTTCTTACAAATATGAGTATGTTTATGGTCGTAAGACAAATCAGGTAGTTGATGGGAATGATGAGTTAGTTAATTTTGTAACACCTACCAATTTAACTTCTTATGATATGATTTTACCTAAGGAATCCTACTTTTCTAGGTTAAACTATGATTATAGCAGAAAGTATTTACTTTCTGCCTCTATTAGAAGGGATGGATCTGCTAGATTCCATAAAGATATCCGTTGGGCTACATTTTGGTCATTAGGGGCAGGATGGAGAATAGACCAAGAGAATTTCTTAAAGGGTAATTCTACAATAAGTCAATTAAAGCTTAGAGGATCTTACGGGCAAGTGGGTAATGATGGTAGTTATAGTACAGATGTATCTTATTATGCTTGGCAACCTCTCTATAGTTTAGGTTATAACAATGGAGATTATGCAGGAGTAATGATAAATAGTGTAGGTAATCCACAGTTAACATGGGAGAGCAATACACAATTAGATTTTGCTTTAGAGTTTGGTTTATTTAATAATAGAGTAACAGGTAGTGTAGAATATTATAAGAGAGGAACAGATGGTCTTATCTTATCTGTGCCAAAACCAGAATCTTCAGGTATTAGTACTCGAGATGAAAATACAGGAGCTTTAGTAAACTCGGGGATAGAGGTAGCACTTAATATGGACATCATTAGAACAAATAACTTCAAATGGAATCTAAATATTAATGCTTCCACTCTAAATAATGAAATTACTAAATTTCCTCAGGAGGAAAGAATAGTTGGAACTAAAAAATATATGGTAGGAAAATCTATATATGACTACTGGTTAAGACAATGGTATGGAGTAGATCCTGCTGATGGTATGGGGTTATTCTATGCTTCCGATGAAGCTATAGCTAAAGGAGGAACTACTCTTAGAGAAATAAATGGAGTAAAAGTAACTACAAACCATAATGATGCAAAGTATGACTATTCGGGGAGTGCTATTCCTAAGCTTTTTGGTAGTTTCGGAACTATGTTTAAGTATAAATCAGTCTCTTTATCAGCATTATTCACTTACCAATTAGGGGGTAAGACTTATGATACTAATTATGCAGGTCTTATGAGTGCTTATCCTCAGGGAGATGCACTTAGTACAGATATACTTAGGAGATGGCAAAATCCAGGAGATATAACAGATGTACCTAGATTAGATGCATCTAATTACCAAAGTGTAGGAGTAGGTTCTAGCAGATGGTTAGTTAGTTCAGATTATATTACTTTAAGACAAGTAACTTTATCTTACGAAATGCCTAGAGAGATTGTAAATCCGATAGGGGTTAATAATCTTAAGATATTTGTTAACGGAGAAAATATATGGTCTAAAACAGCTAGAAAAGGTCTAGAACCAGCACAAAGTTTCTCAGGTGTTACGGCTAATAGATTTACACCTGCTAGAATTATTAGTTTTGGTTTTTCTACTAATTTTTAATTTTTTAAACAAGTATTACAATGAAAAGATTTTTAATATACACTTCTCTATTAGGAGCATTTTTAACTGCAGAATCTTGTAGAGACTCTTATCTTGACACAGTTCCTACTAGTGATATTTCAGCAGAAAGCATTACTCAAACAGCAGATAACATGATGCTTTCTATAAATGGTATGCATAGAAGTATGTATACTAGACAGGATAGCCAAGGACAATCAGGGCAATCAGGTATTATGATTATAATGGATGCCTTAGGGGATGATTTAGTATTTCCTAGCGTGGGTAATAGTTGGTATATATCTTCTGTAAGATGGTTGGGTCATCAAGATGAAAATTCTTCTGATGCTCTATATCCTTGGAAGTTTTATTATAAACTTATAAGAAATGCTAATGTTTTGATAAAAGATGGTAATGATGCTTCAGGGAGTGAAGTTACTAAAAAGAACGCTCTAGGTCAAGCTTATGCCTTTAGAGCATTTTGTCATTTTCAATTAGTACAATTATATGCTAAGAGATATGATGGAACACCCAATCCTAAGGGTATTCCATTAAGATTAGAACCTACTGATGATCCACTAGCAAGATCTTCAGTAGAGGAAGTTTATAAACAAATTAATGCTGATTTAGATAAATCAATAGAGCTTTTAAACGGAATTAGTAGAGTACATAAGTCACACTTTAATGTTGAAGTAGTAAGAGGTATAAAAGCAAGAGTAGCACTAGTTTTAGGAAATTATAAAGAGGCTGCTGAATTAGCAAAACTGGCAAGACAAGGCTATACTTTAATGAGTAATAGTGCTTACAAAGCAGGTTTTAACAGTCTAGATAATTCAGAATGGATTTGGGGTAGTTACATTAAAGAAGATCAAACGGCTTATTTTGCTAATTTTGGTGCTTATATGTCTAGAAATTTTAGTTCTACTAATATCAGACAGAATCCAAAGGCTATGAATAAGTTGCTTTACAGCAAGTTTCCTAGCACAGATGTGAGAACGCAAGTAGTGGATCCTACAGGAAAACACTTGAGTTTAAGTTTACCTTCCAATTTTGCTAAGTACCCTTATACCAGTCAAAAATTCTTAGCAGTAGGTACTGGAGATAGTAGAATGGATGTGCCTTATATGAGAGCTGCTGAAATGTATTTAATAGAAGCAGAGGCTCTAGCAAGATTAGGCAAAGAACCTGAATCTAAGGTTGTATTTACCGAATTTTCTAAAAACAGAAATCCAGCTTATGTAGCTACTACTGCTACAGGAGAAGCTTATATCAACGAAATATTAGATAGCCGCCGTATAGAACTGTGGGGAGAAGGCTTTAGATTTTTAGATTTAAAGAGACTTAACCAACCTCTTAACAGAACAGGCAGCAATCATAATAGTGTTGTAGTTAATAATGTATTTGAGGTATCAGCAGGGGACTCTCGTTGGACTTTCTTAATACCTAGAAGAGAGCTAAACGCAAATCCTCTTATTAAACAGAATTAGATATTATACAAAAACTAAAATTGAAGAGGGTATCCATTATGGATACCCTCTTTTCATAAAAGTTGTTTTAATCAAAAACCGCCTTTACGAGTAGGTTCTTTAATTTCAGGCCATTCGTATTGTTTTCCTGTGGTCGGGTTGATGGGTAAAACCATCTTTTCACGATTGCTTTGTTCAGGGTCTTCGCTCGCCATATAGGTTATTGTAGCGATGAGTGCCACATTGTGCTTTAAATCATCAAAAACTATTTTATCGTAAGTATCTCTATTGGTATGCCAAGTATAAGTACCGTATGACCAGTTTAAAGAGCCCAACATAAAGGCTGGTACACCAGCAGCCACAAAAGAAACGTGGTCGCTACTTCCGCCACTTGCAGAACCAGGGAAGGTATATTTTAATTCCTTTTTGATGTATTCAGGTGCAGGAGCAATCCATTTTTGGAGGTAATTGTAGGCGTGCACAAAGCCCGAACCATTGATGTATTGTATCCTACCAGTACCGTTGTCTTGGTTAAAAACAGCTTGTATTTTAGGTAATTTATCTTTGTTATCCGATACGAAAGCACGGCTGCCATTTAGCCCTTGTTCCTCGCTTCCCCATAGACCAACTATAATAGTTCTTTTAGGGTTAGGATAGTATTTTTTGAGGATACGAGCTACCTCCATCATAGTAATAACACCAGTGCCATTATCCACTGCACCAGACGCACCGTCCCAAGAATCTATATGGGCAGACAAGATAACATATTCATCTTTATGAGTAGTCCCAGGGAGCTCTGCTATTGTATTGAAAGTTTTAGCAGTGCCGTGGTTTTTACTTTGAACATTTAGATTGATTTTAGGGCGGTCGCCATATTGTACCATTCTGTAAAGCTGACCATAATCTTCTAACGCAATATCTACAACAGGAATTTTAGATGTGGTAGCATTGAAAATTCTACTAACCCCAAACCCACCACTCCAAGTGGATGTAACGATACCTACTGCACCTGCTTCCTCGATAGGTTTCTGAATGGTGCGTGTTGTATAGTTAATGGTTTTCATAGAAGCAGCCCACTCTTTATTTCTTTTTTCAGCCTCTTCTTTATATTTTTTGTAGGACTCTTCCGTAGCATATTCTTTCCAGTTATAATCAGGTCTTCCGCTAGGTTCGTATGGGCTAATCATTACAATTTTTCCCTTTACTCCTTTTAAAAAAGTCTCAAACTCGGCTTTAGTTTTAAATACAGGCATTGTGATGAGTTCTGCTTCCACCCCGTTTTTTGTTGTAGCAGGGCTGAACGCCAGCTGTCTCCCTTCCAAAGATTTGATGTAAGGCTGTGTAAGAGTGATTTGAGAAGTACCTCTTTCCCAAGAACGCCACTCGCCCCAAGGTTCATTTTTTGCGGAAATTCCCCAAGATTTGAATTGGTTTACCGCCCAATCGTGAGCTTGTTGCATTTTTGGACTTCCTACTAATCTCGGACCTATTTTATCAATTAGCTCGTATCCAAGTTTTTCTAATTGAGAATTTTGATAGGTCTCGTCTATCATTTTTTCTACAACAGGGTGAGAAGTTTGAGCGAAGGCTACTGTCGTGATGGAAAACAACAAAGCAGCACTCATAGATTTTAAAGTATAGTTCATCGTCTTTAGTTTAAAATTATTCCGTGAAAATAAGAATTATTTTTTAGAGGTTGTGATAGGTTTAAAACTTTAATAAGTAACTGAAACTAATGTAATTGGCAATTCGCGTTTCCTTTTATGAAATACCGATTTCCCCTTCTTCCCACCCATTTTTGCATTAGAATTTCACAAGATGATGCTAAGGGAACTCATCGCTATATCCCATAAATAAAGAGATTTCAGCCAAAAAAACAAAGATTTGCATAATAGAAATACAATTTATCGATTTATCATCGAAAAATAAAAATCATTACCTATTTATCTCATTAGAGGCTAAAATAGTATGTGATTTTTAGTAAAAATAGATATCAACCTAATAAAAACAAGTAAAAATGGCACAAGAGAACACCATTTCTGTAAACTTCAGTACAGAAGAAATCAAAAAAGTGAAAGACGCTATCAGCACCATTGCCGGTGTTTTAGAAGGTAAAGTAAAGAGCCTTACGCCTACGGAAAGGCAAGGTTTCGGGCGGGTAAAGTACGAAAAGGAGGTTTGGATAGACCGTGTGAAACTCCAGATGGACGCCAACCCTACCAAAGTACCTGCTTATGTGGACAAAACGGAGTTCGACCAAGACTACGCCGCCCACAAACAACTCAACGAACTCATCAACCTTCTAGACCAACAACTACAACTGATGAAGGATACCAACCTCCTGTTGGGTTATGATTTGGACGGTGCTGCCCTGATGTTTTACCGTGCGATAAAGGTGGCCGCTACCAATAACGACCCTGGAGCAGGCACCATCTACACCGACCTTAAGCAACAATACCCCGGAGGAAGGGCAAAAGCCCCCGTTGCTAAGCCCTCTGAACCTACCAACTAACCCCTCTAATTACGGGTAAAGGGGGCTCTATTTTAGGGGTGCAGGAGGCGTTATTTAAAGCCTCGACACCCCTCTAGAAGGGCTAAGCGACCTCTCCAGAAGGGGTAAAAAAGGGATTGATAAGGGGCAACAGGTCGTAAACTACAGGATAAAAGTCCGTTCCGAAGGGGACACCTAATAAAAAAACAATAACAAAAAAGATAAAATATGAAACAAAAATTAACTATTTTGGGTCTGTTCGGTCTGTTGTTATTAACAGGTTGTAGGGCAGACGATATGGTAACCAATGCCAAACGACAAGATGATTTGACTAAGAAGTTTAGTGTCTTTACAAAGAAAACTGATAATGAAGTGATAGACTACCCTAGTGGATTTGCACGGTTGGTATTACGGTATGATAGTTTGCATAGCAAAAACCTATCAGGGAGGAGCCAACTGGAGCGTCTTAGGGGACTTTCTAAAAAGAATGAAGTAGCACTAACAGCAGTAGAAGCCGAAGCTTATATAGATTTTAATATCCGCTCTCAGACTATTGTTGAAAAAAATGGGGATAGGTGGGTAGTATTCCCTAGGATAAAAGGTGGTAAGGTAGCAGAGTTGGTAGCAGGAGTACTTTCGGAAGATGAGACCAAAGTTTATTTCTACAGTTTAAAACCTGATACGGATATTTATAAAACTAATGCTCATCTATTTGAGGAAAAGTATAGGGATAGATATGTATTTAAGGTAAACAAACATAATCTCTTTGAGTTATTACCTATGGGTATTTGTGAAAAAAAGGGAAGTTATTATGATAATTGTGTGATAGATGGGGTTATTATTTCTCCACCTCCGCGTAGAGGTATTGGTGGTGGCGGTGGTAGCACATCTCCTTGGTACGGTGATCATAATCCAGGAAGGGGGATTGATGGAGGAGGAGGTTGTAGTATGTATGATATGTGTAAATCGGATGATGGCAGTGGTAGTGGCGGTGGTAGCCAATCACCTCCACCACAAAACCCTCCCACAGACCCTTGCGAAAAAATGAAGACAATGAACTCTAGTGCAGGATACAGAAGCAAAATAGAGGAGCTTAATAGGGCATCTGTTCTTAACAGAACTTATGAAACAGGTTACAAAGAGAATAAAAATGGGACATTTGAAAATCTTACACCTAGTGCTTCTACAGGACATTCAGATGGGTTGAGAATCAATATCAATGAGGATACTAAAGGCTATATCCACACTCATGTTAATGAGTATGAATCGGGGCGTGTAGACGAATATGGCAATTCTGAAATAAGGCAACCCATCAAGATGTTTTCTCCTGCAGATGTAGATGCCCTAATGACCATGGCACAAATGCAAACAAGTGGTAACTATGCCGACCTATACGGAACTATGGTCTCCAGTGATGGGATTTATACCATTAAATTTACAGGTACTGCTGAAGATATTAAAACAGGATTTAATACAAGAGAATGGGGGAATAAAATGGTAGAATTTTGGAAAAGATCTAGGGGTAGCCATGAATTGAAATTTTTAAAATTTTTAAAAGATGAGATGAAAATAAACGGTGTATCTTTGTATAAGACTAAAAATAATGGCACTGTGCAAAATAAAACTTTAGGAAATAATAACAGAATACAGTCTAGTGACTGTCCATAATTTTTAAAAATATAAAAAATGAAAAAAATAATATTAATAATACTTTTGGGTATAGTACATTGTTTTAATGCCCAAAGAACAATATCATTAGCCCAAGCATACGAATACTCAAAATCTCCTAATGGAATTCCTGAAGATGTATCTTATGCAAAAGATATTAACGGTGATTTAAATAGATTTGTAGGTACATGGAAGGGAATATATAATGGAAAAACATATGAATTTAATTTTGTAAAAAAATTAAATGATGATAAATATGAGGTAAGATGGGATTTTTTGATAGGAAGGCTTAAAATCACAGATAGAAATGGAAAGATTATTTATAATACCTTTAATGAAGATGATGATAAAACTTATTTTAGTGGCTGGACCTTTCAACGAAGAACTTATATGATGGATTTTATAGCGAATACAGAATGTAATGATTCTGGAGTGGTGTTTATGGAGGTTTATTCTAAGCAACCTAACAAAATGCGTCTTTATATGGATAGAGACAAAATTTGGTATAATCCTGAAAGATGTCCTAATTATGAAACTTATGAAGTAACCATACCTAATGAAGAGATTATACTAACAAAGCAATAGGACATAAAAGCCCAGTATATACTATGCTGGGTTTTTCTTTTATAAAGTTAAAAGATAAGATGAAAGTAAAAGGTATATCTTTGTATAAGACTAAAATAATGGTACTGTAGAAAATAAAACTTTGGGAAATAACAACAGAATACAGTCTAGTGACTGCCCATAATTTTTAAAAATATAAAAAAATGAAAAAAATAATATTAAGTTATTTACTAACGGTATTCTTGGTAAATATAGTTTACACACAACAATCAATAGGAACACTAAAGCAATTGGAAGATTGTGTTAATAGACCTAACTACCAATCCGAAGGTTGTCCTGATTTAGAATATCTCACTTATGTAAAAGATGTAGATAATAGGTTAGATAAATTTGTGGGCATATGGAAAGGAACATATAATGGTAAAATTTATACTTTTAAATTTAACAAAAGAATCAAATATGGTAGTGGAAAAGGTTTATATAGAGATTTATTGATTGGAAGAATGCAGGTACAAGATAGCAATGGAAAGGTAACATACAGTACTTTATCAGAAAGAAATGATGATAAAATTTATTTTCATGGAGATAATTTTCAAAGAAATATTTACATGATGAACTTAATAATCAATACAGAATGTAATGATTCTGGAGTGGTATTTATGGAAGTATATTCTAAGCAGCCTAATAAAATGAGGATATTTTTTGATAGAGATAAAATTTGGTATAATCCTGAAAGATGTCCTAATTATGAAACTTATCAAACCACTTTACCACAAAATTCTATTTTTGTGATTAAGCAATAGAGTACATAAAAGCCCAGCTTTATAAAGTTGGGCTTTTTGTAAATTTTACAAAAAAACGACTTTAATAAATGGGGTAAAAATCCATTTTCTATTTTTTTTTGACTATATATATCAAACTAGAAAAATCTCCCGTTTTTGACGCTTTAAAATTAGAAACCGCTCCATAGATACCTCCAAAAAGCCAAAAAAGTTTATTTTTTTTGTATTTTTCGCTAAGTATAGAAATATAAAACGCATCAAGTAGGAGAGGTGCTATTTTTTTTATTTTAAGTTGTTCCTGTTGCATTAGTGTTTCCATTCCTTCTCTTGAGAAATGAAATAGGTGTCTAGGCACATCATAAGCCGCCCAAAAATCTTGGTATCTTTCGGCGTCGTAAGATTTATAATTGGGAACAGCAATAATGAGTGTTCCATCAGATTTCAATTTTTGCTTGAATAAATCTAGTATTTCTTTCTGATTTTCTATATGTTCGAAGACATGCCATAGACTTATAATGTCTAATGTATTATCTTCTATTTCGTTCAGAGAGTCTATAAATTTTGTTTTAAAACTTTTTTTCTTAGCGAAGTTTCTAGCTTTTTCGTTGGGTTCGTAGCCGTAAGTAATGTATTTATTTTCTAGGGATTTTATAAATTCACCTGCTCCACAACCGTAGTCTAAAATTTTACAGTTTTTAGAATTAGGAGCAGAAAGATTTTCCCTAACTATTTTAGCCTTGTATTTAATGTTGAAACTTTGTATAAATTTATAAACAAATTCCTTTAAACTACCACTGTCCTGATGATGGGAAATATACTTATCACTCTCGTAATATTTGCCAATATTTTCGGGTACGGGATATGTTTTTAAGATACCTTTGATAGAGGTTTCTTTAATTTCAAAAATCTCTTGAGAAAGAAAATGGTCTTTTATCTTCATATAAATTCTAATAAAAACTCGTTGAATGTTTCACGTGAAACATTCAACGAATGTAAATATTTATCTTCCTAAAAATATAAGTAACACATTGATGTCAGCAGGAGAAACGCCACTTATTCTAGAGGCTTGTGCTATGGTTTTAGGTCTTATATTATTGAGTTTTTGTTTAGCTTCGGCAGAAAGACTATTGATTTTTGTAAAATCAAAATCTTCGGGGATTTTGATGTTTTCCAATCTGTGTAATTTGGCTACATTTTCTTTTTCTTTTTCTATGTAACCTCTATACTTTATGTTGATTTCTGCTTGTTCTCTTACTTCGTCCGAATAGTTTCTACTCGTATTTTTTATCTCTTCTATTTCTTCCAGAAGCTCCAATTTCATATTAGGTCTGGTAAGAATTTGTGAGGCACGGTAGGCTTGGTCTACAGGAGAAGATTCTATACTTTCGAGTATAGGGTTAATTTGTTTTGGTTTTAAGGAATAATCCTTTAAGAAGTTTTCTAATTCTTCGCTTTTCTTTATTTTGTCCTCAACTTTTTGTAGTCTTTCTTCTTTTGCAAGACCTAGTTTGTAAGATTTTTCTGTTAAACGAATGTCTGCATTGTCTTGTCTAAGTAACAATCTGTACTCTGCACGAGAGGTAAACATTCTATAAGGTTCCTCTGTACCTTTGGTGATGAGGTCGTCTATAAGTACACCTATATAAGCCTCGTCTCTGTTGAGAATAAAGGCTTCTTTTTCGTGTACTTTATTGTGAGCGTTGATACCTGCTATAAGCCCTTGTCCTGCGGCTTCTTCGTAACCAGTAGTTCCATTGATTTGCCCTGCGAAATAGAGGTTTTCTATTATTTTGGTTTCTAGGGTATGATTAAGCTGTGTAGGAGGGAAATAGTCGTATTCTATGGCATATCCTGGACGGAATACTTTTACATTCTCAAAGCCAGGAATGTGTTTCATTGCCTTTATTTGTATGTCTTCGGGTAGGGAAGAGCTGAAACCATTTACATAGATTTCTATGGTTTTCCAACCTTCGGGTTCTACAAATAGTTGATGTCTGTTTCGTTCTGCAAAACGATTGATTTTATCTTCTATACTTGGGCAATATCTAGGTCCGAGGCTTTGGATAGTCCCGTTGAACATAGGGCTTCTGTCAAACCCTGAACGGAGTATATCGTGTACAATTTCGTTGGTGTAAGTAATGTGGCAAGAGCGTTGTTTGGTAAGTCTTGGCGTGTCTAGATAGGAGAATTTTTGAGGATTTTCATCTCCGGGTTGTTCTTCCATTTTGGAGTAGTCTAGAGTTCTTCCGTCCACTCTAGGAGGAGTTCCTGTTTTCATTCTTCCTGCGGTAAATCCTAAATCTACAAGTTGCTCGGTAATGCCGAAGGCTTTTGGTTCGCCCATTCTTCCGCCGCCTAGTTGTTTGTCGCCAACGTGGATAAGTCCATTAAGGAATGTGCCATTGGTTAATACTACGGATTTTCCTTTTATCTCTATCCCAAGTGAAGTGATAACTCCTGCAACTTTGTTCCCTTCTATGATGAGTTGTTTTACCATATCTTGGAAGAAGTCTAGGTTAGGTGTGTTTTCTAGGGCCAATCTCCATTCTTCTGCGAAGAGCATACGGTCGTTTTGAGTTCTAGGCGACCACATTGCGGGTCCTTTGGATAGGTTGAGCATTTTGAATTGTATGGCAGATTTATCTGCTACAATACCACTATAGCCTCCCATAGCGTCTATTTCTCTTACGATTTGCCCTTTGGCGATGCCTCCCATAGCTGGGTTGCAACTCATTTTGCCTATGGTTTCCATATTCATAGTAATGAGGAGTGTTTTGGAGCCTAGATTGGCTGCGGCTGCGGCTGCTTCGCAACCTGCGTGTCCTGCTCCTACTACTATAACATCATATACTTCGTTTATCATTATATGTATTTGTTTCTTATCTAAATTTAAAATGTTTCACGTGAAACATTGGGGTTGTTTTTTAATTTTTATCCTTTGAAAATATCGTCGGTATGAATTTTTATCTCTGGAAAAATTTCTGAACAAATAAAATCATCTACGATGGGCAAAGTTCCTTTGTATTTTCCGTTTTCTAAAGTGTGGATATAGACTATCTCGTCTAGTGGGTTTATAATCCAATATTCCTTTACACCGTATTCTTCGTAGAGTTCAAATTTGTTTTTCATTTCTTTTTTAGAATTGCCTTTTATATTAAAAGCTATTTTAAAATAGCTTTAAGATGTTCTATCTCTTCCTCTGCTTTTTGTAGGAGTTTTTCTAATAAGTTTATTTTATCCTCATAAAGCCGTCGGATAAGAATAATATCTTTTTCGTTATAGGTTATAATTCCGTTGTTATTTCCTTTGACGTTATTGAAACTATTTAAAACCTTCTTGTTGTCAAAATCGGTAATGTCTTCTGGATTTACATCAAGAATTTCGGCAATTTTATTTAGTTTCTCTTCGGATATTTTGGTATTACCTTTTTCTAATTTAGAGTAAGCTGCTTGTGAAATATCTAACCTTTCTGCCATATATTCTTGTGTTAGATTTTTCAGTTCTCTTATGTTTTTAATTTTATAACCTATCATAAATTATAACTTTTTTATTATATTTTATAACAGCAAAGGTAAGATTTTTATCAATAATGAAAGTATTTTCGCTGCGAAAATTTTAATACGATGAAAAAAATAGTTTCTCTAGTAGTATTATTTAGTTCATTGGTCTTATTTATCCAATGTGATAGAAATAATGATGATTTGGAAGATGTAGAAAAAATACCTACTAGCTTAGTTAATACAACGTGGTATAAACACTATAGCGGAAAAGAGTATAGTAGATATACAAATGGTTATTTTGATGAGTATGGTATTAAATCAGTTATACAATATATAACCTTTGATAGTGATAGTACTTTCTATGTTAGTAGTACAATTTTTTCTGATAAAGTAGGAAAAAAAAGTAATATAGTACCAGGAAGTTATACATATAACCCTTCTACTGGTAAAGTAGAAATGAAATATAGTCAAAATTTTACGGTATATGCACTACCAGTGGATAGACCGAAAGTGAGGGGAAAATATTTAGTTTTCAGAATAGGTATTGAAAATATAGAATATGAACGATATTAAGATAACATAATTTTAAATTTTTTAACAATGAAAAGAATACTTACAAGTGCGTTAGTAGTTATGGCTACTACATTAGGTTTTTCACAAGAAGTGAAATTTGGTCTAAAAGGAGGGGTAAACCTTGCTACTGTAAAAGTTATTGATTTAGAAGAGGATGAAATTCATATTCCTGATTACAGAACATCTTTTTACGCGGGAGGTTTAGTAGAGTTTCCTTTAGGTGATAAGCTTTATGGGCAAGTAGAAGCTCTTTATGTATCAAATGGAGCAAAGCAAGATAAAAATCAAGTAATAATAAACCAAATTAATGTTCCATTTATGGTAAAATATAATGTTGTAGATGGATTAAATGTTGTGGGTGGAGGATATTTAGGAGGTATTTTAGGATATAAAGTTAAAAGTGGAAATAGAATTATAAAGGCAGATCCAAGAAATATCAGTTTCCTTGATGGGGGACTTATCTTAGGTGCGGAATATAACCTTCCTAACAACGGATTATTCTTTGATGCAAGATACAACTTAGGTTTAGCTAATGTTGTAAAACCAGAGGAAGAGGACGGAATTATTAAAAATAGAGGTTTCCAAATAGGTCTAGGATATAAATTCTAATAGTACAATTTTTGATGCAACCTATTAAAAAATAATTTTTTCATTAGTTAATACCACCTTTTAGGTGGTATTTTTATTTTAAAAGTTCGGGCGGCAAATGGAGTTTCTATTTTAATATTTTAAAAGCAAAGTACACAGGCGGAAACTCTACTCTGATGGTTTAAAAGTTCGGTATGGATACGGAGGTGCTACCGCCTCATTTTAAAAATTCTAATGGCGAACGGAAGCTCTACTTTGGTATTTTGTAAGCTCCGCTACAATCCATTCGTCTTAACATTTTATTTTGTGTAAAAATAAAGATGATATTGCGTGTTTATCTGAATTTTTTTAACTTCAGCACATAAAATATAGTAAATCTTTTAAAATCTTTTTAAAAATGAAAATTAGTTTAGGAAAATTAAAAACCGTTACACTTGCTGCATTAGCAGAGCGTTTGATTTCGGCATCTAAGAATGGAAACTATACCATTAGTATAAGCAACCACCCTTTGCTAAAGGCTCTGGAGGCGGAGTATAATTTGTACAAAGATTTGGTGGCAAAACAGTTGTATAGCGGCAAAGGGGCAGAGGTTGCCAAAGCCGATAAGGAGCGAGATAAGGTTTTTGTGGGTCTTAAGGTGTATCTAAAAGCCTATGCGGCTCTGGACTTATTGCCAAACCAAGAGAAGGCGGTGGCGTTGTATGAGGTTTTTAAGCGTAATGATTTGAATTTGGATAAAAAGTCTTATGCAGACCAGTCGGTATTGCTTAACAAATTGCTCGCAGAACTAGATGCAGAACCCAATAAAACGGCTCTAAATACTCTTAATTTAACTCCTGTATTTAATGATTTAAAAACGAAACAAGAAACATTTTCTAACCTCCTATCGGAACAAACCGAAGCGAATGCAACATTAAGACTAACTAAATCTGCTAGTGCCTTGCGTGGGGATATAGAAAAATCAATACGGAATTATATCAATTTGGTGTCGGCAATGCAATCCCAAGCGGAGTGGGCAGCTCTCTACAAAGAACTGAATGAGATTATAAAATCGGCTAAAAACGCTTAGGGAAGTTTTTTTATTCTAAAATCACCTTAGTCCTAACGAGGGGCTAAGGTGGTTTTGCTAAGGTAGAAATCCTCTTTTCCACGCATTGTTTTAATGTCTTCTTCTGTTTTGTCTTTATATCCGCAGAGATGCAGAACGCCGTGAGCTAATACTCTTAGAAATTCTGACTGGTAGTCTTTGGATAGGGTAGAGGCATTGTCTTTAATGCGTTCTACGGATACAAAAATATCGCCTGATATGGTGTTTCCTCTAACATAGTCAAAGGTAATAATGTCGGTATAATAATCGTGTTGTAAATGCTCTTGATTTATCTTGAGGAGATACTCGTCATCACAGAATATGTAGTTTATCTTGCCTAGTTTTTTGTGTTCTGATAAGATGATTTGTTCTAACCATTTGCTGATGTCGGTAGATATACTAATGGGCTCTATTTCTTCAAAAAAGAATTGTATCATTTTTAATTAAGTTTTTAAAACCAATGTCCTAATATGACATTAAACATTCCTTTGTTTTTGTTTAGGGGATTACTGTAATTGATTTTTATTTGTCCAAAAGGCGATTTGTAACCCAAAGTAACACCTAATGATTTATCGGTTATTTTAACAATTTGGTTGAGATTTGTTTGGTCATATAAGTTAGCCAAAGAAAAATGTGTTGTTACAAAATAATTTTTCTTTAGACGAAATTGAAAATTATTGGAAACCGCTAAAAGATTGGGCGAGGATCGATCGCCAAAATAATATCCCGGCATTTGGACAAAATTACCTAATCGTTGTTCAAAAATACCACCGATACGGTAATGGTAAAAATGAGAAAGTTGATCGTAATTAGTTGTGAACCCTCCAAATAAATTGATGTTATAGGTAAACCATGAAGCAAAAGGGAAATATATTCTTATATCGGCTTTGGTTTGTATAGGAGTAAGTTCGGAGTTGCTGTTGAATAGCTCAAGGATTTTTCCTTCGGCTTCTAAATAAAACCCTCTCGTCGGAAAGTTTTTATCGTCTTGGGTATCGCTTTTGATAAAAAGGTAAGGGTTAAAGGAATATTTGACTTTTGCGCCATCTACCGAAACGGTTGATTCGAAATAATCGTGGCTTATACCACCGCCTATTGCGTAGCGATCTTTCCATATGGAGTGGATGAATGCTTCGTTTCGGAACCATAGCCATTGTTCGGTGGATGCGCCTTTGTTGTCTCTGAGATAGAGTTTCATTCCTGAGGCGTAAATGCCTAATCCCGGAATGTAGCCGTTATCCATAAAATAGTTGAAATAATACCGAGGGCGATCGCCTATGACAGCATCTAATGATACGGTAGAGTTGGGTAGTAGTAGTCTTCTGGCAGTGGCATTGATGAGTAGGCCGGTTTTAAATAACTCATCATAGTGTAATCCAAACTTTAAGTAATATCTGCTTTGGTCTTCATCTACTGTAACTTGGAGTATATTTTTCCCGTTGTTTTGAATGATGTCATAGTTAATGAGATTATAGTTGTTGGTAGCGTATAGCTTATCTACCATTTTATTGATACTTCCGTAAGTTTGTGGTGAAGGTGTTTTTAAATTCATCTTACCTTGTAAGTATGAACGACTAAATATTTTATTGTTCTTCACTTCCAAACTATCTATTTTGTAAATGTTAGAGTAAATAGGGTTAGATGCTACTCTTAGTTGGGTATGTTTTCGTTTAGGAAGTTTGGATAGTATATCAATGTATTTTTGAGCTTCTTCGTAGCCTAGTTTTAGTATTTTTTCTTTGTCTCCGTAGCTAGTGGCATTCATACCGTCTAGCTTTGGGTGTATGTTAATGTCAATGTATTGATATTGATTTTTAGTTTCATTCTGTATTCCAAAATCTATCACTTGGTTGAGGATACTAATAGCACTTTGTAAATCTTCTCTTTTAGCTAAACCTTGACTTAAATCTACTCCTATAATAATATCCATTCCTTTCTCTTTGAGAGGTTGTGCCGGGTAGTTGATGGTCATAGCCCCATCTATATAAAGGCTATCACCTATCTTAACGGGGTCCATAAGCGAAGGATAGGCAGAACTCGCCATAATAGCTTTAATTAAATCTCCTTTTTCAAAGATTTTCATCTTACCACTTTCAAGGTTTGTGGTAACACACATAAATGGGATAGGAAGTTGAGAAAAATTTTCTACATTAGAAACATTTTTAAATAATTCTTTAAGCATATAAATGTTCTTCTGTCCCGTAGAAATAGCTTTAGGGAGTACATTTATTTTACCGTTTTTTATGGGTATATTCAGAAGATATTTATCTGTGGCTTTACTGAAAAAGGAAGTTTCCTTTCTATTTTTTTCGTTAGCGATGATGTCGTAAAAATCGGTATTGGTTATTATTTTCTCAATATCGTTTCCTGTATATCCAGAAGCATATAGTCCACCCACAATAGCCCCCATACTCGTCCCTGAGATATAATCTACCTTTACACCTAAAGAATCTAACACCTTAAGAACCCCTACATGAGCAAAACCTTTGGCTCCGCCACCTGCTAAAACGAGCCCTATTTTTGGCTTTTTTGGAATATTCAGATTATCTTTTACTTGCGATTTATAAGTAAAAAATGTTAATAGTAAACTCAGCCATAATACTTTTTTCATAAGCATAAGGTTATGTGTTAAATAATAAACCAATGAACAAATATAACAATATATCAACTAATAATTGAGGCAAAATAAAGTTTACTTGTTTTAAAACTGGATAATTAGAATTAAATTTGCCTTATGGAACATTATTTCTCACCAGGAAAACTACTCATCACTTCCGAGTATGTTGTTTTAGACGGTGCTAAAGCTTTGGCATTGCCAACCAAAATGGGGCAAGATTTATGGGTGGAAGAAAAAGAGGATAACAATGCTAAAATCTTTTGGGAAACTTATCATCAAAACCAGTTGTGGCTGTCTATAGAGATAGATTATCGTAAGTGGGAAATTATTTCTACCAACTTAAAACCTAATGCAGACTTTATCCTAAAAGTATTAAAGTATCTGCAATCTATTTCGCTGGAAAAGTTTAAAAAAGGAGTTTCCTATCATATCAAAACTAATCTTCAGTTTCCTGCCAATTATGGTTTAGGGAGTAGCTCTACACTAATGGCTAACTTAGCAAAGTGGGCAAAAACAGATGCATTTCTTCTTAACGAAAATACATTGGGAGGTAGTAGCTACGATGTGGCAGTGGCGTTAGAAGAGAAATCTATATTGTACCAACTAAAGCCCTTTAGGGAAGTTGTACCTGTGCATTTTTCACCTAAATTTAAAGACGATTTACTCTTTATACATTTAAACCAAAAGCAAGACAGTAGAGAAGGTATTGCTTTGTATAAGGCAAGGGAAAAATCTAAAAAGGATATAGCTTTTTTTTCAGAACTTACTGATGCAGTAATAAAAGCAGATGGTTTAGAAGAATTTTCAAAACTGATGATAGCACACGAGCAAAAACTTTCTGAATTTTTAGGGATACCTACGGCTAAAGAACTTTATTTTTCAGATTGTCCAGGATTTATAAAAAGTTTAGGAGCTTGGGGTGGAGATTTTATTATGGCTGAGAATTTTTCTGGAGCAAGGTCTTATTTTGAGGAGCAGGGTTTTTCTAATATTTTTAAATTTTCGGATATAATTTTATGATAATCAGTGTTTTATTTTTAAGTTGTGATTTCTGACTAATATCATTATCTTTAACGCACTATTCCTCTAGGAGAATAAGTAAATTTGTAAGCCGAAAAATAAAACCATAATTTATATATAATTAATATCACCTATGAAAAATTTAAAAATTATCCAAGAGTTGCACAATTTGGGGATTACAGGTTACCATGAAGTAGTGTATAATCCTAGTTATGAAGAGCTTTACAAAGCAGAGGTTTCTGACAAGAACAAAGGCTTTGAGAAAGGAGCTCAAACAGAATCAGGAGCGGTAGCTGTTAAAACAGGAATTTTTACAGGGAGATCCCCTAAGGATAGGTACATCGTATTAGATGATATTACTAAAGATACAATACACTGGGACGGTAATGTTAACAGACCTACTTCTCCAGAAGTTTTTGCACATTGTAAAGATTTAGTTCTTAAGCAACTTTCTACATCTAAAAAACTTTATGTGGTAGATGCTTTCTGCGGAACTAACCCTGATACTAGACTTAAAGTAAGATTTGTAATGGAGGTGGCTTGGCAAGCACACTTTGTTACCAATATGTTCATTAGACCATCTGTTCACGAGTTAGAAAACTTCGGAGAGCCTGATTTTGTTGTGATGAACGGTTCTAAAACTACTAACCCTGATTGGGAAAAACAAGGTCTAAACTCTGAAAACTTTGTGATGTTTAACCTTACAGAAAAAATCCAAATCATAGGAGGTACTTGGTACGGTGGAGAGATGAAAAAAGGTATGTTCGCGATGATGAACTACTACCTACCACTTAAAGGTATGGCATCTATGCACTGTTCTGCCAATGTAGGAGAGAAAGGAGATGTAGCGTTATTCTTTGGTCTTTCAGGAACAGGTAAAACAACGCTTTCTGCAGACCCGAAAAGATACCTAATAGGTGATGATGAGCACGGTTGGGATAACAACGGAGTATTCAACTATGAAGGAGGTTGCTACGCTAAAGTTATCGACCTTACAGAGGAGAAAGAACCAGACATCTTTAGAGCAATTAAGAGAGACGCTTTATTAGAGAATGTTGTGGTAAATGAATACGGTGAGATAGATTATAAAGACGGTTCTATTACAGAAAATACTAGAGTTTCTTACCCTATCTATCATATCAATAAGATAGTACTTCCTTCTAAAGCAGGACATGCTAGCAAGATTATATATCTATCAGCTGATGCTTTTGGAGTATTACCTCCAGTATCTATACTTTCAGAAGACCAAGCACAATATCACTTCTTGTGTGGATATACTTCTAAGTTAGCAGGAACAGAGAGAGGTATCACAGAACCTACACCTTCGTTTTCGCCAGCGTTTGGGGAAGCATTCCTTACTTTACACCCAACAATGTACTCTAAAACATTGATTAGTAAAATGAAAGAGCACGGTGCTAAGGCTTATTTAGTAAACACTGGGTGGAATGGTACAGGTAAGAGAATTTCATTAAAAGATACAAGAGCTATCATTGATGCTATTTTAGATGGTTCTATAGATAATGCTCTTAAGAGCGTAGTTCCTGTAATGAATTTAGAAATTCCTACTTCGTTACCTAATGTTTCTGAAGGTATCCTAGACCCAAGAGATACTTATGCTACACCAGCAGAATGGGAAGAAAAAGCAAAATCTCTAGCAGCTAAGTATATTAAGAATTTTGAACAATATACAGATACTGAAGAAGGTAAGAGATTAGTAGCGGCAGGACCTCAGTTATAATCTTACTGAAAATATTTTGAATAAAATAGAGTGCTAATTTAATTTGGCACTCTATTTTCTTATCACAAGGTATCAATAGGTAATTATAATATGTTAAAGTTTGTTAATACACATTGTAATAAGAAATCTCTAATTACCTTTGCCCACTGAAATGAAAAAGTATTTAGCCCTTTTATTAGTAGTTTTGATTACTTTATTTTCCTCTTGGAAAATAGAGGCAAACTCTATGAAGTTACCACTTGGTAAAGAGGTAGGTACAACATTGGCTAAATTTTCTAAAAAGCATACATCTCTTATTGAGAAAGATTTATCTGAGGATACGGCTAGCTTAATAGCTTCTTTAAACGAGATAGATGAAGACTTTAGTTCTATTATTTCTAGTATTATTAAGGAAGTTATTTTTTATTTCATACTCTCTATAGCTCTCTTTAAGGTAGCTAAAATACTGTACAGAGACACTTCTGTTTTTTCCTATCTAAAGGTAAAACGCTATATTTTCATTCGTTCTATTAGAATTTGATTTGTTTTTTTATTGCAAAATTATGGTGTATCTCTGCTTATAGTCAATAGTTTAGATGCATTAATCTCTTATCAAATTATGGTTTGGTAAGTACTACAATTTTCTAATGACTTAACAAATTAACGAAATGAATAAAATCACACTTTTATCAGTACTAATAATTTTAAATCTATCCTCTTGCAAATCAGAAGATAAAGATAAAAAAGAGGAGATGCCTGTTTATCCTGTAACTCAACCTCTAAAAATGGATACCAATATATCCAAAGATTTTGTAGCTCAAATACAATCCCAAAAAAACATAGAAGTAAGAGCTCAAGGAAAGGGGTTTTTGGATAAAATCTATGTAGACGAAGGTCAGTATGTTAAAGCAGGACAAGTTCTGTTCAGAATAATGCCACAAGTCTATGAGGCTGAATTCATGAAAACAAGAGCTGAGGTAGAACAAGCTAGAATAGAATACCAAAACGCAAGTATTTTGGCTGGGAATAATATTGTTTCCAAAAATGAAAAAGCTTTGGCTAAAGCTAAACTAGATGCCGCGAGTGCAGAAATGAGAATGGCTCAGTTACATTTGTCTTTTACCACTATCAGAGCACCATTTTCTGGGGTTATCAATAGAATTCCTCTCAAATTAGGAAGTCTTATAGAAGAAGGAGATTTATTAACGAGTCTTTCAGATAATACCAATGTCTATGCTTATTTTAATGTTTCTGAACCAGAATATTTGAGTTATCAAACCAATGCTGATGAGAGAAGCAAGCAGCAAGTAACTCTAGTTATGGCAAATGGTCAAGAGCACCCAGAGAAAGGTTTTATCCAAAATATAGAAGGAGAGTTTAATAACGAAACAGGTAACATAGCCTTCCGTGCTAAGTTTCCTAACTCGGATTTGCTTTTAAGAAACGGACAAACAGGAAAAGTAAGAATGGAGATTCCTGTGAAGAATGCACTTATTATCCCACAAAAGGCAACCTATGAAATTCAGGATCAGAAATATGTTTTTGTTGTAGATAAGAATGGTAAAGTAGAATCTAAAAATATTAAAGTTACTTATTCTTTACCAGATATTTATGTGGTAAGTTCAGGGCTTTCTGCAGGTGACAAAATATTATTAGAAGGAGTACAAAAGGTAAGAGATAATGATGTTGTAAAAACTCAGTTTCAAAATCCTAAAGAGATATTAAAAACTCTAAAACTTAATGCCAACTAAAATATTAAGCTATGTTTAAAACATTCATAAAGAGACCTGTACTATCAATAGTAATTTCTCTTATCATAGTATTTTTGGGGGTATTATCTTTATTAAGCTTACCTATTACCCAATTTCCGTCTATCTCGCCACCTAAAGTAAATATTACGGCAGAATATCCAGGTGCCAATAATGAACTTTTGGTAAAATCAGTAGTAATCCCTTTAGAACAAGCTCTAAATGGGGTGCAAGGTATGAAATACATTACCTCTGATGCAGGGAATGATGGGGTAGCCTCCATACAAGTAGTTTTTAATTTGGGTACAGACCCTAACTTAGCTGCTGTAAATGTGCAGAATAGAGTTTCTTCAGCCATTAACAAATTACCTCCTTTGGTGGTACGAGAAGGGGTTAAAATTACGAGAGAAGAACCTAATATGCTGATGTATGTTAATCTCTATAGTGATGACCCTAAAGCCGACCAAAAGTTTTTATTCAATTATGCAGATATTAACATTCTTCCAGAGTTAAGAAGGGTTAATGGTGTTGGGTTTGCTGATATACTTGGAACCAGAGAGTATGCGATGCGTATTTGGCTAAAACCTGATAGGCTTACTGCATATAATATTTCTACTGATGAGGTGATGGAAGCGCTTAGTTCTCAAAGTTTAGAAGCTTCTCCAGGTAGAACAGGAGAAAGTTCTGGGAAGCGTTCACAAGCATTTGAGTATGTACTAAAGTATCCTGGGCGTTTTGATAATGAAAAAGACTATGGTAATATCATTGTAAAAGCAAATTCTAATGGAGAGTTTGTGAGATTGAAAGATGTAGCAGATGTAGAATTCGGAAGTTCAATGTATGATATTTACTCTACTCTTAATGGTAAACCTTCTGCAGCAATTACAATTAAGCAATCTTATGGTTCTAATGCCAGTGAGGTAATTAAAAATGTAAAAACACTGTTAGAAGAACTCAATAAGACCTCTTTCCCTAAAGGAATGCATTATGAGATAAGTTATGATGTTTCTCGTTTCTTAGACGCCTCTATGGAGAAGGTAGTTCATACCTTATTCGAAGCCTTTGTATTAGTAGGGATAGTTGTTTTTATCTTTTTGGGTGATTGGCGTTCCACACTTATACCGGCGTTGGCAGTACCAGTGTCTTTAATAGGTGCTTTTGCAGTGATGTCCTCCTTTGGGATAACGGTAAATATGATTACCCTTTTTGCATTGGTGATGGCGATAGGTGTGGTAGTAGATGATGCCATTGTTGTTATAGAAGCTGTACACGCAAAGATGGAAGAAAAGCACTTATCACCACTGGAAGCTACGCAAGAAGCAATGGGAGAAATAAGTGGAGCTATTATAGCAATTACTTTGGTTATGGCAGCGGTATTTATTCCTGTGGCGTTTATGAGTGGTCCTGTAGGAGTATTTTATCGACAGTTTTCTATCACTATGGCATCGTCTATTATACTTTCTGGGATAGTAGCTCTTACACTTACGCCAGCATTATGTGCTTTAATTCTTAAAAATAATCATGGTAAAGAGAGAAAGAAGACGCCTATCAATAGATTTATAGATGGGTTTAATAGAGTATTTGCCAAAGGAACAAAAAGATATGAAAACCTTTTGTATAAGACTGTAAGTAAAAAATGGATTACATTAGGCGGATTATCAGTATTTTGTTTTCTTGTATATTTCCTTAATAATGGGCTTCCGTCAGGATTTATACCTAACGAAGACCAAGGGATGATTTATGCCATTGTGCAAACACCTCCAGGCTCTACCATAGAAAGAACCAACCAACAGGCTCTAAAAATACAGAAAATAGCAGAAGGAATAGATGGGGTAAAATCTGTATCATCATTAGCTGGATATGAAATTTTATCCGAAGGTACAGGGGCTAACTCAGGAACTTGTCTAATCAACCTTAAAAATTGGGACGAAAGAGATAAATCTGCCACTGAAATTATAGAAGAATTAGAGGAAAAATGTAAAGATATAGGAGGTTCTAATATTGAGTTTTTCCAACCACCTTCTATACCAGGTTATGGTGCAGCAGGAGGATTTGAATTGAGATTGCTGGATAAAACAGGAAGTAACGATTATGCCAAAATGGAAGAGGTCAGTCGTAACTTTGTAAAGGAGCTAAGTAAAAGACCAGAACTGGCGTCTGTATTTACATTTTATTCTGCTAGTTTCCCTCAATATATGTTGAGAGTAGATAATGACATTGCAGAACAAAAAGGAGTAAGTATAGGTAATGCAATGGATAATCTATCCACTCTAATAGGGTCTAACTACGAAACAGGATTTATCCGTTTTGGTAAGCCTTATAAGGTTATTGTTCAGGCTGCACCTCAGTACAGAGCTTTACCTCAGGATATTATGAATCTTTATGTTAAAAACGATAAAGAAGAAATGGTACCTTACTCAGATTTTATGCATATGGAGAAAGTTTATGGTATGAGTGAGATTACGAGACATAATATGTACAATTCTGCACAGATAAGTGGCTATCCTTCGGAAGGTTACAGTAGTGGACAAGCCATAGAAGCTATAAAAGAAACAGCAGATAAAACCCTGCCTAGAGGTTATGGGATAGATTGGGCTGGGATATCCAAAGATGAGGTAGGTAGAGGTAATGAGGCGGTTTACATATTTCTAATTTGTTTAGGATTTGTATATCTCATATTATCAGCTCAGTATGAGAGTTTTATTCTCCCATTGCCTGTAATATTGTGCTTACCGGCGGGTATTTTTGGAGCGTTTTTATTCCTTAAACTTTTTGGTTTAGAAAATAATATCTATGCACAAGTTGCCTTAGTAATGTTGATAGGTTTATTGGGTAAAAATGCAGTACTTATAGTAGAATATGCAGTGCAGAGAAAAAATGAAGGAGCTACAATATTGAAAGCGGCTATAGAAGGAGCTGTAACGCGTTTTCGTCCTATTTTAATGACATCTTTTGCATTTATTGCGGGGCTTATTCCTTTGGCTTTGGCAACAGGTCCAGGAGCAATAGGTAATAGAACGATAGGAACTGCAGCGGCAGGAGGTATGTTTATTGGGACAATATTTGGCGTAGTACTTATCCCTGGCTTATATCTTATTTTTGGTAAAATAGCAAGAAAAAATGAGTTGGCAGAATATGAAGACCTTAATCCATTAACAGAAGAAATTGAAGATGAAAACTAAACTAAAATATATATCGTTGGTAGTGGGTAGCTTAGTGCTAGTTAATTGTAAAGCACCAACACCATTACAAGTAAAAGATAATGTAAAAGAGACTCTACCAGAAAGTTATACAAAAGATGAAGTTTCTAATAAAAGTACAGGGACTCCACCTTGGAGAGAATTTTTTACGGATCCTCATTTAGTTTCTTTAATAGAAACGGCTCTTAATAACAATCAAGAGTTACTAATTACATTACAAGAGATAGAAAAAGCCAAAAGTAGTGTAATGTATAGAAACGGAAGATTGCTTCCCTCAGTTTCTGTGGAGGCAGCTGCTGGCGTTAAAAAAGTAGGGCGTTACACTAGTGAAGGTGCAGGAGATGCATCTACACAAATGGAAGAAGGAAAGCCAATTCCAGACCCATTGGGTAATTTTGGAATAGGTTTACAAGCAGATTGGGAGGTGGATATTTGGAATAAACTCAGAACAGAAAAAAAATCTGCAATAGCTCACTATTTAGCTACAGTAGAAGGTAAGAATTTTGTGCTTTCAAGTTTGATAGCAGAAGTGGCACAAAGCTATTATGAACTTTTAGCTTTGGATAGTCAATACTCTTACCTTAAAAAATATATTGAGCTTCAAAGAAAAGCGTTGGAGGTTTCTAAAATTCAGAAACAGGCGGCTGCAACTACAGAGTTATCAGTTAAAAAATTTGAAGCTGAATTAGCAAAATCATCAGCGAATTTATACACAGTTCAGCAAAGCATTTTAGAGAAAGAGAATGACATCAATTTGTTACTAGGAAGATTCTATCAACCTATTCCTCGTTCAAGTGCAGAATTTTTGGATATCGTACCACAGTCTATTAAAACAGGTATTCCTTCGGAGTTACTAGCTAATAGACCAGATGTTAAACAAGCAGAGCTAGAGTTAGAGGCTGCCAAGTTAGATGTAGAAGCTGCTAGAAAAGAATTTTACCCTTCTTTAAATATTACATTTGGAGCTGGTTTAGAAGCTTTTAAGCCGAGTTACTTCACTCATTTTCCAGAGTCTTTAGCTTATAATATAGTGGGAGATTTGGTTGGACCACTAATTAACAAATCAGCGATAAAAGCAAAATTTAATACGGCAAATGCGTCTCAACTACAGGCTTTGTATGAATATAATAAAACGCTCATCAAAGCCTATATGGAAGTTTCTAATAATTTGAATAAAATTAAAAATTACCAACAGTATTTTGACTTAAAACACACTCAAAGCAAAGATTTGGACGAGGCGATAGGGATTTCAAATCTTCTGTTTACTAATGCTAGGGCAGACTATATGGAGGTTTTGATGACACAAAGAGATGCCTTAGATGCTAAAATGGAACTTATAGAAGCTAAAAATACACAGCTAAACGCAACGGTTTACCTCTATAAAAGTTTGGGAGGAGGATGGAAATAAGGCTTAATATTTTTATTATCTTTGCAGGTATAAAATTTAGGCTATGGCACTTATAAAATCTATATCAGGAATTAGAGGTACAATTGGCGGAAAAGTAGATGAAAACTTAACGCCGCTAGATGTCGTAAAGTTTACTTCCGCTTTTGGAACTTGGCTTCAGAATACCAAACAGAAGAAAGACTTGACCTTAGTCTTAGGTCGAGATGCTAGAATTTCTGGAGGTATGGTATCCTCTTTAGTTACAGCCACTTTGCAAGGGTTGGGGATTCATGTTGTAGATTTAGGACTTTCTACTACGCCTACAGTGGAGGTTATGGTGCCAGAGTTGAATGCAGATGGAGGTATCATTCTTACGGCTTCCCATAATCCAAAACAATGGAATGCCCTTAAATTACTTAATGAAAAAGGAGAGTTCATTAGTGGTAAAGATGGAGCTGAGGTACTTTCGATAGCAGAAAGAGAAGATTTTAATTATGCTGATGTGGATAGTTTAGGAAGCTATGAAACTCGTAATGACGCTTTTGATATTCACATCAAAAAAATATTAGCACTACCAATGGTAGATGCACAAGCAGTTAAAGCTAAGAAGTTTAAAGTAGTTTTAGATGCCGTTAATTCTACGGGTGGAATAGCCATTCCACTTCTTTTAGAGGAGTTGGGTTGCGAAGTTGTAAAGCTCTATTGTGAACCTAATGGGCATTTCCCTCATAATCCCGAGCCTTTAAAAGAACATCTTACCGATATATGTGAATTGGTAAAAAAAGAAGGAGCAGATTTAGGAATTGTAGTTGACCCAGATGTAGATAGATTGGCTCTTATAGACGAGAAAGGAGAAATGTTTGGAGAAGAATACACGCTAGTAGCGGTGGCAGATTATCTTTTGAGACATAAAAAAGGAGCAGCTATTTCTAACCTTTCTTCTAGCCGTGCATTGAGAGATGTGGCTCAAAGTTTAGGGGCTTCTTATTTTGCAAGTGCTGTGGGAGAAGTTAATGTAGTTACTTTGATGAAAGAGAAAAATGCAGTAATAGGTGGAGAAGGTAACGGCGGAATTATTTATCCAAATTTACATTATGGTAGAGATTCTTTGGTAGGAGTAGCTTTATTTTTAACTCACTTAGCTAAAGAGAATAAAACAGTATCTGAGCTTAGACAAACCTATCCTGCCTATTTTATGGGTAAAAAGAAGATAGAACTTACACCGGATATCAATGTAGATGCTCTTTTGGAACAAATGACGGAGCGTTATAAAAATGAAGAAATATCCACTGTAGATGGTGTTAAAATAGATTTCCCTAATAATTGGGTACACTTAAGAAAATCTAATACAGAGCCTATCATTAGAATCTATACAGAAGCTCAATCTCAACAAGAAGCAGATGAATTAGCAGATAGAATTATAGAGGAGATTAAAGGTTTGATATAAAGAAGATTAAATAAAGTTAAATTATCTATTGGTTTAGCATTCTTTTTGATAAGGAAAACAACAAAGTTTTAAATTAATTTGGAAGAGTTTTTTGAAAATGAACTGGCAAAGCAGTTCGAAGAAATGATAGAAAATAACGAGGAACGCTACTTCGATACGGATGATTTGGAGGAAATCATCATCCACTATTTGGAGTTGGGTGATACTACCTATGCCGAACTTGCCGTTAATTTTGCATTAAAACTTCATCCTAATTCTTTAGATATTAAGACTAAAAAACTAGAAGTTCTTTTAGAATTACAACAGTATAGGGAAGCTAAAGAGCTTATTAACGAGCTAAAGGAGGCTTCTTTAGAAAATACAGATTTTCTAGTTTGTTGTGCTAAATATTATTCTAATTTAGGTAATCCTAGAAGGGCGATAGATTACTGTCTTAAGGCTTTGACACTGAATGAAGAGGAGAATTTTCTGCATAATTTCATAGCTGATGAATATGTGAATTTAGAAGACCCCTCTAATGCCTTAATACATTATAAAAAAGCCCTTAATCACGACCCTTATGATGATTATGCTTTAGAAAATGTAATGATTTGTTTTTATAAGTTGAATAAAAACGATGATGCTATAAAATTCCTTAATCATTATATAGAAGAATTTCCTTTTTCGGAGACGGCTTGGTTTGAGTATGGTCAGTTTTATTTCAATAGAAAAAACTACGAAGAAGCCATAAGAGGATTTGATTATCTTTTAGCCATTAACTCTAATTCTGTTGGGGTTTATGCCAATAAGGCTGCCTGTTATGAGGCGATGCAAGAGTGGGATAAAGCTGTAGAGGTGTATGAAGAAATGCTAGAGTTAGAATATACCAAAGCGTATACTTACTACAAAATAGGTTTGTGTCATAAGGAAAATAAAAAGCCTTTGCAAGCTCTAAAATCCTTTCAGAAATCTTTAATAGAAGATCCTCAGTTTTACCTTTCTATGATGGAGCAATCTTTCTTATATGAAGAAATGGGACAGATGAAAGAGGCTCTTCACTTCGCTAAAGAGGCTACGGCTCTTAATGATACCAATGTAGATTATCAGAAAAGGTTGGCGTTTTTGTATATAGATTCGGAGCTTTTTGAAGAAAGTCTACCTTGTTTAGAAAAAATGGTAGAGGCAGAACCAGATAGATTTTATAATTGGTATGCCTATACCGAAGTGCTGATGTTGGTGGGACAGTATAATAAAGCTTTAGAAACCTTACAAAAAGCTATTTCTTTACATAAAGATAGAGCAGAGTTTTACTATCAAATGAGTAATGTGCTGTTTAATCTCGGTAAAGAGGAAGAAGCTAGAGACTATTTGGCTACGGCATTAGTAATGGAGCCAAGTCTAGCACAAGATATGTTACAAAAATACCCTTTTATCCGAGATGAAGTGAAAAGGGTAAAAGCTAATAAGAAAGAAAGCTAGAGGCTTTTTCTTATTGGTTTTAGTAGTTCTTCTAATCCATTAATTTTAATTTCATAAACGGTGGCTAGTTGCATTCCTAATTTATTCTTAGGGAAACCACCTTTTCTCATAAACCACTCTAAATAGGCTATGGGGAGGTCTGCCAAGATGTAGTTTTTATATTTGCCAAAAGGCATTTTAGTAAGGCATATTTCCCTCAGAATTTCAGGATTCATTGGTGGTAGAGTTTGTATTATTTTCTTCAACATCTTCTGTAGTAGCTATGCCTGCGAGAGCTTCTTCACCACAGTCAATAACTACATTTTCGTCATCAGAAAACTCATCTCTATATATTTGTATTAGAAGTAAAGTTACGGAGACTAAAATAGGTCCAAATACCAATCCCATAAAACCAAAAAGATTCATTCCTAAGATGATACCAAATACTGTATTAAGAGGGTGTATATCTTCTAATTTTTTGAGTAATGTAAACCTTAATACATTATCTATAAATCCTACTACAATTAGACAGTAGATAGTTAAACCTATACCTGATACAGTATCTCCTTCAGCAATCATAAATATAGCTACAGGGACATAGATAATAGCACCTCCAACAATAGGTATCATAGATGCAATGGTTGTGAGAGCAAATAAAAGTATAACGCTAGGAGCTCCAAAGATAAGATAGCCTACTAATGCGGCAAGTCCTTGTCCAAAAGCTACAACTGGAATACCTATAGCGTTAGCTATAATCATTTTTCTTATTTTTTCACTGATAAGGTTAACATTGGTTTTCTTCAGAGGTGCAGCATTGGTTAGAATGCGTTCAAAGATTCTAGGTTTTACCAACATAAAATATAGTAAGAAATAAGCAGAAGCAATTATGGTAACGGTGTTAAGTGTACTACTTAGAATAAAAGTAGATAGTTGTCCTGCAGTTTCTTTTACCTTATCCAAATTTTCTTTACTAAGGATATCTATTTTTGTTTCAGAAAGTATATAAGAGTGTATTTTATCTAGAAAATCATTAAATTTTTCCATATAGGCTTGGGCATTACCTAACTTTTCTATAAGGGTGTCAATTAGAAAGTAAAGTGGTAGAATGAGAATTACTATTGTAGCTAAAATAATTACTAGCGCGGAAATCCAAGGCTTCCAATTTTTTTTCTCAATGAGGTAAAGGTTATATTTTCTTGAGATTACATAAAGCGTTATAGCACCTAGTAAAGAAGGTATAAACATTGCTAACTGATAGGCCATCAATATAAATAATGTTGTAATAACGATGATAAGAGCTATTTGCTTAATTTTAGTATTGCTTATAGCTTCACTGTATTTGTTGTTATCCATTATATTTTAGTTTATGTTGTTGTTTTATGGTTGATGTATTACTTTAATTTTAAAAATCTGTTTATATAGGGTATAAATCATCGCATTCCAAAAAGGGAAGGTTAGTAAACCTCCTATACCTAATGCGATAAACCCTGCGTAGCTGAATATAAATGCTACTAAAGTTCCTGCAAATATAGTAGTAAAATTGGTTTTTAAAGCCATAAAATTAAGATGAATACTAGTAAAAATACCTACCCTTAGAAAATACATCAGAGGAGCTGCAAATAGCGTAAGAAATACCCAAAGTATAGGTAAAGGCTGAAGCATTCCTGCGTAAGAATAAATCATAGACCAAAATAGATGATAGCCAAAAAATCTAAAGAAAAAATAGCCATTATAGCCAACAGTTAAATCTGATGCGGAAGGGATTTCTCCTAAATCAATCTTTTTATAAATTTCGTAAAAACCTATATTCAAAGGGTATAATAATGATTTTACGATTATTATAGAAAATACAAAATACTGGAAAGAAGTATTCTCCATCAGCTCCGTTAGAGTTTGGGAAATTATAGTGTAATTTCCAGAAAATAACTTTCGGAAAGATTCCATTTCGGTCTCCAAACCAAAGTAGTTGAAAAGTCCAACAGCGAAAGTCATCAGTAGCCCAAAATACAAAACAGAAAATAGTATTTGGAAGCCTATGGTTTTTTGCCAATAGCCAAAAGCGTCCTGTAAAATCTGGCTGATGTTATTAACTTTATTAAATTCTGGACTAGAACTCATATAATTTATTTTGCACAAAAATAAGCATTCTTTATTTTTGCCAAATGTTTTCTACAGAAAATCAGTTCGCTTTAATGGATAAACTCTCTTTGGAGGGTGTTCCGTTTCTTTTCATCATAGATTTTATGATGACTAAGATAGAAGTATTTACTTTAGAAAATTTTGAACAATCAGGGCTTAAAATAGATTTTCCAAACTTTAAAATAAACTCAACGCCCAACATTCCAAAGCCTCCTCGTTACGATTGGGAAGTATTTCCAGAAACGAAAGAAGAGTATCTTAAAGGTTTTTATATAGTACAAAAACATCTAAAAAAAGGTGATTCTTATTTAACTAATTATACTAGAAAAACCAAGATAAAAACTAATCTTTCGTTGGAAGACATTTTCTATTTCTCTAATGCCAAATATAAAATACTTTATCCCAACCAATTTGTGTGTTTTTCTCCTGAAACTTTTGTGGAGATAAAGAATAATAAAATAGCTACTCACCCAATGAAGGGGACGATAGATGCTTCCTTAGAAAATGCTGCAGAGATTTTAAAAAACGATGTTAAAGAAAAGGCAGAGCATTACACAGTGGTAGATTTGCTTAGAAATGACCTAAGTCAAGTAGCAGATAATGTTGAAGTTAAAGGCTTTCAGAGGATAGATTTTATTAAAACTCAACAGCGAGATTTGTATGCAATGAGTTCCGAGATAGAAGGTATGCTAAAACCTCAATTTAGAAATAAAATAGGAAGTTTAATGCAGAAATTACTTCCTGCAGGCTCTATATTAGGAGCTCCAAAGCCTAAGACAAAAACAATTATATTAGAGGCAGAAGGCTACAATAGAGGTTTCTATACAGGTGTCTGTGGTTGGTTTGATGGGAAGGATTTGGACTCTTGTGTGATGATAAGATTTATAGAAGCAGAAGGAGAAACTCTATTTTTTAAGAGTGGCGGAGGTATTACTCACTTAAGCAATCCCGATGATGAGTATCAAGAAATGAAAAACAAAATTTATGTGCCAATTTATTGAAAGTATTTGTTGGGAATATGGTAAGTTCTACTTGGTTGATTTACACCAAAAAAGAGTAAATAGTTCTTTTCAGAGGTTTAACAGAAGCTCGGCTATTGATTTGAGAGAAATTCTTAGAAGTGTGGAGGTTAAAACTCCACAGAAGCATAAAATAAGAGTGGTCTATGATTTAGAAGGATATTATGAGGTAGAAGCTTTTCCGTATCAACCGCCTATATTTACCTCTTTTGAAATAGTAGAAGCTCCCAAAATAGATTATAATCTTAAATATAAAGACAGAGATAGTTTAAACCAACTAAGAGAAAACTCTAATGCTTCGGAGGTAATTATTACTCAAAAAGGATATATTACAGATACTACCTTTTCCAATCTTATTTTCCTTAAAAATGGGGAATGGTTTACTCCAAAATCTTACTTGTTGAATGGTGTTCAGAGACAGAGTTTGCTTCAAAAAAAACAGGTTAAAGAGGTGGAAATAACTTTAGATAATCTATCAGAATATTCTTATTTTAAAATAATTAACGCTATGAATTGTTTTGAAATATCCCCGATGTTTTCAATAGACTTAATAAAATAAAGCCTTGCAATTTCTGTTTAGAGATTTCAAGGCTTTGGGATTGGGTTTAATATGGATTTATTTTTTGAATAGAGATAGAAACAAAGCTCCCATTACTCCTCCATACAGCGTGCTGTTGATAGGCTTAGAGGTAATAGCACAAGTGCCAGTACTACAGCCTACAAACTTCCAATACAGATAGCCACCTACGGCACCTATTATTGCTCCTATAATGCTTAGCTTATGCTTTTTAATAAAATCTATCATTTCTTACTCTACAGGGTCGCTCATTCTACCAACGGCACAGCTTACAAAAGATTTGGCCTTCTTTAGTATAGTATTATTCCCTTTTTCAGGATAGCCTAAACTAGACAATTTATCAACAAGAGATGTACGGTCTATAGTTCCAGTAACTGTAACCGTTTCGGTATCTTTATCTATGGTAATGGTTTCTACATTTTCCATTTTAAGAATGGCCTTTTTTATACTGTTCATACAGCCACCGCATTTTATGTTTTCTACTTCTATGTTGTGGGTTGTTGTGTTGTTTGACATTGCTTTAAACTTTTTTAATTAGGTTAATAAATAATTCCGAATTGGCTCTAGGAGAGATGCTATTGTAGCAAGGCTCTAAAGTTTTTATTTTAAAAAAAGGTTTAAATAAATTTATATATTCATCTGATAATCCGCCAAAAGGAGGTCCTTTATCTTCAAATATTTTATTAAATAAAACTCCTACGAGTTGACCATTTCCTTTAAGCAAAGATAGAACTTTTTTAATATAATCGGTTCTTTTATTAGGGTTTATAGCACAAAAAAAGGTTTGTTCTATAATGAGGTCATATTTGCCGTTATGCCCGAAGAAATCTTCACATATCACTTTGATATGAGGATTTTTGTGGAATTTAATTTTCAAATTATCAACAGCTTTTGGGGCAATATCTATCAGAGTAATATTTTGAAATCCGTTTTCTATGAGGAATTCGGCTTCATAAGCATTGCCACATCCAGGGATTAAAATTTTAGCATCTTTGTTAGGATATTGCTTCATATAATCCACAATAGGAGGAGAGGCGAAACCTATGTCCCACCCTATTTTATTTTCTTCCCATCTATCGTTCCAATAATTTTGGTTCAAAGACACTGTTTTTAATGTTATTGATTTTTAAATTAGCATTAAATATGCCAAAAGAATCATTTTTAAGATTAAATCCCCTTTATTCAACTGACTTTTTTCTCTTTTTTATAAAATCGGTAGGGCGTATGCCATTAATTTCTAAAAATAAGTCTGAGAAGTTTTGCCTTGATTGAATGCCACATTTTTCAGCTAGTGAATCAATGGTGTAATTAAGATATCGTTTGTCATTGAATAACAAATGAGTAATGTAGTTGATGCGTAGTTCAGAAATGTATCTATTAAAATTAGTATGGCGAGTTTCACTAATCACTTGGGATAAATATTTAGAGTTAGTGTTGAATTTTTTGGATAGCTTAGAAAGGGTAATTCCTTTTTCGGTAAAACCTTGATAATGTTCAAAGTTTTCTAGTTGGGATACAATTTTATCAAAGATTTTTTGATCTATATTGGGTTTTTCAGAGGAAGTACTTTTGGTAAGATTAATACGCTTTTTATCCTCTATTTTACGCTCTAATTCTAAGTATTTTTTATGAATTTCTTTTTCTTTTTTGCGTCTAAAATACAGTACTATACACAGTGTTAATATAACGCAAGAGCTTATGGTAAGCCACCAATAGCTTTTTTTCTCGAGAGCAGTTTTAGCATCTAATAGTTTTTGGGTATCATATTCTTTATGGATTTTAGAGGAGAGGGTATTGAAATCTTTAGAGAGTACTTTATCTATGCTTAAGAGTTGATTGATATAGTAAAGTTCTTGTTGTGTATCGTTCCGCAGACGAACATCTTTTATGAGGAGTTCGTAATTTTCTCTTAATTCAGGAATTACGAGGCGACTTGTATTGAAAATAGAATCTATCTTTTTGAGATAAAGAATACCCTTATTACGCTGTTTTATATTTAGATAAGACTTACCTAAATAGAGGTAACCAATGCTTTCTCCAGCTATGTCTTTATTCTTTATGATTAAAGGTAATGCTAGTTCTAGCGAAGATATGGTATAATGATATTTCTTCTGATAAAAGTTTGATAAAGCACTAGATTTTGTAAAATAAGCGTGTTCTAGTGAAAAACTTCCCATACCTTTAGTCTCTAATAGACCTACCTTTATAAGAGAATCTGCCTTTTGGTAATTTCCTAATTTTTGGTAACAAACAATAGCTTGGTGCATACTGTTATAGTACCCCTTTTTATGATTGAAAAGAGTATTTTGGGATAATTTTTTACGGATAAATGGTTCAAAAAAGGAAATACACTCTCTGAATTGTTCTAAGGCTTCTTCATAATAGCCCAAGTGACTTTTTATAACACCTATATGGTAGATAATGGTATAGTCTCTATAAGGGTTTTCTTTGTTTTTTTTAGAGTAGTTAAATGCGGTGATATAATCTCTAAGAGCTTTCTTGAAATCTCTATAATAGAAGTAGTATAAACTACCTCTTGCTACATAGGAAGTAACAGTCTTTTCTATATCTGGAGAAAGTTCTGCAGCTATAACAGCACTATCGGCGTATTTTAATTTTACTTTGTCATTAGGATGATAATAGCTGAAATCTAGATAGCCTTCGGCTAATTCTGTATAATTTTTTTCTTTTTTTGCTTTTGCAATATATTGTTTTATATAGGATATAGCAGATATATCATTCTCGTCTAAATGAGAATATTTTGAGCTAATCTCAGAATAAGATTGTGCTGATAGAGACGAAACCTCGATAAGAAGAAATAAAACAAAAAGTCTGTAAAGCATTATTCTAGAGCCAAAAATCATAGATATGAATACTTAAATTTTGCTCAAATTTAAAGAAAAAAGACGATATTGTTTATCTTTTTGTAATACAGGGTTTTAGTGTTTGTTTTAGCTGTCCTAATTCTTGAATTAGGACTTACTTTTCCTAAATTTTGACCATAAAATATTGTATGAATAAAAAAGGCTTTTTAGCTTTGGAAAGTGGGAAATTTCAAAAAAACAAAGTCATGAGAAACTTAATGAAACTTAGCATGTTGATAGGGGTAGTATTGTTTGTGAAAAGCTGTGAGCAGAGGGAGGATTTCTACGATGATACAAATGTTTTTAGTGTGAAACCTACTACCGTCAGAGTTAATAGACTTTTAAATGAGGAGATTAATGATAGTATTGTAAAATCAGGTAGGGACAGGGGGATTGATAAGAAAAAACAAGTGAAATGGAGTGTAAGGGAGGGCTCAAATGTAGGAAAATAAGTGTAAATTATGGAATTATTATGAATTGATATATCAAGTATTTGTTAGTGCGCAATAATAAAGAAAGATATTCAATATAGCTTGCAAGCGACTACCAATAAGGAGAGTTATGTAGTAAAACTATTTCTCAAAGTATAATTTTAATAATTACTTATTATGAAAAATGCTAAATTAAGACAAGCTTTCATGGATTTAAAACTAAAAAAATCTGTGAGTGATATGGAGGTACTTACTGATACAACAGCGCTTTCAGCTTTAAAAGGAGGTGGGTGTAAATGTCAAGGATGTAGTCCAATGCAGTGTTGTAAACAAGGTAATTCTACAAATCTAGAGATAGATGTAGATGTTACAACGAGGTAAATGCTTGTAAAGTATTATGAGTTCATACTAAACTCATAATACTTTTATTAGTTTTAGCTTTTTTCTCAAGGAAAAAGATGTAAGTGACAATGAAATTAATAGATTTGATAATATATAAATTATGTTTAAACAATCAAAGTATCTTATAAAGTCAGAAGTACCTTTGCAGGAAGGGAATGATTTAGAAGATGAACAAAAAGTTATCCTTTTCTCAACTAGAACAGGTGGAACACTTGTGGTTAAGAAGAAATTGTTGAAGTTATTAGAAGAGAGGGAATGGAGTAAAATATCTAATTATGAGCTACAGAAATTAATAGAAAATAAGGTAATAATTTGTGAAGATGAAGATGAAGAAGATAGTATAATTGCATTTAATATTGCAGACAATACAGCTAATAAATCTTTATCAATGACAATTCAATTAACAGCCAATTGTCAGTTGGGATGTTTTTATTGTGGTCAAGTTCACTCTCCCAATAAAGCATCCAAAAAAGTTGTGAATGAGTCTATAAAGAGAGTTATAGATAAATTAGAGAAAGGTAAATACGAAGCTTTGCATATTACTTGGTATGGGGGAGAGCCTTTATTGGTAGTTGATGATATTGTTAATTATTCTTACGAAATATTATCATTTTGTGCCAAAAATAATATAGAGTACACTTCTGATATAATAACAAATGGACTATTATTAAAGGAAAATACTTTTGAAAAATTAGTTGGAGTTGGTATAACACAATATCAAGTAACATTAGATGGGAATAAAGATACTCATGATAAAAGAAGAATAACTAAAAAAGGAGGCAAATCTTATGAGATAATAAAAAGAAATATTGTAGAAATAGTAAAAAGTAACCTCTATAAAAAGTCTAATTCAAGACTAAATATGAGAATTAATGTTGATAAGACAATGGCACACGGAATAAATTCGCTCATAGATGAAATATATCAAGAAGGGATATTAAATGACATCAATGTTACTTTTGCACCAGTTTTTGATTGGGGAGGAAATGAAGCGGATAAAAATTCATTTACACCTCAAGATTTCGCGGATATGGAAATAGAATGGTTATTAAAACTTTTAGAATTAGGAAAAAAGGATATTAATTTAATTCCTAAAGTTAGGACTTCTTCTTGCATGGTAGATAACATTGATTCAGAAGTGCACGATGCATTTGGTAATATTTACGCATGTTATGAGTATACCTATACTCCAGCTTATTCAGATAAGTCTTTTTTGGAAGGAAATCTTCTAAATTTAGAAAAAGGAGGAAGAAAACTTTCTCCTATAAGAAATTTTAAAAATGATATTTTGAATAGAACTCATTCAAACTGTATAGAATGTATATTCTTTCCTGTGTGTTCGGGAGAATGTCCCAAACAATGGATGAATGGTAAAGTACCTTGTCCTAGCTTTAAATTTAATATGGGGGAACGTTTGTTATTGGAATATTTAATTAAAAAATTAGACTAATGAGGATACTTGAAAAAACATTGGAACAGAGAACCATATTTATAAAAGAAAGAATAGAGAAATATCCCGATTATCATATTTTTTTTAGGATAATAGAAGGAAATTTATTAAATGTATCGGATTCAGATAGAATAATGATGATGATGATGTATGTGAAAACTAGAGAAGCCTTGTCCTATGTTGTTGATAAAAAAGAAGCCTTGGTAAGTTTAATTTTGAGGGAATATGATATTTGTAAAAGTAAGTTATGTTTGGAGGAAAGTAAAAGAATAATGAGATCTATTAAATTACCTTTGGACGCTTTCATACATTATAAAAATAAAGAGTATAGGGATGCTTCCTTAAAGCTACAAAAATCATTAACTGATTACGAGATATTGTTTAATATGGGATGTTATGATGCTATATGGGCTAATTTAGAGCAAAATCTTAATAGAGTGAAAATAGAAATAGATAGGGGAGAATTTGACTTAGCAATGAATATGGTAGAATCTATTTTATTAGAGTTTGGAGGTTTTAAAAGTAAGGGGTTTTGTAGATTGACGGAAGAGATGCTGGCATATTTAAAAATATTATCCACTGAGGAGTTATATGTTAATCTAAATTATGTCATAGATTCTGTCTTCTTCAAAATTAAGAAAAAATATGAGAATAATAGTATCTATATTTCTAAGTATATTGACGTAGTATTGGCTTCGAATATTTACAGTCATTTAAGAGTATTTTTTTTGGAAAATAGAATTGATTTATTTAGTTCAAGTGTAGAATTTCCTAAAACTCTTGAGGCTTATTTCTTTGGCTTAAAAGAATATGATATAAAGTATCCTTATGTAAAGAAATATTTTAAAAATGTATATAAAATCAACCTCAATTAATTTTTTTCCCCAAAAAGATCAAATGGATTGTGGTCCCGCTTGTCTTGCAATGGTGTCAAGATATTTTGGAAGAAGATATTCTATAGAATACCTCAGAGAGAATTCTTTTATTACTCGAGAGGGTGTATCTCTCTTGGGAATTAGTGAAGCAGCTAAAGAGATAGGTATTGAAACACAATCGGTAAAGCTTAGTGTAAGTAAGCTTCTAAAGCAAAGTAAATTGTTCCCTTGTATCCTACATTGGAATCAAAATCATTTTGTTGTTTTATTTGCTACAAGAAAGTCATTTTTTTCTAACAGAATTCGCTTTTGTATTGCTGATCCAGCTCATGGTATTATAACACTTACCCAAGAAAAATTTGAGAAATCATGGCTATCAGATGAAGATAGAGGTGTGGTTTTATTCTTAAGCCCCACAGAAGAATTTTATAAAAAACAACCGCCAAAACAAGAAAAAATATCTATAGGTTATTTATTACACTATTTAAAACCCTATCGGAAGCAATTGAGTATTATATTCTTGCTGTTATTTTTTGGAAGTGGTCTTACACTGATTTTCCCATTCTTAACAGAAGTTCTTATTGATAAAGGGGTTAATGCTAAAGATTTAGAGTTTATTTTTGTCATTTTGCTGGCTCAGTTAGGCGTTTTTTTAGGTGCTATAACTATAGAGATTTTTAGAAACTGGTTGATGCTTTATATTGGTACACACTTAAGTATTAATATTATTTCGGATTTTCTAAAAAAAATGCTTCAACTACCCATCAAGTTTTTTGATACCAAAATGATGGGGGATTTTAATCAGCGTATCCAAGACAATGAGAGAATTGAAAAGTTTCTAACTTCTCAAAGCCTAACGACTTTTTTTTCTATTATTACTTTTTCGGTATTCTTTGGAGTACTATGGTATTATGATTTAAAAATACTTTTAGTATACTTGGTGCTCACTATAATATCTGTAGGGTGGTCTTTCTTTTGGTTGAAGAAAAGAAAAATTTTAGATTATTATAGTTTTCAACAGCGTTCAGAAAATCAAGAGTCTATATATGAGATTCTTAATGGAGTGACTGAAATGAAGCTTAATCAGTTCGAAGAATTTAAGAGAAAGGAATGGGAGCATATTCAAAAAAAGTTATTCCAGCTTAATATTAGAATTCTAAAACTCAATCAAGTCCAATTATCAGGCTTTGAGTTTTTAAATCAACTAAAAAATATTTTGGTTACTTTTTTAGCAGCTAATTATGTAGTAAAAGGAGATATGACTCTAGGAATGTTACTTTCCATATCCTACATTATAGGTCAAATGAACTCTCCTGTCAACCAGTTGGTCAATTTTTTTCGTTCTCTTCAAGATGCTAAACTAAGTTTAGAAAGGCTTAATGAAGTACAAAATAGACCCAACGAAGAGCAAATAGTTCCCTCTTATCTTGAAGGTTTAAAGAAACTTTCTCTGGATTTCAATACCGAAAGAAGTATAGAGTTAAAAAATTTAAGTTTTCAATACGAAGGACCTAAGTCCCCTTTTATATTGAATGATATAAACTTAACGATTCCAAGTGGAAAAATCACTGCTATTGTTGGAGCAAGTGGAAGTGGAAAAACATCGCTTATGAAGTTATTACTACGGTTTTATAAGCCCGTATCGGGAGATATTTTTTACGGGGGAACTAATATATTGGAGCTTTCTCCCCAGAGTATTCGAGAAAATAGTGGTGTAGTTATGCAAGATGGATATATATTTTCTGATACAATAGAGAGAAATATAGCTACAGGAGATGAGATTGTAGATTATGATAGGTTGAAAAAGGCCATTAAAATAGCTAATATAGAGGATTTTATTTATTCTTTGCCATTAGGATTAAAAACAAAAATAGGTGCGTCAGGAAATGGTATTTCAGGAGGGCAAAGACAACGTATTCTAATAGCACGGGCTGTGTATAAAAATCCATATTATATATTTTTTGATGAAGCAACCTCTGCTTTAGATGCTGATAATGAAAAGATTATACATGATAATTTGCAGTCTTTTTTCAAAGGGAAAACTGTGGTTGTCATAGCTCATCGCTTATCAACGGTTAAAAATGCCGATCAAATTATTGTTCTTGACAAAGGGAAAGTTATAGAATTAGGTAACCATCAAGAGCTTGTGGCTAAAAAGGGGAACTATTATCATTTAGTAAAAAATCAATTAGAATTAGGAACCTAAAGAAGCGAAAAATAAAAAATAATGAAAAGAGGAGTTATATTAATTTTATTACATTTACCTGTTTTAAGTTTTACACAAGAACTCAAGACAGATTCTGTTGCAAAAGCTAAGGAAATTCAAGAAGTTATTATTAAATCTCAACGCAAGAAGCAGTATAATGACCACGCTGCCTATACCTTTGATAAAGCAGCTCTGGAGAAAGCTAATAATGCTAAGGATTTGTTGGTAACACTTCCAGAGTTGGTGCACGACCCTATAAATAATTCTACCAAAAGTATCCGTGGAGGAAAAACCTTGTTCCTTATCAATGGTATAGAAGCTACCGAAGCCCAAATAAGGAGTGTTGCCCCAACTAATGTGGTACGAGTGGAGTACTATGATATTCCTCCTGCTCGTTGGGCAAACCGTGCCGATGTGGTTGTAAATATGATTACTAGAAATCCAGAATTAGGCTACTCTTACGGGGCAGATATTACTTCCGCTCTTACTACGGGTTTCTTGAACGGAATGGTCTATGCCAATTATACCAAAGGTAAAAATGATTTTGGACTGGAGTATAGCTTGAATATTAGGGAATATAATGATAGAAGAACAAAAAAAATACTGACATATAATATCAATGGGATACATTATTCTTCTGAAATACTAGGAAGAGATGCATTTGGCTATACGAATCAGGATATAGCATTGCGTTATACCCGTGTAGAGCCAGAGAGATATACTTTCCAAGCCAAGTTTAGTATTTTCCCATTCACTTATCATAATGAAGGAGAGTCTTCTAATCTGTTTACCCAGACAAATATAATGAACAGGCATCAAGTTAAGGATAATTCATCAGAGCAATACACAAGCCCTACGATAGATCTTTACTATTCTAAAAATTTAGGTAAAAAAGATGAGCTGATTTTCAACTTTGTAGGCTCTTATTATAAGACCAATTCTAATCAATATCGTAGAGAATGGAACACCTCTAGTAACACTGAAGTTTTCCTCAATGATATGAAACTAAATTCAATACAAACAGGAGTTGTAGGAGAGGTTGCTCACAGCCATAGGTTTGAAAAAGGTAAATTAACGAATGGTTACCGTTTAACCAATACTAATGTGGATAATCAGCTTAATAATATACTAGGAGCTTCTCAATTTGAAGTAAACTATTTGGAACAGTACTTTTATACAGAGTATAATGGGAAATGGGATAAACTTGGCTATCGTTTGGGTATAGGAGCTAATAATATACAGAATAAAACAACTACTAGTTTTACTAATGACTGGGCATTAACTCCGAAGTTAGTTTTGTCTTATGCTCTGGGGGATAAACAATCTTTTCGTTTCTTCAGCAGCTATAAAAATATAAATCCAAGTGGAGAAATGATGAGTCCTAACTTAGAGCAAACGATGCCTAATTTATTCCGTTCAGGGAATCCAGATTTAAAACCTCAAAGGCAATTTAGGAACCAATTAAATTATTCTTTCAATAGTAAATATTTTGATTTAAATACTATAGGGTTTTATAATAATGTTAGAAATTATTTTGCTCAATTTTATCAAGAAAATTCTAGACTTGGGGGATATGTGCTTAACTACCAAAATATACCATTTTATAGAGAAACGGGAGTAGCTATAATAGGTTCGGTAAAACCTTTTGCTAATGATTTATTAGTGTTACGACTATATCTACAGCCAACTTCTATGTTAATGGAAACGCAGGAAGGAAACAAAACAAAGGTAAGCTATGTTAGGAATAATTTTACGCTGACTTCCAGATATAAACAATGGAGTTTGACCTATCAATTTAATATTCCAGTTTATAGTGTTGGTGGATCTTTTCTTAATACAGAAGAAAATAAGAATGATTTGTTTTTGGCGTATCAGTTAGGAAATTGGAAACTATCTACAGGAATGTATTTTATGGGGGTACCTGCACAATATAAAATGAAAACATTAGATTTTAGTCCAGTACAGAATGAATCTAATACACAAATTTTTGATTGTAAAAATATGTTTGTGCTAGGAGTGTCCTATGATTTTTCTTTAGGGAAGAAGCTACAAATACAAAAGAAACTGGATAATCAGACTAGTGGAGCAGTAACTTTTTAGAGAGGGTTTAAGCCTTAAATCCTCTCTAAAAAAACTATTGATAGGAGGCAAATTACTATCCTCCAATGGCATCTTTTACATTATGCCAAGAGCCTCCGTTAATTACATTTTCTATACCGTTTTGTTGTAGTAGGCTTTTGGCTTGTCCGCTACGCCCACCACTTAGGCAGAAAACCACGATTTTATCTTTTCCTTTAAATTTAGAAATTTGAGAACTTATTTTATCCAAAGGGATATTTACTGCACCTTTAACACTGCCACTAGCAAACTCCGAAGCAGACCTTACATCTACTAGAAAAGCTCCTTGCTCCACTGCTTCTTTTATATCTTGTGAGCTAGTAGATGAAAACATATTTTTAAACATTCCAAACATATAGTTAAATTTTTTAGTTAAACTTTAATTTGATTATTTCTCCGACAAAGGAAGGCTAATCTAGCTTAACTAACTGTAACTTGGGTTACATATTTGGAAAACGGAACTTAAGTCTATCTAAACTAAGTGTAGTACTTTTCTAAGAATGCAAAAAACTCGTTCATTCTATAAAAGTTATTGAGGGTTAAAAATAAGGTCATCAATCCTAAAAGCAACTGAAGCCCTAGTGTGGCATTGGTATTTTTTCGGTAAGAATGTAAAAGCCACCCCAAAATTAGAGGAATAACGAATACAAAATGCCCTCCGTAGATGTAGGAAGTATGTAACCCGAATTTTAGGACACAATGTATCATAATATCTACAAGAAAAGACAGCATCAGAACTTGAACGAGCGGCTTTCTGAACCCTCTTAAATATCCCCAAATAACGAGTATAAAAAGCAACCCCACAAATGCATAAGAGAGGTTAGAGGTATAGACTTCCATAAATAAGGCTTTGTAGTGGAAGTTGTGTTTGTTGTGATAATCTCTTATAATAAAACTAGGGAATAACACATTGCCACCCCAAAACCAAGAAACTACCATATCCCAAATAGGCAGGAGTTTCGGTTGCGAAAACCTTTCGTACTGTTGCCCTGTTTTATCTAAAAATGCAGAAAACTGAAAATTCATTCGATACATAAAAAGTAGTAAAAATACTCCTACCGAAAGTCCCACCTTTGCCACCGCATTCGCTAAGTGTTTGATGTTGTTGTACCATTTCCTTTCAAACAAAATAGGGATATAGACTTTAACAATATTGGTAATAGTGAGCCCTCCTATCGCCAAGCTACTTAGGCATAGCATTCCCCAAGAGAGCGTTCTTTTTTGTGTGAGCCTCAAGGCAGCATAGTAGGTAAATCCGCTTAGAAACAAAAGGCTGTAAGTATAGGTTTCTGGTGTGAAGGACAGCATAATGTTGGTACTAAATAAACTGAAAAATACCACTAAAATAAGACTGCTAGCCAATGACAGCTGAATGATGTTTTTAAGATATTTAAAAATAAAAACCATAGTCCAACTAATGGCTAGGCTACTCAATAGGGCAAGACTTAGCCTAAAGAGATGATTTTTCTGTCCGCTAGAAATCCAAAGGGAGAACTCTCTAATCACATCAAAAAAATAGTTGGATAGAGGGTGTCTTTCGTACCCGCCACCTGTCATTACAATAGCCCTGTTGTCAAAACTAAAATAGGCGTCCCAAGGGATTCTGTCATCAAATACAATGGTGGAAGTTAAGGCAATATGCCCCGCCAAAATACCATACGCCACAAGGAAGAAAATAAACAAAGCCCACTCCACCCACGAGCTAGGGCAACTTTGTTTTAGAAAGCCATAAAATTTAGATTTCATTACAGTTTTACCAAAATTTCCGCAAAAATACTCTAATTGTTAAGAACTGCAAGACAAAGTAGAGCAACCCACCACCTCATCGTATTTTTTGGGTCTTTTAACGCTCCATTCTGGGAATGTTTCTTGGTAAGGATTTTTAAGAGCGGTAAGGAGTTGATTAAAGTAGCTGATGTTCCCCTTATTAAGCTCCTCTATACACTCGTGTAGAAGGTAGTTTCTGAGGGTAAATTTGGGGTTGTTTTGACTCATTAGAGTAAGTCTTTCGTTGGGGAAGATTTTGTTTAAAACCAATCGGTTTTGGTAGGAGATTATCCATTGATTGAGGCGTTGTAGGTCTTCCGTATGGAGAGATTTATAAGAAATATCCTGCCAGTTGATTTGATGAACATCTTTCTCCAATGCAATGAAAAATAAAGTGTAGTCTAGCTTTAGTGAAGTCATTAGATTTTGCCAATCTGTAAAGAAATCTACATCGGTATCTTTCATAAAAGCATCCAATCCCATTTTAGAACACATCATTTGGTCGTATTGACTCCAAAAATTAGTGCCAAAATCTTCCAAAGTTTGCTCAATAAAATCCACATCGTTTATCAGAGGAAATAAAGCATTGCCTAGTTGCCAAAGATTCCATTGTGCCATTTCAGCTTGCCTTCCAAAAGCATAACGCCTACCAGGTAAATCGGTAGTGTTAGGCGTGAAATTCAAATCGTATTCATCTAACATAGAGAATGGCCCGTAGTCTATACTAAGTCCAAGAATACTCATGTTATCAGTATTCATCACGCCGTGGGTAAAGCCTACTCTTTGCCATTCTACCATAAGTTTGGTGGTTGTTTCAGCAATTTTTTTGAAAAACTGATGATAAGGTTGAGGTTCATCTGTTTTTATTTCACGGAAATAGCGTTGAATACAGAAGTCGGCTAGATTTTTCAGAGTGTCTATTTCGTTTTGGGCTGCCAATAGCTGGAAGTGTCCAAACCTTATAAATGAGGGAGAGGTTCGTATAACTACAGCTCCTTTTTCTTGTTTAGGATTGCCGTTGTAGAGTATATCTCTTGTTACCATTTCTCCTGTTTCGGCGAGAGAAAGGGCTCTAGTAGTAGGTACACCTAGATGGTGCATTGCTTCGCTCATTAGATATTCTCTCACAGAGGAACGGAGCACTGCTCGCCCATCTGCAAATCTAGAGTAGGGCGTTGCTCCTGCACCTTTCCATTGGATTTCGGTGGTTTCTCCGCTAGTGTTTTGTATTTCTCCTGCCAATATCGCTCTGCCGTCCCCCAATTGCCCAGCCCATTGCCCAAACTGATGCCCAGCATAGGCAGTAGCATAGGTTCTGATGTTTTTAGGTAAATCTTGGGCGGCTAAAAAAGTCTCGTCTTTGGGTTCAAAAGAACCTAAGCCTATGTCGTTAGAAAGCTCTTGATTGAAAGCGATAGTTTTGTAGTTAGTAAATAGGGCAGGTTCTACCGTAGCAAAAAGCATTTTTGGAGTTTGCCTTTGCATGGTATCACCAGAAAAATCGCCAGGGAATTGGTCTAAAAAAGGTTGAGTGATGAGGTGTATGTTCATTTAATTTATATCAAAAATAATGGGGTAAAGTTAAGTAATTTACCCCATTAAGTTTTTTTGATTTAGTTGGCTCTGTTTTTTTCCTCTTGGTTTCCAGAAGCACGGGAGCTTACCGATATTTTATTGTTACCAAACTTATAGTTGAGAGAAAATCTCACATATTGAGAGTCATAGTATTGTGAAAAAGATTGTAATATGCCTTGAGACACCTCTTTATAAGTGTATTGCTGGCTTCGGAATATATCATTAAAATTAAGTCCTAAAATTAGATTTTTGTTTAATAATAAATACTTAAAACCAATGTCTAGTGAAGAGTATTCACTCATAGTACCTATCCCTTTTGAAGGAAGAGAATACTCGTAATTTAGGCTGGCAAACAGTGTCTTTTTAGAATTGAGTGTAAAGGTATTTCTAGAGATTGTATAGCCACTCCAACCAGAATATTTGTGGTTAGAATAGATTTCTATATAAGGTTTTGTTTCTGAGTAAGAAGCGTTTATTTCTGCAGAGGCTTCCCACCAACTAAACGGTTTGTAATTGATGCTAATAGAACCACCAGTAAACATATCATTAGAAATGTTTTCGTACCTCATAACTGTGATATTCTCTGCAACATTGTGTCTAGAGATTTGGGCGGTATTATCTATATATTTTCCATAAAATAGTTGAAAGTTAAGCAGGCTTTTATAAGCATAATTAAATTCTACATTGTTTATAAAGATGGGTTGTAAAAATGGATTTCCTGTGGTATAAGATTTTGGAGTTTCGTACCATCTAGCTGGATTTAATGAGACCCAAGAAGGTCGCCCTATACGCCTACCATAGTTAGCAGAGAAAGAGTGATTTTCGTTAGGCTTATACATAATGTAGAGGGTTGGGAACAGTTTGGCATAATTTCTTTGGGTAATTTCGTTAGTAGAAATAGAGTTAGCATTGGTTTGAGTGGCTTCTCCACGAAGTCCAACCTTGGTTTCCCATTTTTCTCCAAAAGATTTAGAAGCACTAAAGTATAACGCCTGTATATTTTCGGTATATTCAAAGTGGTCTTTTTGAGAAAGAATTAAATTGTTATTGTCTTTATTAAAGAAATTTATATCTACTAAGTTTTTAGTTTTAGTAGAAGCTGCTCTACCTCCAAAGGACAAATTAGCCCAAGATAAAGGTATTTCAAAATCAGTTTTGATGGAATAGTTCTTTACATTTTGATGTGAATTGTTTTGAGAATATTGTGTTTCTGAAGTCGCAGGAATAAAATCTTGTAATAAAGAGGTGAAATGATTAGCGCTAGGATTAGTCATATCAAAATAATCTGCATCTACAGACAACTTTTTACCATTGTTACCTAGTTTCTGAGTATAATTAAGGTTTAGAGAGATGTTGCTAGGCGTTCCTTGAGATAGCCCCTCCGTTTTGTAGTAATGAATTAAATAATGGTCGCTGTACCTTCTCGCAAAATTATCTGCAAATTCATCGGAGTATCTATCTGTAAAAGAGCCCATAAATTGCAACCCTAGACTACTTTTATCTGTAAAGGCGTATTCTAAATTTAGTAAAGTACCCCAGTTTTTTCTATGGGTACGATTAAAGAGTTTATTGTTCCATTGGTAATCGGGATAATCGTAGAATATATCGTTAGTATAGAGGTTTCTTCCGTAGCTATAATTAACATCTACTAGGGCAGAAAATTTATCTTTTTTATAATTGAAGTTAGCACCGTGTACTAATCTTTCGTAGGTGGCTTGCTGATAGCTAGAGCGTAGTGTAGCACTCCAGTTATTTTGTTTAGAGCGTTTGAGTTGTATGTTAATGAGTCCACTATTTCCTTCGGCTTCGTATTTTGACGGAGGGTTGGTAATAACTTCTATCTTTAAGATATTGGCAGAAGGTATAGACTTTAGATAATCTTGTAGAGCCTCTCCAGAGAGTTGAGTTATCTTATCATTTATCATCACCCTAACGCTGCTTTTACCTACAAGTTGTATATTGTCTCCTTGTATTCTTACACTAGGAGTCGCTTTCAGTGCGTCCAAAGCATCACCTCCCACTACAGCAACGGCGTTTTCTACATTAAAAATTAATCTGTCTACCTTTCTTTCTACAAGTTTTTTTGAGCTTTGAGTTCTACGGTTTGGATTTCTTTTTCTATACTGTCCTGTTTCTGTTGTTGAGCGTTAGCCATACCAAAACAGATAAACGATATTATAATGATGAGTCTTTTCACGGTAGTTTATATTAGTTTTAAGTTTTGTTGCCGAAGTTAAATAAAATTGATTATTTGTGCAATAGCTTATAATAAAGATGGTTAGCGAGGTATGAAAACTCCACTCTTCCTATTTCATAAATCATAAGTAAATGCTTACTTTTGTGGCAAAAATAAATCATTAGCAATGCCAAAAATATCAAACAGAGCAGCCAATATGCCTGCTTCCCCTATCCGAAAATTAGTACCTTACGCTTTAGCAGCAAAACAAAGAGGAACTAAAGTCTATCACCTTAATATAGGTCAGCCCGATATAGAAACGCCAGAAACAGCACTAGCAGAACTGCAAAAGATTGACTTAAAGGTGCTAGAGTATTCGCTTTCAGAAGGTAACTTAGAGTATAGAAAGGCTTTAGAAAACTACTACCATAGTTTGGGCTTTACAGACTTAACAACAGATAACTTCATTGTTACCAATGGTGGTTCGGAGGCGTTGAACTTCGCACTTTCTACTTTATGTGATGAGGGAGATGAAATCATCATTCCAGAGCCTTATTATGCCAATTATAACGGTTTTTCTAACCATATCAATGCTAAAGTGGTAGCGGTGCCGTCTTCCATAGAGAGCGGTTTTGCACTACCGAGCATAGAAGAATTTGAGAAAAAAATTACCGATAAAACCAGAGCGATACTCATTTGTAACCCAGGCAACCCAACAGGTTATCTTTACACCAAAGAAGAGTTGAAAAGACTTGCCGAAATTGCCCTTAAACATGATATTGTAGTTATTTCTGATGAGGTTTACCGTGAATATGTTTACGATGGAGAGAAACAGACTTCGATGTTGGAGTTTCCTGAACTAGCAGAGAACTGTATTATCATAGACTCCGAGTCTAAAAGATACTCTATGTGTGGGGTAAGGATTGGCTTTATGGTTACTCGCTCTAAAGTGATTAAAGACGCTGCGATGAAGTTTGCTCAAGCAAGGTTAAGTCCTGTATTGCTAGGACAGATTATTGCAGCTAAGGCTCACCAAAACGACACGGCTTATATCCAAAGTGTAAGAGAAGAATACACCAAAAGAAGAAACCTTTTAGTACAACTACTTAACGAGATACCAGGAGTTAATTGTCCGATGCCAAAAGGAGCATTTTATTGTATGGCAGAGCTTCCTATAGACGATGCCGATAAATTTGCACAATGGCTATTGGAGTCTTACTCTCATAACAACGAAACCATTATGGTGGCTCCAGCAGGAGGGTTTTATTCTAACCCAGAGTTAGGTAAAAAACAAGTGAGAATAGCCTATGTTCTCAAAGAAGAAGATTTGAAAAGAAGTGCAGAATTGCTTAAAGATGCACTAGAAAAATATCAAGCTTTGTAGATAAAATTTTAGTTTGCAAAAGCCGAGAGTTGTTTAGACTTTCGGCTTTTTATTTTATCTTCCTCAGATTGAAAATAGGAGGAAATTGAATTTGAACTCGTCTAAGTGTTTTACTGATGTGTTGGGGTGTTTTTCAATTGGTAGTAACTTTTTTATAAATAATGAGAAACAGCAGGTCTTGTATAGGTTTTATTATCAGTATTTTTTTGTATTTTAGCGAACTATTTTTAGAAAAAGCAAATTTTTTATTGAGATGAGTAAATTTACAGAATACAAAGGGCTTAATCTTACGGATATATCAGCACAAGTAGCTGATTTTTGGAAAAAGGATAATACATTTCAGAAGTCGGTTGAGATTAGAAAGGGCAAACCAGAGTTCGTGTTTTACGAAGGGCCGCCTTCTGCTAACGGTATGCCAGGAATTCACCACGTAATGGCTAGAGCTTTAAAAGATATTTTCTGTAGATACCAAACTCAAAAAGGAAAACAAGTATTTCGTAAAGCGGGTTGGGATACTCACGGGTTGCCAGTAGAGCTAGGAGTAGAGAAAGAATTAGGTATTACCAAAGAAGATATAGGTAAGAAAATTTCGGTGGAAGACTACAATCAGGCGTGCCGAAATGCCGTAATGAAGTACACCGATGTTTGGAACGACCTAACTGAAAAGATAGGCTATTGGGTAGATTTAGAAGACCCATACATTACCTATAAGCCTAAGTATATGGAGACGGTTTGGTGGCTTTTAAAGCAGCTTTACACCAAAAATTTGCTTTATAAAGGCTATACCATTCAGCCGTATTCCCCTAAGGCGGGTACAGGGCTTTCATCTCACGAGCTTAATCAGCCGGGGACTTACCGTGATGTAAGCGATACGACCATTGTGGCTCAATTCAAAGTAAAACAACTTTCGGATAGCGTGGCTTCTAAGATAGGTCAGCAAAGTGGGGATATCCACATTCTTGCTTGGACGACAACACCTTGGACGCTTCCGTCTAACACGGCTTTGGCAGTGGGTAAAGAGGTAGAATATGTCTTGGTAAAAACTTTTAATCAATACACCTTTGAACCAATCCAAATTGTTCTAGCGAAGGTACTTCTTGAGAAAAACTTTGGTAAAAAATATTTTGAAGGAACAGATGAAGATTTGGCTAAATATCAATCCGAAGATAAGCAAATCCCTTATCAAGTGTTAGGGCATTTTTCGGGTGCAGATTTAGCAGGAACGCAATACGAACAGTTGGTGCCGTGGTTTTTACCATACGAAAATCCAGACCAAGCCTTCCGTGTGATTGTAGGGGATTTTGTAACCACAGAGGACGGGACAGGGATAGTACATATCGCACCTACCTTTGGTGCTGATGACGCTCGTGTCGCAAAAGAAAACGGAATACCTCCAATGCTCATCAAAGATGAAAACGATAACCTTGTGCCTTTAGTAGATTTACAAGGGAAATTTGTTAAAGGAGAGGCGGTGCCAGAGCTATTTAGTGGTAAATACATCAAAAATGAATACTATGATAATGGTGCTGCCCCAGAGAAATCTTGGGACGTAGAAATGGCAATCCTCCTTAAAACAGAAAATAAAGCATTTAAGGTAGAGAAATACCTCCACTCTTATCCTCACTGTTGGAGAACAGATAAGCCTGTATTGTACTATCCGCTAGACTCTTGGTTTGTTAAGATGACTTCGGTTAAGGAGCGTCTAGTAGAACTAAATAAAGAAATCAACTGGAAGCCGAAAGCTACTGGAGAGGGGCGTTTTGCCAACTGGCTAGAAAATGTAAACGATTGGAACCTCTCTCGTTCTAGATATTGGGGAATTCCGTTGCCGATATGGAGAACGGAAGACCTAAAGGAAGAGAAAATCATAGGTTCGGTAGAAGAGTTGGTAAATGAAATCAACAAGTCTATAGCAGCAGGAGTGATGACGGAAAACCCTTTCAAAGATTTTGAAATAGGGAATATGAGCGAGGAAAACTATGCGAAGATAGATTTACACAAAAATATTGTGGACGAAGTAGTGCTAGTGTCCGAAACGGGTAAACCGATGAGAAGAGAATCTGACTTGATAGATGTTTGGTTTGATTCTGGGGCGATGCCTTATGCACAGCTACACTATCCTTTTGAAAATAAGGAATTCATAGAGCAGAACAAGGCATTCCCTGCGGACTTTATCGCAGAAGGAGTAGACCAAACTCGTGGTTGGTTCTACACGCTACACGCCATTGCAACTAGCGTTTTTGATTCTGTGGCGTACAAAAATGTGGTGTCCAATGGTCTTGTGCTAGACAAAAACGGACAAAAAATGTCTAAACGATTGGGCAATGCAGTGGACCCATTTGATACTTTAGCGAAGTACGGTCCAGACGCTACCAGATGGTATATGATTTCCAATGCGAACCCTTGGGAAAACCTCAAATTTGATATTGATGGTATAGATGAAGTGAGAAGAAAGTTCTTCGGAACACTTTACAATACTTATTCATTCTTTGCACTTTATGCCAATGTAGATGGCTTTAAATATGCCGAGAAAGAGGTGGAAAACAGACCAGAGATAGACCGTTGGATTCTTTCGGAGCTTAATATATTGGTAAAAGAAGTTACCGAGTTCTATAACGATTACGAGCCAACTAAAGTGGCTAGAGCCATCAATACCTTTGTTAATGATAATTTAAGTAACTGGTATGTAAGGCTTTGTCGTCGTCGTTTCTGGAAAGGAGATTATACCGAAGATAAAATTTCGGCTTATCAAACGCTTTATACTTGTTTAGAAACAGTGGCGAAAATATCAGCACCAATCGCTCCATTCTTTATGGATAGACTTTATCAAGATTTGAATAAAGTGACCCAAAGAGATACGGCAGAAAGTGTGCATCTTACGAATTTCCCAGTGTCTAATGAAGGTGCGATAGACATCAATTTAGTAGAAAAAACGCACTTAGCACAACAGATTACCTCTATGGTATTTTCATTGAGAAAGAAAGAAAATATCAAGGTAAGACAACCGTTGCAGAAAGTAATGGTGCCTGTTTTGGATAAGAAAACGGAAGAGCAGATTGTGGCTGTTTCAGACTTAATCAAACAAGAGGTAAATGTAAAAGAGCTACAAATCATCAATGATAAAGAGGCAGAGGGACTTATCGTAAAACAGATAAAGCCTAACTTTAAGACTTTAGGCCCTAAATTGGGTAAAGATATGAAGACGGTAGCCCAAGCGATTTCAGCGTTTGATAATGCTCAAATTTCTACCTTAGAGAAAGACGGTAAGGTGATGGTTGGAGCTTATGAGATTTGTTTAGAAGATGTGGAAATATCGACTAAAGATATTCCAGGTTGGACGGTGGCTAGTGAAGGCAAAATCACAGTGGCATTAGATTTGACAATAACCGACGAACTTAGGTCTGAAGGTGTGGCGAGGGAGTTTATCAATCGTATCCAAAACCTTAGAAAAGAAAAAGAGTTTGAGCTTACGGATAAAATTAAAATACAGTTAACACAAGATTGTCCATATTTGCAGGAAATTTTGAATAATGAACAGTACATCGCTTCGGAGGTGCTTTCTGAGAAAATAGAAGTTCTAGAAGCGTTAAACACAGGTGATGAACTGGAGATAGATGAAGTGAAGTTTACTGTAAATATTGAAAGAAACTAAGAATACTTAAATCATATTTTGTTATTATGGAACAGGAGAGACAAAGGTATAGTGATGCCGATTTAAAAGAGTTTAAAGAGCTTATAGAAAGCAAAATAGAAAAGGCAGAGAAAGATTTGGCGTTGATTAGACAAAACTTTATCAACGACCAAAATAATGGTACAGATGATACCTCGCCTACATTTAAGGCTTTTGAAGAAGGTGCAGAGACTTTAAGCAAGGAGCAAAATGCAATTCTTGCGGTAAGACAGGAGAAATTTATCCGAGACCTAAAGAATGCTCTTATCAGGATAGAAAACAAAACCTACGGAATTTGTAGAGTTACAGGTAACCTGATTGGTAAGGAAAGACTGAAAGCTGTGCCTCACGCCACTTTGAGCATTGAGGCTAAAAATATGCAACGATAATTGCAGAAAAGTTAAATATTAGCTGTGTGTCACAAGAAATATTTTTTGTGATACACGGCGTTTTTCATTAAAATAAAACATACATGAAGAAGATAGCATTCGTAACTATTTTGGTATTGCTTTTAGACCAACTCTCTAAAATCTATATTAAAACTAATTTTGAACTCAACGAATCTGTGAGGGTTTTGCCAGGTTTTAGATTAACCTTTGTAGAAAACCCAGGTATGGCTTATGGTTTACAGTTCGGAGGGCTTATTGGCAAGTATTTTTTGGTAATTACTAGAGTGGTTCTTATTGGGGTTATGGTTCATATCTTTAGAAAATGGCTTAAAGAAGGAGCGTCTAACTATAGGCTTATACCTATGGCAATGATATTTGCAGGAGCGATAGGGAACTTAATAGATGGTATGTTTTATGGGCTTATCTTTGATACAGGAACGGTGTTTGATGACAGTATAGGACGATGGATAGGCTACGATGGGGTTTCTCATATCATTGCTTTTGGGCAAGGTTATTCTCATTTTATGAAAGGCTGTGTGGTAGATATGTTTCATTTTGATATGATTGATTGGTATGTGCCAGAAAATTATCCTGTAATTGGTGGCACTAGAATTCAGTTTTTTAAATATATTTTCAATGTGGCAGATGCTGCTATTACAGTTGGGGTAAGTATATTGTTTTTGTTCAGAAGAAAAGCCTTTCCTAACGGATTAGAGTTTTAAGTAGATGAAAAAACTAGGGAAAGTTCTACTGGTTACATGTGTTTTATCCATCGTTAGTATAGTAACGGTAATATTGTGGTGTAATTATATTATTAAAAGCCAGTCCGAAAATTATATCTTCAGCAATATTTCTGATGTACCAACTAAAAAAGTTGGACTTGTTCTAGGAACGAGCAAATATCTCCAAAACGGTATTCCTAACTATTACTTTAAATACAGAATAGATGCGGCAGCGGAGCTTTATAAAAATGGCAAAGTACAGTATTTTATTGTAAGTGGAGACAATTCTCGTAAAGACTACAACGAAACCGAAGATATGAAGCTAGATTTAATGGCTCACGGCATTCCTGAAAATCATATTTATCAAGACTTCGCGGGATTTAGAACGTTAGATTCCGTAATAAGAGCAGAAGATATCTTTGGTCAAAAGACATTTATCATCATTTCACAAAAATTTCATAACGAACGAGCGGTTTATTTGGCTAGAAAAAACGGCTTAGAAGCGTATGGGTATAATGCTCAAGATGTAAATACCTATGCAGGATTTAAAACCCAAGTCAGAGAATACTTCGCAAGGGTAAAAGTCTTTTATGATTTACTATTGGGGGTAGAGCCTAAATTCAGTGGAGATAAAGAGTTGATTCCGTAGTATTTAGTTTGTGTAACATAGGTTACATTGGGAATCGTATTTTATTGTTACCTTTGAGGATAAGTTTAATTTATCAAAAGGTAAAATAATGAGAAAAATAGGTGGTTATATAGGTGTTGTACTCTTGGCTTTAGTGGTAAGTTGTGATTCCAAAAACAGCAGTAAAGAACTTGATAAACCAGATTTAGCTAGTAATAATACTAAAGATGAGGTAGCAGAAGCATATAATTTAATGAAAACAAATTGCTACTCGTGCCATCACCCATCTGCTTTGCCTACGGAGAGAGTGGCACCACCTATGTTAGCGGTAAAGGCTCATTATATGGAAGCTACTGGTAGTAGAGAGCAATTTATAGCAAAAATGCAGGAATTTATTGCTAAGCCCTCTGCGGAGGCTTCTATAATGCCAAATGCGGTAGAGAAATTCGGATTAATGCCTTACCAAGAATATAAAAAGGAAGATATAGAGAAAATAGCAGGTTTCTTGTTTGATTATAAAATTCCCGAACCAGAATGGTTTAAAGAGCATTATCAGAAAGAAAAAGGTAAAGTTTTTGAGCAAAAAGGATTGGATATTCCAGCCACAGCGAAAACCCAACAAGAAATAGGTTTGGAGTATGCCCTAGAAACCAAGCAACTCTTAGGGAAAAATCTACAGCAAAAACTTAAACAAGAAGGAGCTGAACAAGCCTTGGATTTTTGCAATATCAATGCTATTCCCTTAACACAACAAGTGGCGGATAAGCACAATATTTTCATAAAAAGAGCATCAGATAAACCAAGGAATCCAAATAATAAAGCTACAAAAGAAGAGCTTAAAGTGATTATGGATTATAAAAAACAATTGGCAAATGAAAAGACTTTAGCTCCTGTGATGGAAGGTAATCATCTGTATGTGCCAATACTTACTAATGAGATGTGTCTTAAATGCCACGGAGTGCAGTCCTCTGATATAGCTCCTAAAGTGTCTGATAAAATAAAAAAGCTATACCCAAAAGATATGGCTACAGGATATAAACAGAATGAATTGAGGGGTGTTTTTAGTATAAAACTTTCAGAATAATAATTTTTTCATAGTACTATAATGGGAGGCCAGAGACATTTTAATCACTTTTTGTCTTTGGCTTTTTTGTTTGGTTTTTACAGAAAAATAATTTAGGAATTTCTCTTAGAGAAACAAAGTCGCAGAAGACTCATACTAAAGAAGTACTTTTTTTGAGAAAATTGATATAAATCAATATCTTTGCAGACTACGAATTCGTTTTCATGAAGAATATAAGAAACTTTTGCATTATAGCCCATATAGACCACGGTAAATCTACCTTGGCAGATAGGCTTTTAGAATATACCAATACAGTAACACAAAGAGAACTCCAAGCCCAAACCCTAGACGATATGGATTTGGAGAAAGAGCGAGGAATTACCATAAAATCTCACGCCATACAAATGGACTACGAATATAAGGGTGAAAAATATGTTCTTAACCTTATTGATACGCCAGGGCACGTGGATTTTTCCTACGAAGTATCTAGGTCTATAGCAGCGTGTGAGGGGGCATTACTGATTGTAGATGCGGCACAGAGCATTCAGGCACAAACAATTTCTAATCTTTATTTGGCGTTAGAAAATGATTTGGAGATTATCCCTGTACTTAATAAAATTGACTTGCCATCTGCAAACCCAGAAGAAGTTACAGATGAAATAATGAATTTATTGGGCTGTGAGTACGAAGATGTTCTAAGAGTTTCAGGGAAAACAGGAGAAGGCGTACACGAGCTTTTAGAGCAGATTGTGGAAAGGATACCAGCTCCTAAGGGAGAGCCAGATGCTCCGCTACAAGCCCTAATTTTTGATTCCGTTTATAACCCTTTTAGAGGGATAGAAGCCTATTTTAAGGTAGTTAATGGCAAGATAAGAAAAGGCGAGAAAGTTAAGTTTATGGCTACCGATAAAACCTACGAGGCAGATGAGGTAGGGACACTAAAACTGAAACAACAGCCAAAACAAGAAATCAAGTGTGGAGATGTAGGCTATATTATTTCTGGGATTAAAGATGCCAGAGAGGTTAAAGTGGGAGATACTATTACAAGTGTAGAAAATCCTGCTACTGCTCCGATAGAAGGTTTTGAAGAGGTGAAACCAATGGTTTTTGCTGGGATTTATCCAGTAGAAAGTGAGGATTTTGAAGAACTAAGAACCTCCTTAGAAAAACTTAGGTTAAATGATGCTTCTTTAGTTTTTGAACCAGAAAGTTCAGCGGCTTTAGGATTTGGTTTTAGATGTGGATTCTTGGGTATGCTCCATATGGAAATTGTTCAGGAAAGGTTAGATAGAGAATTCAATATGAATGTTATCACTACGGTTCCCAACGTATCCTATCACGGATATAGCAAGAAAGAACCGGAAGTGCCAATCCTTATCAATAATCCTTCGGAAATGATGGACCCAACGGTAATGGATAGAGTGGAAGAACCTTATATTAAAGCTTCTATCATTACCAAATCCGATTTCGTAGGAGCGGTGATGACGCTTTGTATAGAAAAACGAGGAGAAATTGTTAATCAAAGCTATCTAACTTCCGATAGAGTAGAGCTTGTCTTTAATATGCCTCTTGCAGAGGTGGTTTTTGATTTCTATGACAGATTAAAATCCATTTCTAAAGGTTATGCTTCCTTTGATTATCACCCAATAGGTTTCCGTGCTTCTAAATTAGTTAAGATGGATATTCTTATCAACGGAGATATGGTAGATGCATTGTCTTCTCTCATACACCAAGACAATGCCTATGGTATTGGTAAAAAAATGTGTGAGAAGCTGAGAGAGCTTATACCGAGACAACAGTTTGATATAGCAGTACAAGCGGCTTTAGGAACAAAAGTTATTGCTAGAGAAACCATAAAAGCCTTAAGAAAAGATGTAACAGCAAAATGTTATGGAGGAGATATTTCAAGAAAAAGAAAACTCTTAGAGAAGCAGAAGGAAGGTAAAAAGAAAATGAAGCAGATAGGAAGAGTAGAAGTTCCACAATCAGCGTTTATGGCGGTACTAAAACTGAATGATTAAACTTCATTAAGGATAGTTTAAAATAGAACCTAACTTAGCTATTTATAACAAGCTGGTTAGGTTTTTTTATTTTGAATAATCTGAATTTTAAGAAATCATCAATCAAGGTAATAGTCAAAAAGGAAAAATGATTTTTGTCAGTCCATAAATTAGTTCGTATTTTTGTTGGCGAAAATCATTCTAAATAAATACAATGATAAAAGTATCAGACCAAGCTAAAGATAAAGCAGTTCAGCTCATGACAGAAGATGGGTTTAATCCTAGTGAAGATTTCATTAGAGTAGGTGTCAAGAGTGGCGGTTGCTCTGGTTTAGAATATGTGTTGAAGTTTGATAATCAGACCACAGATACAGACCAAATCTTTGAAGATAACGGAATTAAGATAGTGATAGACAAAAAATCAATTCTCTATTTAGCAGGGACAACTTTGGAATATTCTGGAGGTCTTAACGGGAAAGGATTTGTATTTAATAATCCTAATGCTGCCAGAACTTGTGGTTGTGGAGAGAGTTTTTCGCTTTAGAAAGTAAAAATTAAGAGTAACTTTAAGAAATTATGGCAAAATATACAGAAGACGATTTAAGGGAAGACCTTAAAAATAAAGAATACGAAGCTGGATTTTATACGGACATAGAATACGAAGATTTCCCTATGGGACTTAACGAAGATATTGTTCGTCAGATTTCGGCAAAGAAAAATGAACCAGAATGGATGACAGAATGGAGGCTGGAGTCTTTCCGTATTTGGCAAAAAATGGAAGAGCCAGATTGGGCGAATGTGAAGTATGAAAAGCCAGACTTCCAAGCCATAAAATATTATGCCGCTCCTAAAAAGAAACCAGAATTAGCGAGTTTAGATGAGGTGGACCCAGAGCTATTAAAAACTTTTGAGAAGTTAGGCATCTCTTTAGATGAGCAGAAGAGGCTTACAGGTGTTGCCGTAGATGTGGTGATGGATTCTGTATCGGTAAAGACTACTTTCCAAGAAACTTTAAAGGAGAAAGGCATTATCTTTTGTTCTATATCAGAAGCGATACAGGAGTATCCTGACTTAGTTAAAAAGTATATTGGTAAAGTAGTGCCAAGAGGAGATAACTTCTATGCGGCACTTAACTCGGCGGTATTTTCAGATGGTTCTTTCTGTTATATACCTAAAGGCGTAAAATGTCCTATGGAACTTTCCACTTATTTCCGTATCAACCAAGCGGGAACAGGGCAGTTTGAAAGAACTTTAGTAGTAGCAGATGAGGGAAGTTATGTGTCTTATTTAGAAGGCTGTACCGCCCCTTCTAGAGATGAAAATCAGCTCCACGCTGCGGTGGTAGAGCTTATCGCGATGGAAGGTGCAGAAATCAAGTATTCTACCGTTCAAAACTGGTATCCTGGGGACGAAAGTGGTAAAGGAGGCGTATTTAACTTCGTTACTAAGCGAGGGCTTTGCGAGAAAAATGCTAAAATCTCTTGGACGCAAGTAGAAACAGGCTCGGCGGTAACTTGGAAATACCCTAGCTGTATTTTGAAGGGCGATAATTCTATCGGAGAATTTTATTCTATTGCCGTAACCAACAATCATCAGTGGGCAGACACAGGGACGAAGATGATACACATCGGGAAGAATACCAAATCTACCATCATCTCTAAAGGAATTTCTGCAGGGAAATCCAACAATTCTTACAGAGGATTGGTAAAAGTAATGCCATCAGCAAAGGGAGCTAGAAATTTCTCACAGTGCGACTCCCTTTTGATGGGGAACGAATGTGGTGCTCACACCTTCCCTTATATTGAAATTAAAGACCCTTCGGCACAGCTAGAACACGAGGCTACCACCAGCAAAATAGGCGAAGACCAGATTTTCTACTGTAACCAAAGAGGTTTAGACACCGAAAAGGCTATCGCCCTTATCGTAAATGGATTTAGCAAGGAGGTACTTAACAAACTCCCGATGGAGTTTGCCATAGAAGCCCAAAAACTCCTAGAAATTAGTTTAGAAGGAAGTGTAGGGTAGAGGAGCTAACCTTAGGGAAGCTCCCCAAACCATTGAAACACCTAGTATAAAGGGACGAAAATAACACCGATGAGTTTATGAAACAATGGCTTCTGTTTATCTATCTAGCAACTTGTATCAGAGTGATGGCACAGGCGGATACGCTTTATGTTTATGGTCCAGGTGGTCCTTATGCGCCCATAAATGAGGCAGCACAAATCTTTGCTAAAAGAAATAACCTAAATATTAAGGTAACCAAAGGTCCATTTTCGCAATGGAAAGATAAGGCACGAAACAATGCCCATTTAATTTATAGTGGAGCAGAGTTTATGATGACCCAGTTCATTTCAGAGTTAGGAAATGTGCAGCAGCAGACCGTTTATCCTCTTTATTTGAGGAAATCTGGGCTTATCGTAAGAAAAGGAAATCCTAAGAACATTAAAACTTTAAAAGATTTAATGAAACCCAAACTTAGAATAATGGTAGTTAATGGAGCAGGACTTACAGGAGTATGGGAAGATATTGCGGGGAAAACACAAGATATAGAGGTGCTAAGGAAGATTAGAAAAAACATCGTCTTATTTGCTGAAAATAGCGGACAGGCTCAAAGTTTTTGGGCGAAAGACCCTAGCATAGATATCTGGGTTTCTTGGAATATTTGGCAAAAAAATAACAACGGGAGTGCTGATTTTGTATCTTTGGAAGATAGATATACCACTTATAGAGATTGTGGGATAGCTCTTACAGCCTACGGAGAGGCTAATCCTAAAGCCTTAGAGTTCTATCAATTTCTAAAAGGTAAAGAGGTACAAGCCCTTTTTGAAAAGCAAGGTTGGATAGAACGAAACCCATCTGCCCAGAAAAAAAAGGAAGATAGGAAACCTCAAAAGGTATATTCCCGAAAAGAAAAGCTATCTTCCTTAAAGCAAAAGAAAGAAGGTTTATTGATAAATCATCAGTCCTAAAATAAAAGACAGATAGATTTCGTAAAAATAAAGAAGAAATAGAGAAACAAATTATAAAATATAAAGATATGGCAACAAAATCTTACGCAGAACGCATCACAAAAGTAAAACTGATGCTAGATGCTATGACACAGAACAAGTCAGACCTTCCTAAAAAGCTAGATGACGACTACATCAGCCAGATGCAAACTCTAAAAGACAAAATAGAGGTTCTGAATACCGAACAAGAGAAGCTCAAAGCAGATTTAAAATATAAAACAGAAGCCCTTAATAAAGAGATAAGTGCCTTAGACAAACTTTATAGCGAAGCCAAAAAGCGGATTAAACTAGATTTTGAACAAACACGCTGGATTGCATTTGGGATAGAAGACAAAAGATAACTTAGACCTAAAAAATCAAAATGAGAAAGTACATCATAAACGGTATTTTAGCCTTGGGGCTATTGTCTTTTGGGGCTTGTAATAAATCCGAAAAAACAGCCCAAAATCACCCCGCCGAAGGGCAGGTTATAGACACTCTTGTCTCTACTCCAAACGAAATGTATCAAGGCGTACTCCCTTGTGCCGATTGCGAGGGTATTTTTACCATCATTACTTTGGCTCCAGACCAAACCTTTGATAAAACCGACTATTACTTAGGTAAAAATGAATATTTCACCGAAGAAGGCTCCTACACCGTAGATGCTTCCACAGGGATTTATGCGTTATCTTCTAACAATGATAAGGCTACTCAATATTATCAAAGGGAAGAAGGTAAGTTAGTCCTTTTAAACGATAAAAAGGAGAAAAACACAGGAGCTAATGCTCATACTTATGAGTTAGAACAACTTTCTAACGATGATTACCACTTTACCCCAACCCCCGTGGAGGGCTTCCTCATCATAGGGCACGAGGTGAGCTCTTTCAGACCAGCCAATTCGGCTAAAGTCTATTGGATAGAAGACCCTTCGGGCGAGTTACAGAAGAGATATGAAGCAATAGTAAAGGATAAAAAGATACCTTACTTTCCTGTAAAGGCAAATTTGGTTTTAGAAAAAGATACCAAAAAAGCGGAGGGCTTTGCCGAAGATTATGATGGGGTAGTAGTAGTGAAGAAACTACTAGATTTAAAGCTGATTTCTGTGGGAAATTAGGATAGGAAAGACGATGATAATTAAATAAACAAAAATTAAATTAAAACATTACATTATGAAAAAAGTAGCGTTATGGTTAGCATTCCTATTTACAGGAATTCTTTTCGCACAAGAAGCCAAGTATCAGTTGTCTAGTCATATTTTAGACATTACTCAAGGAAAACCAGCTCCAGGAGTAAGCATTACCTTGTCTAAACAAAATAAAAATGGTGTTTGGGTAAAGGTAGATGAAAAGGTAACAGATGAAAACGGGAGGATTAAGAATTTTCTAAAAGAAGAAAAAGGAGTAAGCCATCAGGGGATATACAAACTTACCTATCATACTACACCGTATTTTGAGAAGTTAGGGCAGCAGAGTTTTTATCCGTTTGTAGAAGTTGTTTTTGAGCTAAAGGACAACAGCCACTATCATGTACCTATTACCTTAAGCCCTTACGGATATTCTACTTATAGAGGAAACTAAAACAAAGAGCAGAAGCTCATTAGAAAAGTTAATCCTTACTTCAATATTGCAGATTATGAAAAAAAGTATAATGGTTTTAGTAGGTTTATTGTTGGTTCAGTTTTCTTTAGCACAATATACCGAACAAGGGACTTCGCTCAATCAAGAGGGAGCTTTAGAACTGGCAAAGCAAGCCCACATAGAAGCTCGTAAATTAGGTAAAAAGGTATCCGTAGCAGTCCTAAACAATTCGGGGGTAAGTCTTTTATTATTGAAAGGCGACCAAGTAGGACCTCATAATACCGAAGCCTCTAGGAGAAAGGCTTACACTTCGCTTTCCACCAAAACCCCAAGTTTTGAGTTGATGCAAAAGGCAGCCAGTAATCCTACGGCACAAAACTTAAATACTTTGCCAGAGCTTCTACTTTTAGGAGGAGGCGTACCCGTTTGGAAAGATGGGGAGCTGATTGGGAGTCTAGGGGTTTCTGGAGCTGGTGGTGGAGAGCAAGACCATAATGTGGCCAAGAAGGCGGTTGAGAATATGGGCTACGAGATAACCAAATAAAAATTAACAATAAATAAAATTATATATAGAAATGTTAAATATAAAAAACTTATATGCTAGGATAGAGGACGGAGCGGAAATCCTTAAAGGGATTAACTTAGAAATAAAACCAGGCGAGGTACACGCCATTATGGGACCTAACGGAGCTGGGAAATCTACCCTTTCCTCTGTAATTGCAGGAAAGGAAGACTACGAAGTTACCGATGGAGAAATCCTTTTTGAAGGGGAAAATATAGTAGAAGATGCTCCAGAAGAGAGAGCTCATAAGGGGATTTTCCTTTCGTTCCAGTATCCAGTAGAGATACCGGGGGTTTCGGTAACCAATTTCATCAAGGCAGCCATCAACGAAACCAGAAAGGCTAACGGACTGGAGGATATGCCTGCGAAAGAAATGTTGGCACTTATCCGTGAAAAATCCGAGCTTTTAGGGATAAAGAAAGATTTTCTTTCTCGTTCTCTTAACGAGGGTTTCTCTGGAGGAGAAAAGAAAAGAAACGAGATTTTCCAAATGATGATGCTTAATCCTAAACTGGCCATCTTAGATGAAACCGATTCTGGGCTAGATATTGATGCGTTAAGAATTGTATCCGAAGGGGTTAATCATTTCAAAAATGAGGGAAATGCGGTGCTTCTAATCACTCATTATCAGAGATTGCTTAACTACATTCAGCCAGATTTTGTACACGTATTGGCGGACGGTAAGATTATTAAAACGGGAGATAAAACTTTAGCTCTGGAGTTAGAGGAGAAAGGGTACGATTGGCTACTCTAATCAATCCAAAACTTTTAAAAGTTTATAAGTTGTGTAAATCTATTAGTAGGTTTATCAATATAAAAATAAATGGTAAGGCACAACAGTCTTACTTAATTAGTCAAAAAAGATTTTTATGTCATTATTTGAGAACATTAAAACACATTCTTCTTCACTTTCGGGGGATAAATTAAATGCTTTGGAACGATTCTTAAGCAAAGGTTTTCCTTCTAAAAAAGATGAGGAATATAAATATACTAATCTAAAAGAAATTATAGAAAAACAATATCAGTTTTTACCACAAGAAGAGCATCATATTTCTGAAGAGGAACTGAAAGCATTGCGTCTAGGAGAAGAAGATTTTGATTGGGTAGTGCTAGTTAACGGGAAATGGCGTCCAGAGCTTTCTAAGATTTCGGATAAAGATATTAAAGTACTTGCCTTAGACGAGGCACTTTCTAATGGAGAGAATGAGGTTTTGTTCCGTGCTTATTTTAATACTATTGCTAACGAGAGTTGGGCGTTTCCAAATCTTAATTTGGCATTCGCTCATTCGGGAGTAGCACTTTATGTGCCTAAAAATACGGTAGTAGAAAAGCCAATACATATTTTCTATATTTCGCAAAATCAATCAGAAAATACGTTCTATAATCCGAGAAATATATTGGTGGTAGAAGCTGGTAGCCAGATAGAAGTGATAGAAAGTCATCATAATTTTGATGATTCGTTTACCTTTACCAATAGCCTTACTGAAATTTTTACTAAACCTAACGCTAAAGCAGATTGGCATAAGTTACAGAACGATACAGATACTTCGTATCTGGTAGACCATACCTTTGTGAAGCAAGAGAAGGATAGCTTAGCTACGGTAAATACTTTCTCTTTCGGAGGGAAGTTGGTGCGTAATAATTTAGATTTTATTCAGGAAGGAGAAAATATCAACTCTTTTATGAATGGAATTACCATTATTGGTAAAGACCAACTAGTTGACCATCATACTGCAGTACACCATAATCAGCCTAATTGTGAAAGTTATCAGAACTACAAAGGAGTATTTAAGGATAATGCTCACGGAGTGTTTAATGGGAAAGTATTTGTAGATAAAATAGCTCAAAAAACCAATGCTTATCAGCAGAATAATAATATTTTACTAAGCGAGGGTGCTACGATAGATTCTAAACCACAGTTGGAGATTTTTGCAGACGATGTAAAATGTTCTCACGGTTGTACGGTAGGGCAGCTAAATGAAGATGCTTTGTTCTACCTTCGTGCTAGAGGAATTTCTAAAAATGAGGCACAGGCATTATTGCTTTACGCCTTTGCAAATGATGCAATGGAAAATATAGATATAGAACCTCTAAAACTAAAAATATCCAAGCTCTTAGCTGAAAAATTAGAAGTGAATATAGAGTTCTAAAATAAACAAAGGTCTTATCAAAATATTTTGATAAGGCTTTTTTCTAATAAGTATAAGAAACAAGAATGGACTTAAATAAAGTAGAATTTCACATAGATGCTTATAAAAGCCATGGGCAAATTTTAGATGCGGCATCTTTTGCGGTTAGAGCTTTTGGTTTAGAGCATTTTAATTTTGCAGGATTTGATTTTAGAGAGGAGGTGGACGCTAGGTCTATTGTACTTACGACGGAGGGAGAACTGTCCCAGCCACAGAAAGTGAAAATACCTAAAAATCTTTTTAATTTTGATTTTAATTTAGTCCTTAACCTTTTGGCTCATGAGATGCTACATGTAAGACAAAAGGCACAGGAAACATTAGTAGAGGATAAAAATGAAAGAGAGTTCCAAGCCTATTACGAAACTTTATTTCATAAAATATTTCCTCAAATACCAGATGCACCAGACTTCAATAGAAAACAATTTGCTGATAAAGCACTAGAATACTACCGAAGAATGGGAGAAGGCTCTGCTTTACAAGAAAAATATGCTTCCCAAAAAGAAGAAGTAGAAGCTCTTAAGATAGAGCTTTCCCAAGAAAATAAAGACCTTTAAGGGTATGCAACCTATCGGCTATATGGATTTTGTCTGATAAAGGTTTATAGACGTGAGAAACCCCTCCTGTAGCTATCACAAGAGCATCTTCTCCTATTTCTCGGTTAATTCTTTCTATAAAACCTTCTACCATACCTAGATACCCATACACCATACCGCTTTGCATACAACTTACAGTATCTAATCCTAGAACGGATTTAGGTGCTTGTAGTTCTATTTCTGGGAGCTGTGCAGTATCCTGTATTAAACTCTTGAGAGAGGTGATAATTCCAGGAGCAATAATAGCTCCTAAAGTTTCACCATTGCGAGAAATACAACTAGCCGTAAGAGCTGTTCCAAAATCAAAAATTATTTTAGATTTATTAGGGTAAAGGTGATGAGCTGCAACTAAATTTGCATAGATGTCGGTACCCATTTGCTTGGATTTTGGTTCAACTTCAGAAGGTGTATTCCTATCTACTAAAATAGGTTTTAGGTGGTGTATTTTTTCTAATGCTCTTACAATATCGTTGGTCATTTGTGGTACAACGGAGCCTATTATCAGTTGGTCTATTTCTTCAGGCTTGATGTCATAAGATTGATAATGCATCAGAAACTGAACAAAAAGTTCGTCTTTAGTTCGGTAGGGTTTAGTGTTAATAACCCACGAGAGGCTACATTCTTCATTATTAAATAAACCAAAACGGATATTGGTATTTCCTATGTTGACTACAATGGTTTTCATAATGATAATTATTTTTCAGCAGATAAATTATTTTACTTCTAAAAAGTTATCTTCTGGATTTACATCTGCTAATCTTTGTGAAAAATCAATGCCTAGAACGGAAATTTGTTCTTTGGTAAAAGGTATTTCAAAAGTGTATTCTAAGGAAGTCCAATTCCAATAATCCAAAGTAGTGAAATTGCCTAAAAAGTCAGATTTTTTAGGAGTTCTCATCATATTTAATGGGATATGGTAAGAAGTTATTTTTTTATCTTTGGTAAGTACTCCAAAATCTATAGGCATAGGAACTCCGCCTTTGTTTACTAAAGTAATGGTAGTAGAGTTGGGGTTATACTTTACTTCTTTTATGGCGTAGTCTATGGTTTTGGTGGTGTTAATCCAGTAATGTTTAAACCATTTTAAATCCATACCAGATATTTTTTGAGCAATATGGAGAAAATCTCTATCAGTAGGGTGTTTTAGATGCCATTCATCATAGTATTTTAGTAGTGTGGTCTTCAGAAGGTCTTCTCCCATAATATAGCCCAACTGCACTAAGAAAAGCTCTCCTTTAGTATAGGAAGCTACGGAGTAGGCTGTGCCGTCGTCGTGATGGTCAGCAAACCAAACAGCAGGTTCTTCTTTTCCTGTTTTTACAAACTTTCTGTAACCTTCTAAAGCACCTATAAAAGGGTTTGGCCAAGCCTCTTTAGGAGGGAAAAGCTGATACATAGCAAAGTCTTCGGCGTAAGAAGTAAAACCTTCGTCTAGCCAAGGTGTAGTACTTTCGTTGGTTGCTAACATCTGCTGATACCAAGAGTGTGCACCTTCGTGAGCCATTAGCCCAACTAGGCTTTCTAAACTTTTGGCTTCTCCAAGTATCATAGTACACATACCATACTCCATACCGCCATCGCCACCTTGAACGAATGAATAGCTAGGGTACACATAGCGACCGAAGTTAGCATTCATAATTTGAAAAAACTTATTAACATAAGGTTTGGCTTGTTTCCAGTATTCGGTTTTTTCATTTTTTTGATAAACGAAATAGACTTTTGGTCCATCAGGTACGATAAATTCTTCTACGGAATAATCTGGGTCTGCTGCCCAAGCAAAGTCTAGAATATTCTTTGCTGTCCAATTCCAAGTTGCTTTACCATTAGCATCTGTTTTAGGTTTAGATTGCAAAGTGTAGCCTTTAACTTCGGTAGGGTTTGTAAGTGTTCCACCAGCACCTATAACATAGCTAGGGTCTATTTTGATATTGATGTTATAATCCGAAAAAGGAGCGTGAAATTCTCTCCCAATATAATCAAAAGTTGCCCAGCCATCGTAGTCGTATTCCGCTAGTTTGGGATACCATTGGGTCATGGTCATTTCTATGCCTTCTCGGTTTTGTCTTCCTGCTCTTCGGATTTGATAAGGGATATTGGCGTCCCAATCCATAGTGAAAGTAGTCGAAGAGTTTGGCTTTATAGGTTGATTAAGATAGACCTTCATAATGGTTCCTTGAACTTCAAACTGGAGCTCTTTACCATTTTGTTTAATCCAATTTATTTTTTGGTTGCCTTCTTTCCCTTCAGGAATAGAAGCTAATCTAGAAACTATTTTTCCTGCTTTATTTTTTTCTACTAGTCTTTTGTCGGCATTATCGCCTTGGCTTCTCACTCTTTCATCCATCATAGAGTTTGGTTTAAAGGCATTCCAGTAGAGATGAAAGTAAACCTCCTTTAGCTCATCAGGAGAATTGTTGGTATAAGTAACGGACTGCTTGCCGTGGTAAGTGTAGTTATTAACATCTACATCTATATCCATATTGTAGCTAGCGTATTGCTGGTAGTATTTACCTTTTTGTGCATATCCCAACGAGGTTAAAAAAAGCGATAGTGATAGAAAAAAATATTTTTTCATTTTTCCGATAATTTTTTAGTCTTCAAATATAACAAAATCTCATTTATTCATTATTTGAATGGATTTCTGGTGAAAAAAGGTAACTTTGCAAGCGTAATAAAGACAACAAAATATTAAATTATGGCTACAGAACAAGAGCTTTGGGGTAGGGTAGAACAGTTTTTTGTAGAGCATTTTCAGAGTGAACGCAATCCGCCATTGGAAACGATATTATTTCTCATAGGCGTTCAGGAATTGGGTGGTGGAAAACAAAAATATACCAAAGACGATAAGCTAAATCTTCTCCACATAGCGGTGTGTAGACTATTGGAGCCGTTTGGTTATTATAAATTTAAAGAGTACGATGCGGAAGGCTGGCCTCACTACGAGGAGTTAGAGCCTCTGCCTGAGCTAAAACCTAATGAGCAAAGTATTCTTATGAAAAAAGCAATTATACAATATTTTATAGATGAGAATTTGCTAGAACAAGAAAGTTAGAGGTACGAAACTCATAATAATCTGTTAAAAAACTCGCTTTTAAGATAAAATTTCTAAAAAACGAGTTTTATTGTTTTTTTGTTGATAAGAAATATTTAATTTTAACATCTGAAAAATAACCTGAAAAGTGCGTAACAAGTTTATTCCTATTATATCTATTTTGATGACGATTTCTCTGTTGGTGTTCGTCAGTTTTCAATTTTATTGGCTTAAGGAATATTACAGCTCTATTGAAGAAGAATTCGCAGGCAAGGTGCAAAAAGTTTTGGAGCGCTCCACGCAAGATATTTCTAATATTGAAATAGATAAATATCTAAAAGAATATGAAGGCTTCCAAGCTTCTATAAATGAGGATAAAAACAAGCCTACTCTAAATATTATCAGGCAAGTACAAGATTCGGCAGATAAAAAACTTATTTCCTTTAGTAGAAGTATTATAGAACCTCAAAAGATACCAGTTTCCTCTAAAGGGGACACTTTGGAAAGGGTTAAAGTCTATGCTGATGAGGGTATTTATCGTTTGAAAGGGGCTGGGCGTACAACAGAATTGCTTACGGCACAACTGAGTAAAGACATCAATGATAATACTTTTACTTTCAGAGATTTTGCTAAACTAAATGCGAGTAACTTGCCCATACACAAAAGAGTAAGCGGTAAGGAGATAGATTCAGTACTTTCTAAGGAGTTTCAAAAAATAGGTATTAGTGCTAAATTTGGTTATGGTGTGTTGGATAAAAATAAAAAACTAACCACTATTGCTGATGAGGTTTACCTTGAAAATCAATCTAAAGCTAATTATAGTTTTCCTCTTTTTACCGATAAAGAAGAGCAGCCTATTTACACCTTGTCGCTTGTTTTTCCAGATAAAAAATACTCTCTACTAAGAGATAATCTGCCATTACTTTTAGGAACTGTTTTTTCACTTTTAACTATTGTATTTATTTACATTATTTCCATCAACTATATGCTGAGACAGAAAAAAATAGCAGAAGTAAAAACAGACTTTCTTAATAATATGTCTCATGAGTTCAAAACACCTTTAGCTACAATTTCGGTGGCTACGGACTCTTTAGCAAATGATAAAATAGCCAGCGACCCAATTAAAGTAAAATATTACTCTGGACTCATAAAGCAAGAAAATCTCCGAATGAAAAAGCAGGTGGAGAATGTCCTCAATATGTCAAAATTAGAGAGGAACGAAATGAAACTTTTCTTGCGAGAAACCAATTTGAGGGAGTTGATAAGAAACATTGCTAATTCTGTTAGATTGATAGTAAACGAAAGAGGCGGAACGCTTACAGAAGATTTTAAGGCAGAACGCTATAATCTAAAAGTAGATGAGTTCCATTTATCTAATACGCTTATAAATCTGTTGGATAACGCAAATAAATATTCGCCAGATAAGCCCGAAATTAAAATTGCTACCCGCAACGAGGGGAATTATTATGTGATAGAAATTTCGGATAAAGGTATGGGGATGGAGCCTCAAAATAAAACTAAGATATTTGAGAAGTTTTTTAGAGAAGAAACAGGGAATGTACATAATGTAAAAGGTCAAGGTCTGGGACTTTCCTATGTTAAGAAAATAATAGAACTCCACAAAGGACAAATAAGCGTAGAAACCCAAAAAGGAAAAGGAAGTACCTTTATTGTAAAACTTCCAATGATTTAATTATAAAAAATTAAGCTATGAGCAACAGGATATTACTAGTAGAAGATGACCAAAGTTTCGGAGCGGTGCTTAAAGACTATCTAAGTATAAATAACTTCGAAGTTACTCTCGCTACAGACGGCGAGGAAGGTCTTAAAGAATATACAAATAATGATTTTGATATTTGTATATTTGATGTTATGATGCCTAAAAAAGACGGCTTCACTTTAGCGGAAGATGTTAAGAAATTAGGAAAAAATATTCCAATTATCTTCCTAACAGCCCGAAATTTAAGAGAGGATATTTTGAAGGGTTATCAGTTAGGAGCAGACGATTATATAACAAAACCTTTTGATACCGAACTGTTACTTTATAAAATCAAGGCGATTTTATCTAGAAGTACTTCTTTGGAAGAAGAAGAGCAAGAGCAATTTAGCATTAGCAATATAGAGTTTGACTCTATGTTGAGGCAGCTTAAAGTACACGATAAAGAATATAAACTTTCTCCAAAAGAGAACGAGCTTTTGAAGTTGCTTTGTCTCCACAGAAATGATTTTATGCCTAGATATTTAGCACTTCGTAAAATATGGAAAAAAGAAAACTATTTTACCGCTAGAAGTATGGATGTATATATTGCTAAACTAAGGAAATTACTTAAAGATGATGAAGGTCTCGAAATCATCAATGTACATGGAGAAGGGTTTAGGCTTCTAGTTAAAAATTAAATTAAATAGCTGGTTCAAAATAATTGTGAATCAGCTTTTTTTGTTAAAGCAAATAGAGTTCTACAGATGATAGATAAAGTAGTTAATCATCGCCTCATAAACTAGCTAAGACATAAAAAGAGATTTATATCAATACAAAATTTCATTATCTTTGCGAAATGGAATACAATACTCAAAAGAGAAACTTACAATTACCCGAATATGGGAGAATTATACAAGAACTTGTAGAATATTGCAAGACACTTCCTTCCAAGGAAGAAAGAAATAAAGTTGCCAAAGCTATTGTTGATTTTATGGGGCAGAGAAATCCGCAACTTCGAGACGAGGAAAACTACGCACACAAGCTTTGGGATCATTTGTATATTATTTCAGGTTACGATTTAGATGTAGATGCACCATATCCTTTTCCTACGCCAGAGGAAATCAATCAGAAACCTAAAAAGATGGATTATCCTAAGCTACAAGGAGACTATAAATTCTATGGTAAAAGCATTTTGCAACTTATAGAAAGGGCTTTAGAACTAGAAGATGGTGATGAAAAAGAGGCTCTTATAGAGGTAATTGCTAATAATATGAAAAAGTCGTACAATGTTTATAATAAAGAACATGTACAAGACGATGTTATCTTCCGCCATTTAAAGGAACTTTCTGAAAATAGATTAGATTTAACAGGGATAGATTCTTTAGAAAAGAGTAAAATTTATTATAACTCTAATAAGAATAATCCTAAATATCAAAATAAACATCAGAATAATAACGGGAATAACAGAAGAAAATATAACTCTAACAATAAATACAAAAGAAAATCATAATGAGTGGTGCTTTTCAAATCAGAGGCGGCAAAAGACTTCAAGGCGAAATTACGCCCCAAGGAGCTAAAAATGAAGCTCTACAAATATTATGTGCCGTTTTATTAACAGATCAAGAAGTAAGAATAAAAAATATACCTGATATACAAGATGTTAATAAGTTAATTGGTATATTGGGAGACTTAGGCGTTAAGGTAACTAAAAATGGAAAAGGGGACTATACTTTCAAGGCAGATAGTCTTAATTTAGATTACCTTAAATCCGAAGAATTTAAAAAAGAAGGAGCTAAACTTAGAGGCTCTATTATGCTTTTAGGTCCTATGTTGGCAAGGTTTGGGGAAGGTTATATGCCAACGCCAGGAGGAGACAAGATAGGAAGAAGAAGGTTAGATACTCATTTTCAAGGATTTGTTGAGCTTGGTGCAGAGTTTCACTTTAATGATGTAGAGAGTTTTTATAGTTTAAAAGCAAATTCCTTACAAGGTAAATTTATCCTTTTAGAAGAAGCATCAGTAACAGGTACGGCTAATATTATTATGGCGGCTGTATTAGCGAAAGGTAAAACTAGAATTTACAATGCCGCTTGTGAGCCTTATTTACAACAGCTTTGTAAAATGCTTAACCGAATGGGAGCTCAAATTTCGGGTATAGGCTCAAACTTATTAACCATAGAAGGTGTTTCATATTTACACGGTACAGAGCATACTATGTTGCCGGATATGGTAGAAATAGGCTCTTGGATAGGGTTAGCAGCAATGACGAAATCCGAAATCACCATTAAAGATGTTCACTGGAACCAGTTGGGGATTATTCCAAATACTTTTAGAAAATTGGGTATTCAGTTAGAGAAAAGTGGTGAAGATATTTATATCCCAGCACAAGAGCACTACAAAATACAGAAATTTATAGACGGCTCTATTTTAACCATTTCTGATGCACCTTGGCCAGGTTTCACACCAGATTTGTTGTCTATTATGTTGGTGGTAGCAACTCAAGCCAAAGGAAGTGTATTGATACATCAAAAAATGTTTGAATCTCGATTGTTCTTTGTGGATAAACTGATAGATATGGGAGCACAGATTATCCTTTGTGACCCACACCGAGCTACAGTTATTGGTCTTAATCAAGAAACACCACTTAGAGGTACTGTGATGACATCCCCTGATATTCGTGCAGGAAATGCACTTTTGGTAGCGGCTCTTTCGGCGGAAGGTAAATCTATCATTCATAATATAGAGCAGATAGACCGAGGCTACGAAAATATAGATGGCAGACTCAAGGCTTTAGGAGCAGATATAGAGCGTATATAATAGTCAGAAAATACTTTTGTCATCTTGGCTAGAACACTTATATCTGTTGTAGGTCCTACGGGAATAGGTAAAACCGAATTGGCAATAAAAATAGCCCAGTTTTTCGGTACTGAAATTTTATCCTGCGATTCGCGACAGTTTTTTAAAGAAATGCCCATTGGTACAGCCGCTCCTTCTAAGGAGGAGTTGGTTATTGTACCGCACCATTTTATAGGGCATTTATCTATTACAGAAGATTATTCCATCGGTCGTTACGAAAAGGAAGCCTTGGCTTTATTAGATAAGCTGTTTCAGAAATATAAAGTCGTGGTAATGGTAGGCGGTAGTGGTATGTACGAGAAGGCGGTAGTGGAAGGTCTTAATGATTTGCCAGAAGCTAACGAAGATTGTATTAAAGAACTTGAACAAATCCTTAATAAGGAAGGGATAGAAGCCTTACAGAAACAGTTAGAGGCACAAGATGAGGTCTATTATCAGCAGGTAGATAAAGATAATCCTAGACGCTTGATAAGGGCTTTAGATATTATTAAACAAACAGGGAAACCTTATTCTGAAATTATAGCAGAAACCAAGCCTCAAAGGGACTTTAATACTATTAGGATTGTACTCACGGCACCCAGAGAAATTATCTATGAAAGAATCAACCAAAGGGTAGATAGAATGATAGAGAAAGGTTTGCTAGATGAGGTTAAAGATTTGCTTCAATATCAAGATAGAGTAGCTTTGAATACAGTGGGTTATATAGAGTTATTTAATTACTTGAATGGTGATTGGGAGTTAGATTTTGCTGTTTCCGAGATTAAGAAAAACTCTAGACGCTACGCAAAACGCCAAATGACTTGGAACCGAAAACTTCCTTATCTGATAGAACTTCCGTACCAATATTCTAAGGAGGAATTAGTATCTTTGCTTAATAACTTAAATTTAAAATAAAATGGCTAGAACACCGTCTAATATGTTGGATTTAGGCACTAAAGCTCCTTTTTTTGAGCTTCCTAATCCTGCTAAAAATAACGAGTTACAATCTTTAGAAAACTTAAAAGGAGAGAAAGGAACATTGGTTATTTTTATGTGTAACCACTGTCCGTTTGTGATTCATGTGATAGATAAATTAGCAGAACTCTATGAAGATTATAAAGCTAAAGGAATCGAATTTATCGCAATTAATTCTAATGATATAGAGAACTATCCTGCGGATTCACCAGAGTTAATGATTGATTTTGCTGAAGAACACAGTGTTAATTTCCCTTATTTATTTGATGAAAGTCAAGCTATTGCTAAAGCCTACGACGCTGCGTGCACTCCAGATTTCTACTTTTTTGATGACAAATTAGACTTGGTATATAGAGGTCAGATGGACGACTCTCGCCCAGGGAATCAGCACGAAGTAACGGGAGAGGATTTAATTATTGCTTTTGAAAACCTTTTAGCAGAACAACCACAGGAGGAACTTCAGAAACCTAGCTTGGGTTGTAATATTAAATGGAAGTAAAATATTAGTTTAGAAAGCATCTGTAAAAGTGAAAAATAGGAGCAGGTTAATTGTATTAGGTTTATTATTTCTAGTTGCAGGAGGATTTATTGTTTGTAAGTTAAATAAAGACTTTTTGCTTTTGTGGAATAGTAATTCAATAAAAGTAACTACTGACAGTCCATTAACAAAGGATAAGGTGAAAATTGAATTTGGTAATGGTGTTAATTCAATTAATCGTACAACAGATGCTGAACTTTTCAGTAGGAGAGAGAAATACACTGTTTTATATGATGGTAAGATTAAAGATAAAATGATGAATGAATATGGAGAGAATGATTTTTTAATAACCTATGATAACAAGTATTATTTCTCTTTCCGACAGTTTAAACTTAATAGAAGACACCAGCACGATTATAGCTTCCACTTTTACCCTAAAGGCGATAAAATATACATTGCTGTTGATATAAAAGGGCAAGATGCAATGAAATTTGAAAAACCTATGATTGATATTAAATCAGCGGATAAATATATATGCAATACTCCAATTGATAGTGCTGGAGGTATTTATAATATGATTGAGTTATCAAATCCCAAATAAAGGGTAAAAGACTATTTTAGATGGGAGAAGTAATAAGTCGCCCATTTCTTTCTTAAAATGGAACAAAAAGATTATATAAAAAAGCAGATTGACCAACTTGGAAAAGTATTAGGGAAATTACTTTTTGATTTGATTGGAGTTAACCAAAGCGGAAAGGTTACAGATGGGATAGCGTTTTCAAGCGAGGTGCTGAAAAAAGAATTAGGTATTGACCTTGATAAATTACTTTCAATTCCAAATCAATGTTTTGTTCAAATACTGACAAACGAGTTCAAGTTTTCTAATGAGAGTTTGAATTATTTAGCAGAAGTTTTATTTTACCTATCTGAAAATCAAAGTGAGGAAATGAAAGAAAAACTTTTGGAGAAAACTTTAATAATATATCACTTTCTGGAGTTAAACGAAAAAATATATTCAATAGAAAGGAATAAAATGATCACTTGTATCAAGCAGAAGTTAAATAAGTAGAATGATACACTACTAAAAATTCAAAATAAAAACTCCGCTTCAAAATTTTTGAAGCGGAGTTTTGTTCATGTTTAACAAATTAAAACTTTATAAAAAAGTTATTTTTCTTATTAAGCGTTAGGCTCTACAGATACAAAAGATCTGTTATTAGCTTTTTTCTTAAATACCACTGTACCATCTACTAGTGCAAACAAAGTATGGTCTTTACCAATCCCTACATTTTCTCCAGGGTGGTGTTGTGTACCTCTTTGTCTTACAATAATATTTCCAGCGATAGCTTCTTGCCCTCCGAAAATCTTCACACCTAATCTTTTAGAGTGAGATTCTCTACCGTTTTTGGAACTACCAACTCCTTTTTTGTGTGCCATTTTGTTTTAAAGTTTTTTTAGGTTGAAAAAATACTTAGGCTTTTCCGCCTTTTAGTTGTCCTTTAAGAGCTTCTAACTCTTCAAACTTTCCATCAGCAGCTAGTTGTGCTTGTTGAGGCCAAGTTGTAGGATCCATAGCCGCATATACAGCACCGTTAGGATCTAAGATGGCTTCTAGCTCCTCTTTAGTTTTCTTTGCTAAATCAGCAAAAGAAGTAATACCTACTCCTGTGAAAAGCTCCGCTACTTTAGGACCAATACCCTCAATTAGAGTAAGGTCATCTCCTTTTTTAGAAGATTTTTTTGTAGTAGCCCTGGTTTCTGTTTTTGCAGAAGATTTTTTAGCACCATCAAAACCTGTTATAGAAACAATTTTGATTTGAGTAAGAGACTGTCTATGCCCATTTTTCTTAGCATATCCTTTTCTTCTTTTCTTTTTGAAAACGATAACTTTATCAGCTTTCAAATGCTCAATAATTTCCGCTTCTACAGCGATGCCACTTACAGCTGGGGCGCCTACTACTGTTGCTCCGTTTACGGTAAGAAGTACTTTATCAAAAGTTACTTTGTCTCCTTTCTCACCAGAAAGACGGTTTACAAACAATTTTTGGTCTTGCTCAACTTTGTATTGAAGCCCTGCTATCTCTACGATTGCAAACATTGTTATAAATATTTATTAGTTAGTTAAGGGTGCAAAATTAAGTATTTTTTTTGAATTATAGATATTTAACTCAAAAAAAGTGAGAGTTAACTTTAAAATAGATTTGCAATACAAATATTAAATCTCCTGATAGGATAAAAAACTGAGAGTGAGAAGATAATGATATTGCTAAATAATTATAAATTTGTGTCGGAGAAAATAAAAAAAAGTTATGTCTAAACTGGCGAAAATTTTAAAGGGTTTGCTGGCTTTGTTAGTTCTAAACTCGTGTGCGTCTATGATGTTGAATGACAAAAGTATTCAGCCGAGTGAAATTAGTAATCTAGGAAATTTTGAAACTATTTCAATGATTAGGTTGATTAAGAAAGGTAACAAATCTGAGCCGAGCGATTCGTTGTCAAACTTGTCTTCAAAAATTATGGATTCGATTATTTGGAACTCAAGTAGTCCCAAAATTACAACTAAGTTTAATCTAACTGATGAAAAATTAAGGCAGAGAGTTGAGGATGATATTCTAAAAACCATGCTTCATATTAGAGATACTCGAAAGCTAGACCATATCAAGACGACCCCAGCTATGGATTCTATTGTGAAAGCACAAAATCAAAGATTTGCGTTATGTGTGGTTAATACAGGCTTTGATAGAAGGAAAGGTAATTATGGTAACCAAATTGCGAAAGGGTTAGGGATAGGTATTTTAACTATGGGAATGTACACTCCTGTTCCTATAAAAGCTAATACTGCCGTATATGCAATGATATTTGATGCGGAAAAAAGTACAGTTGTATTCTACAATACGATACCTTTTGTTGAAAAATCACCAACGGACAGAAAAAATTTGAGTCAACTATACAGCAAACTTTTTGAAGGTTTCTTTTATAAAAAAGAATAAAAAAAGTATTGTATTATTCTCAATAAAGAAAAGGTGTTTTAGAATTTTCTAAAACACCTTTTTGCTTTTTATGATATTAGATAATATTAACTTCTCGTTCTAGAGTAATCCCAAAGGTGTTTTTTACAGAAGAGATGATCTCGGATGAAAAATGATAGATTTCTTCACCTGTGGCGTTTCCTGTAGCGTTGATGATGACTAGTGCTTGTAAATGATGGGTCGCTACATTGCCTATTTGTTTACCCTTCCAACCTGTTTGTTCTATTAGCCAACCTGCAGGAACTTTGGTTTGGTTGCCCTGCGGATAACCAGGTAGGCTAGGGAATTGTTTTTGTAAGTTCTGATAATCCTCTGTGCTGATACTCGGGTTTTTGAAAAAACTACCTGCATTACCTATCTCTTTAGGGTTAGGAAGTTTAGATGTCCTGATGTTTATGACTGCCTGTGCCACTTCTTGTATGTTAGGCTGGGTAACATTTAGACTAGAAAGCTTTTGTTGTATAGCGCCGTAGTCTGTTCTAATGATGTGGTTTCTTTTTGTTAGTCTAAAGCTGACTTCTAGTATAACATACTTCCCCTTGCCCTCTCGTTTAAAAAAGGAATCTCTATATCCAAAATTGCATTTCTCCTTATTAAAGGTTTCTACCTCTAGGGTTTCTAGGTTGAGAACTTGGCAAGACTCAAAATGGTCTTTAATTTCCACGCCGTATGCCCCTATGTTTTGGATAGGGCAAGTGCCTACATTACCTGGTATTAGAGAGAGGTTCTCCAGCCCACCATAGTTTTTCTCTAGGCTGTATTGTACAAACTGATGCCAATTTTCTCCTGCTTGTGCTGTGAGTAATACTTCATTATCGTTTAGGTGTTGTTCTTTGATACCTTTTAGGTTGAGTAAGATGGTAAGTCCATTAAAATCCTTTGTTAATAAGATATTACTCCCACCACCTAAGAATAATATAGGTAAACCTTTAATCTCATCTAGCTTTAGGACAGCCGTTAGCTCCTCCAAACTACCGACTTCTGCAAAGTATTTAGAAAATGCTTCTACCCCAAAGGTGTTATGTTTTTTAAGAGAATAATTGGTCTTAAGTTGCATAGATAGAAAAATTAAAATAATGATGAGCAAAGATAATTTAAAAAAATAAACCGTTATCTTTTGTTTGTATGATAATTGTTTTATACATTTGCCTTAGTTTTATGACACGCAATATCAGTAACATACAAACAAGTGTAAAAAAGTACCTCAATTATTTGGTAATTTCAGATAATTGTGTACACACACACAGGTAGTTTCGTGGGTATGCGTCCGATTATTTAGAAAATTCTTTCAGCTTTTATCGTTAACTATAAATGGAGTTCCACCAACTTTCGTTGGCGGATTTTCGCATTTATACCATTCTAATTTTAGCTTTCATAAATACATGCTAAAAGCACCATTGTTTTGTCTTAAAACATGGTCGTTCTTGTTAAGTGCTTTTAGCGTTCAGAGAGGGAGTTTTTACTTTCTTTCTGTTTTAGCCTTCCTCCTCATTTTGTGTGTGTTTAGAGGGGGGAGGCATTTTTATATCAAACCTCATCCAATAGATGTTTGGAATAAAAACATTCCTGTTAACCATCAGCCTTTTGTTATTGAGAATAGCGCTTCTTCTCAGCTTGTACTTTCAAATACAAGGGGAAATTTTAATATAAAGTATAACAACAATTTTTAAACATATTATAAACAATTTTAAAATTAAATGTAATGAAAACAACAACTACAAGATTGATGAATGCACTTGCCTTTTTGGTGCTAAGTTTAGCAGCCTATGGGCAGGATTACAGTGGCAAGGTTGGTATAAACACCAGCCAACCTAATGCTACTTTGGATATTAAAAGCAAGTCTGCTAATTCTAGTAATACTTTGGAGGGTTTGGTAATTCCTAATGTAAGCAAGGATAAAGCCTACCGAATGACTACTAATACTAAAACTCCCCTTAAAGAATCTACCTTAATTTATGTAGATAACCTTTCAGATTACTCTGGAGCAGATGCTACGGTAGGAGATATTACGGAGAAAGGTTACTACTTTTGGAACGGCACTAAGTGGGTAAGAAGTGCGAGTAGCGTAGGAAATGAGTGGACTTATGCAGGGAGAAGGAATTCTATTAGTTCAACAACGGGGTATGAATATCAAACAGATTCTATTGCTTTAACCCGCTCTATGCCTGCAAATACAGTTTTGGCTTATAATGATTTGAATAAGACTTTAGGTGTTAATAGTGGAGTTTTAGGGGTGTCTAGTTACAATCCTAATAAAGAGGCTCTTTCTTTTACTGCTCTTACAGATGATGGAGGGGTACAACTATACAGAGGAAGAAACACAAATGCTAATGGTGTTATGGGCTATCTGGATTTCACTGACGAGCTAGGTAAGTATAAAATAAGAAGTGAAGTTATAAATTATAAAAATGTTGCTTCAAATCCAGATGGAGTTACAGGAGCTTATCAAATACTATCTAATTACAGAGATACATCAGGAGTTAGATTTGATGAGGGTAATTTTAGCTTTATATTATCCAATGTTGCAAATATATTTCAAAACGCAAATGCCATTATAAAAACTAATAAAAATGGGTATTATTTTAATCCTATAGGAATTATAAAGTCAGATGAGGTCTCAAATACGGTTTATAGTGAAACCTTTGTTAGAACAGGCATGGATAATTTAGGTAATGGCTCAAAAATAAGATGGTCTATAAATAAATTTATGCCTGGAGCTGGTTGGGGTGTTACTACAGAGCGTCTCCAAAGAACAGTAGATTTTACCCCAATGGGGTTTATAGATTTTGGTATTTCGGGAGATGTATCAAATACAGTTGATGTCAATAATGGTTTAGGCTTTGGTTTTGGTGATGTTGTACACGCTGTTATTAGAGAAAGTGGTAGAATGGGATTAGGAACTAAATCTCCAAGAGAGAAATTAGATGTGGCAGGTAGGGTAGTAGCCGATGGAGAAGTAAGAAGTATGGCAGCTAATGGTTTTAGAATAGCGTATAACAATAAGGGGGTTATCTTTAGAAACGATGGAGATAGATTCTTACTGATGACTTCTAATGATCAAAACGGATTAGGATCATTCTCTACTGATAGACCTTTTGTATATGACTTTACAAGCAAAAACCTTTTATTACAAAGAGAGGGAGCTGATGGTAATGTAGGGATTGGTATATCTGCTCCCTCTGAAAAACTAGAGGTAAATGGAGGTATCAAATCCTCTTCTTTAGCGGGGCAGGGTAATCGTACACTTTATGCTGATGCCAATGGAGTTATTAAGGTGGGTTCTACGGCTTATGCTAGTGCTTCTTTATGGAGTGATGATGCAGCTAATAATAAGGTAGTACTTGCGGCTAATTCTAATGTAACGATAGATAAGACTTCCGGAGAACTATTAGCAGGAAGTTTTAAAGGGGTTAACGGAGCTACCATTTTCCCAGACTATGTATTCCAAAAGTATTATACAGGAACTTCTAGTCTCAAGGCAGATTACAACTTTAAAACCCTTAGCCAAGTAGAAGACTTTGTAAAAACTAACGGGCATTTGCCAGGGTATTTGTCTGCTTCTAAAATCAAAGAACAAGGTTATATAGACCTTATGGCAACTCAACTGACGAATGTGGAGAAGATAGAAGAACTTTATCTATACAGCATAGAGCAGGACAAGGCTCTAAAAGCGAAAGATGCAAGAATAGAAACCTTGGAAAATAAAAATAAGGAGTTGGAGGTTCGTTTACAGAAGCTAGAAGCTTTATTAGTAAAATAGTTTAATCCTTTCCCCTATTGTGTGTTTTAGCATAATGGGGATTTTTGAAAGAATAACAATCATTAAAAATAGAATTATGTCAATTAAATTTAAAGTCATTGAAAGAGGTCAGCCTGGTGTAAGTGGTGGCGGTAACAAAAAGTGGTATGCTAACGCTACCACAGACGGCGAGATAGGTATAGACGACCTTACCAAACAAATCGAGAAGTTTTCTGCTCTAAGTGAGGCAGACATTAAGGCGGTGATTATCGCTCTAGAGAATGTGATACAAAATGCTTTGGCGGATAGCAAAATCGTCCGTTTGGAGAAGTTGGGGACACTCTATCCTACCCTAAGCAGTGGCGGTGCGGCAACAGAGAAAGACTTTAACCAAAGTCTTATTAAATCGGTAGGTGTAAACTATCGCCCAGGGAAACGCATACTAGATAGTATGAAGGCGGCAGGCTTTGAAAAAACGAAGTAAACCGTCCTATCTATACGCCTTAAAAAAACTACCGCAGGTTTCAAGAGAAACTTGCGGTAGTTTTGTATAAAACCTGCTGTGGTTTTGGGTGAAACCTGCGCAGGTTTTTTAGCTAACTTAGTTTATCTTCGGAAAGCCCCTAGCTATAGGTGTTACAAAGCATAGTTGCTTTTTACCTAAAAGATACTTATGTTTTGCCCAAAACCTAGTGATGTTTTGGTGGAAACCTAGCTAGGTTTTTACATAAACTAAGGCGGATTTTTAATAATTTCAATGTGTCTTTGTATGAGCATTGGTAGTGGGGGTAAAGCAGAAGTGCTGTGTATGTTTATATCTGTACTTTTGTCTTGAAACAAAAGTACCAAAAGTTCAAGAGCAAAGGTAGGTTTGCCTTTGGCACGGGATTGCCCCCTGCTATTTGGAAGCTGTCGCTCCCAATACCGCTACGGGGTCATTCCCTAAACTTACCTTTGCTCGGCAGCCGTTAAAAAAGTTTTACTGTTTGAGCAGGCGTTGGGTAGCGAGTTGGGGCGAGTTTTAAAACTTTTAGCCTTTGTGAGTATTTTTTAGGCATAGCCACCACAACCTTGAATTTTTGCTTCTTTTGTTTCAAGACAAAAGAAGGGGGATAGATGTATATATTTGTCCTTTTGATTCCGCCGAACTACTGCGTTAAGCTTTATTGAAACCACCATAGGTTTTGTGGCGTTTTAAGGAGTTACTTTAAAAACGGATTGTATTGTTGTTCAAAACCGATATTGGTACTCGCTCCGTGTCCGCTATAGACTTGGGTATTTGGTGGTAAGGTGAGTAGCTTAGTTTTGATGCTTTCAATAAGTTGTTCGTAATTGCCTTTATATAAATCGGTTCTGCCAATGCTACCTTGGAAAAGTACATCGCCAGAAATTACCCAATTTTGCTCCTTGTGGTAGAAGCTAATGCTCCCGGGCGAATGCCCAGGCGTGTGTAATAGGTGTAGAGTATCCGTTCCTAGGTGGAGTGTTTCGCCTTCGTCTATAAAGGTGATTTGCCCTACAAAGGGTAACATATTAAACCCATACTGCCTTGCGGTAAGAGGTGCTCTATCCAAAAGCTCTTGGTCTAGCTGATGCATCAGCACAGGTACTTGATAGGTGTCAAACGCCCATTGTAGCCCTGCGATATGGTCTATATGGGCGTGTGTGAGCAGAATGTTTTTAACCGTTAAGTTCTGTGAGGTTATAAATTCGGATAACGCTAAAGTTTCGTTTGCGGTAAAACTACCTGGGTCTATAATGAAGGCTTGTCTATCTTCGTTATAAACCACATAGGTGTTTTCTGAAAAGGGATTGAAGGTAAATGTTTTGATACTAAGCATAATGAAGATTGTTTTTAGGGTTGGGTATTCATATTCATTTGGAATAGCTTAACCCCGTTATAGGATTTCATAATTTTGTTTTCGGTGTTGTAAATTTTCTTTTGGATATCCAAAAGTTTAGACTCTCTAGAGTTGAGTATAAATAATGAACTTTCTCCGTTTTTAAATTTAATCTCTTCTCCTTTTACCAGTTTATTATAGTTGTCGTAATACTCTTTGTAGAGTTCTAGCTGTTTGGTGTAGCCTTCAAAATCATTCTTGTAAACTTCTAACTTGGTAAAGAGTTCTTGTTTTTTCATTTTCAAATCTTCCTCGTTTTGGAGTTTTTTTAGTTTAATGATTTCATAGTCTGCTCTAGCCTCTCTCATAAAAATAGGGACTTCCAGCTTGAGACCGTATTGGAAATTATTATTAAATAGAGGGAATACTTCGGCAGGTTTGCTAGGTTTATTAAAGAGATTATAGCTGAAGTCTATCTTCGGGAGGAAGCTCTGCCACTTTAATTTTTTCTCTACATTTAGAAACTCATCTTTGTGTAGATAGTACTTTAGGGCTCTATGTTGCGAACTAAGGTTTTCCTCTATATAGTTTTTCATCATAGGGTAGTCTGCTACTTTTTCTGAACTAAATACCTCTAGCGGATATACAGACGGAGGTAATGTTACCGATTGGTTATCTTTCCAGAGAAAAAGCTCAAGCTGTTCCATAGTGTTTTTATAATCTAATGATGCTTGCTGATAACCTAGTAGAAATTCTTGATACAGAGTTTCGGCTTCGGTTACGCCTATGGACGCCATTTCGCCATAGTCATAAGATTTTTTTATCATTTCTAACCTTTCCTCGCTTATATTGAGTCTTTCTTTATAAACGGTAATGATTTGATATTGCTTTACCCACTCCCAATACATATTTTCGGCATCTACCAATATCTCGTTGATGAGGGGGGGTTGTTCGGCTTCGGTCATTTTATACAAGGCTTCGGCTTGGTGCAAAACGGCTCTTCTTTTATCATAAACAAGCCCTTTGCCTAAAGGGATATTAACACCTACATTGTATAGCTCACCAGAGGTTGTGCTGTTGTCTAGCTTTTTTCCAGAGACGTTGCTCACGCCACCTACTACATTCATTCCGTACCATAGTGGAATATCTACTTCAAGCCCTTTTTTATCATAATAGATGGTATTATCAATGTTTTTTTGTCCTAAAGCTCCTGATAATATAGGGTCAAAATTTCCTTTGGCTTTTAAAATTTCGTTTTTAGCTATTTCTTTGCCATAGCGGTATCTTTTGATAACAGGATGATGCGTAGATACGGCGGAGAGATATTCGTCTAATGAAAACGAGAGGCTATCTCCTTGTGCAGACAAGCAATAGGAGAAAACCCAAAAAACAAGATATGGTATTTTATTTTTTATTTTTTTCATCTTTTTGTTTGTTTGCGATGTAGTAATCAGGAGGGAAGCCGTTAATATTACGCCATATTTCGTACCAGATAGGTACATCGTTTAGAAGAATAATACCCTTTGAACCTGCTCCCATTTTGATGTTTGGCGGCCACTTTTTATCGCCACTTTCTACCACTACTACTTTGAACATTCCGTTTTGGGAAATATTGTTTTCTACGGCGATTATTTTACCAGGGAAAGTCCCATAGCTTGAGTTGGGCCACCCAGAGAATACAATGGCAGGAAAGCCATCAAAGGTACAGCGTATCTTTTGCCCTTCCTGTAATAGCGGTAAATCTACTGGAGATACATAAAATTCTACGGCGTATTTTACCGATTTTGGTACAATGATTCCGATATTTTCGCCCTCTTTTATAATCTCGCCAATCCCTGTTTTGCTGAGCTGGGTAATTTGTCCGTCTTGAGTAGCAATAATGTAGTACTGCCCCTGTCTTACTTTATAGTTGGTAACTTGGGTTTGTAGTTTGGCTATTTCGCCATCGCTTCCTGCTACCTGTCCCATACTTTGGAAACGCTCGCCTTCTAGTTTGCTTATTTTTTCGTTATAGTCTTGTATAGTCGCGTTCTGCTCTACTTGTAGAGAAAGGATTTCTTGCTGAGCTTCGGCAAGTTTGTTTTCTATACTATTTTTCTTTGCTAGGGCATTTTGGTAAGATACATTTCTCCTTTGGAAATCTGTTAAAGAGACAAGCCCTTGTTTGTACATTTCTTCTTGTCTTCTGTACTGGTCTTCTGCCATTCTAAACTCATTGTTGGCGGCTTGAAGTTCAGCATTGGTTGCATTGATTTTAAAGTTGAGCTGTTGCAGTTTTATTCTGATTTGGTTCAGTTTGAGTTCTCTAGCAGCATTCATGGCATCTAGCTGTCCTCCAATGGTTTTTATTTTTGCAGAATAGTAATCTCTTACATTGTCTTTCGCATTGATTTGGTCTTCCGCTCTTTGCACCAATAGAGGGTCCATATAGTCTTCCTTTATTTCGGAAATTCTAAGAAGAGTGTCTCCTTTTTTTACTTGGTCACCGTTTTTTACATACCAATGTATGATTTTCCCAGGTATTGGAGATTGTATGCTTTGGGGTCTCTGCTCTTGGTAAAGCCCACTTACATAGCCATTGGTATGGATATTCTGTGTCCATGGAAGTAATAGTAATAAAAGCAGAATGCCAAGCCCAATAAAAAACCATTTTTTGATGTTAGTTTTTTTGTGTATTCGGTAGATTTTATCGTGAGATTTATAGTTCATCTTTGCATTTTTATTTTATGACTTCTAGTTTCCCTTTATTCATAGATAAATGATGTTGGCTTGTTTTAATCAAATCTTTATCTTGAGAGATGATAATATAGGTTCTGTGCTGGGCTGTTTTTTGGATATATTCTATCAGTTTAGGTTTAATGTTCTCGCCTAAGCCTTCTAATGGCTCTTTTAGAAGCACTAATTTTTTATCTCCAATTAAGGCTCTTAGAAGCATAATGATTTTTTTGGTACTGTAAGGGAGCTGATAATTAACATCATTAACTACACTAAGTAAGTCGTTTGAGAAGTAATGGCTATCTATACCTATTTCTTTTGCCAATGCGACTACATCATCTAGTTTTATATTTTCATTGCCTACGGATATGTTTTCAAAAATAGTTCCTTTAAAAATACCTCGTTCGTCTATCATTAGCCCTAGTTTGCTTCGGTAGATATTCATGTCGATGTTTTCTATTCCTACACCATTGATGAAAATATTCCCTTGAGTAGGAATATAAAAACCTGCTATTAGATTAAGAAGTAAGCTCTTGCCAGAAGCGGTGTCTCCAGAAATTACGGTAATTCCATTAGCTGTAACATCAAAGTTTATATTTTCTAGTTTATTGGTTTTGCCATCAAAGGAATAGTTGACTCTATTGAAGCTAATATCAACTCCAGTATTGCTATTATGGTAGATGTTGTGTTTACCGCTGTTTTCCGTCTTTAATTCGGTGATTTTATCTAGCTTTGCTAGGGCTGTAATGGTGTCATAATAACTTTCTAAACTTTTTATTAGTTTTTCTACTGCGCTTAATAGTAGTAAAATAACAATTTCTACTGCCATAAATGCACCAATGTTCAGTTTTTGGTTGATGAGTAAATACACACCAATAGACAACATTACTAGTGTAATGATAACCTTAAAAAATATAACTAATTTGTACTGGAATTTTAGAACATGAAAATGCTGTGTACGATAGTCTAAATATGGCAATACCCTTTTATCAGTTTCTTCTAAATGAATATTTGAGTTAGAACTTACTTTAAATATCTTAATTGCTGATGATAAATCCTCCAGCCAAGCTGCTAGATGATATTTGCTATCGCTTTCTTTGAGGCTGGTTTCTATACCCTGTTTCATTGTAAGTTTAAATAAAACAACAATGCCTATGATGAGAAAAATACCAAAAACCAAAAACCAAACATGATAGAGAGATAATAGTATAACTCCAAAAATAATCTGTATAATAGATGTAGGAATGCTCAATAGCATTTTGGAGAATGATTTTTGTAAATTCTGTGTATCAAAAAAACGATTGATAAGCTCAGGAAGATGATAATTGTTCACCGAATAGAGATCTATATCGGGTAATCTTTTAGCGATTTTGAAAGTATAATCTACAAATATCTTTTGTTGGATTTTCTCTATAATCATCATTACCTTTATTTGGAAGTAGCCAGTCAGCCAAGTGCCTAACACTACAAACGCAATCAATAGATAGATAGAAGTAACCATAGTGGCTCCGAAAGCATAGCTAATAATGGCTTGTATACCTAGAGGAATACTCAAATATACCAGTCCGCTAAGGATACCATATAAATAAATATTGACGATATCCTTCCTTTCTAGCTTTATTAGGTTGAGTAATAGTTCGTTTAGTTTTTTATTCATAAACTACTTTATTTATTTTTAATAAAAATTAAAGACTCATTTATAAAAAAACATCCTAAAAATAATAATTCGGATGTTTTTGTTTGTTATTTTAATTAAAAATCAAGTGGCTAATATATGTCTTAGCCAATAAATTACCAAATAAAATAATTAGAATTTAGAAGTCTTTTAAAGATCTGATAGATTAAACTTGTTATACACAAGCGTTATTCTACGAATCCATTCTTTAGGTTGGGTAGAATAACCGTTGTTAGCAATGGTTTTTACCCAAAGAGAGAAGTCGTTTTTCCCTTTTAAGTCTGAATAGTATTTTTTTCGCGTTAGCATTTTACAAAAGGCATCAAAGCTCTCCTCTTTAGAACTGAATTGTTTGTACTTAGAGGCTTTTTGATGATTTTTACCTACAATCCCAAAATGGTTGTTGAGTTGCTTTGAGTTTTTGCAGCTACCTCCACCAGTTTCTACAAATGCGATGGACATAATTACGGAGGCAGGAATTTCATACTTTTTTGATAACTCAGTTACCAAATTTTTGTTGCTTTTAATGTACTGATGTGTAGCTTGTGCCTTCATAGGAAATGAGAATAGACACAGTAATACACCAACAATAATAGTTCTAATATAAGAAGTGTGTTGTTTCATAATTATAAATAATTTGTGGGCAAATTTACAAATCAAAATTATAAGAGGGTGATTTTTAACAAAAAATAACATTTTTAGGTTAGAGAAAAAGTTTATGATTTTTAGTGAAAATATTCTTATTTTATGTTGTGGAGTGATTAAAAAAAGCATTACTTTAGCGACGTTTTTTTAAGAAGAATATACCTTGAAATCAAACAAGAATTATAGAGTTTTTAGATTAGTCCTTTCAAGTTTTGTAATCTATTTGTCGGCTTCATTGGTTATGAAGATGATGAACTTCCACTGGCGTCCGTTAGATAATATAAACTTGGTTTCGGAGTTATTTCGGTCAGCAGAGATAGAAAAAGTTAATGAACAAAAAAAAGAAACTCTTTCGTCTCTTCCTGTTGAGCAAACCGTGCAATTTGATTTATATCAAAAGCCAGATTTAATTACCAATTTTTTAACTAATTCACCTCAACCTGTGCTGGCTAAGTTTGTGGAAAAATTGGAAAACCTAAAGAAACAGAAGAAAGGCAAAGTAAGAATTGCATTCTTTGGGGACAGTATGATAGAGGGAGATCTCATGACGCAGACTTTAAGAAAACTTTTACAAGCCGAGTTTGGAGGTAAAGGAGTCGGCTTTGTGCCAATGTACTCTAATGTTGCTGGGTTCAGAACGACTGCAGTAGTATCTGGAAAAGGCTGGAAAGACACTCATTTTATGATTAAAGGAGCGAGCAACCTCTATTTATCGGGGCATAGGTTCGAAGGATTAGGCATGGGTTCCTACGAGGATAAAACGATACAAAGTACCGATGTAGTAACCAAGGCGTTGCTGTTTGGGAAAATCAATGATGCTGCTATAGTCGCCAACGGCACTCCATTAGTGTTGTTTGGAATAGATGAGGTCAATCGTATGGTGCTTTCTAATGATAACAATAATAAAGTATCAGTACAGTCTAAAACAAGTTCTTTGCCTTTATTTGGGATTAGTTTTGAGTCTGAAAATGGTGTTATTGTAGATAACTTCTCGTTTAGAGGGATTACTGGGATTGAGCTTGGTAAGATAGATAAAGAAATGTACAATGCGGTTCAGAAGAATAATCCTTATGATTTGGTGATTCTTCAATATGGGGTGAATTTAATGTTTCGCCCAAATGATACCGATTATGAATATTATGAGAAAATGATGTCTCCAGTATTAGAAAAGCTGAAAAAAGAGATGCCTAATACCGAGTTTATGTTAATAGGTAGTGCCGATAGAGCCTTTAGGTATAATGGGGAATACAAAACAGCGGTGGGATTGCCTAATTTGCTAAAACTTCAGGCAGAACTCGCTTTAAAGTACAATATGGCTTTCTATAATAATTTTGCAACTATGGGTGGCGAAAATAGTATTGTTAAATGGGCAAATGCTACACCGCCATTAGCAAACAAAGATTATATACACCCTAATGCTAAAGGAGCAGAGATATTGGGGCAAAAGCTATATGAAGCTATCATGAAAGATTATCAAAAAAATAGAAAAAGAGATAAATAATGAATGTGGAGCAGTTTTTAGCGTCCTTTGATTGGGCTGCTTTTGGGAAGCAATTTTTATACGATAGTAAAAGTCCGCTCTTATTTAACAACGGTTTTTTCGTTTACTTTTTCTCATTATTTATACTTTTATTCTTTGCTTTAAGGCATCACCACCAAGCAAGGCGTTATGTATTTTGCTTGTTTTCTTTATACTTTTTTTACAAAGCCAGTGGTTGGTTTGTTGGGCTGGTGATTTTGTCTGCTATTGTTGATTTTTTCTTGTCCAATGCTATTTACAAAGCGAAACAGAAGTCGGCTAAAACGGGTTTACTTGTTCTTAGTATTATATTCAATTTAGGAATGTTGTTTTACTTTAAGTACACCAATTTCTTTATTAGCATTTCTAATGAATGGCTTAATACTGATTTTCATCCACTAAATATTTTACTTCCTATAGGAATTTCTTTTTATACTTTTGAAAACCTTAGTTATACCATAGATGTTTACAGAGGCGATTTTAAACCAGCTACCAAATTTTCAGATTACCTTTTGTTTTTGGCATTTTTCCCAAAACTGATGATGGGGCCTATTGTAAGAGCTCACGATTTTGTACCACAAATCAACGAGCCTTATATAATTTCCGAGAAAGACTTTGCTAAAGGCTTTTATCTGATTATTTCTGGATTGATAAAAAAACTAATCATTTCAGATTTTATCACGCTAAATTTTGTAGACTATGTCTTTGATAATCCTGCACTGCATACAGGGTTAGAAAACCTTTTTGCGGTCTATGGCTACGCGATGGTTATCTATTGTGATTTTAGCGGATATAGTGATATTGCCATAGGAATAGCCTTGTGGTTAGGCTTTAAAATCCCACCGAATTTCCTATCGCCTTATCAAAGTAAAAATATCACAGAGTTCTGGAGACGTTGGCATATGTCCCTTTCCTCTTGGCTTAAAGACTATCTTTATATCCCATTGGGAGGTAATCGTAAGTTTTCCGTAGCATCGTTTCTATTTGTTTCGTTGTTTTTGGTAGGAGTATTTCTAATGGGAGTGAATTTGTTTCACTTATCTTATGCTTATTCCGGTGGATTATCCGCAACGATGTTACTCATCTTTTTGCTACCTGCACTCATTACTCGAGATTCTAAGGGGATTGCGGCTAACTTTAATCTATTGACTACAATGCTTTTAGGTGGATTTTGGCACGGAGCAAGTTGGAACTTTATTATTTGGGGAGCCATTCACGGAGTAGGTTTGGGTATTCATAAAATATGGATGTTACTTACAGGCAAAGCTCTTAAAAAGGTTAATAATACCTTTGTTTATAAGGTAATTATGGGGCTGGTAACTTTCCATTTCGTATGTTTTGGTTGGGTGTTTTTTAAGGCGGCAGACTTTGAAATAGCAAAGGCGATGTTATCCCAAATTTTCTATAACTTTGATGTTTCGGTATTTATGCCTTTCTATGAAAATTATCAAGAAGTGCTTTGGATGATTGGCTTTGCGATGCTCATTCATCTAATACCTGATGGGTTGGTAGATAAGTTGTTAGACAAGACCAAAACAATTCCTTTGGTGTTTTATATAATGGTGTTTTTCTGCTTTCTGTTGCTTTATGGCTTTTTTAAATCCTCGGAGCAGGTAATGCCGATTTATTTACAATTTTAAAGACAGAAAATGAGTAAAAATAAAAATCGTTTTTTATACTTTTTGTGTGCTGTTTCAATATGGTTTGGGGTAAACGCTCAAATAACCAATGCTGAAAATTTAGAACCTTTTGTAACCAAACTGAAACAAAATGAAGCCGTAACACAGATTTTATTTATCGGCGATTCGCATATACAAGCCGATTGGCTCACAGGATATCTTCGTAATAAATTTCAAGAAGAATATGGCAATGCAGGGCGAGGTTTGGTGTTTCCCTATGCGGTAGCTAATTCTAATGGACCAGAAGATATATTGGCGTATAGTAATACAACTTGGGAGAACTTTAGATTGGTTTACGAACAAGATATTTTTCCGAAAATAGGAGCTTCAGGATTTGTGATTGGGAATAAAGAATCTTCTATTTTGGAAATAAATCTTAGACCTGAAGATGCATTCACTAAGGTAGTTATATTCAATGATAGTATAATGAAGGGAGAGCCTTTTGAGTTAATGAAATCTAACGAAAGTTTAAAGAGTTTTATAAAAAAGGATAAAAAAGTATTCCCTTATATCGTAAAAACAGAGGATACATTCCCAGAGATAGCTTCTAAATTCTATACCACCACCACAAGGTTAAATCAGCTCAATCAATCCAAAAAGCCTATTGCTAATCAGTCCTATTCTGTGGAGCAAGTAGGGATTAGTTATGACTTTTCCTTTGAAAATCAGCTAAAAAGTTTATCAAAGTCTATCTTTTATGAACTAAATACAGTCGTGAATTTGTCTGAACCAAATACTCGCCTTTTGTTGAAAACTAATGTTAAAAATGGTAATGTTTTCTATGGCTTTCAATTTTTGAATAACAATACCAAAGGGGTTGTATTTAATACGGTAGGCGTTAATGGAGCTACCTATGCTGATTTTTTAAAATATCCGTTACAGTTGCAACAGTTAAAGTCGATTCAACCAGATATTGCGATTATAGCTTTGGGTACTAATGAGTCTTTAGGAGCTATAGGTGAGGAAGAGTTTAAGCGAAATGCAATAAATCTTATTTCCGAGCTAAGAAAAGACACGCAGCTCCCAATCTTGTTAATATCACCACCAGACAATAAACTGAAAGGTGATAAAGCAGAACTTATCACTAAGTGGATTGCTCAAGTTGCTACTCAAGAAAAAGTAGCGTTTTACGATTTGAATAAAGCGTTGGGCGGAAGAGGCTATTTTCAAAAAGCACTGAACAATAAAGATGCTAATAAAGACGGCGTGCACTTTTTGAAAACAGGTTACGAAAAGCAAGCACAAAAGATTTACGAAGCTCTAAAAGCATTGTTTTAAGAGTTAATCTTTAATATAAACTCTTTTCACTCGTCTAGAAATAGAGGTAAGTACTTCGTAAGGTATCGTTTGTGAATACATTGCAAAATCTTCTAGAGAAGGTCTTTCGTAGAAGATAATCACTTCGTCACCTTCTTTGGCAGGGAGGTCAGAAATGTCCACCATCATCATATCCATACAAACACTGCCTACAATAGGGCATAAGGTATTTTTAATACCAATATAGCCCACGCCATTGCTTAACAGTCGAGGAACGCCGTCCGCATAGCCCACAGGTATGGTGGCTATCCTTGTGCTTTTAGAGGCTTTGTAGCGTCTGCCGTAGCTTACACTATCGTTAGGTTGGATTTCCGAAATTTGAGAAATAACAGATTTGAATGCAACTACAGGATTTAATAAAGACTGAATTTCGGGTGAGGCAGAAATCCCCATCATACCGATACCAATTCTTACCATATCCATTTGATAATCTGTGTAATTAGTGATCCCTGCAGAATTGAGAATATGCCTTAGTGTTTTATAGTTTAGGTCTTTGATGATGTTTTGTGAAAGTCTATCAAATTTTTGGCATTGTGCCAAGGTATAGTCTTTTTCTTGAGGAATGTCAGAACTAGAAAGATGGCTGAAAATACTTTCTACCTTTACATTCATTTGGTTTAAGTAGTCTTTTAATTGGTCTATCTCATCTTCTTTAAAACCAAGACGATGCATTCCTGTCTCTAGCTTGATATGTATAGGATATCTTCCCTCGTAGCCGTTTTGTTTTAGTTGTTTGTGGAATAGTTCTAAAACTCTGAAGCTGTATATATTAGGCTCTAGATTGTATTCTATAATGGTATTATAGCTATGTTGCTCTGGGTTCATTACCACGATGGGAACCGTAATTCCGTTTTTACGAAGTTCTACACCTTCGTCTGCAACAGCAACGCCTAAATAATCTATATGGTGATGTTGTAGAAACTCTGCTATTTCGTAACCACCTAGTCCATAAGAGTAAGCTTTAACCATTGCCATGATTTTAGTTTCGGGTTTTAGCAATGATTTATGAACATTGATGTTGTGGAGTAGGTTGTTTAGATTGACCTCTAGTACCGTATCGTGCTTTTGTAGTTCTAGGTAGGTTTTTACTTGCTCTATTTCAAACTTTCTTGCTCCTTTGAGGAGAATAAGCTCATTTTCTAAATCTTTAAAGTCTTGATTATTAAATAAATCATTGGTAGTATTGAAACTAAAGCTTTCAGTATTTAAAAGATGTTGGTATTGGCTGATTTCCTCTCCAATTAAAAAAACTTTATTAAAGTTTTGCTCATTGATGAGACTTGCGACTTCTTGGTATAGATTGTCTGCGTCCGATTTTTCTGTAAAATCAGTAATGATTAAAGACTTTTTAGGTTTTTGGTAACTTTTAATAAATTCAAAAGCGATTTTGAGAGAGTCTAAATCTAGATTAAAAGAATCGTTGATGATGAGGTTGTTTTTAATGCCATTAACGCTTTCTAGCCTCATTTCCACCGCTTTTAGATTGTTAATTTTTTCTATCATTTTCTCTGTAGAGAATCCCAACAGATGCATCACGGCTATGATGGCTAACACGTTGGATAAAGTAGCCTCGTCTCTTTGCTGAGCTGGGAAAGAGAAAGATTTATCAAAGCATTGAACAGTAATGGGTTGTTGCCGGTCTTTCCAATTCGAAGAAATGTGAATATTGTTACTCTTATTAAATCCGTATGATGTTAAATGCTTACTTGAATATAATGTATTTATTTTATTATTAACTAGAGTGTTATCTCCATTAAATATGATGCTTTCAGAATCTTTAAAAAGACTTATTTTCTCATCTACAAGATGCTCTTCAGATTTAAAATTAGAAATATGAGCTGAGCCAATGTGAGTTAAAACGCCTATTTCCGGTGAGAAAATTGTTTCTAGAGTTTTCATTTCATTGGGTTCGGAGATTCCCACTTCAAAAATCCCTACTTTGTGTTCTGGTTTTATATTTAAGAGAGATAAAGGCAGACCAATTTGAGAGTTAAAACTCTTTGGGCTTTTAACGCATCTAATGTCTTCGGATAGGCATTGGTAGAGCCATTCTTTAACGATGGTTTTGCCGTTGCTACCTGTAATCCCAATGGTTTGTATATCGTGAGATTTAAGATGTAGATGGGCTAATTTTTGTAAAAATTTTACTGTGTCATCTACAATGAGCCACGAGAGTTGGTCGTTATCCAAAGTTTTATGTTCCGAAACAATGAGGTCTATGCCCTTTTCTACCGCGGAAGCAATATATTTTTCGCCGTTATTTTTTTTGGTTTTAATAGCTACGAATCCTGTGTTTTTAGGAGAGTAGATAATACGGCTATCAAAGGCAAAATGCTTAATCATTTTGTCTCCATCACCAATAAGTTTTGCTCCTGTGATTTCGGCAATTTGCTTCGCGGTGTAGTTCATAAGCTGTTAGGATTTCTTATTTAAAAACTCATCTACAAAAACGCGTCTGCTTACAGCCTCGTAGCTTTCGGTTTCACCTAGTTCTACTAAATCTTGGCTAGTAGAGGTTCTCATAGAGTAATTAGCGAGGTTGCCTGTTCTTTTACATATGGCGTGTACTTTGGTAACATATTCTGCCGTTGCCATAAGATAGGGCATAGGTCCGAAAGGTCTGCCTTTAAAATCCATGTCAAGCCCCGCAATTACCACTCTTACACCGTTGTTTGCTAGTTGGTTGGCTACTTCTACGATGCCTTGGTCAAAAAACTGAGCTTCATCTATGCCTACCACATCACAATTAGAACCTAGTAATAAGATTTCGTTGGGCGTATCTACCGCTGTACTTCTTATTTTATTTCTGTTATGGGAAACTACATCTTCCTCGGAATATCGGGTATCTAGTTTAGGTTTAAAAATCTCGACATTAAGTCCTGCCATTTCTGCCCTACGAAGCCTACGAATGAGTTCCTCAGTCTTTCCAGAGAACATAGAACCGCAGATGACCTCCATCCATCCACTTTGTTTTGCGTGATTGATTGTATTTTCTAAAAACATTTGTTATTTTAGCCGTAAAAATAAAGCACCCCAAAATTAAGGATTTTTTAATAACGAAACATTATGGTAAACTTCAATTATACGGAAGAAAAAGTGTGGGAAGAATGTAAAGCCTTGTTAGATAAACTATCAGCAATAAATAATTCCAAAGATTTTTTAGAAAAAGAAAACTTGGTATCTTCTCTCTATGAGAATCTTATTTTTCTCAAAAAACTTAAAGATTATGAGGTAGAATTAAGTTTAAATGAGGTTAATAAAATTGATGATAATCAAGAAGAAAAAACTGTTTTTGAAGAGTTACCTGTTGTAGTAGATGAAACTAATCATCATATAGAAGTAGAGGAGTTACACGAAGTAGAGTTAGAAATAGAAACACCAGTCTCTACTGAAGTCGTAGAAGAATTAAAGTTTGAATTTGCTAATGCCAAGGAAGAAGAACTTGAAGTATTGGAGTTAGAACCAATACAAGAAGAGCCAATAGCAAATACCGAGACACAAGGAGTAGAAGAGCAACAAGAGGAAAATCAAGAAACAGCAGAGGAAATATCCGAAGAGCAAGATAAAAAAATAAAGTTAGCACATATTAAGGGGCTTTCGGTGCAGTCTTTATTTGATGAAGAAACTATTACAGAACCAAAACAAGAAACGGCGGTTCCAGAGGAGGTAGAACCTTTGGCAACACCAAGTAAACCTAGACAAGATTTTAAACTTGATTTTAACGACCGACTAGCTTTCCTAAAGGTGTTGTTTGATAATAGCCAAGTAGATATGAATGAAGTTATCAAAAAATTGAATTCTTTTGATAATATAGAACAAGCTAGAGAATACCTGAGTGATGTTTATTACGAAAGAAATTGGGGCAAGGTAGATGAGTACGCTCAGAGGTTGTGGGCGTTGGTAGAGAATAAATTCTTGTAGTATATGTCAGGTACTTTATATTTTGTTCCTACGCCTGTTGGGAATTTAGAGGATATCACTTTTAGGGCGATTAAAACACTCAAAGAGGTAGATTATATTCTCTGTGAAGATACCCGAACTTCGGGAGTATTGCTGAAACATTACGAGATAGCCAAACCACTAAAATCTTACCATTTACACAACGAACATCAGGCGACTGATAAAGTGATACAAGACTTACAAAACGGCGTGAATATCGCTTTGATAACGGATGCAGGAACGCCAGGTATATCAGACCCTGGTTATCTTTTAGCAAAAGCCTGTGCTGACAATGATATAGAAATGATTTGTCTGCCAGGAGCAACAGCACTTGTCCCCGCTTTGGTAGTGTCTGGTTTGCCTAATAATGAATTTGTATTCGCGGGTTTTCTTCCACCTAAAAAAGGAAGGCAAACTAAACTCAAGCAATTAGCAGAGGAAAAAAGAACAGTAGTATTGTACGAAAGTCCACATAAAATTAACACCACATTAGAACAAATTAAAACTTTTTTTGGAGAACATACTAGGGTGAGCCTCAGTAGAGAGATTTCCAAGAAATTTGAAGAGACCAAGAGAGGTAGTATAGATGAACTAATTGCATTTTCTCAATCTAAAACTTTAAAGGGAGAAATCGTTTTAGTTATCAATAATAGCATTTAGAAAAATATCATTACTTTTGACTAGAAACAAAAAATAAAATTATATATGAGATTATTAGAAGGAAAAGTAGCTCTCATTACAGGAGCTACCAGAGGTATAGGAAAAGGTATTGCCGAGATTTTTGCAGCACAAGGAGCACAGGTAGCATTCACTTATGCGGGGTCTGTGGATAAGGCACAAGCTCTAGAGACAGAACTTAATAAGATAACCAAAGCTAAGGCTTACCAAAGCGATGCTTCGGATTACGAAGGTTCTCAAAAGCTCGTAGAAGAAGTTTTAGCAGAATTTGGTAAAATAGATATTTTGGTTAATAATGCAGGGATTACCAAAGACAACCTCATGTTGCGTATGTCTAAAGAAGATTGGGATACCATTATCAAGGTTAATTTAGATTCGGTGTTCAACCTAACCAAAGCCGTTATCAAACCGATGATGAAAGCAAGGGGAGGTTCTATCATCAACATGACTTCCGTGGTGGGTATCAAAGGAAATGCAGGTCAGGCGAATTATGCAGCCTCTAAAGCTGGGGTAATCGGTTTTACTAAATCTATTGCGTTAGAATTAGGCTCTAGAAATATCCGTTGCAACGCCATCGCTCCAGGGTTTATAGAAACCGAAATGACGGCAGCACTAGACGAAAAAACAGTGCAAGGTTGGAGAGAAACCATTCCGTTGAAAAGAGGAGGTCAGCCAGAAGATGTAGCGAATGCGTGCGTATTTCTAGGTAGCGAGCTATCAAGCTATGTTACGGGGCAGGTGCTTAATGTAGATGGCGGAATGCTTACTTAGAAAGTTATTTTGTAAATAAATTTTGGGCGTGCCCCTCTCCTTAGCTTTACCCTAGGCTAGGGTCGGTCTTCGGGCAGTCGCTATTTTACGATAAAGGTTCGGAGCCTTGCTCCGAACCTTTATCGTAAAATGAGCTCCCACAATGCCCTTCGCTCTCACGCTATAGTTAATTAGAAGTGATAATTATTATATTTGTGGGTGAAAGTGTTTGATATATTTTGGTTTATGAAGTTTATTATACTATTATTCACAATACTTAGTTGTACTTCGCCAAGCAAATTTGAGCAGTCGGTAATTGGAGAATATGCCTCGCCTAAGAATAGTTATTTCAATAAAGTGAGGTATGGCAGTTTTGTGCTAGACCTTAATCTCGAGCTGAAACAAGATGGCACTTATATATTAACCTCGTGTGCTCAAATTACCACAGGAAAATGGAGGCAAGAAGGAAATTTTATACTTTTAGAATGTTTGGATAGAAAATTCATTATAGATAGTGTGAACCATAACGAAGCCTATGCCAAAGGAAAAATCTGTAATGATGTAGAAAAATACGAAATCAGAGATTTTGGTTTGTACAAAGAGGAATTGGTGGGTAATAGACTAGCTAAGTTTATACTGCTTAAAAAATAGCCGTGCAAGAAACTCGGAATATCTTTAAAATAAAAAAGGGTTATCTTATTATCGGAGATAACCCTTTAGTATTAAAATTAGTTTTCAGCTTTTTCTATAATTTTAAAATTCAATTGTTTTTGGATGAGATTTGCTTTCATCACTTTAATTTTAACGGTATCCCCTAGTTGATAACTATTGCCTGTTCTACTACCATAGACCGCATGAATTTTGGCATCGTACTGATAAGAATCGTCCATCAAATCTCTTAGTTTTATTAAGCCTTCTGCACCATTCTCTGGGATTTGAACCCAGAAGCCAAATTCAGCGACGCCAGAAATAACGCCGGTAAATACTTCGCCAAGATGTTTCTCCATAAACTTAACTTGCATAAATTTAATAGAATCTCTTTCGGCATCTGCAGCTAGGCGTTCCATTGCAGAACAGTGTTTAGATTTTTCTTCGTATTCTGCTTTGTCGGGAGATTTGCCTTGGTCTAGATAATGCTGTAATAGTCGGTGGGCTATAAGGTCGGGGTAACGGCGGATAGGAGAAGTAAAGTGGGTATAATACTCAAACCCTAAACCATAGTGTCCTATTGGCTCGGTAGAATAAACGGCCTTACTCATAGAACGCATTGCTAGAGTTTCAATCATGTTTTCTTCACCTTTACCTTTAACGGATTTTAGAAGTTCGTTCATACTTTCTGCCACCTTTTGAGAGTTAGCAAGGTTCATTTTATAACCAAAAGTAGCTACAAAATCTCTTAATGCTTCTAATTTGGTAGGGTCTGGGTCGTCGTGTACTCTATAAATAAAGGTTTTGCCAGTAGGGCTTCCTTTTTCGTTAAGAGAAATAAACTCAGATACTTTCCTGTTGGCGAGGAGCATAAACTCTTCTATAAGATGATTGGAGTCCTTGCTTACCTTGAAATAAACGCCTAGAGGTTCGTTGTTTTCATCTAGGTTAAATCTAACTTCACTTCGGTCAAAAGTAATAGCTCCTTTTCTAATACGCTCTTCTCTAAGGATTTTAGCGAGTCTGTCTAAGGTTAAAATTTCATTGGCTAAATCTCCTTTACCTGTCTCTATTCGCTCTTGAGCTTCTTCGTAGGTAAACCTTCTGTCGGAGTGTATTACGGTGCGTCCGAACCATTGTTTCTTTATTTCTGCCTTATCATTGAGTTCAAATACAGCAGAGAAGGTATATTTGTCCTCGTTAGGACGAAGTGAACAAACCTCATTACTAAGTACTTCAGGAAGCATAGGTACTACTCTGTCTACCAAATAGACAGAAGTGGCTCTCTGATAGGCTTCTTGGTCTAGCAATGTGTTGGGAACAACATAATGGGACACATCGGCAATATGTACCCCGATTTCCCAGTTTCCGTTTTCTAACTTTCTTATGGAAAGAGCATCGTCAAAGTCTTTAGCATCTTTTGGGTCTATGGTAAAGGTGCAAATACCTCTCATATCCCATCTTTTCTTAACCTCGTCGTCTCTTATTTCTCGGTCTATGGCATCTGCTTCTTGCTCTACTTCTTCTGGGAAAGCATAAGGAAGTCCATATTCCGCTAAGATAGAATGTATCTCAGTCTCGTGGCTACCAGGAGTCCCTAATACTTTAATGATTTCTCCGTGTGGATTCTTTTCGGTAGGGTTCCATTCTACCATTTTTACCACTACTTTATCGCCGTCTTTAGCTCCGTTGATTTTGTTTCGTGGTACAAAAATATCCGTGTTGATTTGCTTTTTATCACAAACAACGAATCCAAAATCTTTATGTTTTATAAACTCGAAAGTTCCCACAAATTCCTCTCGGTTTCTCTCTAGAACTTCTATTACAGAACCTTCTAGCTTTTTTGATTTGAAATGATAGGTTACGATAAGAACTTTGTCTCCTTGTAAGGCATCTTTTACATTTTTAGAATGAATGAAAATATCCTCCTCTAAACCTTCTACTCTTACATACGCATTGCCAGAGTGGTTAAAATCTATAATTCCCGTTAGGGTATCTTTTATTTTAAGGTCGATAATGTATTTACCCTTTTCTACTTCTTTTATTCTTTCGTCCGCTAATAGTTTGTGTAAAGCTTGTATAACTTGCTCTCTTTGGCGAGGGTTTTTGTAGTCTATACCATCAGCTATCTGTTTGTAATTATATATTTTAGCAGATTGCTTGTTCATAAAACTAAGGATTTGTCTTCCTAAATCCTTTAGTTTTCCCTCATTTTTTTTTGATATGTATTTTTTTTTCTTTGCCATTTTGATATGTATTTTTTATGATTAAGAATTTGTTAGAGGGGCGTGATGGTAAATTTTGTTAGACTTTAGCAAAACGCTATTTTGGACACTCTATTTTGGTGTCTCCCTCCTTCAAACTCAGTATTTAAAAATGTTTTGATGATTTCTAGTGCCAGTTCTTTTGAAATAAAACGAGCAGGAACGGCTACCATATTGCAATTGTTATGTTGTCTAGCTAAGGCTCCGAGCTCTGGCATCCAACACAACGCACATCTAATGCCTTGGTGTTTGTTAGCAGTAAGCTGTACACCTTGCCCACTACCACAAATAAGTATGCCCATTTCGTTTTCACCGTTTTCTACAGAACTCGCTGCAGGATGTACAAAATCTGGATAGTCTACGGAGTCAGCAGAATTTGTGCCAAAGTCGGTAATTTGGTACTCGTTGGCTAATTCTTTTTTGATAAACTCTTTGTATTCAAACCCAGCGTGGTCGCAAGCGATAGCAATTTTTTTCATTTTTAAATTAAATTTTCATTAGACTATCCACAAAAATAGCATTTAAAAATGAAAACTTATGAATTTATATCGTACAAATGTTTTTATACGATATTTGATTCTGTAATTACTTGATGATAAAGTGAAAGGATTTTCTCCTCGTCCTTTTCCCAGCATAGGGCTTCTGCAGCTTTTTCTAGTTCGGGTTGGTAGTGTAGTCTCCCTTTTTCTAGTACATGAGTTATGGCTTCAGCAAGTACTTTTGGGTCGTGAGAATCTATCATTTCTCCCACTTTAAAATTGTTATAAACTCTCTTCATTTCGGGGAAGTTTATCATCACGAGTGGAACTCTGCTCTGTATATAATCTGCTACTTTGTTTGGTAGAGAGTAGAGGTAGCTTACACCTCCGTTTTCTTCGATGCTAAGACCAACATCTGCCGTTTGAGTGAGTTTTCTTAGCTCCGTAGGGTATAGCTTTCCTAAGAACGAAACTTTATGATTTAGATTTAATTCTTCAACCAATACTTCATATTCCTTTCTTTTAGGACCGTCTCCTGCAATTTTAAAAATCACATTATCAAGATAGTTTAATGCTTGTATGGCTTTATCTATACCTCTAGACTGATTGATGGCTCCTTGATATAAAATCACTTTTGGAGTATTTTGAGGTATGGTAATAGGTGTAGTGATTTTTCTAGGGATATTTCGCACTACAACAGGATTTACAGAATAGCGTTCTCTAAACCATTGGGCGTAGCTTTCGCTTTCCGTCATCATATATTTGATTTTAGGAAGCGAATATCGTTCTACCAATTGCCAAATTTTTTGTGTCCACCTTCCTTTAATGGCAGGCATTTCGGTAAAAATTTCGTGGCTATCAAAAATAAGAGGAATGTTTAATTTTTTGGAAACCCAAAGGTTAGGGAGAATAGCATCTATATCGTTAGCGTGTAAGATGGTATTTTTGTCCGCTTTTTTTAGTAATTCGGTATAAAGTTTTTTATTGAATTCAAGGTATGCTCCACGGAGGTTTTTGGATTTGATGTGTATCCTACTAAAAGGGTAAGGGCGCTCCATTGCTACATTTCCTCCCCAGTCATTTCCGATGAGCTCTATTTTGTAATTGTTGTCATGAAGGGTCTGACAAACTTTTTCTATCCTTTGGTCTGTATATAAATTACTGAAAGCAGAAACAATTACTTTCATTGTTTTTTCGCTAGAAAAAGGTAGTATATCTGAACTAGGGAAATAAGGATGTTGGTAATAGTAACAGGTAAGCTGTCTATTAGGAAACCATACGCTACGAATAGTAGGCAGCCAATAAGGTTGACCATTCTTATCTTGTTAATTTCTTTTAGTAAAAAACTGATAGCAACAAAGGCAGACGCTAAATAGCCTATATATTCAGGATTCATAGTTTTATCTTTTTTTGCAAAATTAAGAAAAATATGCCATAAAGTCATTTTTTATCTTTGGTAAAGTATTTGTAACTTTGGACGAGTCTAAATAAACATTTTGACAAATATATCACAGGGTTTGTTTAGGAATCAATGACGAACAATTATGATGAGTAATAAATTTTCGGGAGGATTGGATAAAGTCCTCAAAGAGAGTGCTAAAGAAGCAAAAAGATTAGAAAGTGAATTTCTTAATACTGAACATCTTCTTTTAGGGATTATCAAAACAGATAATTCTGCGAGGGAAATATTACAGAATTTACAGGTAGATTTAACCCAAATAAGACGAAAAATAGAGGCTTTAAACTCTTTAAGTTCTAATGTTTTTCCACCGAAAGAAATGGAGGTGATTCCATTCACTAAAATGGCAGATTATGCACTTAAAAGAGCTGATTTAGAAAGTAAAAGTTATCGTTCAGAACATATCAATACGGTTCATTTACTATTGGGTATTCTTTACAAAATGGAAGACCCTATCACTCAGATTCTAGAAAGTTATGATGTAGATTATGAGGCGGTTACTAAAGAATATCGCACAATGTTGGAGCAAAACGGAATTTTGCCTAAAATGAGTAGTGACTATGATGATAGTAATGAGGAAAGAGAAAGCTTTGGGCAGTCTAATAAACCAAGTAGCAATATCGGAACTGCAAAAAGTAAAACACCTACCTTAGATAATTTCGGTAGAGATTTGACGACTTTGGCTAAAGAAGGAAGGCTAGACCCAGTAATTGGTAGGGAAAAAGAGATAGAAAGAGTATCACAAATTCTGTCTAGAAGAAAGAAAAACAATCCACTTCTCATTGGAGAGCCAGGTGTGGGGAAATCTGCTATTGCGGAAGGCTTGGCATTAAGGATACATCAAAAAAGAGTTTCTCGTGTATTGTACAACAAGCGTGTAATTACCTTAGATTTAGCGAGTCTGGTGGCTGGGACTAAGTATAGAGGTCAGTTTGAGGAAAGAATGAAAGCAATTATGACAGAACTTGAAAAAAATAGAGATGTCATTTTGTTCATAGACGAATTGCATACTATTGTAGGAGCGGGAGGTTCTACAGGAAGTTTAGATGCGTCTAATATGTTCAAACCTGCGTTGGCAAGGGGAGAAATACAATGCATTGGAGCTACTACTTTAGATGAATACAGACAGCATATAGAGAAAGATGGTGCTTTGGAGAGGCGTTTTCAAAAAGTAATGGTAGAGCCGACTTCCATAGAAGAAACTATTCAGATTTTGTATCAAATTAAAGATAAGTACGAAGAACATCACAATGTAATTTATACAGATGATGCCATTAAGGCTTGTGTTAATCTTACTTCTAGATATATAACGGATAGATTTTTACCAGATAAAGCCATAGATGCTATGGACGAAGCGGGTTCTAGGGTTTACATTAAAAATATGAAAGTCCCTACCGAACTTGTAGATTTTGAAGCCAAAATAGAAGAAGTTAAAGACCTTAAACAAAAAGCGGTTAAAGCTCAAGATTACCTAGAAGCGAGAAGGCTTAAAGACGAGGAAGAGCGTTTACAAATAGAGCTTAATTTGGTTCAGGAAGAATGGGATAGAAATGTAAAGGAGATGAAAGAAACGGTTACAGAAGAGAATGTAGCAGAAGTAGTATCAATGATGAGTGGTGTTCCTGTAACTAAAGTCGGCAAAAATGAACTTGATAAACTTGCCGAAATGGACAAAAACCTTAATGGTAAGGTAATTGGTCAAGAGGAAGCCGTTAAAAAAGTAGTGAAGTCTATCCAAAGAAATAGAACAGGACTAAAAGACCCTAACCGACCTATTGGTACTTTTATTTTCCTAGGAACTACAGGAGTTGGTAAAACAGAGCTAGCTAAAGTGATGGCTAAGGAATTGTTCAACTCTGAAGATGCACTCATAAGAATAGATATGAGCGAATATATGGAGAAATTTGCGGTGTCTAGACTCGTGGGAGCGCCTCCAGGATATGTGGGGTATGAAGAAGGCGGACAACTTACAGAAGCCGTTAGAAGAAAGCCTTATTCGGTAGTGCTTTTAGATGAGATAGAAAAAGCTCACTCTGATGTATTTAACCTATTGTTGCAGATTTTAGATGAAGGTTTCGTAACCGATAGTTTGGGTAGAAAAATAGACTTTAAAAATACGATTGTTATTTTGACCTCTAACATAGGTACTCGCCAACTGAAAGACTTTGGTGATGGTGTAGGCTTCGGAACTTCGGCGAAGAAATCCAGCACCGATGCTTACGCAAGAAGCACGATAGAATCGGCTCTTAAAAAGGCATTTGCTCCAGAGTTTTTAAATAGAATAGATGATATTATTATTTTCAACGCTTTAGAGAAAGAAGATATTAAGAAAATTATAGATCTAGAACTTAATAAACTTTACCAAAGATTAAGCAAACTAGGTTATACCGTAAGTCTTACAGAGGAAGCCAAGGACTTTATTGCTGAGAAAGGTTGGGATAAAGACTTCGGTGCTAGACCACTGAAAAGAGCGGTGCAAAAGTACATAGAAGATTTACTAGCCGAACTTTTGGTAACAAAACAATTAAGCGAAGGCGAAAGTGTAGTCTTAAAACTAAATGAAGCTAAAGATGCTTTAGAAAAACAAAATTAAATAATTGATGTAGGTAAAATCCACTAAATCTCGCATTTAGTGGATTTTACTTTTTTAATTTAAATGGAACTATGATAAATGTTGCTATTCTTGGGTTGGGGTTTATGGGAAAAAAATACCTTGCGGCTATTGAAGAAATTGATGACACACAAGTTTCTGCAATCATAGACGATTCAACTATTGAAAATACAGAAAATATACCTTATTTTATATCTTTAGATGATTTTTTAAGTTCAGAAATCAAGGTGGATTTAGTGGTGATATCAACGCCCAACTATCTTCATTTTCCCCAAGCAAAAGCACTTTTAGAATATGGGTATCATATTTTAATAGAGAAACCGTTTTGTCTAAAAGGTTCTGAGATGGGAGCTTTAATTAAAATCGCTCAAGAAAAGCAACTGAAAATATTTTTTTCTACTCCAAATAGGTTTTCTCCTGCTTTGGCGTGGTTGAAAAAGATTCAGTCCGAAAATATTTTAGGACAGCCGTACCTTGTTCAAGTCAATTGCTTTTGGAATAGAGACCAAAGATACTACACGCCACAATCGTGGAAGGGTAGAAAAGAGTTAGATGGAGGAACTTTATATACTCAGTTTTTTCATTTTTTAGACTTAATACTTTTTACCTTCGGAAAGGCGGAACTACTATCAAGCTATATGGATACTTTTAGACATTGCTCTCTGGTGGAGATAGAAGATACAGGGGTACTCACTCTAAAGTTAGCAACGGGAGGTTTAGTTAATCTTAATTTCACTACGGCAGTTTGGGATAAAAATATGGAAACCTCTATGAGTATTATCGCTGAAAATGGGAGTGTTAAAATTTCTGGGCAGTACTTTGATGAAGTAAGTATTTGTAATCTTAAAAACTATAAATTTAGTTTAAATGAGATTGTTGATAATGAGTGCTCTAATTTGCAATTAAATTTAAAATGTGCATTAAAAAAACTTTCCGATACAGAATGTGATTTGGAAGAAATGCTTTATCATCAGAATTTAATTTCTTTGGTGGAGAACATTTATAGAGGCTCAAAATAAAAAACTTCTTATCTTTGTGATATGACTATAAAGGAAAAACAACAAGAATTGATAGAAGAGTTAGCTTTCTTAGATGATTGGGAGCAAAAATACGAGTATATTATAGATTTAGGCAAAGAGCTTAAAGGGCTTTCCGAAGATAAAAAGCAGGAAGAAAATTTGATAAAAGGTTGTCAGTCCAAAGTATGGTTAGATGCGTCTTTCAGAGATGGAAAGGTATCTTTTGAGGCAGACTCAGACGGTATTTTGCCTAAAGGGATTATAGCAATGCTACTTTCTGTGTATAGCGAGCATTCTCCTCAAGAAATCTTAGATTCCGATTTTGAATTTATTTCAGAGATAGGACTTCAAGAGTTTCTGTCACCTTCTCGTGCCAATGGTCTAGCCTCGATGATAAAACAAATTAAATTCTATGCCTTAGCATTCCAAGCCAAGGTCTAATAAAAAGAGATGACGATACTAGCTTACCGTTTTTCTGCCTTTGGAGATGTGGCGATGATAGTGCCTGTGCTTAGAGAATTTTTAGAACAAAATCCTCAGGTAGAGGTAATTATGGTCTCTCGTAAAAACTTCGGTGATTTATTCATCGGAATCGATAGGCTTAAATTTCACGGAGCAAATTTAGAAGAATATAAAGGTTTTTGGGGGTTAAAGCAGCTTCATAAAGAGCTGTTGAGTATTTACAAAATAGATGTTGTTGCTGATTTACATGATGTTATTAGGTCTAAAATTTTAAATATTTTTTCTAAGTTAAAAGGAATACCTGTATTTCAGATAGATAAAGGCAGGAAAGAAAAGAAACGGCTTATTGATGTTTGGAATGTAAATAAACGACCTTTAAAATTAACTACAGAACGTTACGCAGATGTTTTTAGAGCTATAGGATTTGAGGTTAAATTATCTCACCAGTATCGTACTCAAGTAGTTGATAAAAAGGGTGTTGGTTTTGCACCGTTTGCACAGCATCAAGGAAAAATACTTCCGTTAGAAAAATCTTTTGAGCTAGCAAAAATGATAGCAAAACAAAAGCCACTTTTCTTATTTGGAGGAGGAACAAAGGAAGTGGAAATTTTGAGCCAGTGGGAAAAGGAAATTCCAAATACAAAAAGCGTTGCAGGACAACTTTCATTAAAGGAAGAATTAGAGAAAATTGCAGGGTTAGAAGTGATGATTTCTATGGATTCTGCTAATATGCACTTAGCAAGTTTGGTGGGGACTCGTTGCATTTCGGTGTGGGCGGCTACACATCCTTTTGCAGGCTTTTTAGGGTATGGTCAAAAGGAAGAAGATGTTGTTCAAGTGAAAGACCTTACTTGTCGACCTTGTTCGATTTTTGGAGATAAAGCCTGTTATAGAGGTGATTGGGCTTGTTTGCAAGAAATAGATGTACAAAAAATTGTAGATAAAATTTAATGATATCTATCTGTATTCCCATCTATAATACTGAAGTTACTACGCTAGTAACCGATTTGAAATCCGAAATAAAAGAGAACTATCTAAATGCAGAAATCGTTTTAATAGACGATGCTTCTGATGAGCATTACAGAGAGCTAAATAAATCGTTGGAAACTGTTGTAGATACAATGGTCTGGCTTCCGAAAAATATGGGAAGAGCTAGAATAAGAAATTTGTTTTTGAAGTATGCTAAAGGGAAGTATTTGTTATTTTTAGATGGCGATGGCAAGGTTATATCTAATCAATTCATTCAGAATTATCAAAAACTCATTACTGAAAATAAAGATGCAAAAGTAGTCTATGGAGGAAGGTGTATTCAAAAAGAAGAGCCTTCAGTAGAGAGATATTTGAGATGGAAATTCGCTAATGAAAGAGAAAATTTGCCTTTATTTCAACGAAAAAAAAATAAACATTTGTCTTTTCAGACCAATAATTTTCTTATAGAAAGAGAGACTTTTTCACAATGTTTGTTTGATGAACAACTTGCAGGCTATGGTTACGAAGATTTAGTTTTTGCGAAAGATTTAAAGGGTAAAGGTGTGGATGTTTTCCATATAGATAATCCTATCCTAAGTATTGATTTAGAAACTAATGAAGTTTATCTAAAAAAAGTGGAAGACTCTATAAATAACCTTTGTTTTTTGTTGAAAAACTCTCCTAAAAAAGTAGAAGATATTAAACTTATCAAAGTGTACCATGTGGTAAAGAAACTAAAACTGAACTTCATTTTATCACGGCTTTTTTCATCTTTTTTTGGTAAAGAATTTCTTCAAAAAAAATTGCTTGGCGGAAAGGTTAGTCTCAGATATTTAGATATGTATAAACTGGGATTATTGTTAGAAAAAACAAATCCCTCCGTTTAAGAAGGGATTATTTATGAAGTTTAGGAGTTTAGTATTTCTTTCAGGCTTTCCAAATGTTCGTAAGCGGTAAGGTCAAATTTCACAGGAACTACAGAAATATAACCTTCGGCTAGAGCGTTTTCATCGGCATCTTTGTTGGTGTCCATATTATTAAAATAACCAGTAAGCCAATAATATTTTTTACCGTGAGGATTTACTCTTTCATCAAAACTTTCTTCCCATTTTGCATGAGCTTGTTTGCAAACTTTAATACCTTTTATATCCTCTTTTTTCAGATTGGGGATATTTACATTTAGTACCATACCTTTAGGCATAGGGTTTTCTAAGGATTTTCTAACGATGGCTTGGATAAATTCTTTAGCTTGGGAAAAATCGGCCTCCCAACTGAAATCTAAAAGTGAAAACCCAATAGCAGGAAGTCCCTCCACACCAGCCTCTACAGCAGCAGACATAGTCCCTGAATATATTACATTGATGGAAGAATTAGCTCCATGATTGATGCCCGAAACCACAAGGTCAGGTTTGCGAGTAAGTATCTTATCCAATGCGAATTTCACGCAGTCCACAGGAGTACCGCTAAGAGCGTAATCTTTCTGTGGTCCTTCCATGAAAATTTCTTCGTAGGTAAGGGTAGAGTTGATGGTGATGGCGTGTCCTTTTCCAGATTGAGGAGAGTTAGGTGCTACCACAACTACATCTCCAATTTCGTTCATAAAAGAAACAAGATTTCGTATGCCAGGAGCGGTAATTCCATCGTCATTGGTAACCAATATAAGAGGCTTTTTCATAATTTGTAACAAATTTTCACAAAAATAACCAAAAAAAATAGAGCAATGAAAAATAAGTATTAAATTTGGCATTCCTATTGCGTTTCAGTAGCGGAAAAAAGGGTTGTTTTAATTATTAAAATAAAGTATAGTTTTATGTTTAAAAAAATAAAAATTAATACACTATTATTATTTGTTCCACTTACCACTTTAATATTTTGCTTTAACTCACCTAAGAATGATGATGAGAAAATGCAGACTATTATGATGAGTGTTCGTAATACACTGTCTTACCTACATTATAGCCCAAAGCCTATCAATGATGCGTATTCGCAAGATGTTTACAATAAATATTTTGAAAAGATAGACCCATTTAAGCGTTACTTCCTGAAGTCTGATATGCAGGAGTTTGAAAAACATAAAACCAAATTAGACGACTATCTTAACCAAGGAGATTTAACTTTTTATAAACTTACTACCGACCGTCTTTACCAGCGTATGGAGGAGCTAGATGGCATTACACAAGAAATCTTTAGTAAGCCTATTGATTTGAACGAAGATGAGGTATTGGTTTTAGAACCAAAAGATAAAGAGTCTCCAGTTGATAAGGCAGATTTAACCAAGGAATGGAAGAAGTATATTAAATACAATATTCTACAAGAAATGGAAGTGATGAGCAATAGAGAGGAGCGAAGAAAAAAACTTAAAGACTCTCTTATTGCTAATAAACTGAAGGATACTGTAACACTAAAAATTCTTTCTCCAGAAGAGAAAAAAATAAAAGCGACTGAGGAGATTAAAGACTTGATGTCTAATATGTTCAAGAGATTCCAAAAGAGAAAAAAAATGGATTGGTTCTCTGTTTATATGAACGCTTATACAGAAGTTTTTGACCCGCATACCAACTATTATTCTCCTAAAGATAAAGAAGATTTTGATGTGCAGTTTAAAGGCTCGTTTATAGGGATAGGAGCGGTAATACAAGAGAAAAAAGGAGGAATATTCCTTGGTGCTCTTACCGTAGGTGCTCCTGCTTGGAAGTCTAAACAACTTACCGAAGGCGATAAACTTATTAAAGTAAAACCTTCTCCTAAAGAGGAAGCTATTAGCGTTAATGGTATGTTGGTGGACGAGGTAGTGAGATACATAAGGGGTAAAAAAGATACACCTGTTACGCTTACTGTAATGAAGAAAGACGGAACGATAAAAGATGTTACCCTTATTAGAGATGAGGTACAGATAGAAGACACATTTGCTAGAAGTTTAGTTATCAATACAGCTAAAGGCGAGAAAGTAGGTTATATTTATCTGCCTAGCTTTAATGCTGATTTTGGCGATGCTAAGGGAAGAAATGCTTCTGATGATGTAAAAGCCGAAATAACAAAACTTAAAAAAGAAGGTGTGGCTCGTCTTATTTTGGATTTGAGAAATAACGGTGGTGGCTCACTTTCCGAGGTGGTAGATATGATGGGATTATTTATGAACAATGGTCCTGTGGTACAAATAAAAGACGGAAACGGTAAGATAGAAGTCTATAAAAATAAAACAAACGCTCCTGTGTGGGACGGACCTTTGTTAATTATGCAAAACGAACTGTCAGCCTCTGCGTCTGAAATTTTAGCAGGAGCAATGAAGGCTTACGGTAGAGCAGTTATCTTTGGTTCGCCTAGTTCTTATGGAAAAGGGACGGTGCAAACTTTTGTGGATTTGAATAGATTTTTAAACACTTCTGATGATTTTGGGGCATTGAAACTTACTATACAAAAGTTTTATGGTATAGATGGGGCTTCTAATCAGCGTAAGGGGATTACTTCGGATATTAGCCTTAAAGACTTCTTCTCTTATGCAGAAATAGGCGAGCGTTATCAGGACTATGCTTTAGCTTGGGATAAAATAGGAACTACAGACTTTAAACCACTTAACCAGCTTAATATAGCAGCTTTAGTTAAACGAAGCCAAGAGAGAATGGCTAATAATAGTACCTATCAGCTTTTACAAGAGTCTGCTCAATGGAAAGAGAGCTTAGATAAGGAGAAATCTATTACCATCAATCAGGCTAAATTTAATGATTTGATGAAGAAAAGAAAACAGGAAATTGAGCGTTTTAAAGTATTAGATAAGTATAATAATGGGCTTAAATTCACCCTTCATAAAGAAGAACAAATGAGAGGAAAAACAGATACTACTTTTGCTCATAAAAGCGATATTTGGCTCAAAGGTTTAAAGAAAGACCTCTTCTTACAAGAAGGTGTTAATGTAGTTTTGGATATAAAGTAAAATAATTTAATTGATTTTTTTAAATGAGGGAGTATAGTAATTTTACTCCCTTATATTTTGTTAAAAGTACTAATTATATGCACGAGAATGTAAATCAAATTACAGATGATGTAAATCTTACGCTGAAACAAATCTTAGAATACCAAATTTTTTCCATTGGTAAATACAGTTTAAGTGTCTATCAGATAGTGGTGGCTCTTATCATTTTTATTATAGGTGCTTTGCTAGCTCGTATGATTAAAATGCTTATTTATAGAACAGATAGATTAGATTTAGGGAAAAAATTTGCATTTTCTCAGATACTAAAATATACGGTATTTATCGTTACATTTTTCATTGCAATGAAATCACTAGGTATCAATATTTCTCCTTTGCTAGTAGGGTCTGGAGCTATATTGGTAGGGATAGGTCTTGGGCTTCAAAATTTGGTTTTAGACTTTATTTCTGGGGTGATTATACTCGTGGATAGAACAATAAAGGTAGGTGATGTCATTGAAATAGATAATATAGTAGGAAGAGTAGAACAGATACACATGAGAACTACTTCTATTATTACGAGAGATAATAAAAACATGATTTTTCCTAATTCGGTACTTACAAAAGAAAAGCTAATAAACTTCTCTCATGCAGATGAAATTGTAAGATTTGATGTTGATATTAGAGTACATTATACTGCAGATGTAGACTTGGCGACGGAACTACTTGTTCAGTCAGCTATGGAAAATAGCTCTGTGCTGAAAGGAGAGCCTAATAAACCATTTGTTAGGCTAGAACACTTTGGAGAAAGTTCGTTAGAATTAAAGTTGTTTTATTTTTCTACTCAATTATTTAGAGCTCCACAAACCAAAAACGAAATAAGGAGGACTATCTTAGCCAAGTTTAGAGAGAATGGTATTAGAGTTCCGTATCCTATTAGAACAGTGGAATTTCCTAATGTATAGGAAAATAATATTATATACAATCTAATCAATCTATAAAAGACTTAAAACTAGGCTAATAAATAACTATTTAAGAAAATACTTACCTTTGCAAAAAATAACACACATATGATAAAAAAACTACTAAGTTTGACATTAGTCATACTTCCTTTGTTTATTCTAGCACAATTACAGAGTTTTACAATTAGCCTTACAGGGACACCTGAGACATGTCCTAATAATGGTACACTTTCTTGGACTACTAGTGGGGCTACTACCAATGCTACTTTGGTTTATAGTGTATATAACACCTCTAATCTGTCTACGCCTGTTGCTACTACTACTAGTTTAAGTGCTACAGGGCTTCCTACAGGTACTTATAGAGTGGTAGCTACTCAAACTTTAGGTACGCAGAGCAATCAAGCTACTAGTAGCAACTTTACGATTGCTAACCAGAAAAGAGCAATGACTTCAGTAACATCTACACTTGTTAGCAATGCAATCTGTGGTACGGATGGCTCATTTAGAGTAAGTGTTACGGGAGGGAGAGCTCCCTATCGTTACCAAATATTAGATTCTAATAATCAGGTGATTTCAGAATTTCAAGATAACTCAAACACTTATACTTTTACAGGGCTTGCAGCAGCTAAATATCGTTATCGTGTAGTGGATGATTGTGGTATAGGGTTAGTAGGAGAACGAGAGATTCTTAGTACCCCAAGTAATTTTACAGGAATACTCCTTACTGGTAGTTATGCGGCTGATTGTACTAAAATACAGTTAAATTTTATTGGTCTACATTGGATGTCTGTAGCTAAGTATCCATTAAACATAAAAATATCCTATACAAATCCAGATACAGGAGCTACTGAGGTGGTGGAGGGTACAAATACGGCTATGCCTAGTATCCCAAACTTTACTTCTTTAACGAGACTACCTTTAAGAATAGAGACAACAGATGCATGTGGAAGAACAGTTGTACAGAGTTTAAATTATGATTATTTACCTAGTTCTATTAATCTCTTTCAAACACCTACTATTTGTGGTGGGCAAAATCTTGAGTTTGTTAGAAACACAGGAGGTTTTTTTACTACTATTGGATCTTTTAGAATTAATTTTACTTCTGCTCCAACAGGCTTTGATCCGAGTGTTTATGATATAAATCATGGTAAGCTTGCTACTTCACATATCTATGGTTCTTCTACCCAACCACTGCCTGAAGGTAACTATACCTTTGAAATTATTGATGAGTGTGGTAGAATCCAAACTCGTTCTGCTACCATATCTTCTATATCTTGGAATTCAGCTACTACAATTAGTGTTTTAAGGCAGTGTAGTGATGATGTGAATTCAACTTTATATGGGTTAGCGAGCAATCGCTATACTTATGATTGGGTAAAAATTACTTCTGCTCCACAGACATTTATTGATAAATATGGGCCTTTACCATACACTGTGCCTGAATACAAATTTACGTCAGCAAAAGCAGCCTTTTATTTAAATGATATACCTCCTGGGGTTTATACTTTTGAGTTAGCCAATACTTGTAATGCAGATATTGCTACTCGCTCACTTACAGTACAAGAACAGACTCCAGTTACCCCTGCTCAGGTCTCGGTAGAGGTTGCTTGTGGTAGCCAATTTAGAGTTAGCCAATCTGTGTATTACCAAAGATATTATCCTGAATCTGGTAAATGGGGAAATTCTCCAACAAATTTACAAACTGATGGTTCTGGCAAGATGGCACCTCTTTTTTGGACAAGTATAAATACTTGGCAAAATGCTACACCAGGGCGGTATAGAATTGTATCTTATCCAATAAGATATTCAAGAGCACTTAACAACGGCTCTTTTCAGGAATACTATTGTGATCCTATAGTTATTAAAGAATTTGAGGTAGGAGCTACACTTACTTTTTCTAACGCCTATGCATTTGCCTGTGCCAATGGAACCTATGATGTAGCTTTAGCTGCAAGCGGTGGTACCGCTCCTTTAACTTACGCTATAGTGTCTTCGGAGGCTAATGATGCAATAGTGCTTAAAGATAACGGCACTAATCCTATATTTGAAGGGCTTGAGGGAGGTACTTATTTCTTCCGTGTGTATGATCAGTGTGGTAACTTCCAAACAAGAAAGCTGGACATTGCTAAGCTAGGTCGTCCAGGTATTCGTATGGCACCTGTATGTCCAACAAATGAGCTAAGTCTTGTAGTAGATGGTCTAGACTATCTAAAATACGAGTGGACAAAAGAAGGAGACCCGACTATTTTATCTACTACCAATGTGCTAAGCCTTGGAACATATACGGCAGATAAAGCAGGAGTTTACCATGTTCGTCTTAGTACTAACTCAGCTACGAGCTGTATCAATAGTACCTTGGATTTAAAACTTACAGTAGATGCACTTACATCAGCAAATGCAGGTTTAGGGCAAACCGTTAACCTGACTTATGATGAAGCTATGGGAACTAGCATTAACCTTTTTGATTATCTTCAAGGAAACTACGATGGTTTCGGAACGTGGACAGAAACTACCACACCATCAAGTAGTCTTTTGATAGGTAACCAGTGGAGAGTTAGTTCAGCACAATCAGGTACTTATAGTTTTAAGTATACAGTTACAGGAGCTTGTGGAGGAGCAACAGATACTGCAACAGTGATTATTAACTTGGCTAAAGTTTGTTACAAAAAGCCAGTTATAAGTGCGGCAGGGGATGCACTCCCTACTAAGGTGGGAATTACGTCTCTCTCTAGAGCAGGAGCAGATGCACAAGGAGAGAATTGGCCAATGGTAAGACAGGGCGGTTGGATCGCTTTAGAGTCAAATACTAAAGGGTTTGTAGTAAACAGAGTTCCTTTTGATGCTAGCGGTCTTCCTATTGGGATTCCAGCAACTAACTTTGTAGCAGGGATGATGGTTTATGATACCACAAATAACTGTTTAAAGGTTTATAACGGTAGTATTTGGAGTTGTTTTTCAACACAAACTTGCCCAGAGTAATTTTATAATATACAAATAGAAAAACAAATGAAAATTAAATTGTCAATATTTTTTATAGGCTTGTCCATGTTTGCATTTGGTCAAGTGGCATTGGGTAAGAGTGAAGTTTCTAACCCATCAGTATCCCTAGAGTTTGGGACGCAATATAGAGGTTTTATTTTACCTTATGTAACTTCATTGTCATCTGTGTCTGATGTAGTTCCAGGGACGGTTGTTATGGATGGTTCTGATGGGGTAGTGAAGTATGCACGTCCTAATGGAGATTGGCGAGCGTTAACATTTAACACCAAGCATACCTTTGAAGGAGTTACATTAGATACTACGGGTAAAGTGGATAGGAGTCTTCAGTCATCTAAGACAGATAAAACAGATGCCTCTGTAATTATAGGAGCTAATACTAGTGGTCAACCTTCAGGAATACTGGTATTGTCAGATAATAATAAGGCGATGATTTTACCTAAGATGGATTCTCCACATTTGAAAATTATCAACCCTGCTCCAGGAATGATGGCATACGACACAAAGATGAACCAGTTGGCGGTATTCAATGGTACTGTATGGACTTTTTGGAAAGATTAGAAATATGATAGTTAAGAAAAAGAGGGTGTCTCAAATTTTCAGACGCCCTCTTTTTGTTTAATATAGTTCAGTCTTTACCTTAGCTCTATAGGATTATTATTTTTTGTATTATTTTCTTTTTGTCTTTCCTCCATTCTTTTCCTTGCATTGGCGTCTATTTCTATTCTTACAGGACCACCGCTTCTATTAATGAAAGAGAGAGGGTCTTCTTTAAACCTTTGTTCTATTTTTTGATAATCTTTCTTTTTAACCTCTATTGGTGCTGAACGATAAGAGAAAGTGGTAGGAGTTGCTATCTTCTTACTTTCCTTAAGGTCAAAGCTATAATCTCCTTTGGTATCTTCTACCTTTACAATAAGACCAGGAAGACCAAAGAATTTATAAGGTCCATCGGGCATTGGGATTTCTGTGGTAAACCAAGCTATCCAAGTTCTGCCACCATAGGTAGTTTTTGCCTTTTGTGTTTCATAATTACCTATTTTAGCGGTCTCGGGTAAAATTTCCCAAGTAGTAGGGTTGTTTTCTGTATAGCTGTAAGTGTCGCCTCCAATACGATTTTTAAAGTTAATCTTCTGTGATGCATAATCTTTTTCTACAGAAAAGTTGATAGCGGTGCGGTAGTTATCCATAACTCCTCTATCAAAATTGAAATTTCTAGTTTCTCTCATTCTAGAAAATAGAGAGTCTCTTTGCATTCTTTTTTCGGAATAGAAGATGGATTTTTGAGCCTCAACATCTAGAAATACAGTTTCTGTCTTAGTTTGCGTTCTATTGGTAGAATCTGGCTTGAAACTCATTTCATAAACAAAACGAGTGGCTTGTGCTGCTAAAACCTGAGTGGCTAGTGCTAGAATTAAAAAGTAAAATCTCATAATGTGTAATTGTGATTTAAGTTTGTGCTATTTGATGAATTTCTTTTGCTCCTCCTCGGAAAGTAATAAACACTGCTTACCTGCAATATTCATTCTGTTTTTGGCAACGAGGTCATACATTTTATTCCTGATGAATGTAGGAACTACTTTGCCAATATTTAACAGACTAAACTTACCACTTAAAACACTACCTATTTTAATAACGGCATCAGACTTAGTAAGGTAAAACGCATTAGGTTTCCAAAGGTAAAGTGTCGAAAAGTTAGAGGTAGGCAGATTTCTGTCCTTCAAAAAGCTTTGTCCAAAAGAAGATTGTAGTGCCACAAACCGAAAGTTATCATTTTTATCATTCTTTAGTACCCATTGTACCCATCGGTTACAGACACCACAATCTCCGTCGTAAAAAAGGTAATATTTAGAAGAATCTAAATTCATGTAGATTTAATCTTCGTTTTCATCTCCATCTTCGTCTGCTGTAGCGTGAGAAGTTTGAGCATTGTTACCAATAGATTGTTTTAGGAAGCTTACTAACTCTTGTTTCTGACTATCAGATAGCTTTGCTTCAGGATGAGCCAATAAATAAGATTCTAGCGGCATACCTCCTTTTTCTATTTCTTCTATAGACTCTTCTATTTTTTCTGCTTGCTTTTCTGGGCTATAGGTTGCAAATGTAGAGAAGTTAAGGCGTTTTCTTCCGTCATCTATATGCTCTTTTACAAACCAAGCTACAGGTTGTATATTGGTGTACCAAGGGTATTTGGTTTCGTTAGAGTGGCAGTCATAACAAGCACTTTTAAGGATGTTTGCGGTAGACTCTGGCATTTTTTTGATTTGAGCAAAATCCATTCCTTTGTCTACAGGCGGATTGGTTTTATCTATTTGAAAGAATTGGAGAATTACTCCAGCGGCTAATAAAGCCAACGCTACTTTTTTCATTTTATAAGTTTTATAAGTTGAGGAAGTAAAGTTATAAAAAATATGCCGTAAAATGATTTTTATGAAAACTTTTTGTAAGTTTATCCCCAATAATTAGAATGATGATGAAAATATTAATTATTAATGGAGCAAACCTCAATCTTTTAGGAACTAGAGAACCAGATATTTACGGATATATTTCTATGGAAGAAGTGTTGGCTAATTTGAAAGAAAAATTTGTGAAATATAAAATTGATTATTTTCAATCCAATCTAGAAGGTGAAATCATCAATAGAATTCAGAATGAAGACTACGATGCTTTGGTGATTAACCCTGGGGCATTCACGCACTACTCTTATGCTATTGCCGATGCACTTAAAAATCTTAAGAAACCTAAAGTAGAAATACATATTAGTAATATTTACCAAAGAGAAGAGTTTAGGCAGAAGTCTGTTACAGCAGCTTATACAGATGGTATTCTATCAGGTTTTGGTATTAAAGGTTACCGGTTAGCAGTAGCTGCAGTCGTAGATTTGATGTAACTTACTTTAGTATTTCACCAAAAATATAGTAGGCTATTAGCTGAAATAGTGCTATGAAATAAATTTATATTAAATTTGCAAGAATTAAAAAATGTAAATTATGAGTTGTGGATGTGGAGCATCTGGAAACTCTACTCATACTTGTGGGACAAAATCAGCCTCAGGGTGTGCTAGTGTAGACACCTGCGGCAATAGTTATAAATTAAGTGTTTTTGATTGGCTTTCAAATATAAAGCCGCCAGCACCTTCCCAAAATGAATTTGTAGAGGTAAGATTTAAAAACGAAAGGAAATGCTTTTTTAGGAATGTTCATAACCTTCCGCTTAGTATAGGGAGTGTGGTAACGGTAGAAGCAAATCCAGGTCATGATGTAGGGGTTGTAAGCCTTACTGGCGAATTGGTAAAAATCCAAATGAAGAAGAAAAAGGCAAATTCTGAAGAATGTCTTAAGATATATAGAGTAGCCAATCAGAAGGATATAGATGCGTGGCAAGCTATTAGAAACAAAGAGGAAGAAGTAAAGTTAGAAGCAAGAAAAATAGCGAGAAACCTTAACCTACAAATGAAAATTTCTGATGTGGAATTTCAGGGTGATGGTACTAAAGCTACCTTTTACTATACTGCTGAAGGCAGAGTAGACTTTAGACAACTGATTAAGGAGTACGCCACAATGTTCCGTACTAAAATAGATATGAAGCAGATTGGCTACCGTCAAGAAGCTTCTAAAGTTGGAGGAATAGGTTCTTGCGGAAGAGAGCTTTGTTGTTCTACTTGGCTTACAGATTTTCGTTCGGTGAATACCAATGCGGCTCGTTATCAACAGTTGAGTATCAATCCTCAAAAGTTGGCTGGGCAATGTGGTAAGCTTAAATGTTGTCTCAATTTTGAGCTAGATAGCTACCTAGATGCCTTAGATGCATTTCCTTCTACTAATACTACCATCAATACCGAAAAAGGTAAAGCGTTTTGCATCAAAATAGATGTTTTCAAAAAGAAAATGTGGTTTGCTTATGTAGAAAACTCTATGATGTGGTATGATTTAGATGTAGATGAAGTGAAAAAACTTATTAAGCAGAATAAAGAAGGTAAACAAGCTCAGCCTTTAGAAGAACTTAAAAGTCAAACGCTTCCAAAAGAGGTGCAGAGTGTGGATCTTATTCAAGAAGATAGCATAGACAGGTTTGAGAAAAAAGATAATGCTAAGAGAAAAAATAGAAGGAGAAATAGTAATAATGAAGGAGGAAAATCTCAGAGCAATAATAAAAACCCTCAGAATAATCCAAATAAAGAGGTAGGAAGTAATGAGGCTAAGAAGCCTCGTCCAAAACATAAAAATAAAAGAAAACCTAACTCAAGAAATACAGATAATGATAAAGGTTAATGTTTTTTGGATAATGTTAGCGTTGTTCTCTTTAGCTTCTTGCTCGTCGTTTGGAGATGAAGAGGTTAAGATGAATGACCTTAATGGAGTGTGGTATAAAAATAACCCGCAAAAATTTGAGTTTGAAATAAAAGATGCTCAGAATCCTAAAAATATTATCTTTGTTATACGAAATAATAATGATTATCCTTTCAGTAACCTCTATCTCATTAGTAAGATAAGTAAAGCTAATAAGGTTTTAGGGAAGATAGATACCCTAAACTATATATTAGCAATGCCAAATGGAGAGTGGGTAGGCAGTGGTTTTGGTTCTACAAAGGAGGCATTATTTCAATATAAGGTTAATTATAAATTTCCTGAAAATGGAGTCTACAACATAGAGCTTAAACAAGCGATGAGAAAAGACACTCTAAAGGGAATAGAAGATATAGGGGTAACAATCCAATCACTAAAATAGAATTTAATTAAGATGACTTCTGATAAAAATCAAAAACAAACCTTTCCTCTTCCTCCTAAAAAGAAGAAGAATAACGGATATAAAAAATGGATTAAGCTAATATGGCTAGGTTTAGTGGGCTTTGTAGTAGGTGTAGCAGCTTTGTTTTTTGCAACCTCTCAAGGTCTTTTAGGAGAAATGCCAGATGTACAAGATTTGGAGAATCCTGATATTTATGTAGCTTCGGAGATTATCTCTTCAGATGGGGTAACTTTAGGTAAATTTGAAATGGAGAAAACAGATCCTATTACCTATAAAGACATGCCTCCTCATTTAATTTATGCTCTACAAGCTAAAGAAGATGAGAGATTTAAGGAGCATTCAGGGATAGATTTAAAGTCCATACTGAGGGCTATTCGTTTTGGAGGAGATAGGGGTGGAGGTTCTACCATTACCCAGCAGTTAGCGAAACTTTTATTTACTAAAAAAGCATCCACTAATAAGTTTAGAAGGGTTACTCAAAAACTTAAAGAATGGGTAGTGGCGGTAAGTCTTGAAAAGCGTTATACCAAAGAGGAAATCATTACGATGTACTTCAATAAGTTTGATTTTACATACAACGCTCATGGTATAGAAATGGCGTCAAAGATTTACTTTAATAAGAAAACTAAAGATTTAACACTTCCTGAAGCAGCTATGTTTGTAGCGATGTTGGAAGCACCTGTGGCTAATAATCCGCTTCGTAATGAGGAACGAGCTAAGAAGAGGAGAGATGTGGTACTTAAGCAGATGCTAGAAACAGGCTACATAGACCAAGCAACTTACGAAAAGGCAATAGCAGAGCCATTAGTGGTAAATTATACTCCAATTAAAAATATTACAGAAGGAAATTCTGCTTATTACAAATATTATCTTAGAAAAGAAATCGCTCAGTATCTAAAAGATTACGAGAAAAAGACAGGTAAGTCGGTTAACTTGTTTAGAGATGGACTCAAGATTTATGTAACATTAGATTCTAGAATGCAGAAGTATGCAGAGGAAGCCATTAAAGAGCATTTAACTCAACTACAAAAATCTTTTGATGCAGAGCAGAGAAGAAATCCTAGTCGACCGTTCTATAAGGTAAGTAAAGATCGTCAAAATAGAATTATGATGAGGGCGGTTAAGCGTACGGGGCGTTATCAGCAGCTTTTAGCATCTGGTATGCCAGAAGACTCTATTATTATGGAGTTTCATAAACCTACTAAACTAACGAGATTTACATGGGATGGAGAGGAAGAAGTTGAAATGTCTCCTTGGGATTCTATCCGTTATCATAAGCAAATTGCTCAGGCTGGATTAATGTCTATGGATCCGTCTACGGGAGATATTAAAGCTTGGGTAGGAGGTATAGATTGGCAACATTTTCAGTATGACCATGTAAGACAGGGTAAAAGACAGGTGGGGTCAACATTTAAACCATTTGTTTATGCTGCTGCTATTATGAATTTGGGAATGACGCCTTGTACACCTATTTCTAATGCAACATATACCAAGGGAAGCTGGAGAGTTTTAGGCTCTGGAGGTTCGCTTACACTTAGAGATGCTTTAGCTCATTCCAAAAACCCTGTGGCTGCAAGGCTTATAGAATCTGTAGGAGTAGATAATGTGATTCAGTTAGCTAGAGATTTAGGAGTTGAAAGTGATATTCCTAGAAACAATACAATTGCATTAGGTTCTTCTGAGATTACAATATACGAAATGCTCGGAGCTTACAGTACTTTTGCCAACTTTGGTAACTATGTGAAACCTGAGATGATATGGCGTATAGAGGACGCTAACGGTAGAGTAATAACAGAAGTAAAATCTGAGTTAAAAGAAATAATGAATGAGAAGTATGCTTATTCTATGATTGATTTGATGAAAGGTGTGTCTGCTTACGGTACGGCATCTGGAGAGTTAAGAAGAAAAGGCATTAGTGCAGGTGTTGAAATCGCCGCTAAAACAGGTACAACTAACGATAACTCAGATGGTTGGTTTATAGGTATGGTTCCTAAATTAGCCACAGGTGTTTGGGTTGGTTGGGAAGATAGAGATACCCACTTCTGGAGTACAGGTGAAGGGCAAGGTGCTAAAATGGCACTACCGATATGGGCTTTATTTATGAAGAAAGTTTGGGCGAATAAGAGCTTAAATATATCTCCAGAGGAAAAATTTGTAAAACCTTCGGACTGGACTAATGGTTGTGATGATCTTAGAGGTATGGGAGGTTATGGCGACGAAGGAGGTTTACAGACAATAGACCAGCTGAGAAATCCTAAACCGGTGGAGTCTAAACCTAAAGGCTCTTCTACAGGACGGGAAGAAAATATAAATGAAAAGCTGAATACTTCCGAGGAAATAGATTTTAATCAATAAGAACATCTTAAAAAAACGCTCCTTTTTAGGAGCGTTTTTTTATTGATTGCTATAACAATTTTACTTTACACAATATTATCATTAGAGTATTAAAAAAGTAAAAACCCGTTTTGAAGTTCATTCAAACGGGTTTTTATTTATTTGTTATTACCTTTTTTTAAAGGGCATCAGTACAGAAAATCATGTATCTCACAGGAGTGGCAGATTTAAAGTAACTTCTTATATTTCTTAAATCACTTGCAGCAGCTTCTTTAGTAAAATAACTACCTGCTAATACTTTGTAATTTGGTCTAAGAGAAGCATCTAGTTGTACTTTTATATATGGGAATCTTCTTCTAAAGTATTGAGCAACTTCGTCCGCTTCATCCTTACTTTTTACTACCACGAGTTGTATTTTGTAACCTAATATTCTAGGATTCTTTCTGCAAATTTCAGCGTTAGATAAATTTTTATTAACGTTTGTTGTGTTAGAAGAAACAGTATAGTCAGATTTCTCTGTTTTCTTCACCGTACCTTCTTTTGTAGCACATCCTTTTTCTAAATTATCTAGCAGAGAGCTAATGTTTTTATCAGTAGTAATACTAAGCTCTATGCCTTCTAGTGTATCTTTTTTTATAACGGTATTTTGTGCATTACAAAAAGAAAAGGCTAGAAAGAATAAAGCATAAAAATTTGAGTTTATTAATTTTTTCATTTGAAAGTGTTAAAAATATTCGGCAAAAATACTAAAAGTAAAAAATATACCAAGTGCCAAAATTTAAAAAGATGATCTAATAGTTTAGAATAATTATAAATTAGTTAAATATGATAATTTACACCCATTCTAGTCTGTTAAATTTGTGTTAATGTCTTATTTTTGCCCAACTGAATATAAAATTCATTTTTATTAATAACCCAAGATTATATAAATGATTAGTTGGAGAAAGCATTACAAAAAGGGATTGATAGCTATAGGATTATTGCTATCAACTAGTGCTTCTGTGTACTCACAGGATGCTGCAAGTGGCGACCCAAAGAATGGGGAAACGCTTTTTAAAACCAATTGTGCTGCCTGTCATGCGTTAGATAAACAAATGGTAGGTCCTGCTCTGGGAGGTGTAGTTGATAGACTTAAAACCGAACAAGGGTTAGGTACAGATTGGTTACATAAGTGGATAAAAGACAACAAGGCTCTCAGGACATCGGGAGACAAGTACGCTAATGAAGTCTTTGAAAAGTTCAACAAGACGGAAATGACTACATTTCCAGGGCTTTCAGAAAAAGATATTGATGATATCTTAGCGTATACAACCAATCCACCTGTTGCTGAGCAACCTGCTGCTGATGCGGCAACGGAGGCTAATAATCTAGATGCTATAAAGAAAGCTCAACAAGAGCGTAGTAATACTACTATTGTTTTAGTGTCATTATTGTTTATTGCGGCACTACTAGTTTGGTTATTGCTAAGACTTAGACAGTTGGTTAAACTTAGCCAAAGTGATGAGCTGTCAGAGCTTAACGCTACAAGAACCCAATCTTTTGGTGAACTTTATCAGAAGTATCACTATGTAGGTAAGGGTATTTTAGCAGTATTGGCTGTATTGGCGGTTTATGGTGTTTGGAACTGGCTGATGTGGGTAGGTGTTTATAAAGGGTATAAGCCTGAGCAGCCTATCTATTTCTCTCACAAAATTCATGCGGGTGAAAATAAGATAGACTGTCAGTTGTGTCACTCAAGTGCTAAGTATGGTAAGGTTTCAGAAATTCCATCACTTAATGTTTGTATGAACTGTCATAAGAACATTTCAGAATATAAAGGTAGCTACATTGAACCTGGTAAATCTAAAGAATTCTATACTGCTGAGATTAAAAAGATTTACGCTGCAGTAGGTTGGGATGAAACTACTCAGTCTTATACAGGTAAAACTCAACCTGTGGAATGGGTGAGAATTCACAATATGCCAGATTTTGTTTACTTTAATCACGCACAACACGTGGTAGCTGGAGAGGCGGCTATTAAAAAGGCTAAAAATGTAGATGTGGTTTGTAAGGCTTGTCACGGTGCTATAGATACTATGAATGTGGCTAAAATGGCAAATGATTTCACTATGGGATGGTGTATCGATTGTCATAGAAGTACAGAAGTAGATATGAATAACGATTACAACAAAGAGTATTTCAAAAACTTACATGATAAGTTGAAAAAACAGTACGGCGAAGGCACTAAAATTACAGTAGATGCTATCGGTGGACTAGAGTGTGGTAAATGTCATTATTAATAACAGAAAACTAGAAGTATCAAAATGGCTTCAAATAAAATACAATTCAGAAGTATTCACGAATTAAAAGACCCAACGCTTAATAATAAGTTGGCTCAGAAGGAGTTTCAGAACGAAATTCCAGTAGATGAGTTCTTGGGCAATGATGATAAGATGAATAATTCCGGAACGAGTAGAAGAGACTTTCTTAAGCTATTAGGATTCTCTACTGCTGCGGTTACTTTAGCTGCGTGTGAGTCTCCGGTAATTAAAACAATTCCTTATGTTGTAAAACCTCATAATATTATTCCAGGGGTGCCTAACTACTTTGCGTCTTCATTCTTTGATGGGTATGATTTTGCGAGTGTTTTGGTAAAAACAAGAGAAGGAAGACCTATTAAAATAGAACCAAATCCAGCAGCAGGTTCTTTGGGTAAAACTAACGCTAGAGTTCAGGCGGGATTGTTATCGCTATATGATAATGATAAATTAAAACAGCCAAAGCTAGACGGTAAAGATGAAACTTTTGATAAAGTAGATGATTTTGTTATCAAAGGACTGGAGGAAGCTAAGGCTTCAAACAAGAAAATTGTTTTATTATCTCACTCTTTTGCGAGTCCTACTTTTAAGAAGTTATTTGGAGATTTCAAAGCAAAATATCCTAACGCAGAGTTAGTAACATACGATGCTATACCTTACGCATCAGCTTTAGATGCAGCAGAAGAAGTTTTCGGACAAAGAGCATTACCTGTTTATGATTTGTCTCAGACTGAATTGGTAGTATCTTTCCAAGCAGACTTCTTAGGTGATTATAATGCAGGGTCTTTAGAAACTTCTTATGCGGCTGCTAGAAAACCGGGTGCTAATATGCTTCGTCATATTCAAGTGGAGTCTAACATGTCTCTTACTGGAGCTAACGCGGATACTAGGTTGAGAATGAAGCCTAGTGAAGTGTATAAAACATTGGTAGAGGTTTACAACGGGCTTAATGGTTCTACTTCTAACCAAGTAGCTACTAAGATTGTTGCAGAACTTAAGGCAAAAGGAAGCAAAGCGGTTGTATTTGCTGATGGTTCTAAAGCGGCTTATGTTTTAGCTCATTTAATTAATCAGAAATTAGCTTCTGTAGCGTTTACAGGAAAAGCTAATTATCTAAAAGAATATAACGCTCAGAGATTTAACGAGTTTATAACTTGGCTTAACTCTGGTCAGGTAGGAGTACTTATTTCTAATAATGTTAACCCTATCTATTCTCACAAAACAGGTGCTAAGCTTAAGGAAGCTATTAAGAAAGTACCTTATCATGTAGCTGTAACACAGAAGAAAGATGAGATGTATCAAGTAGCTAAAGCAGCTATTCCTGTTGCTAATTGGCTAGAGTCTTGGGGAGATATAATGCCTGAGACAGGAGCATACTCTTTAATGCAGCCTACAATTCAGAAAATTTATAAATCAAGACAGATAGAAGAGTCTTTATTGGTTTGGACTAATGGTAAAAATCATCCTACTAATAACTACTATGCTTATCTTAAGGCTAATGCCTCTACTATTTTAGGAGAGACTTCATTCAATAAAGGTTTATATAATGCATTTAATAGTGTTGCTGCAGGTAGTACTTTATCGTATGCAGGAGGTAATGCAGGTGGAGCAGTAGCAGAGCTATCACAATTCAAATCAAGTGATTTAGAATTGGTGCTTTATACAAAAACTTCTATGGGAGACGGTACTCAAGCCAATAACCCTTGGCTACAAGAGTTACCAGACCCTATTTCTAGATTATCGTGGGATAACTATTTAACAGTATCTCCTAAAGATGCGGAAAGACTAGGATTAGAAAACGAGCTTAACGGAAGAATGCAGTTAGACGGTTCCAAAGTTAATGTTACCGTTAATGGAGTTACTATAGAAAATGTACCCGTATTCATTCAACCAGGACAAGCAGATGGCTCTGTAGGGTTAGCTTTAGGATATGGTAAAAAAGATTCAGGAAAGGTAGCTGAAACAGGTGTTAATGCTTATCCTTTATTTGACGGATATAACTTGGCTGTTTCTAATGTTAAAATAGAGAAAGTTTCTGGTGGGCATGAGTTTGCTGGAATGCAGCTTCAAAACACTCTAATGGGTCGTTATGAAATTGCTAGAGAAGTTCCTTTAGACACATTCCTTAATGTTCCTTTTGATGACCACCTTAAAGGTTGGAATAAGCCTTTGGAATACCACACTATCAATGGTGCTTTACCAGCAGGTAAAATTACGCTTTGGGATGCTTATGATGATACAGATGGTCCACACTTTAATTTATCAGTAGACTTAAATGCTTGTACTGGTTGTGGAGCTTGTGTAATTGCGTGTCAGGCAGAAAATAATACACCAGTAGTTGGTAAAGAAGAGGTAAGAATGTCTAGAGATATGTACTGGTTGAGAATAGACCGTTACTACTCTGCAAAAGAGAAAATTGAGGTTAAAGAAGGTATAGACAGAGGTCTAGATGTTCCTAACCTTTATGATATTCTTATCCAGCCAAATGAAAGTCCAGATGTGATTTTCCAACCAGTGATGTGTCAGCATTGTAACCATGCACCTTGTGAAACGGTTTGTCCAGTAGCTGCGACTTCTCACGGTAAGCAAGGACAAAACCAAATGGCTTATAACAGATGTATTGGTACTAGATATTGTGCAAACAACTGTCCGTACAAAGTAAGAAGATTCAACTGGTTTACTTACAACTTGAACGATAAGTTTGACTTCAATATGAATAATGACTTAGGAAGAATGGTACTTAATCCAGATGTTGTAGTAAGAACTAGAGGGGTTATGGAGAAGTGTTCTATGTGTATCCAAATGACACAAAGTACAATTCTAGAAGCTAAGAAAGATGGCAGAAAAGTACAAGATGGAGAGTTCCAGACAGCTTGTTCTAAGGCTTGTTCTACAGGAGCAATGACTTTCGGTGATATGAATGATAAGTCTTCTAAAGTAAGAGAGTTATTCAAAGATGAAAGAAGATACTTCTTACTAGAGGAGATAGGAACTAAACCGAATGTATTCTATCATACTAAAGTTAGAAATAGAAAAGAAGAAGAAAATAAAATTTAATTATAAATAGGTAAAAAATGTCAGGACATTACGAAGCTCCAATTAGGGAACCTTTAATTATAGGGCATAAGACTTATCACGATATTACAGAAGATATCGTAAAGCCTATAGAAGAAAGAGCAGGTAAGTTATGGTGGGCGTCTTTATACGCAGCCTTAGTGTTATTCATTTATGGGTTTGGCTGTATAGCTTATACCATTGGTACTGGTATCGGTGCTTGGGGACTCAATAGAACTATCAACTGGGGTTGGGATATTACCAATTTCGTATGGTGGGTAGGTATTGGGCACGCAGGTACACTTATATCAGCTGTACTCTTGCTATTTAGACAAAGATGGAGAATGTCTGTAAACCGTTCCGCTGAAGCGATGACTATCTTTGCGGTAGTTCAGGCAGCTATTTTCCCAGTAATACACATGGGTAGAGTTTGGGTTGGTTATTGGGTATTCCCGTTACCTAACCAGTTTGGTTCTCTTTGGACAAACTTTAACTCTCCTCTACTTTGGGACGTATTTGCTATCTCTACCTATTTCTCTGTATCAGTAGTATTCTGGTTTATGGGACTTATTCCTGACTTTGCAATGATTAGAGATAGAGCTAAAACACCATTTACTAAGAAGATATATACAATATTAGCTTTTGGTTGGGGTGGTAAAGCTAAGCACTGGCAAAGATTTGAAGAACTATCACTTGTGTTAGCAGGTTTGGCAACACCTTTGGTATTCTCGGTACACACTACGGTATCTTTTGACTTTGCTACTTCGGTAATTAAAGGTTGGCACTCTACTATTTATCCTCCTTACTTCGTAGCAGGAGCTATCTTCTCAGGGTTTGCAATGGTACAAACACTATTATTAGTAGCTAGAAAAGTATGCCACTTAGAGGAGTACATCACAATGTATCATATCGAGATAATGAACATCGTTATCATCGTAACAGGTGGTATGGTAACTGTGGCTTATGCAGCAGAGTATTTTATCGCTTGGTATTCTGGAAGTCGTTACGAAGACTTTGCATACTTAACGCCAGGAGCAGCTACTGGACCTTATTGGTGGGCGTTTTGGGCACTAATTATATGTAACTTAGTGATTCCTGCATTATTCTGGTTCAAGAGAGTAAGAACTAATATTTTTGCAACATTTATTATTGCATTAGTAATTAACATAGGTATGTGGTTTGAGCGTTTTGATATCATTGTTATTAACCTTTCTAGAGACTATCTACCTGGTTCTTGGACAATGTTTAAACCAACCATTATTGATGTGGGCGTTTATTTAGGAACTATCGGGTTCTTCTCTGTGTTGTTCTTATTATACGCTAGAACATTCCCTGTAATTGCACAGGCTGAATTGAAGAGTATTTTGAAAATTTCAGGTGAAACTTATAAAGCAAAAGAAGGAGATGAGCACCACTAAAAGAATATACGGACTTTACGGCGATGATGATGATTTAATGCACGGCGTAAAGGCTTTCAGAGAAAGAGGTATTGAAATAGAGGAGGTTTATACCCCTTTTCCAGTACACGGTTTAGATAAGGCACTAGGTTTAAAGAAAACTAGAATTTCAGATGCTGCATTCATCTACGCAGTTTATGGTGTGATGATAGGAGCTCTTACAACATGGTATACTATGAACCATGATTGGCCTCAAAACATAGGTGGTAAGCCAGCTTTTGACTGGGCTCATAACATGCCAGCTTTTGTGGTACCAATGTTTGAGTTAATGGTATTTTGTTCGGCTCACCTAATGTCTCTTACTTTCTTATTTAGAAATAAGATGTACCCAGGAGCTAAGCCACAAAATCCAGATTCAAGGACGACAGATGATAAGTTTATGATGGAGTTTGTGTCTTCTGATGTAGAGACTATTAAACAACTTCTTATAGATACAGGAGTAGAAGAAATAACTGTAAAAGATGCTTAAAATGAAGAAAAATATTTTTAAATTATCAGGTATCTTTGGTGTGTTAGCAATAGTTTTGAATTCTTGCGGACCTAAAGAAAATCCACCGTTGGTGTATTTCCCAGATATGTATTTCCCAGTGGCTTATGATCCGCTAATGAAAGCAGCAGATCCTTATTCTAAGCATGAGAATGAAATTCCTGCTTTTGTTAAGAATAACGGTGCTACGGCTTTAGCAACAGTAGAGGGAACTGTATCTCAAAATCCAGAAGGTTTAGCAGAAAGCACCCCTGGGGCTGCAATGACGGCAGATGAGTATAATGCAGGATATGATGCATCAAAAGCAATAGTAGAGTCTCCATTAAATCCAGCAAATAAAGCTAAAGATTTAGCAAGAGGGAAGCATTTATATGAAATAACTTGTGCTGCTTGTCATGGTACAGCAGGAGATGGTCAAGGACCAATAGTTCAATCTGGAGCTTACTTGGGAGTGCCTAAGTATGCAGATAGACAAATTACAGTAGGATCTGTTCACTATGTATTAACTTATGGTAGAAATGCTATGGGGTCTTATGCAGGGCAGCTAAAGCCAGGTGATAGATGGAGAGTTTCTATGTATGTAATGGATGCATTTAAAGGAGCAGCATTGCCTGCACCTGCAGAAGCATCTGCAGATCAAACAAAAAACAATACTAAATAATAAAACTAAAGAAAATGTATAGTTTTTCACCAAAATTAAGATTATATTCTATCGTATTCATCATTTTGGGATTGGTGCTTTTCGGTGCAGGGTATTTTATGAATCATGGGATAGATGAGGCTAAAATAGAGCATATGATGGAAGCAGTACATGCTTCAGGTCACCATAATCCTACTCATTCTAGTGAGCTTGTAGGTCCTCAGGATCATGCAGCTCATTTAGAACACGCAAAAATGCAAGTGCACAATCAGCCTTTAGCAGCTATTCACTCTGTGGCGGTTTTCTTCTTCGGACTTAGTTGCTGTGTAATGTTTTTCTACTCAGTTCAGCATGCGGCTCATGCAGGGTGGTCTATTATCATTACTAGAGTAATGGAGGCTATTGGAGCTTACATTCCTTACGGTGGGGCGATTCTTATCATTATAATGATTTTAAATGTAACTCATAATGGGCATCTTTTCCACTGGATGGATTCTGAACTTACAGATCCAAACAGTCCTCATTTTGATGTTATTTTATACGAAAAGAAGAAGTTTTTGAATATTCCTTTCTATGTTGTAAGAAATATTATATATGTACTTGGAGCTTCTTTCTTCGCTTGGAAACTTAGATCTATGTCTAAGAAAGTAGATGAGACTAAATCTTTAAGAGACTACCAAATGCTTTATAGATGGAGTGTAGGTTATATTGCTTTCTTCGGATTTGCTTCTGCATTATGGGCGTGGGATTGGTTAATGTCTATAGATCCTCACTGGTACTCTACTATGTATATTTGGTATTCTATGGTGAGTTGTTTAGCAAGTGCTATAGCTGCTATTATCCTAGTAAGTGTTTACCTTAAGAAGAAAGGCTTCTTGCCTCAGTTTAATGATAATCATTTACATGATTTAGGTAAGTATCTTTTCGCTACAAGTATGCTATGGACTTATACTTGGTTTGCACAGTTTATGCTTTATTGGTATGCAAATGTACCTGAAGAAGTAAATTATTTCTTTGGAAGATTTGAGTACTATGCACCGACTTTCTTGCCAATGTTAATCCTTAACTTCTTAATACCTTTATTAGTAATGGTAAGTAGTAGTATTAAGAGAAATTATAAAGTGGTAACTACTATGGCGGTGGTTGTAATTATTGGTCACATTGTGGATTACTTCAATATGGTAATGCCAGGAACAGTAGGTCCTCACTGGAATAACTTTACAGTTCTATTGCTAGTTTTAGGTTCTGTTTTGTTTGTAGTAGGTTTATTCGTATTCGTAACTATGACGCAACTATCTAAGATGAAACTTATTCCTAAGGGAAACCCTTACTTACACGAATCTGAAATTTATGAATATCCTTTCTAATTAGAAAAGGACTATAAAATAAAATGAAAATCCCGATGTATTTGTCGGGATTTTATTATTTTTGTGAAGATATAAATCTTAAATAATGAATAAATTAAAACTAATACCAATACTTTTCTTGCTCTTCTTTACAGGTTGTAAAAAAGATCAAGTAGATGGTAGTAACATAAGAGCATTTCAGTCGAGCATCAATGATATGTCCTCGTCCTTAACTACGCTTGAGCAAGTCAAGTTCAATGAAGCACTTTACATTCTCAAAACATTTGGAGTAGAGGCAGATGGAGATATACAAGAGTTGAATGCATTGTCAAAATTACTTGATGGTAAAAAAGTGCCTGAAATTTTAGCGATGGCTAATGAAGTAGCAGCTAAAAATGAGTTAGAATGGTCTAGTACCTCGCCACCATCTTTAGGAAATATGAATATTTTTCAAAGTCAAGATCCTGCGGCTATAGACCCCAACGATGTTAAGGCTTCGTCTATTAGCTTACAGATAAATCCTGTTTCTGTTGATAGTGTATTAGGAGCTAAGGCTTTACAAGTTGTTCCAAGGTTGCTAGATACAAGAGGTAATTTAGTAGACTTTTCTAATGCGGGGTTAGAGACAACATTGGAGATTTACAGTAATGATATAAAGCTATTAACTTCTAAAAGGCTGATGACGGATAATAATTTTAAAGGTTTTTACGTAAACCTAGCATCTATCCCCCAAGAAAAAGTAACAGGTGGAGTAATAGATATTAAAGTAACTGTAAGAACGGCACAGAAGTTTTTACAAATGGCAAGACGAGGAATGTCTATAAATACCAAAGCATTAAAGCAACCTATTACTGTTGATGAAACAGTGTCTACAGAAAGTGGAGATGGAGAAATAAAAGAACAAGATGCAACAACAGTTCAATCAAAGGAAAACGCTCCTAAAGGTAAAACTGACCCTAAGTCTACAGTTAGCAAGTTTTTAAACAACTTAGGGAGTAATAATTTAAAGGCGGCTTATGAGATTTCTTCAAATCCAAAGTGGGGTTCTTACGACCAGTTTTCTAATCCAACATCTGGTTTTGGTTCGGTAAAAAATATTACTGTAAAAAATATTTCAACTCAGTCTAGTTCTGATAATTCTGCAACAGTAAATGCAAGTTATAATGTAACGGATAATAATGGCAATACTTCGGCATTGGAGGTTACCTATACGCTTAAATCAGACGGAAATAGTTGGAAAATTACAAACTATAAAATTAATTCTACACAAAAACAATAGTGCTAATGGCAACTCAAGAACTCATTAAAAAATTAGAACAAACCATTGATAATATTCCAAACTTCCCTAAAGAAGGAATACAGTTTAAGGATATCACACCTATTTTTCTTAATCCAGAACTTTATGAAGAAGTCATAGATGATTTGGTAGAGTTCAGTAAAGGTAAGGTAGATGTAGTCTGTGGTATAGAAAGCAGAGGCTTCCTTTTTGGGATAGCCGTGGCGGTAAAGTTAGGGGTTCCTTTTGTTTTAATTCGTAAAAAGGGTAAACTTCCTCCACCCTTTATTTCTCAAAAATACGATTTGGAGTACGGCTCATCAGAGATAGAAATGAAAGAGGGACAGTTAAAAGCTGGTGATAGAGTTCTAATTCACGATGACCTTTTAGCAACAGGTGGAACTACTGAAGCTGCAGCAAAACTAGTGGAGAAACAAGGGGCAAAAGCAGCACAGTTTAGTTTCTTAATTGGGCTTAAGGCTCTTGGAGGAGAGGCGAAATTAAAGAAATTCAATTCAGAGATTTATCAGTTATTAGAATACTAAAGCACAGATTAAGTTTTGTGTATCAGAAAAGAAAAAACTAAATTTGCGGACTAAATAATAATCAAAATGTCAGGAAAATACAATAAATTAAGTGAAGAGCAGATAAAAGAAGGAAAAGAAACTGTGGAGATATTTCAGGAGCTAGATCAAACTGCACTAAAATCTGAAAAATTTTTAGAGAAGTATTCTAAATACTTGGTTGGTGTATTTGCATTGGTGTTAGTGTCTATATTGGGATATTTTGCTTATCAACAATTTATAGTAGCTCCTAAAAATGAGGAAGCTACAAAAGGATATTTAGCAGCACAGAAAAACCTATCGGAGGGGAATAATGAGCTTGCATTAGGAGGTAAATCTGCGGCTAATCCAGGTTTTCTAGGAACTTACCAAGAGTTTTCGGGTACTAAGGCAGGAAAACTTTCAGCATATAATGCAGGTCTTCTTAAATTTAAAGAAGGGAAATATCAAGAAGCTTACGACTTGTTAGATGCATTCAAATCGGATAATAAAATATTGATGGCACTAAAATACGGTGCTATGGGAGATTGTCTGTCTAACCTTAATAAAGCTGATGATGCTATGGCACAGTATGATAAAGCATCATCTACATCTGATGACCCATTCACATCTTATTACTTCACAAGAAAAGCAGGCTTGGTGGCAATTTCTCTAAAGAAAAATGCTGATGCTAAAAAATATTTTGAAGCCATTGATGAGAAATATCAAGACTATGATGGTGGTGCTTCAGATGCTTATATAGAAATGGTAAAATATTACTAAATTTACATCATAACTCTAAAATAAAAAATATGGCAACTATTAATCTTTCTGATTATAAGCCACTCGATATTAAAAATGCCGATGAGTTCAACATCGGCATTGTTGTCTCTGAGTGGAACGATTTTGTAACTTTCAATCTCCGTGATGCAGCTGTAGAAACTCTACTCAAAGAAGGAGTGAAGAAAGACAAAATAAAAATTTACTATGTACCAGGTGCTTTTGAGCTTAGCTATGCTGCCATGAGACTTTGTGCTAAACAACGTTATTTTGATGCTGTTATAGCTATAGGGTGCGTCATCAGAGGAGAAACACCTCATTTTGATTATGTTTGCCAAGGCGTTACACAAGGCATTACAGCATGTAATACACAAACAGATACCCCAACAATATTCTGTGTGCTTACAGATGATACCAAAGAACAATCTATAGCACGAAGTGGAGGGAATTTGGGTAACAAAGGTGTAGAGGCTGCTGTTACAGCTCTAAAAATGGTAGATTTTAAGAAAAATATTTAATCTAGATTAGCACTAAAATGAGATGGACTAATAATAGAGGTGATAATGTAGAGGACCGAAGAGGGAGAGGAGGTATGGTTGTAGGCGGTGGTCTAGGCATAGGAACCTTAATCATAGCTGCTATTGTATTTTTTCTAGGGGGCGACCCTTCTTCAATTATAGGAAGCGGTGGTCTGGGAAGTACTCAACAAACGGAGCAGAGAGAATTAACCCAAGAGGAATTACAAGTAAGAGAATTTATTGAGATGTTAATTTTTGAAAATGATACTACTTGGCAGAAAATTTTTTCGGAAAATGGAATGCAATATAGGAAGCCTAAAGTAGTACTTTTTGAAAGCGTAACACAATCAGGGTGTGGGACAGCACAGTCTGAAATGGGACCTTTCTACTGTCCTGCTGATGAAACTATCTATATGGATATGAGTTTTTTCTCAGAGCTTCAGAGTAGATTTGGTGCTAAGGTTACCGAATTTTCTGTAGCCTATGTTTTGGCACATGAGGTAGGGCATCATGTACAGACCATTTTAGGAACTACTGAAAAAGTAAATTCACTTAGAGCTAGTGGAAAGTACTCGGAAGCAGAGATGAATAGAGTATCTGTGGCTACAGAGCTTCAAGCTGATTTCTATGCAGGGCTTTGGGCAAAAAAAACAGATGAAAGAGAAGGTATTTTAACGCCAGGAGATATAGAAAGTGCAATTAGTGCTGCTGAAGCTGTGGGTGACGATAATATTCAAAAAAGAGGACAGGGGTATGTTAATCAGGAAAGCTTTACTCACGGTAGCTCTGCACAAAGGAAAGAATGGTTTATGAAGGGGTATGAGACTGGTGATATTCGTCAAGGAAATACCTTTGACGTTTTGCTAAAGTAATTTTATGAAAACATTAACTAAATTTTAGTATTGTTTGGGTAAAGAGGGTCTGTTTTTTGATACTATACCAAACAAATAATATTAAAATGAAAAAAATACTTATCGCAATGTCATTCGTACTAGGATTGAGTACAGCTTACTCTCAACAAGTACAAGGTTCAGTAACATCTAAAGCTCAAGAAAAAGTTATAAAAAAGGAGCAAAAGATGCAAAGTCAGAAAAAAGATTTCAAAAAGAAATACTCTGAATCTGTTGAAAAAGGTAAAGAAAGAAAAGAGGCTTTTGAAAAAGGTGAAAAAGGAGAACATAAAGGGAAGTTAAAAGCTGATGGTACACCAGATAAACGCTACAAAGAAAACCGTAAACTTAAAAAAGACGGTACGCCAGATAAGCGTTTTAAGGATAAAGAAAATGACAAAGAATAGGGAGCCATTTCTTTAAAAAGAGTAAAGTTCGGTTGTGAAACAACCGAACTTTTTTGTGTGCATATATTTCATTCCTGTATTTTTAAGATGTATCTTTGAGGTGTTAATTAAATGCTGGAAAATGAAAAGAGATTTATACATTGATTTTGCAAAAGGCTTAGCAACTTTATCCATTATCTTTATCCATACCACTTTTTGGAGTGGGCAGTATTATATTCCTACGGAACTTAGAGTGTTGTCATTGTTATTTGATGTCCCTATTTTCTTTGCACTTAGTGGTCTTACCTCTGGCGGGAATGTAGAAAAAACACTTTATAGGCTACTTAAACTCCAGGTAACCTATATGATTTTTGTAACACTGTTATTTTTTGTAGACTATTTCTTTAAAGTTTTTGGGCTTTATTTTTTTGGTCTAGAGAGTTTGAAAAACTTTTATGCTACTTTTGGGAGTAAGTTTGTACCACAGTCTATAGCTTATTTTCCTCAATGGGAAAATTTAGGAAATTGGTATTTACATCAATATTCTACTTGTGATACTTTTCCAGTGGTGATGGGTAGCTTTTGGTATCTTAAAGTCTATTATATTTTAACGGTACTTGGGGTACTAATACTTAGGTTTTTCCAGCAACATATCAATTGGTTTATAGCCCTATGTTTTGGCTTAACTTTATTGTTTAATATTTTTCCACATTATTATCCAACAGGTCAGGTAGGGTATGTTTCTTTTTATCTTGGTGTATTTCTGGTGGCTTATAAAATGAGAGGCAAAAGAATAAAAAACAGTCATATTCCTCTGCTGTATGGAGCTTTAGCTCTAGTTTTAGTTTGGCTGTTTTGGTTCTATGGAACGGATATTTTCTATAAAATAAATAAACAAAAATTTCCGCCAAAAATACCGTATATTGTATGGTCTTTTCTTTCGTTAATAACGGTGTTTGTACTTTATAATAGGCTTAAGATTACTAAAGATAATTTTATAAACTATATTGGTAAGAATGCCATTTTCTACTATTTTGCACAAGGTATTAGTTCATCGTTGGTTTATTTTATAGTAGTTCTTTTGCAGGATAATATCCACTGGGGAGTTTTAATTTTAATGGTTTATTTGGTTAATGTAGTTTTGGCTATACTCATTGCAGAACTGCTTAAAAAGATAGATGCTTTAGGCTGGAATACTTTAACTTGGCTGAGAAGAAAGACGGCAAGTGCTGGTTAGATAAAATTTACTTTTGTGGAAATCTAATAAAGAGTATTTTTGCAAAAAAATAATCTTGATAAGAATTGTAGAAAATAAAGATTGGATTATATACTCTCTTTTAGGAGTTGGTTTTTTGTATGTAGTAATGTTTCGTGTTCTTTTAAGAGATATAAGTTTAATTAAATTTTTCACTCTTAAAGAAGAATTTGCTAATAATACTATTCAGTCTTGGGTTGTAACTAGTGTGGGGTTTATTATTTTAGCGGCTGTAGCGTTATCTAATATTCTTCCTGTAAACCCACGCTTATTTGCTGAGTATTTTAATGTTTTTGGGTATACTCCTAATAAAGTAGGCAGTATTATTTTAGCAGTAGTTTTTTTGTTTTTTTTTAGAACCGTATCTACTTATTTCTTTTTGGCAAGTATAGGAGAGGTAGAGAGATGGAAGAGTTTTTATTTTTTAGCTACAAAATTCTTTTTAGGCTATAGTTTAGCTCTAATAGTACTGGTACTCGCTCAGAATTATTTCCCCATAGAAACAGAATGGATGATATATGTGTATGCCGTCTTTTTCTGTATGTCTTTTATTTTTAAAAACTTGGTCTATCTGTTTCATCATAAGACCATCTTGCCAGATGAATGGTATTATAAAATTTTGTATATTTGCACGCTCCAAATTTTACCTTTTTTGGTAGTTGGGAAATTTTTATTCTTTTAATCAATTTTTAGGATTTTAAAAATGTCAAAAATTAAATCTATTCTAATATCTCAGCCTCAACCTGCGGAATCTTCTCCTTATTTAGAACTTGCGAAAAAGGAAAAAATAGAAATAGATTTTCGTCCATTCATTTATGTTCAGGGGGCAGATGCTAAAGATTTGAGAACACAAAAAATAGACCTCTCTAAGTATACGGGAATTATTTTTACTAGCAAAAATGCAATAGACCACTACTTTCGTTTAGCTGAGGAGATGCGTTTTTCGGTTCCAGATTCTATGCGATATATTTGCCAGTCAGAGGCTATTGCTAATTATTTGCAAAAGCACATCGTTTATAGAAAAAGAAAAATTAGTTTTGGTGAAAAATTACCCACTGATATAATCCCTTTGCTTAAGAAATATCCATCAGAGAAGTATCTTTTACCTTCTTCTGATATTCTTAATGATGGGATAACTAAGGTTTTAGATGAGTCTGGAGTAGATTGGACTAGAGCTATTATGTACCGTACGGTTAATAGTGATTTATCTGATATAAACATCAATGACTATGATGTTTTGGTGTTTTTCAGCCCACAAGGGATAAAGTCTTTGGTAGAAAACTTTAAAGATTATAAAAAATCTAAATTTAAAGTAGCTGTTTTTGGTAATTCTACGAAAGCGGAGGCAGAAAATGCAGGGCTAACGGTGGATATTATGGCTCCTACTAAAGAAAACCCGTCTATGACCATGGCGATAGAAAATTTTGTAAAGAATGTCAATAAGTAGAAAGTAAGAAATATTTAACATATTAAACTCATTATAAAAGGTCATCATCTTTCAATATAACGAAATGAAGATGACCTTTTTAGTAAAAATAAAAAATGATGCAACCACCTAAAGCAATACAAAAACCACAGAAATTAGTTATTCATAATGATGAAAGGATAGACCCGTATTTTTGGCTAAACCAAAGAGATGCTCCAGAGGTTTTAGAATATCTCGAGCAAGAAAATGCTTATACAGAATTTATATTAAAGGATACTGAAGATTTTCAAAAAGAACTTTTTGAGGAAATGAAAGCGAGGTATAAAGAAGATGATGCCTCGTTGCCATATTTTTTTAATGGGTACTGGTATATTGTTAAATTTGAAAAAGGGAAAGATTATCCACTCTTTTTCAGAAAGTACCAAACTTTAGAAGCGGAGGAAGAACTTTTGCTAGATGCTAATCAATTAGCAGAAGGTAAGAAGTTTTTAGATGTGGGAAGTATGGCGGTGAGTCCTAATAACAAATTAGCTACTTATTCTACAGACGAAACAGGAAGGCGTATTTACAGTATTTTCATTAAAAATTTAGAAACGGGAGCAGTCTCCAACGAAGTTATAGAAAATACCACAGGTAAAGCTGTTTGGGCTAATGATAACGAGCATTTTTTCTATATCAGAAAAGATAAAAGTCTTAGGGCATATCAGATTTTTAGACATAAACTAGGAACTTCTCCTAGCGAGGACATTTTAGTTTTCCACGAAAAAGATACTTCATTTGATGTCAATTTATTTAAAACTAAATCTTTAGAATATATATTTATTGCCAGTTCTAGTACGGTTTCAGATGAGCATCGTTTTATTCCAGCTGATGATGTGTCTGCACCATGGCAAATCGTTCAAACTAGAGAAGAAGGCTTAGAGTATGCGGTAGAGCATTATCAAAATCATTTTTATATCATAACCAATGAGGGAGGAGCAACTAATTTTAAATTAGTGAAAACACTAGTAGCTACACCACAGAAAGAAAATTGGCAAACAATAATTCCTCACAGAGAAGATACTTTATTAGAGGGGTTTGAAATTTTTAAAGATTACCTTGTGGTAGAAGAGCGTAGAGAAGGTTTGCTTCAAATTAGTATCAGGCATTGGGAAACGGGTGAACAATACTATCTCCCGTTTCAAGAGGAAACCTATACGGCGTATATTGGACTAAATCTAGATTTTAATTCTACAAAATTAAGATATGGATATTCATCTCTTGTTCAGCCATCTGCCACTTTTGAATTCGATATGAATAGTCAAGCCCAAATACTTCTTAAAGAGCAAGAGGTTTTGGGTGGTAAATTTTCAAAAGAGAACTATACTTCGGAGAGGTTGTGGGCGTCTTCAAGAGATGGTGTTACTAAAATACCTATATCTTTAGTTTATAGAAAAGATACGGTGCTTTCTCAGGATACGCCATTATTACTTTATGGTTATGGAAGTTATGGTCATACCATAGATGCTTCATTTTCTAGAGGGAGATTGTCGTTACTAGATAGAGGTTTTGTGTTTGCTATTGCACACATTAGAGGAGGAGAATATTTGGGTAGAGAATGGTACGAAAAAGGAAAGTTACTTCACAAAAAAAATACCTTTTACGATTTTATAGACTGTGCCAAATTTTTAATTGAGAAAAACTACACTTCTTCAAAACATCTTTACGCTATGGGAGGTAGTGCAGGAGGATTATTAGTAGGGGCTGTTATTAACGAGGAACCTAGCCTTTTTAATGGAGCGGTTGCACAAGTTCCGTTTGTAGATGTGGTTACCACGATGCTAGACGAAGAAATCCCTTTAACAACGGGTGAGTTTGACGAATGGGGAAATCCTAAAGAAGAGCAGTATTATCATTATATGAAGTCTTACTCTCCATATGATAATGTCAAGGCTCAAAGTTATCCTCATTTACTAGTAACTACAGGATACCACGATAGTCAGGTGCAATATTGGGAGCCAGCAAAATGGGTGGCAAAGCTACGAGATATAAAAAAAGACCAAAATCTTTTAGTTTTTAAAACTGACTTTTCTTCGGGGCACGGAGGGGCGAGTGGTAGGTTTGAGTCACTAAAGGAAGATGCTTTAGAGTATGCTTTTTTAATGAAGTTAGAAAAACTGAGTAAATAAATATAGATAATAAAAAACCTTCGGAGTATGCTATCTGAAGGTTATTAGTGTGTATAATATCATTTTGTTGTACTAAACTTACTGAAAACTTTGGTTTAGAATTTAGAATGTATATTTAACATAGCATTTTTTGTGCCAAAAAATATGCTGATGAGTAAAATCTAATGAAAGTGCTGGTTTTGAGAATTAATTTAGAAAAATATTTGGCTATGTCAAAAAAACTTCTTTATTTTGCACTCTCAAATATTTAGTAGTAAAAAAGAACATCGAGATATGTCAAGAATTTGCCAAATAACAGGAAAGCGTGCAATGGTAGGAAACCATGTTTCTCACGCTAATAACAAAACGAAGCGTCGTTTTGAGATTAACTTATTAGAGAAGAAGTTTTACCTTCCTGAGCAAGAGAAACATATTACACTTAAAGTTTCTGCTCACGGATTGAGAGTAATTAACAAGATTGGAATTGAGGAGGCTGTAGAAAGAGCAACTCGTAACGGATTTATCAAATAATTAAGAAATCATGGCAAAAAAAGGGAATAGAGTCCAAGTGATTTTGGAATGTACAGAGCATAAAGAAAGTGGTGTTGCTGGAATGAGCAGATACATCACGACTAAGAATAAGAAGAATACAACAGAAAGATTAGAACTTAAAAAGTATAATCCTGTTCTTAAAAAGTATACACTTCACAAAGAAATTAAGTAATCATCTTTAAAGATATTTTACAATGGCAAAGAAAGTAGTAGCAACCCTACAAACATCTTCTAAGAAGATGACAAAAGTAGTGAAAATGGTAAAGTCTCCTAAAACTGGAGCTTATGTTTTCGAAGAGAAAGTAATGAATGCAGATGATGTAGATGCTTATTTAAAAAAATAAGTATTATTCATTCTAGTATAAGAAATATAAAAGCTATCCAAATAATTTATTTGGGTAGTTTTTTTATATATTTGTTTCTGTTAATCGTACACAAAAATATATGAGTTGGTTTAAAAAAATATTCAAAAAAGAAGAGAAGGAAACTTTAGATAAAGGATTAGAAAAGTCAAGTCAAGGCTTTTTTGAAAAAATATCCAAAGCAGTCATAGGGAAAAGTAAGGTAGATGATGAAGTTCTAGATGATTTGGAAGAGGTTCTTATTGCGTCAGATGTAGGGGCTCAGACAACTATCAAGATTATCGAACGAATTGAAGATAGGGTTGCTAGGGATAAGTATGTTGGTGTAGATGAACTACATAAGCTTCTTAAAGAAGAAATTACAGCATTGCTTTTAGAAAATCCTCATGCTGATACGGGTAATATAGATGAGGCTAAAAAACCTTATGTAATAATGGTGGTGGGAGTCAATGGAGTAGGTAAAACAACTACGATAGGTAAATTAGCACATCAGTTTAAAACACAGGGTAAAAAAGTGGTGCTAGGAGCAGCAGATACTTTTAGAGCGGCGGCGGTGGACCAGTTGGTGATATGGAGTGAGCGAGTAGGTGTACCTATTGTAAAGCAAAATATGGGTTCTGACCCCGCTTCTGTTGCCTTTGATACAGTGCAATCTGCAGTAGCTCAAAATGCTGATGTAGTGCTTATAGATACAGCTGGAAGGCTTCATAATAAAGTAAACCTAATGAATGAGCTGTCTAAGATAAAAAGAGTAATGCAGAAAGTAATTCCTGATGCTCCACATGAGGTTTTGTTGGTGTTAGACGGTTCTACAGGGCAAAATGCATTTGAACAAGCTAAGCAGTTTACTGCGGCAACAGAAGTTAATGCTCTTGCGGTTACAAAATTAGATGGTACAGCAAAAGGAGGTGTGGTTATTGGTATTTCTGATCAATTTCAAGTTCCTGTAAAGTATATAGGAGTGGGAGAGAAAATGGAGGACTTGCAGTTATTTAATGGCACGGAATTTGTTGATTCTTTTTTCAAGAAAAAGAGTTAATACTCAAAAAATAAGTACTTAATTTTTAAACTATAAACTTATGGGAATTTTATCTTGGCTATTATTTGGCCTTATTGCAGGCGCTATCGCTAAAGCTATTCATCCAGGAAAAGATCCTGGAGGTTGGTTAATGACTATCGTTATTGGTATTTTGGGAAGTGTGGTAGGAGGCTGGTTGGGCTCTATGTTATTCAATGTAGATGTTACAGGCTTTAACCTTAAAAGTTTCTTTGTGGCCGTAGGTGGAGCATTGATTTTGTTAGCACTTTACTCAAAGGTGATAGCTAAAAAGTAGAAATACTTGTTTCGAGGTCGAATAATTATATTTCGATATAGTTAATTATTGAATGCCTGCTTTAGCAGGTATTTTTTTTGATATTCATATAAATTTTAATTTAAAATAAGAGAATATTATATAGTAATTAAGCAATAATAAGCAGCTATTTATTAAAAAGTTTATACTTTTGCAAAAAAATAAAAAACACATGCCCAAAAACTTAGTCATCGTAGAGTCTCCTGCAAAGGCGAAAACTATCCAAAAATATTTAGGTAAAGATTTTGAAGTATTGTCTAGTTTTGGACACATTAGGGATTTGCCTAAAAAAGGGATGGGGATTAATCTTAATACCTTTACTCCAGAATATGAGGTGTCTACGGACAAAAAGAAGTTGGTGTCGGATTTAAAAGCAGCAGCGAAGAAAGCGGATATGGTATGGCTAGCATCTGATGAGGATCGAGAGGGAGAAGCTATTGCTTGGCATTTGGCTCAAGAGCTTAAGTTAAAGGATGAAAAAATAAAAAGAATTGTATTTCACGAAATTACTAAAAATGCAATTCTAAAAGCTATAGAAAATCCTAGAAATATAGACAAAAACTTAGTGAATGCTCAACAAGCTAGGCGTGTTTTGGATAGGATAGTAGGTTTTGAAATGTCTCCCGTACTTTGGAAAAAAGTAAAAACGGGGCTTTCAGCAGGCAGGGTTCAGTCGGTTGCGGTTAGACTTATTGTCGAAAAAGAAAAGGAAATACAAGACTTTGTTCCTAATTCCTATTATAAAACAGAAGGGAAATTTTTGAACGCTGATAATCAAGAAATATCAGCTCAGTTGAAAAAAAGCTTTTTTGAAGAGGCAGAGGCGAAAGAATTTTTAACATTAGCGAAAAATACAGAGTTTAAAGTCCTTAATATAGAAAAAAAACCAGGTAAAAGAACCGCTTCTGCACCTTTTACGACTTCAACTTTACAACAAGAAGCGAGTAACCGTCTAGGTTATGGGGTTACTACTACAATGAGGGTCGCTCAGCGATTGTACGAGGAAGGATATATTACCTATATGAGAACCGACTCGGTTAATTTATCTCAAGAGGCTATAGAGGGAGCCAAAGAACAAATTATCAAAGAATTTGGGCAGGAGTACTCTGAGCCGAGAAACTATACTACTAAATCATCTTCTGCACAGGAAGCTCACGAGGCTATTCGTCCTACGGATTTCAAACTAAAAACTGTTGCAGGAGATACTCAACTTAATAGACTTTATCAGCTCATCTATAAGAGAACGCTGGCTAGCCAAATGGCAAATGCTCAAATAGAAAAAACCGTTGTAGAGATAGGTAATCCAAAGTTGCCTTATAATTTTGAGGCTCAAGGGGAGGTTATTGTATTTGATGGTTTTTTAAAGGTTTATGGTATATTAAAGTCGGAGGAAGAAGATACGGAGGATACCGAAAAAACTTTACCAAAGGTAAGTGTTGGAGAGAGTTTAACTTATCAAAATATTATTTCTGTTCAGAAATTCACTCGTCCACCTGCACGATATACAGAGGCAGGGCTAGTGAAGAAGCTAGAAGAGTTGGGTATTGGTAGACCTTCTACCTACGCTCCAACTATACAAACCATACAAAATAGAGAGTATGTAGATAAAAAAGAGATTGCTCCGCAAGAAAGGGAAGTTATTAAACTTAATCTTACTTCAAATAAGATAGACAGAAAGGTTTTAACCGAAAATTACGGTGGAGATAAAAATAAATTTGTACCTACGGATATAGGTATTGTAGTTAATGATTTCTTGACTGAAAATTTTGCGGAAGTTTTAGACTACGGCTTTACAGCCAAGGTTGAACAAGATTTTGATGACATTGCGAACGGTGATGAAAAATGGAAAGAGGTACTTTCTGGATTTTATGAAAAATTCCACGATAAAATAGAAGATGTAGAGGAAAATGCAGATAGAGCAAATGGAGAGAGAATCTTAGGAGAAGACCCTAAAACAGGAAAGACTGTTTTAGTAAGAATTGGTAGATACGGAGCAATGGCTCAGTTAGGAGATAGTGATGATAAAAACCCTGTTTACTCTTCATTATTGCCTCACCAAAATATCAATACGATTACATTAGAAGAGGCTTTAGACTTGTTTAAAGTACCTTTTGATTTAGAGAAGATAGATGGCAAGGCTGTTTCCGTAGGGGTAGGGCGTTTTGGACCTTATGTGAAGTGGGGCGAAACTTACATTAGTATTCCTAAAGAAGAAGACCCATTATCTGTAAATCAAAAAAGAGCTGAAGAGCTAATTAGAGAAAAACAGAAAGCAGATGCTCCTATAACAACATTTAAAGGAGAGCCAGTAACTAAAGGGACAGGGCGTTTTGGACCTTTCTTGAAGTATAAAAATATTTTTGTAAATGTTCCTAAAAAATATGATTTTGAAAATCTTACTCAAGATGATATTGTGGAACTCATAGAAGCTAAGTTAGAGAAAGAAGCCAACCGTTACATTAAACAATGGGAAAAAGAAGGTATTTCTATAGAAAACGGAAGGTGGGGACCATTTATCAAATTTAACAAAACTAATTTCAAAATTCCTAAAAACGGAGATGAGAAATATACAGCCGAAGAGCTGAAAAAAATATCTCTAGAAGAGGTTAAGAAATGGATTGTAGCACAGGATAAAAATGCCTTTGCAGAGAAAAAAACAACTAAAAAGAAAACCGTAACTAAGAAAAAATAGCATAAATACTAATGACTATTGAAGAGATTGTAAAGCCTTTTCCTTTAGGAGATTATAAACCTTGGCAACTGGGTAGTTTGGTATGTAGTGAGATAAAAGAAGGTGGAGTAGTGCTATTATTTTGCTCTGATGACAGAGGTGCAGGAGGTTCTGCGGTGACGAAGGATTTTAGTGTAATAAGAAAATGTTTATATCAACTTTCTAAGAGTGATTTTAACTTTCCTATTTGTGATTTAGGAGATTTAATATCGGGTAAATCATTGGAAGATACTCAGTATATTGTTGCGGAAATTGTTTCTAAATGTATCGCCGAAGGTGCATTACCTATAGTTATTGGTGGTAGCAATGATTTGGCTCTTTCGTTATATACTGCGGTAAAAAATCATAAAGATAAAATTTCTTATACACAAATCAACTCGTTTATACATTTGGAAGCTGTGAAGGAGGGTATCAACGAGCGAAATTTTGTATCAAAAATATTGAGTGAACCTTCGCTGAAGAATTATTATCATTTGGGTTATCAAAAACATCTAAATGAGCCTCATTCGGTTTCTGTACTTAAAGAGATAGATTTTGAAGTGTTAAGGCTTGCTGATATGATGAATAGCACAGATTTGGCAGAGCCTTTCTTAAGAAGGGCAGAAGTGGTAAGTCTTAGTGCTGATGCGGTGGAGAGTTTTAGTGGAGAGTTTTCTTTTCACGCTCAAGTTAACGGGTTGAATAAGAGAGAAATTTGTGCCTATATGAAAGAAATAGGCTTGGGTGAAAACTTAATGGCTTTTGGTTTGTTTAATATAAATATAGATGCTTCTCATTTAGTTTACAATCAACTTATTGCCCAAATGATTTGGTATTTTTTAGAAGGTTTGAGCATACAGAAAACTCACCCTAAAGAACGCCAGTACGAAAATTATTTAGTGGTAATCAATAATCAAGATTATACTTTTAAGAGAGATACCTTTAGTGGATTATGGTATTTCGGAAATGACGATGATATTTTAAAATGTTTGCCTTGTGCTGAGAAAGATTATCATAATGCTAAAAAGGGGCTTTTGAACCCTAGATTTTTAAAATAGTATGAAGAAAGTTTCCGTTATTGTTCCTGTTTATAATGTTGAACGCTTTTTAAAAAAGTGTTTGGATTCTTTGGTCAACCAAACATTAGAGGATATTGAAGTTATCGTGGTAAATGATGGAAGTAAAGATGGCTCTCAGGCTATTATTACTGAGTATGAAGATAGGTATCCTAATAAAATAAAGGCGTTTCAAAAGGAGAATGGTGGATTAAGCGATGCTAGAAACTTTGGTTTAGAACGGGTGAAAGGTGAGTATATAGGCTTTGTAGATAGCGACGATTTTGTGAGAGAAACAATGTTCGAAGAGATGTATCATCTTGCAAAGAAGCACCGAGCAGAAATGGTAGTATGTAATCTACAAAAAGTAAACGAAAAGGGAGAAGTTACCCAGCGACTCACACAAATACCTAATATGCCCGAAAAAATAGTTCTAGAAGAACATTTTTCCGTTTTCTCTGATATGAGCTATTTTGCTTGTAATAAATTGTTTAATCGTAGTTTATTTCAGAGTAAAAGATTTAAAAAAGGAGTTCATTTTGAGGATATACAACTTATTCCTCAATTATTGTTAGAGTGTAAAGTTATTGCCCAAACTCAAACCTATCATTATCAATATTTAGAACGAACGGATTCTATCACTAAAACCCATACAGATAAAGGTCTGGATATTTTAAGAGCGGTAGAAGATGTGGAAAATGCTTTTGAAAACTCACTCTATAAGCATAAAAAAGAAGAGCTAAAAGGATTTCAAATTTTAGAGGGTTTTTATACTTTTCTAGCCTATTTAGCATTTGTTAAAGATGAGCAGGTATATCATAAATTATCCGAAGAGCTAAAAAGATTTCTGTTTAAGAGAAAGATTACCAAGAAAGAAATACTTAGTTATCGTAGATTTGGAAAGAATTATCTCGTATCTTTGCCGATTAAGAAACAGGTTTACTATCTATTTTATCTTTTGGGGCTAAATCGATTGTTAAGGAAACTAATTCACTAATAATAAACAATGAATATTGTTTTTTTACATCCTATATTTACCATTATAACTATAATTTTAATAGCTTATAGTTTTTTGGAGGTTTATAATTATAAAAATTATAAATCGGTGTGGGTGGTGGTATCGGTGATGATTCTTTTAGTGGGTTTTAGGGCATGGGTAGGAGCGGATTATGGAGTTTATGTACAGATGTATGAATATTTTGGTCAGAGTACAGCATATTCAACAGTCTATAATAAAGCTCTTTTTTCAGGTAATGAGAGATTAGATGTAGAATGGCTTTATGTTTTAGTAGGAAAATATGTTTATGATTTTGGAGTTCCATTTTTTGTTTTTACATTCGTAATAGCTTTATTATCTATTGTTCCAAAATATTTTACATTTGAAAATGCGGTTGTCTATCCATCATTGAGCTTATTGCTTTACATGTTCCCTTCTTATTTTACAGCAGATGGAGGACATATGCGACAGGCGGTATCGATGTCTATTCTTATTTTTTCTTTTTATTTCATTAAAAAACGAAATTTACCGTTGTTTTTATTGATGATTTATCTGGCAATGGGATTTCATAAATCTGCTGCTATTTTTATTTTAGCTTACTGGATTGCTTTAATCCCAATGACTAAGACAAGAATTATTCTTGTTTTGGTGGTTAGTGCTATTTTATCTCCATTTCAAATATATCAATATTTTTCCTTGTTTGATACATTAGCGCCTGCTGAAGTTTATGAGGGGTTCTCTGCATATGAAACGATAGAGAATAGTGAAACAACGGGAAGAATAAGCTTTACGGATATGATTATCGTATTCTATAGTTATTTTCTAGTAGTTTATAATGAGGAAGCATGTGAAAAGATTCCTTATTACGAATATATGAGAAATATAGCCTTGTTTGGAATGTGCTTGTACTTTATATTTAGAGGTAGCCCAATATTCTCTTCAAGATTAGCTATGATATATATGATTTTTACGGTAATGGTTTTGCCTAATATAATTGCTTCAGTAGAGGATGAAAAACATAAAAGATATTTACATTTAATAATCGTTTGTTTTGCTATTTTTTATTATTTTGTATACGGTAGTTTTCAGGCTACTAGAGCAAGATATACTTGGGATTATAGCAATTATTTGTGGTAGATACTAAATTTGAATTATGGCTTATTTAGATTATTTAATTATACAGTTAGGGATACCTTTTTTCTACATAAAATTGATAGGCTCTTTTTTTATGTCTTTTCTGCTATGTTTTCTTTCTGTTCCTACAATACTCAAAATCTCTAAAAGAAAAAACCTGATGGATGAACCAGGGATAAGGAGTTCTCATGTAAGGAAAATTCCTAATTTGGGAGGAATAGCTATATTTTATGCCATAGGAATAGCTACCCCAATGTTTGGATATGAACTGTTCGATTTGTATAAGTTTTTATTTCCTACCCTAATAATTTTATTATATGTTGGTGTAATGGACGATATTGTAATTATGCGAGCGTATAAAAAATTATTTATTCAGATATTCGTAGCTTCCCTAATGGTAATAGGCTCAGATATAAGGATAGAAAGTTTATTTGGTCTTTTTGGTGTTTATGAGTTGCCCTATTTCATAAGTATTTTATTTACTATAGTTACTATAATTATCATTATAAATTCTTTTAATTTAATTGATGGAATAGATGGTCTTGCGGGTACATATACTATTATTTGTTGTTTACTTTTTGGTATTAGTTACTATAGGTTGGGAGAATATAATTATCCCATGATTATTCTGTGTGCTTCGATAATAGGAGCTTTAATAGGTTTTTTATACTATAATTTATCAAGTAGTAGGAGTAAAAAGATATTCATGGGGGACACAGGCTCAATGATAGTGGGTTTTTTATTAGCATTTACAGCAGTATATTTTATAAATATTTTTACGATAAGTGGTGGAAGAAGCTTATATCACTTACCAACGGCACCTGTCATTGCATTTGCAATACTAATTTTACCAATGGTGGATACACTCAATGTAATTTTGATAAGGCTATTCAATAAAAAATCGCCTATGGAAGCAGATAAAAATCACATTCATCATAAGCTTTTAGACCTCGGATTATCACATAAAAAATCAACTTTTTATATCCTATGTTACTATATGTTTACGATAATAGTTGTCTATTTTTTTAGACATATAAATATAAACCTACTTCTTGTCTTTGTTTTGATGCTAGGTTTTATAGGAGCATATATACCTAGGTTTATTCTAAAATTGAGAAATTAAAACTTACTTTTGTATAAATATCTTTTCTATGAAAAATATAAAACTATATCTATTATTACCAATTATATCTCTGTTTTTAGTATCCTGTCTAACGACTAAGGAAGTGAGATACCAACAACCTAATGAACATCTTGTGCTTAATGAAGAGGGGTTGATACCATATAATAATGAAGTGTATCGAGTAACTAAAGCAGATATTCTTAATCTTAATATAGTAACCACTCCTAAAGGAGATGCGGCTCAGTTCTACTCCCGTTTTAACACTTCTGGTGGTGAAAATGGAGCAGGAGGGAATATCGGAGGTGCGGGAGCTGTCTCTGGAGGAGGAGCTGGTATTGCTGGAGGAAGAATGAGTGGCAATAGTAATTTTTATTTTAATGGATTAAAGATAAACTCTAGAGGAAACATAGATATAATGGGGATAGGAGAAATAAAAGCCGTAGGTAGGACTATTGAAGATATAGAGGCAGAAATACAAACTCGTGTTAACGAAAACTTTGTTGAAGGTAAATCGCAAGTAAGACTTAATACAGATGGGATTACTTATTACATATTGAGTGATATAGAGGAGATGGGAGCTCTTACTGGAGAGAAAAAATCTTACACCTCAATGTTAAGTATAACAGAAGCTTTAGCTCAAAATGGTGGGCTTAATAGAACAATAGATAAAAAACATGTGGTTTTACAAAGAAAATATCCAGAAGGTATTAAAAGAGTTACACTAGATTTAACGAGAGATGATATTATGAACTCTCCATACTATTGGATTCAAAATGGAGATATGGTTTATCTCAATACTCGTTCTAAAAGTCTTTATGGGTTTGGTAAAGAGCCTTTGCAAACTTTAACTACGGGGGTTTCTCTTATAACAACAGCCCTTTCTGTATATTTGTTAATTTCAAGATTTTAGATTTATGATACCAGAAAAAGTAGGACAAAAAACACCTAGTGCACAACCTGAAAAGTCTAAAGTTGGAACATTTGACTTCTTTAATCTTGAATTTTTTATAAAGAAGGTGCTAAAAAATTGGTATTTGTTTTTGTTATTAGGTATATTAGGTTATGCTATTAGTTATATCTATAAAAAATACTATATACAATACACTTATGAGTCTAGTATATCTTTGAGTGTTTCTAATAATACAGCAAGTTATTTGGCGCCTAGTAACCAGTCTATTAACTTTATATGGGGGCAAGGAGGAAATCAAGACGGATTGTATGTGAAAAAATTACTTTTATCAAGAACACATAACGAATTTATTACTAGAAAACTTGAGTTATACATTGATTATAGCACTTCAGGTAAGCTAAAAAGCACCTTTTTAGATAAGAATGAATCTCCCTTCTTTTTAGAAATAGATAAAGAGCACTTTCAAGCGATAAATATTCCAATCACATTTATTCCTAAAGGTAATTCTTATACAGTTAATTTGCCAGAGGATTTACCCAACTACCTATATAGTTATAAAACTGAAGATTTTCATCCTTTAAAAGAAACATATAAAAAAGAGGTTCAAAAAAATATAAAATTAAACGAGTGGTATGAGTCTCCTTACTTTAGGTTTAGATTGATAAAAAATCCAGTACAACCTAGTATTGATTATAATAACATAACAGTTGTTTTAAGTAGCATAGATCAAAAAGTAAGAGAGAATATAGGTAGTATCAATATAGAGTTTGATAAGGAACTTCCTTCTATAATGTCTGTGTCGAAGAGAGGGGCTAACTTAAACTCCACAGTTAACTTTTTAAATAACTCTATTAAAGAGCTTATAGAAAAAAGAAAGCAGGATAAGAGCTTAGTAGACAAAAATACAGTTGTATTTATAAAGAGAAATTTAGATAGTGTAAAAATAAAGTTAGACTCTTCTGCACAAAGCCTTAATGGAGTTAGGATTGGAGAAAACATTGTTGATGTTGAAGGAGGTGTAAGCTCTATAATGGAAAAAATAAAGGAGGTTGAAAAGAGAAAGGCAGAGCTACTTACCCGAATTTCAGCACTTAATAGTATCCGAAACTCTATGAATAAAAATTTAGATGAGGTGATCAATATCAATGCTGCTGGAATAGAAGATGGTAACTTCATGGGTTCGGTTAGTGAGTTAAAAGCTCTTATACAAAAAAGGGAGGAGATGAGGACTATTTATACGCCAAATTCTGAACCTATGAAAGAAATTAATCGTCTTATTAAAGAGGCGAGAGGTAAGTCTTCTGGAGTTGTGGGGAACTACTATAGTATGTATCTGAGTGATATCGAAAAACTAGATGCAGAACTCTTACAGTACGAGAGAGAGATAAGAAGGTTTCCTCTTAAGGAGCAGAAGCTAATTGATGCAGAGAGAGGCTACTCAATTAACGAAACTACATATAATGCATTGCTGTCGGAACAGGCAAAAGCAGAGATGCGTCTTGCTGTAGGACAGTCTGATATAACGGTCTTAGATTGGGCTAAAAATCTTGGGCAGGGTCCAGTAGGACCTAATACCTCTATGTTTGGAGTAGCACTTATTGGAGGATTGTTATTTATTCCATTTATAATATTACTTATTAGTTCTCTTTTAGATAATAAGATAAGAAGTGTTAAGGAAGTGGTAAAAGCAACCAAAATACCTTTATTAGGGGTTATTGGTAAAAATACTAATGAGAATAATCTCACAGTAATAGAGCAATCTAAATCTTCTGTTGCAGAGTCATTTAGAGGGGTTAGGTCTAATTTGAGGTTTTTGTATGACGACGGAGTAGAAGGCGGAAAAGTGATATTGGTAACTTCTTCTATCAGTGGAGAAGGTAAAACATATACCTCAATAAATATAGCCTCTGTTTTAGCTTTAAGCGGTAAGAAAACCATATTATTAGGAATGGATTTGAGGAAACCTAAGATTTTTGGAGATTTTGAAATCAATAATAAATACGGAATTTCTAACTTCTTGACAGGGGAAATACCAGTGGAACAAATTATAAATAAAACTAAGATATCTACATTAGATGTAGCGACCTCTGGACCAATTCCGCCTAACCCTTCAGAGTTGTTGATGAGTGACAGAAACACACAGTTTATAGAAGAGCTTAGAAAATCCTATGATTTTATTATTATAGACTCGCCTCCAGTAGGTCTAGTGGCAGACTCTTTTGAATTGATGAAATATACAGACGCTAATATTTATGTTGTGCGTCATGAATATACGGAGAAGTATATGCTTAAAATGATTATAGAGAAATACCATAATCAAGAGGTTAAACATTTAGGATTGGTGTATAATGATTATCCTTCTAATCAAGGTTATGGCTATGGTTACGGTTACGGCTATGGTTATTTTGATGAGGATAAAAATTATCAAGAACCTATACTTGTAAGGTGGAGAAATAAATTAAAATCAATTTTTAATAAAAAAGGTTAATACTAAAAGGGCTACTTCTAATTTTGAGAGTAGCCTTTTTTAACCCATAATGTTTTGTTATTTTTGCTGTTCAAAATTAGGATAGATATGGCAAAAACAAAGAAAGAAACTCCTCTAATGCAACAATACAATAGTATTAAAGCTAAATACTCTGACGCGATATTACTTTTCAGAGTAGGAGATTTCTATGAAACCTTTGGAGCAGATGCCATTAAAACAGCTCAAATTTTGGGCATTGTTCTTACTAAAAGAAACAATGGTGGAGATGGTCAGAGTATAGAACTAGCAGGGTTTCCACATCATTCTTTAGACTCCTATCTTCCGAAATTGGTAAGGGCAGGTCTTAGGGTAGCGATATGCGACCAATTAGAAGATCCTAAATCAGTAAAAGGTATCGTTAAAAGAGGCGTTACGGAATTGGTAACTCCAGGGGTTACATTTAATGACCAAGTTCTTAACTCCAAGAAAAATAATTTTTTACTTGCCCTTCATAAAGAGAAAGAAAAATATGGTGTGGCCTTAGTAGATATTTCCACAGGAGAATTTTTGTTAGGAGAGGGCAATTTAGAAAAGTTACTTCATATCATCAATACATTTGAACCTAGCGAAATTATTTACCAAAGAACTCAAGAAATTCCTAGTCAAGTTAAAAATAAGAGTGTTTTTAAGATGGAGGATTGGGCATTTCAGTATCATTTTGCTTACGAAAAGCTCACGCAACACTTTAAAACCAATTCTCTTAAAGGTTTCGGAGTAGAGGACTATAAGCTAGGCATTACGGCTGCTGGAGCTATTTTTGCCTATTTGGTGGAGGATACGCATCATAATTTGCTCAATCATATTACTCAGATAAAACTTATTCCACAGGAAGATTATTTAATGATGGATCAGTTTACGCTGAGAAATTTGGAGGTGGTATTTCCTGCACATCAAAACGGGAAAAGTCTTTTGGATATTATAGATAAAACGGCTACTCCAATGGGCGGAAGGCTGTTGAGGAGAAGATTGATATTGCCACTTAAATCCGTAAACGAAATTAATAGAAGACTTTCCTTAGTTGAGTTTTTGAATAATGAGGAGCAGCTAAGATTAGATGTTGCAACAAGGCTTAAAGGTATTTCTGACTTAGACCGACTGATGGGTAAGCTAGCAGCAGAGAAAATCTCACCTAAAGAGCTAGGCTATCTTAGACAAAGTTTAGTTTATATTTCCAAGATAAAATCGTTGTTGCATCAATATCCTGATGTTTTGGCGTGGCTTAATCCACTTAATCATTTAGAGGAAGTCATCAGTGCTTTAGAGAATAACTTAAACGAAGAGTTACCTGTAAATTTAGCCAAAGGTAATGTGATTAAGTCTGGGGTTTCTGATGAGCTGGACCGTTTGAGAGGTTTGCAGAACTCTGGTAAAGGCTACCTAGACGAGATGTGCCAAAGGGAAATAGAAAGAACGGGCATTGCTAGTCTGAAAATCAATTTTAATAATGTTTTTGGCTATTATATAGAGGTTAGAAATACGCATAAGGACAAAGTTCCTGAAGAATGGATTAGAAAGCAAACGCTAGTCAATGCCGAGAGGTATATTACAACAGAGCTGAAGGAATACGAAGACCAAATTTTAGGTGCAGAAGAGCGTATAAGTGTTTTAGAACAGGAGCTTTATAGAAAGGTATGCCAAGAGGTGCTTGTTTATATAGACCAAATTCAGGAAAACGCACAACTCATCGCACAGCTAGATGTGGCGGTTGGGTTATCAGAGTTGTCTATGGAAAGAGGCTATACTAAACCAATCCTTAACGATGGTTTTAGTATAGAACTCAAAGAAGCAAGACACCCTATTATAGAAAATGCTTTGCCGTTAGGCGAAAAATACATTCCTAACGATTTGTTTTTAGACCGAGAGGAGCAGCAGATTATTATGGTAACTGGTCCCAATATGGCGGGTAAATCGGCGATATTGAGGCAAACAGCAGTTATTTGTCTTTTAGCACAAATCGGGAGTTTTGTTCCAGCTAAATATGCTTCTATTGGTATTTTAGATAAAATATTTACGAGAGTAGGGGCAACGGATAATCTTTCCGCAGGAGAATCAACCTTTATGGTGGAAATGAACGAAGCCGCTAATATCCTCAATAATATTTCTGACCGAAGTTTAATTCTTTTAGATGAAATAGGGCGAGGTACTTCCACTTATGATGGCGTTTCTATTGCTTGGGCTATTGCGGAATATTTGCATCAGCACCCAACCAAACCTAAGACTTTATTCGCCACTCACTACCACGAGTTGAATGAAATGACCAATAATTTTGAAAGGATTAAAAACTTCCATATTTCAATTAAAGAGCATAAGGGGAACATTATTTTCCTAAGGAAGTTGGTGTCTGGTGGTAGCGAACATAGCTTTGGTATCCATGTGGCAAAATTGGCAGGAATGCCTGCTACGGTAGTTAATAGAGCTAACGAAATTCTGAAAACTTTGGAAAACAATCGTTCACAGAATGATACAAAAGAATCTATTAAAAGGGTAACGGAAGAAAATTTGCAACTCTCGTTCTTCCAATTAGACGACCCAGTTTTAGAAAATATCAGAGAGGAACTTACTAGGATAGACATCAATACACTCACGCCTATAGAAGCAATGATGAAGCTCAATGCAATCAAAAATATGATAGGCAAATAATATAAAATGAGACCAAGGTTTAGTCTTTTCTGGTTTGCTATTACCCTATTGTTATTTTTAACAGAGGTAATAATTGCGGTTTGGCTTAAATCCTGTTATTTTATTAGAGCATATCTAGGAGATGTACTAGTGGTAATTCTTATTTATACCTTTGTCTTAACTTTCTTTAAAATCAAAGAAAAAGCTCAACTGATTGTAGGGATATTTCTATTTTCTGTTTTAGTAGAGGTATTACAATATTTTAGCATTGCAGAGAAACTAGGGTTTAGAGAAGGTAGTGTAGGGCATATTGTTATTGGGAACTCTTTCTCTTGGTTAGACATATTGTGTTATGCGGTGGGGTGTGCTTTTATTTTTGTATTTGTTAAAATGAGAAGTAAATAATAGAACTTGCGATTTCCCCACAAACCACTTTTTCCTAATTAAAAAAGACTTAACTTTGCGGATTATTAGTTTTTTTTGAATGAAAAAAATCGTTGTCATTCCTACCTATAACGAGAAAGAAAATATACAGTCCATTATTCAAGCGGTGATGGATTTAGAGGGAGGTTTCCATGTTTTGGTCGTAGATGATTCCTCTCCTGATGGTACGGCAGATATTGTTTGTTCTATGCAGAATCTTTTTCAGGATAGGCTTCATTTAACCGTAAGAAAAGTAAAAGATGGTTTGGGCAAAGCTTATTTGCATGGCTTCCGTTGGGCAATAGAGCAGGGCTATGATTTTATTTTTGAAATGGACGCCGATTTTTCTCACAATCCAAAAGACTTGCCTAGACTTTATGAGGCGTGTTTAGATGCGGATATGTCGGTAGGCTCTCGTTATTCTCAAGGGGTTAATGTGGTTAATTGGCCTATGGGAAGGGTTTTGCTATCTTATTTTGCGTCTAAATATGTAAGGTTTATTTTAGGTTTACCAGTACACGACACTACGGCAGGGTTTGTTTGCTTTAAAAAAGACACGCTCCTAAAAATAGGGTTAGAGAAGGTAAAGCTAAAAGGCTATGGCTTTCAGGTGGAAATGAAATACAGAGTATTCAAAAAAGGACTAAAAATAAAAGAAGTCCCTATTATTTTTACCGATAGAACCAAAGGCGAGTCTAAAATGAATGGTGGAATTATTAAAGAAGCAGTAATAGGTGTACTTAATCTAAGATGGAAGGCTTTAATAGGTAGATTATGAATAGGTTGATTGGGCTTTTTTTTGTGATGATATTTGTGGTAGCTTGTAGACATTCAGTCGAAGCTCCTAAAGATTTATTACCCAAAGAAGAAATGGCACAGATAGTAGCAGACTTTGCTGTTTATACACAGTCTTCCGATTTTACTAGAAATATGGATATGGAGGAAGTCAGTCGTTTTGTGATGAATAAAAATAAAGCCAAAGGCAAAGCATTTGAAGACAGTTTTAAATACTATTTGAACAAACCGTCTGATGTAGATAAAATTTATGATATGGCTCAAGATATATTGCTTAATGATTCAGACTTAGAGGAGTATATCAAGAAGAAAGAAGGAGAGAATAAAAATCAAAATAAAGAAGAAAAAATTAATGCAGGAGATTTACAACAACAATAATAACAACACAATGTCAAAACCATTTTTTAGTATAGAAAAAACTACCGACTCTAAGGCTAGAGCAGGGCTTATCAGTACCGCTCATGGAGAAATCCAAACGCCTATTTTTATGCCTGTGGGGACGGTAGCATCGGTAAAAACACTACATCAAAGAGAAATAAGAGACGATGTTAAGGCACAAATTATTTTAGGTAATACTTATCACCTTTACCTTAGACCAGGTATGGAAGTCATGGAAAAGGCAGGAGGTCTACATCGTTTTATGAACTGGGAGCGTCCTATCCTTACAGACTCTGGAGGTTATCAGGTTTTTTCTCTTTCAAAAAGCAGAAAAATGACGGAGGAAGGGGTTAAATTTAAATCTCATATTGATGGAAGCTACCACTTCATTTCTCCAGAAAAGTCTATGGAAATACAAAGGCAGATAGGAGCCGATATTTTTATGGCATTTGATGAGTGTACACCTTACCCTTGCGAATATAATCAAGCCAAAGCCTCTATGGAACTCACCCACAGGTGGCTCAAGCGTTGTATAGAATGGACAGAAAATAATGCTGAATTGTATGGGCATAAGCAGCGTTTATTTCCGATAGTTCAAGGCTCTACTTACTCTGATTTAAGAAAGATTTCCGCTGAAGTTATTTCAGAGGCAGGAGCTGAAGGTAACGCCATTGGAGGGCTTTCGGTAGGGGAGCCAGAAGAAGAAATGTACCGAATTACCAACGAGGTTACCGATATTCTTCCGAAAGAAAAACCAAGGTATCTAATGGGTGTAGGCACACCGTGGAATATTTTGGAAAGCATAGGTTTGGGAGTGGATATGATGGATTGTGTGATGCCAACTAGAAACGCCCGAAACGGAATGTTATTCACTTGGCAAGGCGTTATGAATATGAAAAACCAAAAATGGAAAGATGACTTTTCTCCGTTAGATGAGATGGGGACGAGCTTCGTGGACAAGGAGTATTCTAAGGCTTATGTAAGGCATCTTTTTGTAGCTAAAGAATATCTAGGTAAGCAGATTGCTTCTATACACAACTTGGCATTCTATTTAGATTTGGTAAAGGTGGCTAGAGAGCATATCTTAGCAGGAGATTTCTACAAGTGGAAAGAGCAGATTGTACCAGTTTTAAAACAAAGGCTTTAGTTTTAGTAAGGTTAGGGCGTTCCCCTCTCCAGGGCTAAAGTCCAACGGCTAGGGTCGGGCTATCGCTCATACGCCTTCGGTCATTGCCGCTCCGCTTCGCTCCGCGGCTTCTTCCCTTCGGGGTATCCGCTCTATCCCTAACGCGGTGGCTGCCAAAACAAAAACAGAGAAAAGTAAGAATTAAATTATGAAAATAATAGACGCCTATATCATCAAGAAATTTTTAGGGACATTAGTTTTTATGCTAGTGTTACTATCTATTATTGTGATAGTGGTGGATATACAAGCCAAAGCGCCAAACATAGAGAAAAGTGGTTACACGGTGGGGTACTTTTTACTACATTTCTACCCATTTTGGATGATATACCTTATCCTTACCTTTATGTCCATTCTGGTGTTTATTTCGGTTATTTACTTTTCATCTCGTATGGCGGATAATACCGAAATTGTAGCCATTGTAAGTAGTGGAGCAAGTTTTCATAGATTTGCCAGACCATACTTTACGGTAGCAGTTGGGATAGCATTGTTTATGTTGATGCTTAACCACTTTGCCTTGCCTTGGGCTAATGTTAAAAAGAACGAACTGATGGTCTTTACCGAAAGCCAAGTAAGGCAAGATGAGAAGAACAGAAGCGTTCCCATTTCAGCTCAGATGTCACCAACGGAATATGTATTTATAGGTTCCTATTACAGAAAAGAAGCAAGAGGTTCGGATTACCTTTACCAAAAATTTGATAAAAACAACAAACTTATACATCAGATAAGGGGTGATTATGTCTCTTGGGACGAAAAAAAACAAGCTTTTTCCATCACCTCTTTCTACGAAAAAAAAGCAGGTAAAAACGAAACCGAAAAACTCAGCAATGGCACACAAACTTACCAGAGTTTTGGTTATCCGCCTGAGGAACTTTTTCCAGACGAGCTTTTGGGTGAGAACAAGACAACTCCAGAGCTAGTGAAATTTATAAATAGAGAGAAAATAAAAGGCAACGGTAATATCAATACCTATCTCAACGAGCTTCACGCCCGCACCTCAATGCCGGTTTCTATTATAATTTTAACTATTTTAGGTTTGGCTCTAGCGTCCGAAAAAAAGAGAGGTGGGATAGGAGTCAATCTTGCGGTGGGGATAGCTTTGGCGTTTGTATTTATTTTTTCGTTTGAAGCACTTAAAGTGGTTTCATCTAGCAAAATACTCACGCCTTTCGTAGCAATGTGGATGCCTAATTTTGTATTTGCTCCACTTGCTTTGATACTGTATTTCAGAAGGGCTCGTCAGTAGAGCATTTGGATTTCTTTGTGGTAAAACCTGTGTAACTGTTCATCTTCTAGTTCTATCCAAAGATATCCTTCAGCATCTGCTTTTCGGATAATGCCATTTTGTCTTACGCCTTTAATGTCAAACACGCAGACCTCGTCTTTTTTGAAAAGAGTATTATTAAGTATCTCTAGAATTTGGGATTCTGTTTTTGGTTGTGCTATTTCGTTAGCGAAAAATTCAAAGAACTCTCTAGCAAGTAGATGAGGTTCAAAAGAGCGATGAGTTTGCGTATAGATAGACCCTGCTTTTGGGAAATGCTCAAAGTTTTGCTGTAATACATTGATGCCGATGCCAATGACTAAACAGTTATTTTTCTTTTCAAGAAGAATACCTGACATCTTCTTTTGATTGAGTATAATATCATTTGGCCACTTGATTTTTGGCTGAATTTGGGTCAAATTGGCAATAAAATCTCTCACAATAATAGCGGTATAATAATTGATGATAGAAACCGCAAACGGAAATTTATCCAGAGAAACTGCTAGGCTGATGGCAATGTTTTCGTTAGGATTTATTTCCCAAGAATTGCCGTATTGTCCCTTTCCTCGAGTTTGGTTAAGGGTATAGACACCTACTAAGTCTTCTTTCTGGAGAATAGAGGGAACAAAATTGATAATCTCGTCATTGGTAGAATTACATTCGGTAAGGTGATGTAAGATTTTCATAATGGGCAAAATTACGGTGTTAAAGTAGATAAAATAAATAAAAAACAATTAAATTTGCAGATAATACATTTTTGAATGAGTAATACAAACGATAAACAAGAGTTGATAGACACTATCATTAGAGCAATACAAGATACTAAGGGAGAAGGTATCCAAGTTCTTAATTTAACTAAAATAGAAAATGCCGTAGCAGATTATTTTATTATCTGTAGTGGTAACTCTAATACTCAGGTGTCAGCTATTGCAGGGAATATAGAGAAGACAGTGCGTAACGAACTTAGAGAACGCCCTTGGCATACCGAAGGTGCAGAAAATGCATTGTGGGTATTGGTAGATTATGTATCTGTGGTGGTGCATGTTTTTCAAAAGCATATTAGAGAATACTATGAAATAGAAGAGCTTTGGGGAGATGCAGAAGTAACCAAAATAGAAGATTTAAATTAAATTTAAGAAAAAAGTATGGATAAAAATAAAGGGTTTAACTGGTTCTACTTACTTATTTTTGGTGCTTTGGCAGTTTTATTTTTGCCAAAGTTGTTTTCTTCATCTAATACGAAAACCATCAATGAAGATGAGTTTTTTAATATGATGAGAGGAGGCAAAGTAGAGAACCTTGTCTTAATGAGAGACTCTAAGGAAGGCTTAGTTTTTCTAACCAAAACTGCGAAAACAGCTTCAAAAGGCAATTCACAAGCGGATAATCCACTTATGGCACTACAACCATCACCAGATTTTAAATTCGCTTTTGGAGATTTACAATATTTTCAGCAGAGATATGATGCTGTAAAGAAGGAAAATCCACAGATAAAAACATCTATGGATTTTGATGATTCTGAATCGCCAATGCAGAGCTTATTATTCCAGGCGTTGTTTTGGATAGGGATTATGTTTTTGTTTTACTTTGTTATCTTCAGAAAGATGGCAGGAGGTGGTGGTGCCGGTGGTCAGATTTTCAACATAGGAAAATCGAGAGCTAAGCTTTTTGATGAAAAAGATAAAGTGCAGGTAACATTTAAAGATGTTGCAGGATTAGAAGGAGCTAAAGAGGAAGTACAAGAAGTAGTGGATTTCCTTAAAAATGCAGAAAAATATACTAAACTAGGAGGGAAAATACCTAAAGGAGTACTTCTTGTAGGGCCTCCAGGGACAGGTAAAACTTTATTGGCTAAAGCAGTTGCTGGTGAAGCTAAAGTACCTTTCTTTTCATTGTCTGGTTCGGACTTCGTAGAAATGTTTGTGGGGGTTGGAGCTTCTAGGGTGAGAGATTTGTTTGCTCAAGCTAAAGCAAAATCACCAGCCATTATATTTATAGACGAGATAGATGCTATTGGTAGAGCTAGAGGTAGAGGTTCTTTAACGGGAGGAAATGATGAGAGAGAAAATACCTTGAACCAACTTTTAACAGAAATGGACGGCTTTGGTACAGACACTAATGTGATAGTGATGGCAGCAACTAACCGTGCAGACATTTTGGATAAAGCCTTGATGCGTGCAGGAAGGTTTGACCGCTCTATCTATGTGGATTTACCTGAATTACACGAGAGAAAACAGATATTTAATGTTCATTTAGCTAAAATAAAACTAGACAATACTGTAGAGGTAGAGTTTTTGGCAAAGCAAACACCTGGTTTTAGTGGTGCAGATATTGCGAATGTGTGTAATGAGGCGGCATTAGTAGCGGCAAGAAAAGGACATGAAGCGGTAGGAAAACAAGATTTCTTAGATGCAGTAGATAGAATTATAGGTGGATTAGAGAAGAAAAATAAGGCTATTAAACCTTCCGAAAAGAGAAGAGTAGCGTTCCACGAAGCTGGTCATGCGAGTATCAGTTGGTTAGTAGAACACGCAGCACCACTGCTTAAGGTAACTATTGTTCCTAGAGGGCGTTCTTTGGGTGCGGCTTGGTATCTTCCAGAGGAAAGACAGCTTACGACTACAGAGCAAATGCTAGACGAAATGTGTGCAACTCTAGGTGGTAGAGCGGCAGAGCAAGTGGTATTTGGAACCATTTCTACAGGAGCCTTGTCTGATTTAGAAAGAGTTACAAAACAGGCTCAAGCAATGGTTACCATTTATGGTTTAAATGATAAGGTCGGGAATATTTCTTACTACGATAGTTCAGGACAGCAGGAATATAGTTTTAGCAAGCCTTATTCTGAGCAAACGGCTAAAATGATAGATGAGGAAATTTCTAAAATTATTGAAGGTCAGTATCAAAGAGCTATCAATATTTTGAACGAAAATAGAGATAAACTAGATGCATTAGCGGAAAAACTCCTTGAGAAAGAAGTTATCTTCCGTGAAGATTTAGAAGCGATATTTGGTAAAAGAGCATGGGACCCAGAACTTACTGAAACTCCCGTTTCATCTACAGAAGATATTAAGAAAGATGATGAGCCAGTGGCGATTGATAATGATGAAGAAAAACAAGAGCTAAATCAATAATAGAAAATTAAATAAAAAAAACAGACCGTCTTTTTGATAAGGCGGTCTGTTTTTGTGTTTTATATTTGAGCCTTCTTCTCTTTAGAAAAGAAAATCCAAAGGAGTACACATAAAAGCAATAAAATAGGATAAAAAGTATAGCTTACTAAGTTGAAGTAATCAATACGGTTGTTACTTAGTCCAATGATAATAAGTATCTGAGCTCCATAAGGCAGTAGTCCTTGTATAACACAAGAAAAAATATCTAGTACAGAAGCCATAAATCTAGGAGCTATTTTATAGTGCGTGCTTATATTTTTTGCAATTTTACCTGATATAATAATAGCTATCGTGTTATTGGCAGTTGCCATATCTACAAGGCTTACAAGTGTACCTACTCCCAGTAAAGCAGATTTTCTTCCTGAAATAATTTTCTTTATTCTGTTAAGAAGAAACTCCATTCCTCCAGCTTTTTCAACTAAGGTAGCTAAGCCTCCTGTAAAAAAGGAAAGTATAAAAATCTCCTGCATACTGGTGAAACCTTCATATATTTTTTTACTAATTTCTAGTATCCCAAAATCCAAAATAAAAAAACCTAAAGAACTACTGAATACAATACCTAGTAGAAGCACTAAAAAAACATTGATACCCGCAAGAGAAAGGAGGATTACTAATAGATATGGTAGTATTAGAAATAGCTGATAGGTATTAGTTGGAGAGGTGCTGGATGTGATGTTGCTGGCAGGAGCATTTGTATTTGCTAATACAATATATAGTACACAGGTAACGATAGCAGCAGGGATAGCTATTTTAAGATTAGTTCTAAACTTATCTTTCATTTCACATCCAAGTGTTTGGGTAGCGGCTATGGTAGTATCCGAAATTACGGATAGGTTATCTCCTAGCATAGCTCCACCTAATAGTGCTGCTCCTAATAGGTTAATATCTATCCCTTTGTCAGCGAATCCAACCACCACAGAGCCTAAAGCTACAATAGTTCCTACAGAAGTTCCTGATGATATAGAAATAAAAGATGCAATTATAAAAACACCTACAGGTATATATGAAAAAGGGATAATATTAACTCCTAAATTTACAATGATATCTACGCTTCCTATAGATTTTGATACCACGGCAAAAGCTCCAGCAAGAAGGTAAATAATACACATGTTGAGTATTTTGTGATCACCACAACCATTTAGAAAAGTGTCTATTTTTTCGCTAAGCTTTCCTTTAAATAGTAGAAAAGCAGATATAATTCCAGCCATTACAGCGATAGGAGATGGAAGAGCATAAAAATCATTAAAATAAATACCACTACCAATAAAGATGGATACAAACACCAGTAGAGGAATAACTGAGATAATAGATGTGTTTTTCATTTTTTAATGCAGTTTTGTCTAATCTGCATTTACCAATGAACCTCTTTGTAACTGTAAGAAATAATGGACAACATTTTTTCCTTTGTTAAGGCTTATCGTTTCAGCACCTTGCTTGTTGTTGCAGGTTGCTACCTTTCTTATATAAGGTTCTTGATAAATACAATGCTACAAATATAGAAAATTTAATTTTTATTAGCAAAAATTAGATTTTGGCATAATATTTACATTATCACCCCTCAATATATATTGAGATATATTAAATAATACCTATGTTTGTACAAAAATTACGCACACTATGATAAAAAAACTACTAAGTTTGACTTTGGTCATACTACCTTTGCTTATTTTAGCACAATTACAGAGTTTTACAATTAGTCTTACAGGAACTCCAGAGATTTGCCCTAACAATGGTACGCTTTCTTGGACTACTAGTGGAACTACCGCTAACTCTACTATATCGTATTCTATTTACAATGTTACTAATCTTACAACCCCTGTTACTTCTACAACCTCATTGACCTATGTAGGGCTTCCTGCTGGTACTTACAGAGTAGTGGCTACACAAACTTTGGGTACATCTAGCAACCAAGCTACGAGTAATAATTTTACCATTGCCGACCAGAAAACACCAATGACGGCAGTTACTACTAATTATAGAGGTAATGAAATTTGTGGGAATGATGGCTTTATTAGAGTTCAAGCCACAGGAGGTAGAGCTCCTTACCGTTATCAGCTTTTAGATGATAGTAATGCAGTGGTTTCAGAGTTTCAAGATAATGCAACCTCCTATACTTTTACAGGGCTTAAAGCAGCTAACTACAGATATAGAGTTATAGACGCCTGTGGAACAGGTATTGTGGGTGAAACAGCAATTACATATACGCCAACTAATTTTACAGGTATTTATTATAACGGTAAAAATTTGGAGGATTGTTCGGGAGTTCAGCTAATATTCTATTCGGTGTACGGGTATAATTTAGTTCAAAAGCCTCCTTATCAAGTTAAAGTAAGCTACACTGACCCTAATACCAATGAGGTGGTAACATTAAACTCTAACCCCGTTAGTAGTAATGGAGATCCCATGGTTGTTATTCCAAGGTTTCAAGGGATAGATCAGCTTCTTCTTACGGTTACAACAACCGACGCTTGTGGACGAACAGTTACGCAGACGGATAATTTTAATTACAGTATAAGCCATTATGTTGCAAGTAGCTCTTGTGGAGGACAGTATTTTTATATAAAAGGACAGTTGGATAGATACCAAAATTTCTACTCTACTTATAAAGTTAATTTTATAGAGGCTCCTGCAAATTTTGATCCTGTTGCCTATAATGAATTTCATGGGCAGTACCAAAGCTCTCATAGTTATGGAAGCACATCTCAACCTTTACCAGCGGGAACTTATCGTTTTCAAATTATAGATTCTTGCGGAGGAATAAGTGAAAGAACTGTTGTTATCAAAACAATGGCTCCAACATTATATGTTGAACAGAGAAACAGTTGTGATATAGATAGAGTTAATTTAGTTGGAAAAATATCTGATGCGTATTATGGTCTTTCTTTTGGATTTGTTGATACACAAATTACAAAAGCGCCTCAATCTTTTATTGATGAATATGGCCCTCTTCCCTACATCATCCCAAAGGACAGATTTGAAATAGATGCTACAGGAAAGCTAATTATGTTTGTGTTAAAAAATATGCCTGTAGGAAGTTATACATTTTCTACTAGTAATGCTTGTAATGATTTAGTTGTAACAAGTAATATTACAGTAAATAAATCACCTTCTTCATATTCTCCAAAATATACTATGGAGTATTCATGTGATGGTAAATTTAGATTTTTGGAGGCAAGAGGTCGAGCTATTTATTATCAGCGTTATTTTCCAGAACAGAATGCATGGGGTATTTCTTCTACTAAGACTCATGTAGATGGTTCAGGTACGGAGGCTCCATATTTTTATGCTTCAAGTGGTGAATGGCAGTCTCAACCAGAGGGTAGATATAGAGTGATTGAAGAAATTGTGCAATATAATGATATAAAAGATAATAAGCGGGTATTTCTATATTGTGACCCTGTTGTTGTTAGTGAGTTTGAGATAAAGCCACCCACTACTTTAGCTTTTTCCAATGTTTATGCATTTGCCTGTGCAAATGGGACTTATGATGTTACTTTATCTGCAAGTGGTGGCACAGCTCCTTTAACTTATGCTATAGTATCTTCAGAGGCTAATGATGCTACAACAATTAAAGATAACGGTACCAACCCTATATTTGAGGGACTTGCGGGAGGTACTTATTTCTTCCGTGTGTATGATCAGTGTGGTAACTTCCAAACAAGAAAATTGGATATTGCTAAACTAGGTCGTCCAGGTATTCGTATGGTTCCTGTGTGTGCATCTAATGAGCTAAGTCTCGTAGTAGATGGTCTAGACTATCTAAAGTACGAATGGACAAAAGATGGAGAACCTAACAATATCTTATCTACTACCAATGTGCTGAATCTTGGAACATATACGGCAGATAAAGCAGGTCTTTACCACGTGCGTATTAGTATTAACTCAGCTACGAGCTGTATCAATAGTACCTTGGATTTAAAACTTACAGAAGATGCACTTACCGCAGCTAAAGCAGGAACTGGTCAAACCGTTAACCTTACTTATGATGAAAATATGGGTACCAATCTTAACCTTTTTGATTATCTTCAAGGGAACTATGACGGTTTTGGAACATGGACAGAAACTACCACACCATCAAGTAGTCTTTTGATAGGTAACCAGTGGAGAGTTAGTTCAGCACAGTCAGGGACTTATAGTTTTAAGTATACAGTTACAGGAGCTTGTGGAGGAGCAACAGATACTGCAACAGTGATTATTAACTTGGCTAAAGTTTGTTACAAAAAGCCAGTTATAAGTGCGGCAGGAGATGCACTCCCTACTAAGGTGGGAATTACGTCTCTCTCTAGAGCAGGAGCAGATGCACAAGGAGAGAATTGGCCAATGGTAAGACAGGGCGGTTGGATCGCTTTAGAGTCAAATACTAAAGGGTTTGTAGTAAACAGAGTTCCTTTTGATACTAACGGTCTTCCTGTTGGGATTCCAGTAGCTAACTTTGTAGCAGGGATGATGGTTTATGATACCACAAATAACTGTTTAAAGGTTTATAACGGTAGTATTTGGAGTTGTTTTTCAACACAAACCTGCCCAGAGTAATTTTATAACATACAAATAGAAAAACAAATGAAAATTAAATTATCAATATTTTTTATAGGCTTGTCCATGTTTGCATTTGGTCAAGTGGCATTGGGTAAGAGTGAAGTTTCTAACCCATCAGTATCCCTAGAGTTTGGGACACAGTATAGAGGTTTTATTTTACCTTATGTAACTTCATTGTCATCTGTGTCTGATGTAGTTCCAGGGACAGTTGTGATGGATGGTTCTGATGGGGTAGTGAAGTATGCACGGCCTAATGGAGATTGGCGAGCATTAACATTTAATACCCAACATACATTTGGGGGTGTTACATTAGATACTACAGGTAAAGTAGATAGGAGTCTTCAGTCATCAAAGACGGATAAAACAGATGCCTCTGTAATTATAGGAGCTAATACTAGTGGTCAACCTTCGGGAATACTGGTGTTGTCAGATAATAATAAGGCGATGATTTTACCAAAGATGGATTCTCCACATTTGAAAATTATCAACCCTGCTCCAGGAATGATGGCATATGACACAAAGATGAACCAGTTGGCTGTATTCAATGGTACTGTATGGACTTTTTGGAAGGATTAGAATTATATACAAAAGTATAAAAATAAAAAGAGAGAGGGTTTACTATTCTAGTGAACCCTTTCTTTTTAGATTAAAAGAGTAGCTGAGGATGTTCTTTTAACTTTTATAAAATATTGTTGATAGCAAAAGAGTATATATTTTAGTAATATCATGCTTTTTGTTTTTTAGAATCCCAGTTATCAGGATTTATGAATAATCCTGTTGCAAAAGGTTTCCTTTCTTTATCTAATGTTATTCTACATTCAATAGGACAGAGACCTTTCATATTAATTTTGTTCTTTCTTAAAAGGAATAATAATGATAATTTCATAGTATTTTAATAAGAGTTTGAATGGTAACCTGAAAAATAAAATGGGTAACCTAATTGTATGCCTTTTTATCTCAAAAACTAGGATAAAATAATGACTTAAAGACTATGAGAAAAATATTAAGTTATGAGATAACTTGCAGATATAGAGTTATAAAACAAAAAAGACTTACATTTCTGTAAGTCTTTTTGCTCCTCCTGCTGGGCTCGAACCAGCGACCCTCTGATTAACAGTCAGATGCTCTAACCAACTGAGCTAAGGAGGAATGGTTTGTTGTTTTTTCGTGGCGCAAATATAGAAACTTTTTCTAATATCTTCCAAATTTATTTTTAAAATTTATTTAAAAATTTTAAAAATGTCGCTTCCAATAATGAGTAGCATCAATCCCATAAGGAAAATTACTCCTATGGTTTGAGCGTTTTCAAGCACTTTTTGAGGCACGGGTTTTCCTGTAATAACTTCCCATAGAGTAAACATAACATGCCCGCCATCTAAACCTGGTATAGGCAGTAAATTAAGGAATGCCAACCATACCGAAAACATAGCAGTAAACGCCCAAAATGCTTCCCAATTGATAGAGGTTGGCATCATTTTAACGATACCTATTGGTCCAGAAACTTTTTTATAACCTTGTGTCTTTTGGTTGAAGATAATTTTGAACTGTTTTACTTGCATTACTAGAGCGTCTATTGTTCTTTCTAGTCCTCTAGGTATAGCTTGTAGTAAACTGTACTCCTTGTTTACTAATGTACTATTAAGTGATTTTAGGCTTTCTTCTTCGTCGGGAATAAAACCAAGTTTTCCATCCTTATTTACTGTAATAGTTTGCTTCAATAGATTCCCATTTCTCAGAACTTCAATTTCTGTCGTTTGATTTTTAAGATTTTTAAGCACAGAGGCAAGATTATCAAAATACTTTATAGGAGTATTGTTTATACCAACTATTTTGTCTCCTTTTTTAAGTTGAGCCTTTTGTGCAGGACTATTGGATAAAATACTATCTATAACCACAGGGAATCTAGCAGAATAGATTGCTCTAACTTCATTAGCTTTCATAACTTCTGCTACACCATCTTCATTGGTAGGAAAAGTAACCTCTTTGCCTTCTCTAAGAACGGTAATTTCATTTGATAATAGTAGGTTTATCATGGAGTTTTCCATTCTTTCAGCAGGTTTTCCATCTATGGCAACTATTTTATCTCCATTTTGTAATCCCATCTTTTGGGCAGCCTCACTTACGGCAATTCCGTCCTCAAATTTGCTATTATCGTGGTAAGTCTCTCCATTAAAAAAACTAAGACAAGAATAAATAAGCCAAGCTAAAAAGAAATTCACGGTAACACCACCAAGCATAATGATGAGCCTTTGCCAAGCAGGTTTAGAACGGAACTCCCAAGGTTGTGCAGGTTTTTTAAGTTGTTCGGTGTCCATACTTTCGTCCACCATACCTGCTATTTTTACATAACCTCCGAACGGAAGCCAACCGATACCGTATTCTGTTTCCCCTATTTTCTTTTTAACAACAGAAAACCAAGGGTCAAAGAAAAGATAAAACTTCTCAACTTTAGTCTTAAAATATTTAGCGGGAATAAAATGTCCTAACTCATGTAAGGTAACTAAAATTGAAATACTAAGAACAAATTGAAATATTTGGGTTAACAAATCCATGCTGTATTTTTGTTTTAAATTCGTGCAAAGGTAATAAACTAAAATGATTTAGAATAAAAAAGAGACTACCAAAGGCAATCTCTTTCTAAAGATGTTGATGGATTTATTTATAAGTTGATAGAAACTCCTAGTCCTCCATTGTTGCCGATTTCGGCAAAAACCCCTAAATTTTTATTAAAGAAATATCTTGCACCAATATGTGCTCCTAGCCCGAAACCATGTCCTAATACACCTATATCTAAACCAGGATAAATATCTAATTGGTCTGGAAGATTAAGAGCGTCTTGCAAATGATAGTTTGCTCTACCAAATAAGAAAAAGCCGTTTTCTTTTTTATTGTTGAAATAAAAATGAGCTCCACCTCCTAGTGAGATGGCGTTTGTAATTCCGTAATCATAAGTACCAGATAGTCCTGAGCCATAACCCCAAGCAGAAAGTCCTATTTGAAGTTTTTGGTCTCCTTTTCCATTCCAAGCTTGAGCAAACGAAAACTGAGCTAGCACAACTGTCATTAAAATTAAAATTGTTTTTTTCATAGGAATCTATTTTTAGTTTAAATTAGCCTCAAAAATAAAGATATATTTCTGTATAGTAACGCCATTTTTTCAATTTAATTATGAATGATTTTAAAATTACAGCTTTAAACTTTGATATTCAGTGGAAATCACCATTAGATAATTTTAGAAAAATAGAAGATAGTCTTAAGGGGGCAGATGCCAACTTATTTCTCCTTCCAGAAATGTTTTCTACAGGATTTTATATGAAACCAGAAGAAATTGCAGATGAGGAAGGAAAAGTATTACAGTGGATGAAAACTTTCGCTAAAAATAAAAATGCTGCTATTGGAGGTAGCGTTTCTGTGAAAGAAGGCAATAATTACTATAATAGATTTTATTTTGTGAAACCTTGTGGAGATTATCATTTTTACGATAAGAGACATCTTTTCTCATACTCTGGGGAAGATAAGGTTTACTCTAAAGGTAATGATAGAGTAATTGTGGAATATGAAGGTGTGAGATTTCTACTGCAAATTTGCTATGATTTACGTTTTCCTGTATTTAGTAGGAATAAAGGAGATTACGATGTGGCTTTATATGTGGCTAATTGGCCTGTCCAAAGAATAGATGCGTGGAATACTTTGTTAAAAGCTAGGGCAATTGAAAATCAAGCTTATGTATTTGGTGTTAATAGGATAGGTATAGATGGTAATGGTTTAGAATACCCTGAAAGTACCCATTGCTTTTTCCCTGACGGAAGTGAAGTCTCCTGTAAAAAAGGAGATTTAGTAGAAGTTGTTTTAGATATGGAACGTTTGAAGAGCTTTAGACAGAAATTTCCTTTTTTAGGAGATGCTGATAACTTTGAAGTCAATATCTAAAAGGAAAAAATCTCTTAAACTATAAAACTAGTTTAAGAGATTTAAAAAGTTAAAAATGATATTATCTGCCTTCTGCTAGTCGTATTGCTTCTTTAGCAACTTTCTCTTGTATGCCCATATCTAGATGGCTTGTAAAGCCTACACACGAACAATTAATTTCACCTAAAACATACTTGTCGCTACCGTCTGGATGATAGTCTAGCATAAAATCTGCCGTCCAAATGAGAGGTGTGTTTTTCTCCTCTAATATTTCTTTTACTTTTGGAAGTTGAGAGAGGAAAATATCCATCAGTGGTTTCCAATCCTCTGGACTATCATAGCGGTACTGTGCTCCAGAGAATAAAGTCGCAGAAAAGGCATCTTCTGTATTGGCTGGTTTTTTGTGTACCACAAAAACAGGTTCTTCGCCTATCATTAGAATCCTAATTTCGCCCTCTTTAATTCTAGGCATAAATCTCATATCTACTAGCATACCGTTTTCCCCAGTAATGTACCTCTCACAAAAATCCATAAATTCTTCTAGAGTTTTGTATTCCACATGATTGTCCACGGCTTCGGTTAATTTGAGTGGCGTATCTAGAGGCAGTTCATCTCCTGCTTGGTAAGAAAGATTACCTTCTACTTTTACTCTCCAAATACCTTCCCCAGTACTTCCTCGGTTTTGTTTTAGAACTCTTTCACCATGCGAGATACTTCTTGGGAAATGCTTTCTGAATTCTTGTATGGTATAGTAAGCGAAAGTATCCGTAGGCACAAGGCTGGTATTTGCTAATTTTACAAGAGCATCTTTTGCTCCGAATTTTATCATGGACTTCGGCTCACTCATTCCTACAAGACCATGTTCTGAAAGTTTTGATAGAATGGAAAAATATATCTTTTCATTGTCAGGTAACGAACCTGGGTTCACTCTACTAATATAGGCATCAAAGTTTTCTTTTACATAACTAAAGATTTCTTCAGCCTTATCATTTTCAAACTTTACTACTTCAGCTCCCCAACCTAAATCTTTAATAGAGTTTAAAATAGGTAATGTATCCTTTCTGTGTCCATCTGCACCTTTGTCACTACCTCCAACAGATTCAAAAATTACAATTTTCTTATGTTTCATAATCAAATAAAATTAACCTATCAAAGGTAAGGATAAACTACTTTAAAAACTATGATGTTTATCAATATTTACATTTTTGTAATATGATATTAATAAGTGTTTTTAGATATGAATTTATGGTGATACCAGTTTTTAATTATTAGTTATATTTGTGAAATGAAATTTAAACTCCATTCTGAATTTAAACCTACTGGAGACCAGCCACAAGCGATTGATAAATTAGTCTTTGGGATAGAACAAGGTCAACCCTACCAAACTCTGCTAGGAGTTACAGGCTCTGGTAAAACTTTTACCATTGCTAATGTGGTGAACCGTATTCAAAGACCTACTATTGTTCTTGCTCATAACAAAACTTTGGCGGCGCAGCTATTTATGGAGTTTAAGGAGTTTTTTCCTGAAAATGCGGTAGAGTATTTTGTGTCCTATTACGATTATTACCAGCCTGAAGCATACATTGCCAGTACGGGAACTTATATAGAAAAAGACCTTAGTATAAATGAGGAAGTAGAGAAATTAAGACTTTCCGCTACGACAAGCCTTCTTTCAGGGAGGCGAGATGTGCTTATAGTGGCATCGGTGTCGTGTATTTATGGTATTGGTAACCCTACGGAGTTTAATAAATCTCTTATAGAGTTGGAGCTTCAGTCTAAAATTTCTAGAACAGATTTGCTTCACAAGCTAGTTAATGCACTTTATTCTAGAGCGGTTAATGAATTTGTACGAGGAAGTTTTAGGGTTAAAGGAGATGTGGTAGATGTTTTCCCTGCTTATGCTGATAATGCGATTAGAATAAGGTTTTTTGGTAACGAAATTGATAAAATCCAAAGTTTTGACCCTGTTTCAGGAAATATAATGGGTGATTTTGATAAAATTAATATTTACCCTGCTAATCTATTCGTTACTTCAAAAGAAACTATGAATAGCGCTATTAGAGAAATCCAAGATGACCTTGTAAAGCAAGTGGATTTTTTTAATGAAATAGGGAAACATCTAGAAGCTAAGCGTTTGAAAGAACGAACAGAATTGGATTTGGAAATGATAAAAGAGCTAGGTTATTGTTCTGGTATAGAGAATTATTCTAGGTATATGGACGGCAGAAAACCTGGTTCTCGTCCGTTTTGTTTATTAGACTATTTTCCTAAAGATTATTTAATGGTGATAGACGAAAGCCATGTAACCATACCTCAAGTACACGCAATGTACGGGGGCGACCGTAGTAGAAAAGAGAATTTGGTGGAATATGGGTTTAGACTACCAGCCGCTATGGACAATAGACCCTTGAAGTTTGAGGAGTTTGAAAAAATGCAAAACCAAGTCATCTATGTGTCTGCTACGCCGGCGGATTACGAGTTGGAAAAGACACAAGGCGAATATGTGGAGCAGATTATCCGCCCGACAGGTTTACTGGACCCGATTATAGAGGTAAGACCTACACTTAATCAGATAGATGATTTAATGGAGGAAATCCAAAAAAGAGCGGAGGAAGACGAGAGAGTCTTGGTAACCACACTCACAAAAAAAATGGCGGAAGAGCTTACCAAATATTTTACCAAATTTGGCATAAGAACTAGATATATTCATTCTGATGTGGATACATTAGAACGTATACAGATAATGCAAGATTTGCGTACAGGGCTTTTTGATGTGCTTGTGGGAGTTAATCTACTTAGAGAAGGTTTAGATTTGCCAGAAGTATCTTTGGTGGCTATCTTAGATGCGGATAAAGAGGGTATGCTTCGTTCTCGTCGTTCAATGATACAGACAGTGGGGAGAGCGGCTAGAAACATCAATGGTAAAGCCATTATGTATGCGGATAAAATGACTAAATCTATGCAGGCTACTATTGATGAAACTAATTATCGTAGAGAAAAACAGATGAGCTATAACGCGGCTAATGGTCTTACGCCACAGCCTTTAAATAAGAAAATATCCGATGTTTTGGTAGGGCGTACGCCTGATTTCCCGAAACAAGAATACACTCAAAAAGAAATTGTGAGACAAGCAGCGGAAACCAAGGCTAGCTATGGTAATACAGAGGATTTAGAGAAAATAATAGCAGAAAAACAAAAACAAATGGAGGCAGCTGCAAAACAATTAGACTTTATTTTAGCGGCGAAATTAAGAGATGAAATAAAGGTTCTAAAGGGAACGGTGTAAATACTCTCAATTAAAACCATAATTGATGCTGACGGCTCAAGACTTCAATAATATCATTAAATTATCGGAGAAAACCATTCACCTGAAAAGGAATAACTTACTTAAAGTGTCTGGTTCGGTGGACACTAATCTTTATTACATTACTAAAGGAAGTTTTAGAGTATACCTTCTGAATGAAAATGGAGAACAAACAATAAGATTAGGTTACACAGGAGATTTTATTGTCGCTCTTGATTCTTTTTTGTCTCAAAAACCATCGGAATTTTTAATTCAAGCGATAAAAACTTCGGAGGTAAAGGTTATTCCTAAATCTAAAATACAAGAGTTTCTACATAAAGAGGAAAGCAAAAAATTATGGATAGCCTTGCTAGAAAACCTACTTCTCCAACAAATGGAACGAGAGAAAGATATTTTAACATCATCTCCAAAAGAAAGATATTTGCGAGTTTTAAGACGAAGTCCAAAGCTTTTTCAGGAAATTCCTAACAAATATATAGCGGATTATTTGGGTATGAGTGCAGAAACTTTATCAAGACTGAAAAAATCTTGACTTCCATCAATTTTTATTAAAACTACGCTACGGAACTTTGCAGAAAAAATGCATACAGAAGTTTTATTACACACCTTAGAGTTACAAATAAAAGGAGCTATAACAACGGTTGAAATTCTTAAAACCAAAGACTTAGACTATCTTACTTGGAGACCACAGGAGCACTCGTGGAATATATTAGAATGTATAGAACATCTTAATCTGTATGGTGATTTTTATCTCCCCGAATTTGAGTCAAAAATAAAATCATCTCATACTGTGCTAGAAGTCAATTTCAAAAGCAGTTGGTTGGAAGGTTATTTTGCAAAAAGCATACTACCGAATCCTAAAAGCAAAATGAGAACGGCTAACAGTAAAAACCCAATCAACAAAAACCTAGATAAATCGGTTTTAGAACGATTTATTGGTCAGCAGGAGAAATTTTTAGAATTTTTAAACCTTTCTAAAAGTATCAACTTGAATAAAACGAAGATAAATATTTCCATTTCTAGATGGATAAAATTACGACTAGGAGATGGTTTTATGTTCTATGTCAATCATATTTTAAGACATTTACATCAGATAGAAAATATACAATCAGCTTATCATGAAAATTAAACAGTGTTTAATATTAAACACTGTTTAATTTTTAACTATATTTTAAGTTTAAAATGCTGTTTTTAAGTATATATATACTATGTGTAATTACTTTAATTTTTAAACAAATTTTATTTTATAGTTGTTGTTTAAAAAAAAGTTCTATATTTGAAAACTTTAATTAACATAATTTTATGAAAAAAATAATATTAACAACGGCAGTATTGTGCGGTATGTTAGCTCAAGCGGGAGGCTTTAGAGTCTCTTTGCAAGGGGTAAAACAGTTAGCTATGGCACATACAAGTGCCCATGCAGAAGATGCTAGTGTCGCTTTCTTTAACCCTGCGGGTATATCCTTTATTCCGGCTAAACTTAGTGTTGTAGCGGGTGGTTTTGGAGCTTTGTCTAGTGTAACTTATCAAAACTTAAATACTTTAAATTCTTACACAACTGATAATCCTCTAGGGACACCTTTCTATGCAGCAGCAGCTTATAAGGTAACAGATGATGTTTCATTAGGGTTTAGTGTTACAACTCCTTTTGGAAGCACTGTACAGTGGGGGGAAGATTGGGCTGGAAAGGAAATGGTTCAAAAAATGGAACTCAAGAGCTTCTTCTTTCAACCAATGGTATCTGTAAAGTTGGCAAATTGGGTATCTTTAGGAGCAAGTTATATTTACGCTAAAGGTTCTGTAAATTGGGATAAAGCTGTAACCAGTGTTAATGGAACAATGAACATTAAAGACGGAAAAGCTTCAGGGCAAGGTTTCTCATTTGGTTTTTACTTTAAACCTGATGAGAAGTGGGATGTTAGCGTAGCGTACCGTTCTCCTGTGGATATGAAAGCTAATCACGGTAAAGTAACATTCAATATGCCAAGCAGTCTATTTGCTCTTAGAGGGCTTGATGCTAATGGACAGGACAATTTTAAAGCAACATTACCTCTAGTAGACGAGTATACCATAGGAGCAACCTATAAGATTACACCTAAATGGTTAGTTTCTGCGGATTTTAATTATACAGGTTGGTCAGAGTACAGTCATTTAGCTTTAGATTTTGAAAATGCTAAGCTTGGAAATCAGGCTAATGATGCTACTTTACTTGTTACACCTAAGAATTTCAAAAACACTCAAACTTGGCGTTTTGGAACACAGTATATGGTAACGGATAAGATAGCTGCTAGATTAGGTTATTACTATGATGAATCTCCTTATGCAGACAAAGATTTTATCCCAGAAACACCATCGTTTAATTCTAGTGTTGTTACAGCAGGTTTAGGATTTAAACTAAACAAATTTGGAGTAGATTTAGCAGGTGCTATGGCTTTTCCAAAAGCAAGAACAGTAGCTAATGAATATTATAATTTTTATGGACAAGCTAAAGCTAAAGCAGTTTATTTTGGCTTAGGTCTATCTTACAACCCATTTTAATTTAACAGATTTATGAAAAAAATAATTATATGCTCATTAGCAGCAGTATCTATGCTATCTGTAATGAGTTGTGAAACAGATTTTGATGATAGAGATGTTTCTAAGATTAGTATCACCAATGGAGAAGCTGATTTCTCTAAATATGTAGCCTTAGGGAACTCTCTTACTTCTGGTTACAGAGATGGGGCGTTATACTCTAGTGGACAATTAGAGTCTTATCCATCTATAATTGCTTCTCAAATGCAAAAAACAGGTGGTGGAGCTTTCACTCAGCCGCTGATGCCTAATGATGTAGGAGGCTTTAGTGATTTATCTGGTTTTCCAGGTAAATTGGTGTTAAGCTTAGAGGAAGGAGCTCTAACTCCTAAATATTCAACTCCTACTGAGGCTTTAGATAAACTGACTGGAACTTTTAATAATATGGGAGTGCCAGGAGCTAAATCATTTCATTTGGTAGCTGATGGTTATGGTAGTCAAGCTGGCTTAGCATTGGGAAAGGCTAATCCGTATTTTGTTAGGTTTGCATCAAGTGCTAGCACTAGCGTGCTTAAAGATGCTATGGCTCAAAAACCAACTTTCTTCTCTTTATGGATAGGAAATAATGATGCTCTTTATTACGCTGCTTCTGGTGGAGTTGGTAAAGACCAGACAGGAAACTTTGACCCAAGAACCTACGGAAATAATGATATTACAGACCCTAATGTATTGGCGGGTTCTATTAAGGCTGTTCTAGATGGTATGAAGGCTGTTGGTGCTACTAAAGGAGTTATAGCGAATATTCCAGATATTACTTCTATACCATTCTTTACGACAGTGCCTTATAATTCTACTCCGTTAATAACAGCGGCTCGAGCTAGTGAAATTAACCAGAGTTTAGCGGAAGTTAAGCAAATTCTAGAGGTGTATAAACAAGGAGGAAGGTTTGTAATTTTAAAAGAGGGAGCTAATCCGCTACTAATCAAAGATGAGACTCTTAAAGATATGTCTGCTGAAATTACAGCAGCCCTGTCTAAGACAGGGATGTCTTTAGCACAAGCAACTGTAGTAGGTAAGGTTTTAGGACAAGCAAGACATACAACGGCGGAGGATTTAATTCTATTAAGTACGAAAAAGATAATAGACACTAAACCTAATAGCCCTTATGCAATAGCTCCGTTTGATGGCTATGGAGTTACCTTCCCATTGGAGGATCAACATGTTTTGATTCCAAGCGAAAAACAGGCGGTTTTAACAGCTACGGCTAAATATAACGCAAGTATAAAAGCTTTGGCGGATACTTATGGGTTAGCCTTTGTAGATGCTAATGCTAAAATGGTAGAGCTAAATAGCACTTCTGGAATTCAATTTGATGGAGTTAAATATACTACCTCTTTTTTAACAGGTGGAGCATTTTCGTTAGATGGAGTACACCTTACAGGAAGAGGTTACGCAGTGATTGCTAACGAATTTATAAAAGCAATTAACGCTAAGTATAAATCCACACTTCCACAAGTGAGTCCAAATAGTTATTCAGGAATTAAATTCCCATAAAATTTAAATAATTGAAAGAGTAAAAGCAGTTTAAAAATTTTAAACTGCTTTTATTTTATTTTTTTAAATTTGCAACCTCAATAAAAAAGTAAAAATGGCAAATCAGGCAAGTTATCTATTCAGTACAAGAACCAGTAAAGACTTAGCAGAGAAAATCGCAAAACATTACGGTCAAGAATTAGGGAAAATTAACTTTCAATCCTTTAGTGATGGCGAGTTTGAACCTGTTTTAGACCAATCTGTAAGAGGTGGAAGAGTGTTTTTGATAGGCTCTACTTTCCCTCCAGCAGACAATCTTTTAGAAATGCTTTTAATGATAGATGCGGCTAAAAGAGCATCAGCTAAGAGCATTACTGTGGTTATACCTTACTATGGTCTTGCAAGACAAGATAGAAAGGATAAGCCTAGAGCTCCGATAGGTGCAAAATTGGTAGCAAACCTGTTGACTGCTGCAGGAGCAACAAGAATTATGACGATGGATCTTCATGCAGACCAAATACAAGGGTTCTTTGAAATTCCAGTAGATCATCTTTATGCTTCTACTATTTTTGTAGATTACATTAAATCCTTAAATCTAGATAACTTAACCATTGCTTCACCAGATATGGGCGGAGCAAAAAGAGCTAAAAATTACGCAGGTCACTTAGGTGCTGAGGTTGTGATAGCTTACAAGGAAAGAAAAAAAGCCAATGTGGTGGAGGAAATGTTCCTAATCGGTGATGTAACAGATAAGAATGTTATTTTAATAGACGACATGATTGATACAGCAGGAACGCTTTGCAAGGCGGCAGACATCCTTATAGAAAAAGGGGCGAAAAGCGTAAGAGCTATGGCTACTCATGCGGTATTTTCTGGGAAGGCTTATGAGAATATAGAAAACTCTAAAATAACAGAAGTTATTGTAACTGATACAATTCCTATCAAAAATAATTTGTCATCTAAAATAAAAGTGCTATCTTGCGCCCCATTATTTGCTGAGGTAATGCAAATGGTTCATGAGCATAAATCTATTAGCAATAAGTTTATTATTTAACTGATTGCTAGCAAGTAAAAACAATTAGAAATAAAACAATTTTAAATTTTTTATAAATGAAATCTATTACAATTCAAGGACAGAAAAGAGAAAGCGTAGGCAAAAAATCTACGAAAGCGTTACGCGATGCTGAATTAGTTCCTTGTGTTGTTTATGGAGGTAAAGAACCTTTACATTTTTCTACTGAAGAAAAATCGTTCAAAAACTTGGTTTACACTCCTGAGGCACACACGGTATCTATTGAAGTAAACGGAGAAACTATTCCAGCAGTATTGCAGGATATTCAGTTTCACCCTATTACAGACAGAATCCTTCATGTGGACTTCTATCAGTTAAGCGATGACAAACCAGTGGTTATGGAGGTGCCAGTAAGAATTACAGGTAGATCTAGAGGGGTTGTTGCAGGTGGTGTACTTAGACAATCTTTCAGAAAGCTTAAAGTAAAAGCTCTTCCTGCTAACTTACCAGACGAAATCGTTATAGATGTAACGAAGCTAAGAATTGGTAACAAAACTTATGTAGGTGATATCAAATCTCCAGATTACACATTTATGCACCCAGACAACGCTGTGGTAGTAGCAGTTAAGATGTCTAGAACGGCAATGAAAGGTGGAGCTATTGCTGATGATGACGATGAAGAGGAGGAAGAAGCTGCAGCTGAATAAGATTTAATAAGAATTTATAATCATGAATCCCACTTTTAACAGGTGGGATTTTTATTTTTGTATATAGGAAAGATTATAGAATGTCAAAAGAGAGGCTGGTAGATTTTCTTCCATTGGGAGCTTTTAGTTATGTGGAAAAATGGTGTAATGGTTATTCTGTATTTATTAAAATAACTAAAGATAGAGTGTCTAAGTTGGGGGATTATAAGAAATTAAAAAATAAAGGTCATCAGATTACAATTAACGGAGGACTTGAGAAACCTTTGTTCTTTTTTGTATTAACTCACGAAATAGCACATCTTATAGCATTTGAGAAATATAAAAAGATAGCTCCTCACGGCAAAGAATGGAAGCAAACTTTTAGGGAGCTAATATTAGAAAGCTTGGAAATTTATGATGTTGATTTTCAAAAAATATTATTAAAATTCTCTAAAAATCCTAAGGCAAGTTTTAATGCGAGTCGGGATTTAGAAATGTATTTTAAAAAAGAAAACAGAGATGGAGCTTTATTTATAGAAAATTTAGACGAAGGGCAGATTTTTACTTTCAGAAACGCCAAATTTAGAATGATTGAAAAAAAGAAAAAGCGTTATCTTTGTACTCATCTGGATACAGGGAGGCAATATTTGTTCAGTCCTTTTGCAGAGATTTTAATTGATTAAATAAGAGAAATGGAATATAATAAAAATCACTATTGTGTCATTATGGCAGGGGGGATTGGGAGTCGTTTTTGGCCTCTAAGTACCCAAAGCTATCCTAAGCAATTTCAAGATATACTAGGTGTGGGTAGAACTATGATACAACAAACTTATGACCGAGTATCTAAGTTGATTTCTGCCGAAAATATTTTTGTTATTACTAATAAGGAATATGTTAGCCTAACATCGGAACAGTTACCAAATCTACCCCCGCAAAATATTATAGGAGAGCCTATAATGAAAAACACTGCTGCTTGTAATATCTATATGGCTAATATTATTGCAGAGCAAAATCCAGATGCTCAAATAATAGTTACCCCTGCAGACCACCTTATTTTAAAGGAAGACAGGTTTTTAGACAAAGCTCTATTGGGGTTAAATGTTGCGGCAGAAAACAACTATCTCATCACATTAGGGATTACACCTACCCGTCCAGATACGGGATATGGCTATATTCAGTTTGTAGAAGGGAAAGGTATACCACTACTAAAAGTAAAAACCTTTACCGAAAAACCTAACCTAGAGATTGCTAAAACATTCTTAGAAGCAGGAGATTTTCTTTGGAATGCCGGGATATTTATTTGGTCTGCTAAAAGTATTATAAAAGCATTCTCCAAGCATCTACCTGAGATGAAGCATCTTTTTGATGAATGTGACTACGACGCTAATGAGACTGAACCTAATTGTATAGAAAAAATATATCCAAAAGCAGAAAAAATATCTATCGATAATGGGATTATGGAAAAGGCAGATAATGTCTATGTGATTCCTGCAGACCTTGGTTGGAGCGATTTAGGAACTTGGAATTCTGTTTACGACAATGCTGAAAAAAACAAAGAGCAAAATTCCACCAATTCTAAATATATTTTAACCTATAACTCTAAAGGAAATGTAATAAGGTTAAAAGAAAGTAATAAATTGGCAATTATAGATGGGCTACAAGATTATATAGTGGTAGATACAGAAAAGGCACTACTTATCTGTCCTAGAGAAAATGATCAAAAAATAAAAGATTTTGTTTTAGATTTAAAGAATATCAAAAACGGAGAAGATTTTATGTAGTATTTAAATAAAAACGCTTAAATTTAGCTCAAAATCTATAACAGATGTTGGTAAAAGTTTACGGTAGTGCTATACATGGTGTTTCCGCACAAACCATTACAATAGAGGTTAATGTAGATCAAGGAGTAGGTTACCATTTAGTAGGGTTGCCAGACAATGCTATTAAGGAAAGTAGTCATAGAATTTCCGCTGCACTTAAAAATGTAGGTTATAAATTGCCAGGGAAAAAAATTACCATAAATATGGCTCCTGCCGACCTCAGAAAAGAAGGTTCTGCTTATGATTTAAGCATTGCGTTGGGGATTTTAGCTGCATCTGGTCAGATTATAGCTCCAGAGATAGAGCGGTATCTTATTATGGGAGAGCTTTCGTTAGATGGAGGTTTACAACCAATTAAAGGAGTGTTACCCATTGCAATAAAAGCAAGAGAAGAAGGTTTTAAAGGAATTATTTTACCGAAACAAAACACAAGAGAGGCTGCTATTGTAAACGATTTGGAAGTTTATGGTATAGAAAACATCAAAGAAGTAATAGATTTTTTTAATGAGAACTATCCTTTAGAACCAACTAAAATCAATACACGAGAGGAATTTCATAAAAAAGTAAATCTTTTTCCGTTTGACTTTTCTGAAGTTAAAGGTCAAGAGACCGCTAAAAGAGCAATGGAAGTTGCGGCGGCAGGAGGACATAATATTATTCTCATTGGTCCGCCAGGAAGTGGTAAAACAATGTTAGCAAAACGGATTCCAAGTATTCTTCCTCCTTTAACATTGAAAGAAGCGCTGGAAACCACTAAAATACATTCCGTAGCAGGAAAGATGGGAGCAGAAGCTTCCCTTATGACCATCAGACCTTTTAGGTCGCCGCATCATACTATTTCCGATGTAGCATTAGTAGGTGGCGGCAGTTATCCTCAACCTGGGGAAATTTCTTTGGCTCACAATGGGGTGTTATTTTTAGATGAGATGCCAGAGTTTAAAAGAACCGTTCTAGAAGTTATGAGACAGCCTTTGGAGGATAGAGAAGTTACTATTTCTAGAGCTAAATTTACGGTAAACTATCCTGCTAGTTTTATGCTTGTGGCGTCTATGAATCCTAGCCCTAGCGGATTTTTCCCTGATGACCCTAATAATACCTCTTCTTCTTTTGAGATGCAACGCTACCTTAATAAACTTTCTGGACCTCTCTTGGATAGGATAGATATTCATATAGAAGTTCAAAAAGTGGAATTTGACCAGCTGTCTGACAAAAGAAAAGGAGAGTCTAGCGAGATTATTAGACAAAGAGTTCTAAAGGCAAGAGAAATACAGCAAGAGCGCTATCAAGATTTATCTATTAGCTACAATGCACAGATGGGACCTAAAGAAATAGAGCGTTTTTGTGAGTTAGATGAAGTGTCACTACTTTTAATCAAAAATGCTATGGAAAAACTAAATCTTTCTGCAAGGGCTTATGACCGTATTTTGAAAGTATCTAGAACCATAGCAGATTTGGAAGGAGAAGCCAATATACAAAGCCATCATATTGCGGAAGCTATACAGTATAGAAGTCTAGATAGAGATTTTTGGAAAGTTTAAAATAGCTTTTTTTGTTAAAAAATCTTAAATATCATATTTTTTATATACATTTGTCCTCTCAAAATAGACATTTATAGAGATAACTTTACATTTTTTAATCATTTAATAATTAGTAATAATCAACGGTCTTCCAAGTAAGGAGCTGTGTTTTACTTTGATTTAAATTAAAGGTAAAGTTATGGAAATAATTACGGATAGTCTGCTCATACAAGAGTACCAAAATGGCAATGAAGTTGCCCTAGAAAGGCTTATAGAAAGAAATCAATCTGATCTTTTCAACTTTATTCTTTACAAAGTGCTAGATGAAAGCCTAGCAAATGATATTTTTCAGGATACCTTTATGAAAATTATCGTTAAGCTAAAAAAAGGAGAGTATAAAGATGAGGGCAAATTTATACTTTGGGCAAAGCGTATTGCTCATAACCTGATTATAGACCATTATCGATTGTTATCTAAGCACAAAAAAGTTTCAGAAACCTCATATTCAGATGATGAGTTTTCTATTTTTGACCATATTAGCGAACCTACGGAAAATATAGAGGATTATTTAATTTCTCTTCAGATAAATGAAGACCTTATGAAAATGATACAACTCTTACCAGATAACCAAAAGGAAGTGGTAAAACTCCGTTTTTTTGATGGACTTAGTTTTAAGGAAATTGCAGAGCATACGGATTGTAGTATCAATACCACTTTAGGCAGAGTAAGGTATGCTGTGATGAATCTTAGAAAAATAATGGAAGAAAATCAAATAATTTTAACAAGGTAAATACTAAAAGGTTTAAGCTTTTCGTTCTATGGTAAAGTATATATGCCTATGAAAAAAGTTTATCCTAGTATAGTAAAGGTAAAATTACCCAAACCCTCTACTATAAAATTTTTATTAGATTTCTCAAAATCTTTATCAGTGCTTTCCTCCAAGAAGAGAGTTTATGTACTTCCAAAAAATTAACTAATTTTGTGCCTTATGAAAATAAGGCATATTTTTTTTGATTTAGACAACACGCTTTGGGATCATCGTAAAAATGCGAGACTCACACTCCAAAATCTTTTTAATAAATACTCGATTGAGGATAAAATCAGAGTAGATTTTGAAACCTTTCACGAAGTGTATCATACCATTAACGAAGAGCTTTGGGCTAAAATTAGAGACGGGATTATAGATAAAGAAACATTAAGAAAACATCGTTTTTATGATGTGTTTCTTCATTTTGGATTAGATGATTTTGAGCTGTCTCAAACCTTTGAAAATCTTTTTCTAGATGAGATTATAGAATACAACGAGCTGGTAGAGGGTAGTATTTCTATTTTAGATTATTTAAAAGATAAAGGCTATACTCTTCATATTTTGTCTAATGGTTTTCAGGAGGTTACTCATAGAAAGTTGGAAGGAAGTGACATTGCTCATTACTTTGATACAGTAACAAGTGCAGACGAAATAGGACTAAGAAAACCTCATCCTGAGATTTTCCAACTCTCTTTAGATAAAGCGAAGGCAACGGTGGAGGAGTCCTACTTTATAGGAGATGACTGGATTGCAGATGCTTTGGGTGCTAGAGATTTTGGAATGAAGGTTTTATTTTTTGATGTCTTCAACGAAGGTTTTGAGGAGCAAGGTATTATCAATATTAAATCTTTAGCGGAGGCAGAACATTATCTTTAAAAAATGTACTCCCACAAGGAGTGGTAAAAAATCATTACTTTTGTAAATCCTTTCCTGATAAAGGAAGGGATATTTAATTTTAAAAATTAGAAATACTATGTCAAGAATACTTACGGGAATTCAAGCTACGGGAACACCTCATTTAGGAAATTTGTTAGGAGCGATAATCCCAGCAATAGAGTTATCTAAAAACCCTGAAAATGAATCGTTTTTATTTATTGCCAATATGCATTCTTTAACCCAAATAAAAGATGCAGAGGTATTAAAACAAAACACCTACGAAATAGCGGCTGCTTGGTTGGCTTTTGGTCTTGACACAGAAAAAACTTATTTCTATAGACAAAGTGATATACCTGAGGTGTGTGAATTATCGTGGTATTTGTCTTGCTTTTTCCCTTATCAAAGGCTTACTTTAGCTCATTCATTTAAAGATAAAGCAGACCGTTTGGCAGATGTAAATGCTGGGCTTTTTACTTATCCTGTTCTAATGGCAGCGGACATACTTCTGTACGACGCAGAGATAGTTCCTGTAGGAAAAGACCAGCTGCAACACTTAGAAATGGCGAGAGATATGGGTGCTAGATTTAACAATCAAATGGGTGAAACTTTTGTATTACCACAAGAAGAACTGCAAGAAAATACTAAGTATGTTCCTGGTACTGATGGTAATAAAATGTCTAAATCTAGAGGAAACATCATCAATATATTTTTACCAGAGAAACAGCTTAAAAAACAGGTAATGTCTATAGAAACGGATTCTAAAACTTTAGAAGAGCCTAAAGACCCTGAAACAGATAAAGTATTCGCTTTATACGAGCTAATAGCTACGCCAGAACAAACAGAGCAATTAAGGCAGAAATATTTAGCAGGAAACTTTGGCTACGGACACGCTAAAACAGAACTTCTTAATTTAATTTTAGAAACTTATTCAAAGGAGAGGGAGCTATTTAATTATTATATGACTCACCTTGATGAGCTAGAAGCTAAACTAAAAGAAGGAGCAGAAAAAACTAGAAAAGTAGCAGCAGAAACTTTAGCTAGGGTGAGAAAAAACCTAGGAATGTAGTTGTTAGGTCATTTGCTAAAGATTTTGTAATATTGAAAAAAACTAAATGCTAGAACTTATATTTTCTGCTATCGGCTTAGGGCTAATGTTGAGCTTGGTTTTTATAGGACCTATCTTTTTCCTACTTATAGAAACTAGCTTTTCGCGTGGAGCAAGGCATGCATTAACCTTAGATATAGGAGTTATAACTGCAGATTTGGTTTGTATTTTGGTGGCCTACTTTGCAAGTGATGATTTAGTAGAGATTATAGACGAATATCCTAGCTTTTATAGAATTACGGCTTTTATTATCTTCATTTATGGGATTTTTATGATAGTCTCCAAAACTAAAATGAGGATAGAGGGAGGACAGAAAATCATCAGTCAAAATTATTTTAAAACTTTTTTAAATGGCTTTTTATTGAATATTCTTAATATAGGTGTAGTTTTATTTTGGTTGGTTACTGTAATATCAGTGCGAAACCAATATCCTAATCCGTATAAATTTACATTATATATTGGAATTATGATAGCCACCTACATTGGGATAGATTTAATTAAAATCCTTTTAGCAAAGCAGTTTCATTATAAATTGACCCAAAACTTAGCTAATAAAATACGGAGTACTGTGGGAGGGATATTGGTTATCATTAGTGTATTTATATTTATGCAGAGCTTCAAAAAATTTAATAAGTTTGACCAAGAGTTAGAAAGAAGCGGCTATGTGAGGGATTCTCTAAAAAACAGAAAATAATTGTATATGATAACATTTCCCGAAAAACTAAAAAAAGGAGCTAAAATAGGCATTATTTCTCCCGCAGGTGCCGTAGAGGCTTCACAAATACAAGCAGGTATAGAACGAATACAATCTAAAGGATATGAGTCTATTTTAAGTCCGCATTGCTTGGGGATTTTTAAGAATGGATACAATTATTCTGGAACAGAAAAAGAACGCTTATCAGACATCAATTGGGCATTTTCTAACTCAGAGCTTTCAGCAGTATGGACAACTAGAGGAGGTTATGGTTGTCAACATCTCATTAAAAAGATTAAGTTATCTGCTTTCAGAGAGAATCCTAAATGGTATATAGGTTATTCGGACAATACTGTAATCCAAAGCTATCTTCTAAAAAACGGATTTGCTAGTATACACGGGCAAACACTTAAAACCGCTTCGTTTGGGGTATCGGAAGAAAGTTATCAGCTTATTTTTGATGTTCTTGAGGGGACACTTCCTAAATATAAAATCACACCACATTCATTTAATAAAGAAGGTGTTGCAGAAGGCATTTTAATAGGTGGAAATTTGGCTTTGGTTTATGCCTTATTGGGAAGTCCATATTCTTTTAATTTTAAAGATAAAATCCTTTTTATAGAAGATATAGGCGAAAACTTTTATGCCCTTGATAGAATGCTGATGGGGCTAGAACTTGCAGGAGCATTCAGAAAAATAAAAGGGCTTATCATAGGTGGTATGACGAATATGGGCTCCGAAACCGATAATCCAAACTATGAAGACAGCTTTGATAGCTTTGCTTATGAAATTGTGAAACAAAGATTGGAGAAATATAAAATCCCTGTGATGTATCAGTTTCCTAATGGGCATATCTATCATAATTTGCCGCTTATTTTGGGAGCTTCGGTTCGCCTTGAAATTACCTCTGAAAAAGCAGAACTTTTTTATCTATAAATAATGGCAGAGCATAATGATTTTGGAAAGGAAGCCGAAAATCAAGCCATATTTTTCTTAGAACAAAAGGGCTATAATATCATAGCCAAGAACTTTAGATACCTTAAAGCAGAGCTAGATATTATTGCCGAAAAAGATAATACTCTAGTGGTGGTAGAAGTTAAAGCGAGGCAACACAGTACTTTGGTAGAGCCTCACGAAGCAGTGAACAGGCGAAAAATAAAACTCATTATCTCTGCCACTAACGAATTTCTACAAAGCTATCCGAAAAATGTGGAAGTAAGATTTGACATTGTTTCCATTATTAAAACATCTCAAAATGCGTTTGAAATCACTCATATAGAAAGTGCCTTTGAAAGTATAGATGGATAGGTTTATTTTTAGGCTTTACTTTTGTCTAAAATATGTACCTTTGGGAAGTAACTTTTCTAAAAAATAAAAATTGACCATACCTTTTGAACCTATAGTATTTGGAGTAAAATTAAATATCCATTTGATTTTGGAGTATTTAGCATTTTTTGTTGGCTTTAGATATTATGTATGGTTGAGAAAGTCGGTGCAGGACACTATACCCAGCCAAAATAGAGTTTCTATTATTTTGGGAGCTATCATTGGAGCTTTCTTAGGCTCTCGGCTAATTGGCTTTTTAGAGAATCCAGTTTTGATTGATTTCAGTCCTAATCAACTAATCCAATTATTCAACACCAAGACTATTATGGGCGGATTATTTGGCGGACTTATTGGGGTTGAAGTAATGAAAAAGATAATCAAGGAAAAACAATCTTCGGGAGACCTATTTACCTTTCCTATTATCGTTGGGATTATTATTGGTCGATTTGGTTGTTTTCTTACTGGAATTAATGAATTTACTTATGGAAAAGAAACCAAACTTTTTACAGGAATGGATTTGGGAGACGGGCTCTATAGACACCCTGTTTCTTTATATGAAATAATATTTTTGGTGTTTCTTTTTCTATTTTTGAAAAAAAATAAAGTAACTTTACAGAAAGAGAATGGCTTACTATTTAAAATATTTATGCTGTCTTATTTCGGTTTTCGATTTATAATTGAATTTATTAAGCCTAATATTTTCTATACTTTAGGTTTAAGCAGTATCCAATGGCTTTGCATAGTTTGTTGGATTTATTACTACCCTACCATTAAAAAAATAATAAAAAATGCCTACTAGAAAATACACTTATTACGACTATACCCTTAGTTTGTGTCCTGAATGTTTAAAGCGTATTGATGCTAAAATTGTATTTGAAGACAACAGGGTTTATATGCTTAAAAGATGTCCTGAACATGGTAATTCTAAAGTGTTAATTGCTGATGATATAGCGTATTATAAGAACATCAGAAACTATAACAAACCTTCTGAAATGCCATATAAGTTTAATACTAAAACCCATTATGGCTGTCCCTACGACTGTGGATTGTGTCCCGATCATGAGCAGCATTCGTGTCTTACAGTTGTGGAAATAACAGACCGTTGTAATTTAACCTGTCCTACTTGCTACGCAGGTTCGTCTCCTACTTATGGAAGACATAGAACTTTAGAAGAGGTAAAAACGATGTTAGATACCATCGTTAGAAATGAGAAGGAGCCTGATGTGGTGCAAATAAGTGGAGGAGAGCCTACAATACACCCTCAGTTTTTTGAGATATTGGATTACGCCAAAACGCTTCCAATAAAACATCTTATGGTAAATACCAACGGGATTAGTATTGCTAAAGATTTCGAATTTGCAAAACGCTTAAAAGGCTATGCTCCTGACTTTGAAATTTATTTACAGTTTGATTCTTTTAAAGAAGAGGCTTTATTATCACTGCGAGGAGCTACTCTAAAGAAAATTAGAGAAAAAGCAATAGAACATTTAAACGAATTAAACCTCTCAACTACTTTAGTAGTCACCCTACAAAAAGGGCTTAATGATGATGAAATGGGTGAGATAATAGAGTATGGGCTTAAACAAAAATGTGTAAGAGGAGTTACTTTTCAACCTACGCAAATAGCAGGAAGATTAGAACATTTTAATCATGAAACCGACCGAATTACACTCACAGAGGTTCGTAGAAAGATATTGGAACAGACGGATATATTTACACCAGATGATTTAATTCCTGTTCCGTGCAATCCAGATGCATTGGCGATGGGCTACGTATTAAAACTAAATGGAAATAATATCCCACTTACAAGATATATTAACCCTGCAGACTTGCTAGATAATAGTAAAAATACCATTGTGTATGAGCAAGATGAAGCACTGCATCAAAAAATGTTTGAGATATTTAGCACAGGGACATCTACTGATAAGGCTTCTTCTAAATTGCATAGTCTTTTGTGTTGTCTTCCTTTTGTGGAAGCTCCTAATTTAGGATATGATAACTTATTCAGAATTATTATTATGCAATTTATTGATGCTTATAATTTTGATGTTCGTGCCATAAAAAAATCTTGCGTACACATTGTAAATAAAGACAATACCATTATACCTTTTGAAACTATGAATTTGTTTTACAGAGACGAAAAGGTAGACTATTTGAACCAATTAAAAAAAGAAATATGACATTAGAAGAATTGCCCTATATTATAGTAGCCCTCTTGGCAATATCAAGCCCAGCTATACTTTTTGGTATTATAGGTATCTTGGTAAAAAAACAGAACCCTAAAGCAGCTAAAGTCTTTTTTAATTTAATATGGGTGTATTTCATATTATTTTTCATATTACTTATAATAGGTATTGGTATCTGTGGAGGATTTAAATAACCATTTTTTCTAAGGTGAATAATTTGTGCCAGAAAGTTTAACAAAATATCTTAATTTATAAGAGCATCTTTGAAAGATGAGGTTTGTAGATGTCGCATGTGTTTGATTATGAAATGATTTTATAGGATTCAGTTAGATAAATTAAAAAAACAAATATGACAATATTAGAAGCTGGTAATTTAAATGGATTAGTTGCTCTTATGATGATAATAATGTTTGGTCCTCCGTTATTATTTAGCATTATAGGGATTCTTTTGAGGAAAAAAAATCCTAAAGTGGCTAATATATTTTTTATTCTAGCTGGAGTATATATCATAATAGGCATTGGCATTTGTGGAGGATTATTTTAAGTATTTTAATAATAAATAGCCGTTCACTCATTTAAAACTACCATTCAGTAAGATATTTTTCTTTAAGGCAAATGTCCGTTTTACATTTGCATCAGAAAGTTTAACAATAAAATATCTTATTATGAAAAACAAAGTTTTAAACACAAAGAAATGGGTTGAGGTTTTAGCCGTAGTAGTTAGTACAGGTTTTGCACACGCACAAACCGATTATCAATCTCAACTACAAAAGAGCATTGTTCAGATGGAACAATCCAAAAATGCCTAAGAGTTGGCTCTTGTAATTAGAGAGTTGGTGGTAATACTGTTCAATCCCAACACAAATTAAAAACAACTAAATAATTAAAAAGTATGGAACAAACAATTAAGATACTTATTTATATTCACGCTTTTTTTGGAGGACTTGGTTTAATAACAGGAATGATAAGTATTTTCGTGAAAAAAGGAGGTTTTAATCACAAAAGAACGGGGAAAATATTTTCATACACAATGATAATAAGTTCATTGATTTCACTTATTGTAGCCAGAATGCCCAATCACGAGAATTTATTTTTATTTCTAATCGGAATATTTACAATTTATCTGATTCTGGCAGGAAACCGAGCATTGACATTAAAGAATAAGACTAAAACCAAAGCAGACTGGATTGACAAGCTAGTATCTGGAATAATGCTTTTAGTTTCAATTGGAATGTTAATACTTGGAATTATTGGAATGATTCAGAAAATTGAAAATAGTATATTATATCTTTTCTTTGGTGGCTTTGGGGTGTTTATGACAATAAGAGATTTTCAAACTTTTCAGGTTTTTACCGAAAAGAAAGATGCTTGGTTAATTAGTCATTTAGGACGAATGATGGGAGCATTGATAGCTTCTGTAACCGCTTTTTTAGTTGCTGGATTACATATTGGAACAACATTAGTTTGGATTATGCCGACAATTTTAGGAACGGTTTACATTGTACATTGGAACAGACGATTGAAATCAAAAAATAAAAGCAAAATCGAGCTTGACAAATAAGCATTACCATCAACAAGGTATTGCCAAAATCGGGTTGAAGTTGTTTTTTATAAAATTTTGTTTATTTTCGAAGAGTGATTTCAGTTGAAGTTGGGTGCTAAGAAGCCTCGCTTTCGGCAATACTCCAACCATTTCCGCCGCCCCCTATTTTTTATAATTATGGGTAATGAACTCGCAGCTATTCGATTTAGCTGAACACACCAACCCAAGTCTCTTTCTCACAGAAAAAGCTGGAACGGACAAAACCACCTTCCTCAACCATTTCGTTAAAAACACCCAAAAAACATTGGGGGCAAAACAAAAATCAACTGGGGAAACAAAAAAATATCTGGGGTGATAGACCAACAAGGTGGGACGACTCAAAAAAATAGCGGGCAACATAAAAATAAGGTGGGGTAAAAGAATAATGACAATGGGCAACATAAATGGTTGATAAAAAACAGGAAAACAACTTGGGGCGATAGAAGAATGAATGGTTTTTATCCATAAAATTGAACATAATTCAAAAAAACTGAACGTACATCATTAAAATTCCTTAAAATGGTTTTGAAATTCCTCACATAGGGCTTAAATAGGTAAGTTTTACAGTTCAGTTACCCAATAGTACCGTTCAGTAAGATATTTTTCTTTAGGGTAAAGGTTCGTTTTACATTTGCATCAGAAAGTTTAACAAAAAAATATCTTATTATGAAAAACAAAGTTTTAAACACAAAGAAATGGGTCGCTGTTTTAGCAGTAGTTGTTAGCACAGGTTTTGCACACGCACAAACCGATTATCAATCTCAACTACAAAAGAGCATTGTTCAGATGGAACAATCCAAAAATGCCCAAGAGTTGGCTCCTGTAACTAAAGCGTTTGCGAAAATAGCCGAGGAAAATCCTAACCAGTGGTTGCCTTACTATTATGCGAGTTACAATAGTGTAATGGAAGGGTTCAGAGGTAATTACGCCGATAAAGCCAAACTAGAAACACTAGCCAACCAAGCTGAAGAATGGATGAAAAAGGCAGAAGCCCTTTCGCCTGAAAATGCAGAGATTTATATTCTCAAAGCTCGCATCAATGGATTGAGAATGATGATAAATCCACAGAAATATTATGCGACTGATGGCAAATCTTATGGCGAAAATTTAGCGAAGGCTAAAAAACTTAGCCCAAATAATCCTAGAATTACTTTGCTGGAAGCTGAAACAGTGTACTATACACCAAAAGAACACGGTGGAAGTAAGGAACTTGGTTTAAAACTATTTGAAAAAGCCTTAAAACAGTTTGAAACCCAAGAAGCCGAACAAAAACTATTACCTCATTGGGGCAAGAAAGAGGCTCAGTATTTCTTATCTTTGAAGTAAATATAAATATTTTGGTGAGGAAGAACTTTCCTCACCATCTTTTTCAAAATTTAACTTATGAAAACATTTTCTTTTAAAAATATACGCACTTTATTTATTGTAAGTGTACTTTCTGCCCTTTTCTTCTTTTTATTTGCTACACCTGAAAAAACAATTCATAACTTTTTTATTAGTTGGGCAATATCGCTTCTATATACATTTGGGTTTGGTATTACTAATGGCTTGCTAAACGAGTTTTTAGATAAAAAATACAATTGGACGACCCAACTTAAACCTAGACTTTTTGGGGGAATAATCGTGATTATTATTAATATTATTATTGCTTATGGGCTTAATTATTTCAATTTTGTAATTATTCAAGGAATGCCCGCAGAGGATTACTTTAGTGCCAAATCACATTCTGTAAATTTATTTATGGTTATCTTTGCTTTATTGATATCTTCTGTTCTTCACGCCTATGGTTTTATGAAAGCCTTGCAACAAAGCACTCAAGAGAAAATAGAAGTGCAGGAACAATTAGCCAAAGCCTCGGAGGCACAATTTCAAAGTTTAAAGACTCAGTTAGACCCGCATTTTCTGTTTAATTCTTTAAATGTCTTAACGGCGTTGATTGAGGAAAACCCACCGAAAGCCCAAAAATTCACGGAGGATATGTCTAAAATATACCGCTATGTTTTGGAACAAAGGGACAAAAAAACCGTAAGTGTTGCCGAAGAAATCAGCTTTGCAAAAACCTATGCCGAACTCCTTAAAACCCGTTTTGAAGACAGTGTTAATTTTAGTTTTGATATAAATCCCAACTTTGAAAATCATTTAGTAGTGCCATTGTCCTTACAATTATTGTTGGAGAATGTGATTAAACACAACTTTGCTACCACTCAAAAACCGTTGAATATTAAGGTTTATACCACCTCGTCTTATTTGATGGTAGAAAATAATTTACAAGCGAGAGAGATGTCCGCAGGTAGTACAGGCGTTGGATTAAAAAATATTCAACAACGCTACGCCTTACTCACGCATAAGGAAGTGAATATTGTTAAAAATGAAACTATTTTTCGTGTAGAAATCCCTTTGATATAATATTAAAAAAATGAAAGCAATTATTATAGAAGACGAACAATTAGCCGCAAGAAAGCTAAAACGAATGTTAGAGAAGTTTCCAGAGATAGAGGTAGTGGCAACTTTAGCTTCGGTAGAGGAAGGCGTTGATTATTTTAAAACACAATCACACCCTGACCTTATTTTTTCGGATATTATGTTAGGTGATGGGCTGTCTTTTGATATTTTCGAACAAGTGCCTACCAAAAGTTTTATTATTTATACTACGGCGTTTGACCAATATACTTTAAAGGCGTTTAAACTTAACTCTATTGATTATTTACTAAAGCCTTTTTCACAAGAGGATTTAGAACAAGCGATAGAGAAATTTCACTCCTTTCTTCCAAAAGAACAAGGCTACGAACAGCTAAATTTTAAAGAACTTATCCAAAAGAAAACACCTAAACTCACAAGAGTTGTAGCTAAAGTAGGATATAATTTAAAGGTATTGAGTATAGAAAATATTAGTTGTTTTTACAGCGAAAACAAAATCGTTTATGCTCAAACCGAGAACAGAGCTTATCCTACGGAATTTACTTTAGATGAGTTAGAAAAACTGTTAGATTTAAAGAAATTTTTCAGAGTTAGTAGACAATTTATTATCCATTTAGAGCATATTAAAAATATTAACACTTCCCCATACTACAAAGTGGAACTCAATCACCCGTTAGAGCAAGAAATTACAATAAGCAGAGAGCGAGTAAAACACTTTAAATCTTGGCTAGAAGGAGGATTTTAAATAAATCTAATAGTTAAAGGATATCTTACAGATTGATTATCTTTAGATTTAATAGCTTGTATAATAGGTGCTATAATCATAAGAAGTGCTATAATAGATATGAATAAAAAACCTATCAGAATAAAGCATAAAGGTATAGATACCAAAATGGATAGAAACATAGTGATTTGAAAGTTAATAACCTCTTTGCCTTGTTCATTTATTCCCTGTATTTCATCTTTTTTGAAAGCCCAAATTAAGATAGGAGCTATAAGCCCACCGAATCCTGTAATAAGATTAAATAATTGAGATAAATGTAGTAGAAACAACATATCTTTGTCTTCTTTCATTTGAGAAAAATTAAGGTTTTCCATTTTTATAAAGTTTTTTACGAAAATAACTAATTTATTTGATATTGAATAATCTTATAAAACTATTTAATAGCTAAAAAATAATACAAGAAGCTATTAATTGTATTTTGGGAGGATAAATCCGTTGCTGAATTCTAAGTTTGTTTCTGGGAAGTCCAGCTCTGTGAGTTCTTTTATTTTATAAAATGCTCTCTGTTCGTTATCTAATATAGGACCCCCTTTCCCTGTCTGAATTCCACTTATTACTTTCACTTTTACCAACTCTCCATTGGGTGCAAGTTGAATTCTGAGCATAGGTGCTAGAGCATTATCTCCTTTGAGGTTAAATTGTCCGTAAGTGCAAAAGTTTCCCAAACTATAAGCTATAAATTTATTTTTATACATTTCTACAGCTCTTATCACATGAGGACCGTGTCCTAATACCACATCTGCTCCTGCGTCTATCATTTGGTGGGCAAATTCGTAGACATTACCTCTATTTTGCTGATAAAAGATTTCTCTTTTTCTGGTGACCCTTTGGTGTTTAGCACCTTCTGCTCCTCCATGGAAACTTACAATCACAAAGTCATTATTTTTTCTAAGCTCCTTAACTATAGATATAGCGGTTTCTAGGTCATTCATATCTTGAGAGCCTGTATGAGGAGCAAATGCAGCAAACCCAACCTTTTTATTATTAGCTATTAGCTGAGTGTAGGGTTGAGCTTTAGACCCCGCAAAAGCTATTTCTAGCTGACGCAATGTGTTTTGAGACGATTCTATCCCTACTTGACCAAAATCTGCCATGTGATTGTTAGCTAGACTCAAAAGATTAAATCCGTAATCCTTGTAAATTTTAGCCATTTCAGTGGGTTGGCGAAAACAGAAAATATTATTTCCTTTTCCTTTAGGTGTACCTCCTGAATCTAAAAATACGCCTTCTACATTGGCAAATGCAACATTTGTATCCTTTATAAAAGGTTTAAATTCAGCCATTAGTTCTTTACCACCATCAGGAGGAAGAAAAGAAGGGTCTGGGAAATTAGAGCCAAACATGACATCTCCTACCGCAATAATATTCAAACTATCTTGATTTTGAACGGTTGCAGAGGGCGATATATTTGGCTCTATGTTATTTACTTGTGTAGTATTTGTTTTAGTTGAAATATCTACTTTATTATTGTGTTTTAAACCAGCTAAAATGTAATATATAGAAAAGCCTAGTAGTAATAAACCTATAGTAGCCCATAGGCTTTGTTTCCAAATTCTCATAGATTTATATTCAATAATGTTCATGGGGTAAATATAATAGATTTTTAAAAGATAGATACTATTTTATTAGCATAAAAAATCCGATATAACTATATCGGATTTTTATTATTTATATCAAATAAGTATTTAGTTTTTATAAAGAAGCTGCTTGTATATCTTGCTTTTTTTGTTGAGCTATTACCATTTCAGGTGTTAATATTCTTTTAGCAAATCTAAATCTAGATTTCCAGTAATTGCTGTTTAATGAAGAGAAGCTCACACCCTGAGAGGTAGAGGCGTGTATAAACTTCACATCACCTTCTGCGGTTACTTCATGGACAATTGCAACATGAGAAATTCTTCCTCTTCCTTGTGAGAAAAATAATAAATCTCCTTTTTGTAATTCTTCTTTCGATACTACTTCGCCCTCTTGTGCCTGTGCAGCAGCTACTCTAGGAAGGCTTATGCCAGTAACTTCGTTAAATACAGACAGTACAAATGCAGAACAGTCTATGCCACTTCTAGTAGTGCCTCCGTAACGGTAAGGGGTTCCTAAATAAGTACTCGCTTGATTAAGAATTTCGTCTATTGTTTGTGAGTGCTTAATAGCCTTCTCTATCTCGGCTTTAGTTTCTAAATTATTTACTCTTGCTAAAGTTGTTTTTGCTGCAACATAATTAGCTTCAGCTTCATCTTGGTAAAGAGATTTTTTTGCTGAAGTTAAACTTGCTTTGCTTATTTTAGGTACTTTGGTATTAGATTTGTACTCAGTGTTAGCATTAGAAGGAGTAGCTGTAACTACATAGTTACTTACACATGACTGTAAAGAAAAAGCGACTAAAGCTAATAAAACGTATACTAAATTTTTGTTTTTCATTTCTGACTTATTTTAGTAGTCCCTATTAAATAAAGAATTCTTTTTCTTTAAAAAGACCTTACAAAGGTAAGTAATCTATAGGGAACCTCTTTTTAGAGTGTTACAGGAGAATATATATTTTAACAGTTTTTAACATTATTATAGGGTTTGTTAAAATAAAAAACCACAGAAAACCTAAAAATAGGAGTTTCTGTGGTATTGATTTGTTAATATATTTTAACACCCTGCTCTATCTTGTGAAGAGGAGTTCTCTATATTTTGTCATTGGCCAAAGCTCATCATCTACCATCATTTCTAACTCATCTGATGCTTCACGAATGCCGTCAAACAAAGGTTTTACTTTTGAACAATAAGCTTCCGCTTGTTTCATACCGTGCAACTCTTTAGCTTTAGCTTTTTCTGAAAGAAGTTCATCTACGCCTAGTTTTATTTTGGATACATTTTTAGAAATTTCGGAGATGAGGTTTAGTTGCTCTTTTGCGAGAATCTTGTACTCTTTTTCAGGGAAGATTTCTTTTAATCCTTTAACATTTTCTATTAGTCTATTTTGATAGTTAAGTGCGGCAGGGATAATATGATTTCTTGCAATATCTCCTAATACTCTAGCTTCAATGTCTATTACGGTAGAATATTTTTCTATCTTGATTTCGTTTCTCGCTTGGAACTCTCTTTTTGAATAAATTCCGAGTTCTTCATAAAGTTGTACAAACTTATCGTTTAATTCATTTTTAAGAGCTTCAGGTGTAGTTTTTAAATTGTTAAGACCTCTTTTCTTTGCTTCTTTTTCCCATTCTTCAGAATAGCCATCGCCTTCAAAAATGATATTTTTAGACTGTTTTACATATTCTCTTAATACATTAAATATCGCTTCATCTTTTTTAAGACCTTTTTCAATCAGCGCATCTACTTCTTTTTTGAAAACGCCTAGTTGTTTAGCCATAATTACATTCATTACCGTCATTGGTTCGGCACAGTTTGCAGAAGAACCTACGGCACGAAGTTCGAATTTATTTCCTGTAAAAGCGAATGGAGAGGTTCTGTTTCTATCGGTATTGTCCAATAAAATCATTGGAATTTTCCCTACAACATTTAGTTTTAAATCTGTTTTTTCTTCAGGAGATAATTTTCCGAAAGTTACTTTTTCAAGTTCGTCGAGAACGCCTGAAAGCTGACTTCCTATGAAAGCGGAAATAATGGCAGGTGGGGCTTCGTTTGCTCCTAAACGGTGGTCGTTACTTGCAGAAGCGATGCTTGCTCTAAGTAAATCTGCATAGTCATGAACGGCTTTTAAGGTATTTACAAAAAATGTTAAAAATTGTAAGTTCTTTTTAGGGTTTTTACCTGGGCTTAAAAGGTTTTCTCCAGTATCTGTGCTTAGAGACCAGTTGTTGTGTTTTCCGCTACCATTAACTCCAGCAAAAGGCTTTTCGTGGAATAAAATATGGAAGTGATGTTTGTGTGCTACTCTCGCCATAACATCCATCAAAAGTGAGTTGTGGTCTACAGCGACATTGGCTTCTTCAAACATCGGAGCGAGTTCAAATTGGTTAGGAGCTACCTCGTTGTGTCTTGTGGTAACAGGTATTCCTAGCTTCATACATTCTATTTCTAGCTCCTTCATAAAGTTCATTACTCTAGTAGGAATGGAACCAAAATAATGGTCGTCTAGTTGTTGCCCTTTAGCAGGAGAGTGTCCTAAAAGGGTTTTTCCTGTAATTACAAGGTCTGGTCTAGATTGATAAAGAGCTGTGTCTACTAGAAAATATTCTTGTTCCCAACCAAGAGTAGCGGTAACTTTATTTACATTTTTATCAAAATAAGCTTTACACACCTCAGTCGCTGCCATATCTATAGCGTGTAGAGCTTTTAGAAGAGGTGTTTTGTAGTCAAGAGTTTCTCCTGTATAAGAAATGAAAATAGAAGGAATACATAAGGTGGTTCCCATAATAAAGGCAGGAGAAGTTGGGTCCCAAGCAGTGTAACCTCTAGCTTCAAAAGTATTTCTTATTCCTCCGTTAGGAAAAGAAGAAGCGTCTGGCTCTTGCTGAATAAGCATACTTCCGTTAAATCTCTCAATAGCTCTACCATCTCCTATAGGAGTGAAAAAGCTATCGTGCTTTTCTGCTGTAGCACCTGTAAGTGGCTGAAACCAGTGAGTGTAATGTGTAACACCTTTGCTCATAGCCCAATCTTTCATGGCTACTGCAACTTGGTCTGCAATGTGGTGTTCTATCTTAGAACCCATTTTCATTGCATCTAAAATAGAATTGAAGGCCTCTTTGGTTAAGTATTTTCTCATAGTTTCTACGGAAAATACATTTTGGCAAAATAAATCTGATAATTTAGTAGGTACATCTATAGCGTTAGATCTTCTATAGTCCCTAAACGGAAGCTCTGATAAGGCTTTAAATCTTAAAGTTGACATATTTTGTAATTTTAGATGGGGCTAAATTACAAAAAAATCAATTATAAAGTTAATGCACCCTATAAAATTTAGGGGTATTTGTTTTAAAATAGTATTTTTATCTAAACTCGTAGGGTTTTAAAATCTTTTTTTGAGGTATTTTACCTTTTTCATCTGCTCCAAAGTTATAGGTAAGACCTATGCCCAAGGTTTGTTTCATTTGTAGTTTTTGTACCTGATCATGGTCATAAAGTAGATTTACCATTACCATAGTCGTAATAAATTTACTGAACTTAAGGTTAAGGGTTCCTGTATAGTTGATATCTACTCTTTCTGGGTGATAGAGGTAGTTGGTAAAAAAGCCTATTTGGTTAACTAGGTTGATGTCTTTATAAATTTTAAGTCTATACAAAGCGGTAAGCATCGCACCGAGCTCTGTTCTTACTGATTGTCCATCTTTTTCTAAACCATATCTGCCTGCTCGCTGTAACTCTTTATCCAAAACAAAAGTAAGTTTTGTGTTTGCAGGACGGAAGATTACTTGAAAGTTTTCATTTGGGTTATAAGAAATACCCATACCCGCATTGATATACCCTGGAGCCATGAATTTTGAAATCCTATTCTCGTAGGAAGGTTTAGGTGTAATTGCGTAATTATACCCTGGCATAAATTGAGTTAAAAACTGAGCTCCTATAGATAAGTAATAGTTTCCTCCTATTTCGTAGCCATAGTTGCTCATAATATTAAGGTAGTCATCGGTTTTTCTTGCTGCTTGGTTTTGAGTTGAAACCATACCGTATCCCATTCTTACAATGTTTTCCCAATAATGGTTTCTATTTTTATAGCTTAAGTTATAGTCTATATTTCCTATGACTCCAATACTGTTATTTCCCCCAGAGTTCCAATTGGAAAAGCTAGATTGATTAAAAACCAAAGTATTCTGTCCCCAAAAGTACCATTTCTGAGGAGTGTCCATTTTTAGAAATTTATAGGGAGTTACAGGGATATCTTCCTTAATGCTCTTGGGTGGAGATGAGGGGATTAAGGTATCTATTTTATAGGATTTAAGGGCAACTAAATGCTCTTTACTAAAGCTATCTATGTCTATGATATTGGATTCCCAATGCTTGTTGCTTATAGAATCTATTAGCTTTTTATTATGCTGTATTTGTCCTAGCACAAAAGTATGACAAATTGATAAAATAAAAAGGGCTAAATGTTTTAGCATTAGTAATTTATTTATAAATTTAGTACAAAAATAGGACAGTTTTTCTATTTACGAAAAATAAAGTCTCTTTTTTTGGTTTGGCAAAACATTTGTGACGAAAACCGACATGTTTAAAAATGAATCTTTTCGCTCTATAAAAGTGCCAATTGTAGTATTGTCAGCCATATGGATTGGGTTTTTATTACAATCCGTGGGCTTAGTGGAGCATTGTCAGGGAGCACTAATTCCGTTAGCTCCAGAAGGACTAAAGGGTGTTTTATTTTCTCCTTTTTTACATTCTGGGCTAGAGCATATATGGAGTAACTCTGTTCCTCTAGGTGTTTTACTTTTTTTATTATACGAATTTTATCCCAAAATAGCAAATGTTATTTTCTTATTGGGCTGGTTGTCTACGGGTTTTTTGGTTTGGCTTACACCTCAGGTAGACTTATTTACAGGAGAAATGCATTATACCTGTATTATAGGAGCTAGTGGTATTGTCTATATGTTAGCTTTCTTCTTATTCTTTAGTGGAATTTTTAGATGGAATATGAAATTACTCACCATTTCTCTCCTTGTAGCTTTGTATTATGGAAGTTTAATTTGGGGAATTTTTCCTGAAGAATTCTTTTCTCAACTAGACCAGCCCAGCCAAATCTCATGGCAGTCTCATTTAGTAGGAGCGATAGTGGGTGTTGTTTTAGCTTTTATGTATAGAAAACAAGGCGAAAAGAAAAGCCGATTTATATGGCAGTACCCTAATTATTACAGTGAAAAAGACGATAAGCTTTGGCAAGCCTACAAAGCAGAACATCCCGAAGATTTTGAGGAGCTCCCAAAGCTGAATGAACCTGATATATGGGAAGAACTTAATAGATTGCGTAGGCAGTAACTATTTATTTTTGGTTTCCTCTAAAATAATGGAAGGTAGTTGCTGTTTTCTTCTTTCTTTAGTTTCTTCTTTTTTGGCAGAAGTAATCCATAGCATTAGCTCTTTTTTCGAGTGTACGACAACTTGTCATAAGCTAATTTTACTTCAGGATAAGCATTAAATATAGTTAATACTTCCTCTGGTATAACAACAACTCGTTCCTCTAAATCTTGCTGAAGGCTTACCTCTACAGTGTCTCCAAAGGTTTTATTTAATGATGCTCTAATTTCTTTAGTTAAAATTAAAAAATGGTAGGATTTGCCCATTTTAGCAAGACTTCCTCGGTATGGCACTTTATTGTCAAATAGCACTTTTACCTTTACTTGCCCTTTCTTTCCAAAAAGTTCCTCGGTGGAAAAAGGGAAGACAACATAGCCAGCATTGTCCGTTCCGTGTTGGATAATTTCTGCGATGAAGTTAATAGTTTCCATATTAAATATTTCCTTTTAGAAACTCTTGTCTTAGAGGTTCATCTAGTTTTTCTATGGCATATCTTAGAGTAGTTCTTGGCATAGCGGTATAGTGCTGTTTGAGGAACTCTAATAATACTTCTTCGTTTCTTTTGCCTAGTTCTCTCAACATCCAACCATTAGCTTTATGCATTAAGTCGTGAGGGTGGTTAAGGTGTTTCAAGATGAGTTTTTGAGGGAGAGAATACTGCTTTTTTCGTATGTAATAAAGCATTGATACTACTGCAATTCTATTATGCCACAAATTTTTAGAATTGGATAGACTGTCCAAAAGATATTCAGCATCGTTATCAAAACAATATCTGCCCAAAAGTTTATAAGCGGAAGTATCTACCAAATCCCAATTATTAACACCTTCAAGGTTTGATAAATAAAAATCCACCAGCTCTTTTCGTTTTGAAGGTGTTTTTTCAAATTTTAGCACGAGCATAAGCAGTGCTGTCAATCTATGCTCATGTATTTTTGACTGTAGGAGTTGCTTAATATCTTCCAAAGAAACCGTTTGCCAAAACGCTTTTGCAACTTGTCTTTGGTCTGGTACTGTAACCCCAATAAATTGGTCTCCTTCGGCGTATTCTCCTTTATTCGCTTTAAAGTATTTAAGACTAAATCTAGCCTTTTGCTCATCGGATAAATCTTTGAGGGCTTGTTTAATTTCTTGTAAAATCATTTTGCAAATGTAGTAGATTATAGGATACATTCATTTAAAAAAAATAATGACTATATTTGTTCTGTCAAATGAGTAAAAAAATCCACATATTGTTTTTGCTACTGTGTTTAGGTATTTTTATTTTTCCTAAGCAGAACAGTTATGCAAGTATGACGAAAGTGGTGCAAGTAGAGTCTTCTAACTGTTGTGGAAAGGAGCATTCTAAGGAGTGTTGTTCTACTCATTCTAAAGGAGAAAATCAGCATCAAAACCCTTGTGGAACGGATTGTAATAAATGCCCTAATGTTTATTCATTTAATCAATTAGTCTATTCCTTGGATACCACTCAATGGGTGGCTTTATGTCATTTAAAATTTCATAAAAAACCAAATACTCATTATTTCAGATTTATTCCTACTAAGCCTTTAGTAGAGATTTGGCAACCACCCAAAATAGGTTAATTTATTAAGTGTTTTTTAGGTAAGATAATCCTAAAAATAGCAGTTAAAATATCGTTTCGTTAAATAATGAAATGATAATGTTTCGTATAAATTAAACCTAAAATCAATGAAAAATAGATTAAAAGGAGCAATGCTAATTGTTCTAATATTGGTGTTTGCCAATCATATAAAAGCACAAATTCAAAACCCTAAAACAGGAACAGCCATAGTATTAGGCAATTGTGGTATGTGTAAGACAACCATAGAAAAAGCAGCTAATGAGGAAAATATAGTGGAAGCCGTTTGGGATAAAGAAAAGAAAATTCTTACTTATACTTATGATTCTAAAAAGACTTCAAAAGAAAAAATTCTCAAAAAAATTGCAGAAGTAGGGTATGATAATGAGCTATATAGAGCAGATGAGGATACTTATAAGAAACTCCCTCAATGCTGTTTATACACTAGACGACTTTCTAATACTACACCAAAATCTGAGGGAGATTCTATTCAGAAAGATGACCATCATCAAAAAGCGAAGCAAATAGATGAGGTTGTGGTTACCAAAGTAGGAGAGGCTACATCACTAAATAAAAAAGAGGTGGGTTTAACGTTTAATATTTCTTCTAAAGAACTTCTAAAAGCCGCTTGTTGTAATCTCTCCGAAAGTTTTGAGACCAATGCAACGGTAGATGTCGCTTTTACCAACGCTGTAACAGGGACAAAACAACTTAGAATGCTAGGTTTGGAGCAAAAATATACCGCTCTTACCAAAGAACTTTTACCTGAAATAAGAGGGCTAGCGACCGCTTATGGGCTTAATTTTATTCCTGGTAGATGGATTGGTGGTATACAGCTTACCAAAGGAGGAAGTACCGTGGTTAGTGGCTACGAGGGTATTACGGGGCAAATTAACACAGAGTTAGTCAAGTTTAACCAAAAACCAAAAACAGAGCTTAATTTTTTTGCTGATGAAAATGGGCGTACAGAGTTTAACCTCGTTAATACTTCGTTGCTTTCTGAACATTGGAATCAGTCTATTTTAGTACACGCTAATGGAACTTTTCCAGAAATGGACAGAAATAAAGATGGATTTTTAGACCAACCTAAAGGTCATCAACTTAATGTAACTTACCTGTTGAACTATACTGATTTAGACCATACGGGTTGGGGCAATCATTTGGGACTGAATGTGGTTAAAGATGAAAGGAAGGCTGGGCAGGTTGGTTATGATTGGACAAAAACTCAAGACCAACAAAGTCTTTATGGCGTAGGTGTTGATATTTCTAGGTTTCAAATTTGGAATAAAACAGGTTATGTTTTTAAAGGAAAGCCTTATCAAAGCTTAGGATTTATCAATCAGTTTACCTATCATCAGCAGGATAGCTTTTTCGGAAAGAGAACTTATTTTGGAAAACAGCAATCTTTCTATTCCAATTTAATTTTTGAGAGCATTATTGGCAATACCAATCACAAGTATAAAGTGGGAGGGAGCTTTTTGCATGATGCCTATGACGAATGCTATTTAGCTCAAAATTTTATAAGGACAGAGCGGGTAGCAGGGGCGTTTGCAGAATATACCCTCACGGGAGCGGTTTACACTTTGGTGGCTGGGTTGAGGTCTGATTTCCATAATTTGGCAGGAACACAACTTTCTCCTAGATTGAATTTTAAGTATGATATTAACGATAAAACCATTGTAAGGCTAAGTGCAGGGAGAGGATTTAGAACGGCTAATATCTTTGCAGAAAATCAAAACTTTTTTGCCTCTAATAGGGCAATAGAGGTGCTGAATCCTAACGGAAAAGTTTATGGACTTTCTCCAGAAATTGCATGGAACTACGGACTAAGTTTGCAGAAAGATTTTAAACTTTTTAAGAGAAAGGCTTCATGGCTAACAGATGTTTTTCGCACGGATTTCCAAAATCAGGTCATTGTGGATTTAGACTACTCTCCTCAAAAAATGCTTTTTTATAATTTAGAAGGCAAGTCTAGGGCGTTGGCTTTCCAAACACAGTTGGATTTTAGCCCAGCCAACAGATTAGATTTTAGGTTCGCTTATAAGTATTATGATGTATGGGCAGATTATCTAGAGGGAAGACGGGAAGTTCCATTTATGGCAAAACACAGAGGGTTTATCAATGTGGCATATTCTACGGTAAAAAACAGTAAACAGGCTTACTGGAATTTAGATGCCACTTTGCAGTGGGTTGGTGTTCAAAGGTTGCCTAATACTTACCAAAACCCAGAAGAATACCAAAACAAAGCGTTTACGAAGCCTTACGCTCTACTGAATGCTCAAATATCAAGATTTTTTAATCGTAATATTAGATTGTATTTAGGGGCAGAAAACTTAACTTCCTATACTCAAAAACGCCCAATCATAGATGCTAAAAATCCTTTTGGTAACTACTTTGACGGTGGAATGATTTATGCCCCCATTATGCCTACCAACTTTTATACGGGTATAGATGTGAGTTTTTAGGATTTCTACAAGCAAAAAACCAATGCATATGCATTGGTTTTTTCATCTTATTAAGATTTTTATTTTCTTAGAATGTAAAGCTTACAGAAGCAGACCATGTTCTTCCGAAGCCAAAGAATACTTCATTAGATGTATCTAAACCTTTATAAGTGTTGTTTTTCAGATAAGCATCATACTGTTGCTGTGCAGTAACTCCAGTAGTGGTATTGTCTTTAAAGTCAGCTACTGTTTTAGTATGGTTGTTAGTTCTTGCTTCAGCAATGTAAGTGGTATCAAAAACATTATAAACATTACCTCTGAAAGTAAATGCATTTCTATTATTTAGCTTTAACTTATAAGAAAGCCCTAAGTCCATCAGGTTATAACTAGGTAGTTTAAGAGAGCCCTTATGATTAGCTACAGTAAAGTTGCTAGGGTTGATATCAGCATACAAATTGTCTACATATCTCCAGTCAGCGTTTAAAGATAAATCTTCTACTGGTCTAATTGCTAATCCTAAGCTAGTTGTTAATTGAGCTGAGTTTCCTACTTTCACATTATCTAGATAAAGTGTAATTTGATCTACAGCTTTATTATTAGCTCCTAAAATAGGTGAGTTGCTATCATCAAAATAACTTGCAGAAACATTTCCTTTATACTGCCAGTTTCCTGCAGAGAACATACCAACTAGTGATATTAGCTTGGAAACTTTATATTCCATATCTACCTCTATACCCTTGTGTACTTGGGTAACCCCAAAAATACTAGCAGTTCCTTGTATAGTTTGTGTTTTACCACTAGCATCTTTTAATACAGGATAGTTTCCTTGAGCATCTGGAGTCGCCTTATAATCGTATAAATTAAAGGTGTTTCTAGTAGAAATTACTCTATCTCCCCAGTGCGTTCTATAAAGATTCAAGTTAGCATTGAAATTGTTAGATCTAAAGCTGTATCCTACTTCTGTTCCAAATATTTTTTCATTAGTAAGATTAGGGTTTAGGTAGTTTCTGTTGTTAGGATACACTGCATCAAAGAAAGGTTGTCTTTCGTAGTAGCCTACATTAGCAAAAACATTATGATTTTCGTTAATATTGTAGTTAGCACCTGTTTTTACATTAAAACCAATAAGGTTGTTAAATCCTGTTTTGGTTTTCATTGCAGAATTAGGATTTGTAGCTACCGCTAATGTTCCTGGTAGTAAAAAGTGGTCTATTCTTTGGAATGATTGGTTAGACAAGGAACCTTGGAAGAATGCAGATAGTTTATCACTAGTATATTCTAACTGACCAAATACACCTCCCCAAAGAACTTCACCATCATTGTTATAAGAAATAGCCTCATGGTTTATTTTAGCAAAAGGATTCCACGGTGCTCTATCCGCGTAAGTTGTTGTAAGTTGTCTAGTAGGGTTAGCTAAACTCTTATTGGATGTATCTGTGTAGTAATTAGCTCCTAACAAATCGTTTAGTACTTGATAGTGCATTCCCTTATAATATCTACCATCTAAACCAACACTCATTTTTAAATTAGAATTAAATTTGTGAGTGAAGTTGGTTAAGAAACCATACCAGTCATGTTGATTGATACCAGATCTTCTAAGAATTTTAGGAGAATTAGGGTTGGCAGAGTTATCCGCTACCATTTGGTCTATATTTAATTGACCGTTAGTCATTCTATATCCTTCTAAATTTCTTGCAATAAGAGGGCTGGTTCCACCACCACCTCTTCCCCAAGAGCCGTAGATTACAGTTGCTAAATCATTGTTAGAATTAATCTTCCAGTTCCAGTTAAACATAGCTACTGGTTTGTGGTAATAGTTTACCCACCAAGCATATTTTTCTCCATTAAGATAACCCCAGTCAGCGTTGTAGCGTCTGTTAGGTTTTCCATCTGTACTATATTTTATGTAATCAGCAATGGTAATTTGGTTTCTTCTTTGTTCGTGCCATTGTGGAGCACCTGTAATTGTAAATTGGAAATCGTGAGCTTTATTAGGTTGAAATCCTAATGCAAAGTAATAGTTATATCCTTCAAAATCAGTTCCATCAGCGTACATTGCTCCAGCTGTTCTACTCATCAAGAAAGAAGAAGACCATCCTTTTTCATTTTTACCTGTGTTGTATGAGAATAAAGACTTGTGATAACCATCATTACCTACGCCTACACTTACTATTCCCTGTTGTTTTTTGTCAGCTGCTCGTGAAACAATGTTAATAGTTCCCCCTACAGAAGCGATAGCTAACTTGGAAGCTCCAAGACCTCTCTGGACCTGCATTGCAGATGTAACATCAGAAAGCCCAGCCCAGTTAGACCAGTATACTTTGCCGTTTTCCATATCGTTAACAGGCATACCGTTAATCATTACAGCAATGTTTTCTTGAGCAAAACCTCTAATGTTTATTCTAGAGTCTCCGAAGCCACCACCACTCTTTGTTGCATAAACAGATGGTGTGGAGTTAAGAATTTCAGGGAATTCTTGATTACCCAACTTTTCTACGATTTTAGACTCTTTAATAGTGGAAACAGCTACAGGTGTTTTTCTGTCTTTGGCAATATCTGCTACTCCTGTAAGAACTACGGTCTCAATATCTTTAGACCTTGCTGAATCTTTTACTGACTGTGCGAAATAAACGCTTGCAGTAGAGAGTGTTACTACGGCTGTAAATGCCGTCTTTCTTAAAGCATTAATTTTCATAAGATTTATTATATCTAAAAAATAAGTTTTTCGGTGGCAAATATCGTTAATTATTCTTTAACTAATTTTAACTTTATGTTAATTTTTTTAATTGAATTTAAGAAAAAGGTGTTTTTGAGTTTAAGCTATTGATTTTTAATTGTTTATTTATTTTGTTTTTTGTTGAGTTAAATTATGTATAGTATAATTTTACCCTCCCTTTTTTGTTAAAAAGTTAATAAAAAAAGTCTAAATAGTTCCGATAGGTAGGTTGTTTCGGCTCCATTCACTCCAAGAACCTACATAAAGCATGGGTGGTTGCAATCCAGCATGAGACATTGCCAAAAGTGTATGGCATGCGGTAACTCCCGAACCACAGTGTGCTACTACTTTCTTTAAATCTCTCTTTTTGAGTAGAGTGTTGTAAAGTGTTTTTAATTCTTCAGAGGTTTTAAAGAGCCCTTCAGGTGTCAAATTTTCACTAAAGGGAATATTGATTGCATTCGGGATATGTCCAGCGATGAGGTCAATAGGTTCAGCTATACCTTTATATCTCGTGGCGTCTCTTACATCTATAATGGTGTAAGTTGGGTCTTCATATATCTCTTTCATAAAAGAAATATCAGCTAAAGGGAGTTGCCACTGGTCTACTTTAATGGTATCCTCTGAGGGGGTAGGTTTTGTGATTTCTGCTGATATAGGATAGTGGTTTTGCTTAGCATGAGCTAACCCTCCACTAAGTACCTGAACCTTTTCAATGCCCACAGCATTCAACATCCACCAGAATCTAGCGGCAGCATTTGCTCCGTTTTGGTCGTCATAGATAACAATGTGGCTTTTCTTGGTAATACCTAAGTTACGAATTAATTCTAAGAATTTATCCATAGGAGGTAACGGGTGTCTGCCTCCTATAGCGGGGTTTATGGGAACCTCTGCTAAATCTTTATCTAAATCTACATATAATGCATCTTTAAGATGCTCCTCCGTGTATTTACGAAAATTATTACCTGTATTTATTAGGATAATATTTGAGGCGTCTAAATTTTGTAGTTCTTCTACTGAAATAATAGGAGACATTAGAGGAATAATTATTTAATGTATTGAAATAAATCTTCAGAAGGTTTTCTTATTTTTTTACTACGTTGAAATAAATCATCATGGGCTCTATAACCTAATGCTAAACATACCGTAGGAATTTCCTTAGAAGAGTCTATGTCTAAAATTTCTGCTACTTTATGAGCGTCGAATCCCTCCATAGGGCAAGTATCTACTCCTTCTAAAGCAGCTGAGAATATAAAGTTGCTTAGTAATATATAAGCTTGTTTTTCATTCCAATAAGGTAGAGTTTCGCTGTTGTGCCTATTGATATAGCCTTCTACACTACTTCTGAAAGGCTGTAATGCTTCTAATGGAGCTTGACGCTCTTTGGAAATTAGGTTAAAGTAACTATCTACATAGTTTTTCTCTAACTCCTTTTTAGAAATAATGACTAATAAATGCGAACAAGTAGAAGTCTGTGAAGGGTTATAAAAAGCTGAAGCTAAATCTTCTTTTTTTGAAGGGGAAGAAATAACTAAAACTCTATAAGGTTGCAGCCCTAGAGAACTTGCAGATAGTCTACCTGCTTCTAATATACGACTTAGGGTATCCTCTGTAACTTTTTTTTCAGTATCAAATTTTTTTACAGAGTAGCGTTTGTTGAGTGCGTCTATATAATTCATTTAGCAAATATATAAACATTTCTGTAAAAGCACAGTTATTTGTATTTCTCATTTACACCTATATTTGCAGATATAAAATACAAAAATGCAGAGCCTAAAAACTTTTTTTTATTTCCTATGCCTACTGTGGTGTACCATAGGCTTTGCACAAGATAAAAAATATTTTTTACACGATACTGCCACTAAGAAAACAGTTATAAAAAAAGATTCACTTTCTGCAGTTAAGTTTTTAGATTCATTGGTAGAAAATAAGTATTACTTCACAAAGCTACTCAAAGCAGAAAAAACTGGTAACAGGATTGATATTTATTTCGATAAAGGACAAAATTATCAGCAAGTTTTAGTAAAATTACCAGATTCCATAGCGAGTGAATTAGGCTTGAAAGGTACATTTATTACCACGAATCTAGATTCTCTAAAAAATACTATCAATAAAATTTATTTAGAAAAAGGTTTTGCATTTAATCGGGTTAAATCTAACTTTTTAGGTTTAGATGCTACAGGTAAACCAATCGCTAGTATTTCTATAATTAAAGATAAAAAAAGAGTAATAGATGCTTTCAAAATAAAAGGCTACGATAAAGTGCCAAAACGATTTGTTTATAATTTAGAAAAGGAGTTTAAGGGAAAACTGCACCACTCTACCCAACTGATGGCTATACATAAACGGTTACAAAATCATAGTTTTGTTCTGTTAGAAAGACCACCTCAGACACTATTTACGCCAGATTCTACACAAGTATTTTTATTTTTACAAAAAAAGAAAAACAATAGTTTTGATGGTGTTTTAGGATTTGGTAATAACCAGTCCGAAAAACTAACGCTTAATGGGACGCTTAACTTTAACCTGAAAAACATATTTAATAGCTTTGAAACACTCAATCTTTTTTGGCAAAGGACGCCTAATAGTGGGCAAACCTTTGATGTAGGTGTAGAGGTGCCTTATTTGTTTAATTCCGATATAGGTACTCAGTTTAAAATGTCTGTTTTTAGGCAAGATTCTACTTTTGCTCACGTTAAAATTCAGCCGAGTTTGTATTACCAGTGGAAATTTAGGCATAAGATTGGTGTTAGAGGGAGTTTTGAATTGTCTTCGGTACTTTCCGAAACTTACAGTTTGGCAAGAGAGTTTAGCCGAAAAGGCGTGGGGCTTTGGTATGACTATACTGAAAATAGCGACAATGAACTAATGCCATACCTTATGAAAATAAATGCTGAAGCGGATATACTGAATACTCAATATACAGATAGTAAGGCTTCGCAGTGGCGTTATAGGATTTTTGCGGAACGAAACATTAACCTCAAGGGGAAACATTACCTCAATTTGCATTTCAATTCCGCTCGGTTGCAGACTAGAGAAGCATTGTCTATAAATGAATTATATAGGATAGGCGGTTGGAACTCGTTAAGAGGGTTTAACGAGGAAGGTTTACTTACAAACGCTTATTTATATGGTGGTGCAGAGTATCGTTATTTGGTAGGGCAGCAAGCTTTTTTTGATGTTTTCGGGCAACTGGCTCAAGTAAGGGCTTCTAGTGGTATTCATAACTATTTTTATAGCGTAGGTACAGGGTTTAATTTTAGATTACCTCTCGGTATTATGAGTTTTCAAATCTCTAATGGTACGGCTTTTGGTAGTCCTTTTAGGTTTAAAGATGTTAAAATACATTGGGGATTAGTAACTAGGTTTTAAACAAGTGATTAAATGAAGGATTGAGATAAGAATTAAAAATTGTATCTTTGTAACCCTTTTTTAATTCTGAAAAATATTTATGGTACACTATTCATAAGGAGTTTTCCGTTATACAGATAGTTGAAAAATATGAACAATAACGAGTTTGGTAAAGAAGTTTGGAAGTCTATTGAGTTTGATTTTGAATTTACTAACGATTGTAGATTTGAAGTCTCTAACTTAGGGAGAGTAAGAAGTTTTAATAAAGTTTCACAAGGTAGAATTTTAAATGGTTCTACCACTGTAGGGTATAAAATACTTAGACTAAAACTATACAGACCAAGAACAGAAAAAGAGCAACAAAAGTTTGATGAACTTAAAGCAGAAATCTCAAACCTATACAAGAAAAGAAGGGAGTATATAAAAAAGTATAATGATATAGCAAGCTTTGAGGCTACAACACTATTGCTAGAAAAAAAGAAGAAACAGCTAAGTCAAAAATTAGCAAGAAATTTAAAGAAGCGAACCATTAACCATCATTTTTTAATACATCGTTTAGTAGCGGCTTATTTTCTACCTAAGCCAAAATTAGAGGAAACTGTTGTAGGACATTTAGATTTTGATAAAACTAATAATACGGTGGGTAATCTTAAATGGATGACTCCTGAAGAAAATCAAGCTCATCAAAATAATAGTCCTAAAGTAATAGCAGAAAGAAAGTGGCGTAAATACAGAGGAAGCAATCGTACAAAGGGAATGAAATTAACTTCTACCCAAGTTATACATATCAAAACTCAACTGAAAAGAAATCGTCCAGTTAAGCAAATTGCAAAGCAGTTTGATATTTCAACTATGCAAGTTTGGCGGATTAGAAGCGGAGAAAATTGGGCTCATATCAAAATTCCAGAATCACATAGTTAAAACATACTTTTAATAAAAAACTCGTTTTGAAAATCATCAAAACGAGTTTTTTAGTTTATTCTTCTATTTCGGCATCATTGTCATAATACTGAAAGAGGAAATCATTATAAGGAAATCTAGAAATATGTATACGATGAACTTCGTCATAGATAAGTTTTTTCATCTCTGGGAAGTTTTCCTTCGTTAATGCAGAAATAAACACGGTCGGAAATTTAGATTTAGCCATCCAAGTTTTTTTCCATTCGTCTAGCGATATGTTTTTCTTGGTAGAAGGCGTTAAATCATCTTCGTCTTTTTTTTCATAGGAGAAGTCATCTATCTTGTTGAAAATCATAATAGCAGGCTTTCTATGAGCGTCTATTTCCTGTAAAATTTGATTTACAGAGTCTATATGGTCTTCAAAACTCTCGTGCGAAATATCCACAACATGCACCAATAGGTCAGCTTCTCTCACTTCGTCAAGTGTGGATTTGAAACTTTCCACCAGTTGAGTAGGAAGTTTTCGGATAAAACCAACGGTATCTGTCAAAAGGAAAGGTAAGTTGCCAATCACTACTTTTCTTACCGTGGTGTCTAGTGTTGCAAAGAGTTTGTTTTCTGCAAATACTTCCGATTTGGATATGGCATTCATTAGAGTAGATTTGCCCACATTGGTATAGCCCACCAAAGCCACACGCACCATTTTTCCTCGGTTATTTCTTTGGGTTGCCATTTGTTTATCAATGGTCTTTAGTTTTTCTTTTAGTAAAGAAATTCTATCTCTAATAATTCTTCGGTCGGTTTCAATTTCGGTTTCCCCAGGTCCACGCATTCCGATACCACCACGCTGACGCTCTAAGTGTGTCCACATACGAGTAAGTCTAGGGAGTAGATATTCGTATTGTGCAAGTTCTACCTGTGTTCTAGCATAAGAGGTTTGAGCTCTTTGTGCGAAGATATCCAAAATCAAATTCGTACGGTCTAGGATTTTCACTTCCATTTCCCTTTCAAGATTTTTAAGCTGTGAGGGTAAAAGTTCATCATCAAAAATAACTGTTCCTACTTCGTTTTCCTTTACAAAGTCTCTTATTTCCTCCATCTTTCCTTTGCCTACAAAGGTTCTAGAATCTGGTTGAGAGAGTTTTTGGGTGAAACGTTTTTCTACCGTAGCTCCTGCAGTATAGGCTAAAAATTCTAGTTCGTCCAGATATTCGGTGAGTTTATCTTCGTCTTGGTCTTTGGTAATTAAGCCTACCAAAACGGCTTTTTCATATAAATGTTCCTTTTTTTCTAACATAAATCTAATTCTTTGATTAAGAAATTACACCGCTCCCCACTAATTCATCTTCTAAATACCATGCGACAAATTGCCCTTCTGCTACGGCAGATTGTGGGTTTTCAAATTCTATGTATAGCCCGTCTTCGTATTTGTGTAAGGTAGCTTTTTCCAATGGTTGGCGGTAGCGTATCCTTGCCATCACTTCCATAGTTTCGTTGTTTTTTAGCTCTAAATCTTCTCTTACCCAATGAATATCGTTAGGCTCTATCTTGATTACCTTTTGGAATAAACCTGGAAAATTTTTGCCTTCTCCCACAAAGATGAGGTTTTCTTTAACATCTCTAGAAATGATAAAACAACTCTCCTTATGTCCACCAATGCCTAGACCTTTACTTTGCCCGATGGTGAAAAATTGAGCTCCTTGGTGTTTACCAATACTCTTACCATCGGATTTTTTATAGGTGATTTTTTTTGAAAGATATTTTAACTCTTCGTGCTTATCAATAAAGTGAGGAAGAGATTGATGATAGGCTTTAAAATCTTTAAAGATTTCTATAATTTCGCCTTCCTTAGGTTTTAGCTGTTGTTGTAAAAATTGAGGCAGACTTACCTTTCCTATAAAGCATAACCCTTGGGAGTCTTTTTTGTTAGCAGTTACTAGTCCTATTTCTTTGGCGATTTCTCTTACTTCTGGCTTAGTAAGTTCTCCAATGGGGAATAGTGCTTTAGAAAGTTGCTCCTGATTGAGCTGGCATAGGAAATAGCTTTGGTCTTTGTTACGGTCTTTCCCCGCTAAAAGATGGTAGGTGGTAGTTCCGTTCTCATGATCTGTGGTGCTTAGCCTTGCGTAATGCCCAGTAGCTACCTTGTCTGCTCCTAAAGAAAGAGCGGTTTTCATAAATACATCAAATTTGACTTCTCTGTTGCATAAGACATCAGGGTTAGGAGTTCTTCCTTTTTCGTATTCTTCAAACATATAATCTACAATACGCTCTTTGTAGAGTTCACTCATATCTATTACTTGAAAAGGAATGCCTAGCTTTTGGGCAACCAATAGAGCGTCATTACTATCCTCAATCCAAGGGCATTCATCTTCTAGCGTTACCGAAGCATCGTTCCAATTTCTCATAAATAAGCCGATAACTTCGTGCCCTCGTTGCTGCAAAAGGTACGCCGCTACACTGCTATCTACACCGCCTGATAAACCTACAACTACTTTCATTTTAGTGATTTAAAAATTATAATTATTTCACATATAAATCCGAAATAATGCTGCAAAGTTACAATTTTTAACCTTGTTTTTAGTAAAACGAAAATGCCAGCACGAAATTTGTAATGTTGAGATATAAATTAAATTTCTTAAATATTATGAAGTATTTATTAGCTCTAGGGTTAGGTGTAGTTTCAGTATTTGGTTTTTCTCAAATTCAAACTGCTAAAAGAATAGATTTAGGTAACAAATGGACTTTTGGCGGATATGCAGGGCTTGGTGGTGCTTTGAGTGGTGGAGGTAGAGCTACCTCATTATTTGTTTCTCCTAGAGTGGGGTATATGGTGTCTCCTAATTTTGAAGTAGGTATGGCGAGTAATCTTACATGGACTAATGCTTCTAGTTTTTCTAATACCATGATTGGTGTAGGTCCTTTTGCTAATTATTATTTTGATAGGAAATTTTTTGTGCAAGGTCTATATCAACATCATTTCATCAATCTTAAAAATAAGATAAATAACGAAAAATATTCAACAAACGAACCTGCTTTGTATCTAGGAGGAGGTTATATGCAACGCTTGGGGAATAATGCTTATATGCAAATAGGAGGTATGTATAATGTGCTTTATAACAAAGATAAAAGCTACTTTAGTAATGCTTTTGTGCCTAATGTTGGGATAGTGTTTGGGCTGTAAATTGCTTTACTGATGATTATCATTTTGGTTTTAGTATAAATTATTATTTAGATTTGGTTTAAATAATTATATTTGCAGTCTAAAACTGAAATCTATTGAAATCCACAGCAGAAGATAAATTAAATATCTTTCCCAAGCATACTTATGGTAGGGTTTTGGGCTATGATGATAGCCAATTAGAAATGCCTACAAAAATTATGGAAATGGGGTTGCTACCCGATACTGTATTTAAAGTGCTTTATCAAGCTCCTTTCAATGGACCTTTATACATTGAGTTTGGAGAGGAAAAAAATCGTATCGCTCTTAGAGAAGAAGAAGCGGCTTATATTCTAGTGGCACCAATGTAAAGTTTTAGGAGACTTATCAAAACTAAAATATCCAATGATGAAGGAAGATAAGACCACCAAAAAAGTACTCTTAGTAGGAAATCCTAATGTAGGGAAATCTACTATATTTAATAAACTTTGTAATCTTCAGCAAAAAACAGGTAACTATGCTGGGGTTACGGTATCTAGCCATTCGGGGACTTATATTTTTAATAACGAAACAGTACAAGTTACAGACTTGCCTGGGGCTTACAGTATCTATCCTTCATCAGAAGACGAGGCGGTTTTTAGTCAGTTTCTCCTTAGTAATAGAGAAGATTACTCTGGGATTATTTATATTTTAGAGGCAATTAGTATTAAAAGAGGATTGCTATTATTTCAGCAGATACAAGATTTGGGTATTCCTGTTGTGTTGGTGGTTAATCAGATAGACCAAGCAGAGAAAAGAGGTGTTAAAATAAACATTAATTTGCTTGAAGAAAAATTAGGAGTTAAAGTTTTAGCTACCAACGCTAAAGAAAATGAAGGTATAGATAATATTAAAGAAGCTGTTTATCAAAATTTATTTAGTGTTTTAAAAGAAAATGCTTTTAAGATTCCTAGCGAGCAGTCAGGTTTAATACATAAATTATCACTTCAAATTCAAGAAAACAATCATTATAAAGTATGGACTTTGTTAGCGTCTGAGGAATATCTTGGAGAAGTTAAAAGTATTAAACAAAAGCTTGATAGCAAAGATACTAAATGTGTTATTCCTAAAAGATTACAGGTTAAAGAGACGATAAGGAGATATCAAACAATAGAGCCTATTGTAACTGAGGTTATATCTAGAACTCCTCAAACAACAGAGAGTTTTACCGAAAAGCTGGATAAATTGCTGGTGCATAAAGTTTTTGGGTATCTTATTTTTGGGGTTTTATTGATGATTATCTTTCAAAGTGTATTTTTTCTTGCGGATTATCCAATGACATGGATAGATGAAGCTTTTGCATGGTTGGCAGAAAAATCGGCGGAGATATTACCAGAAGGACCAATCAATAGTTTAGTTTCTAGTGGGATAATACCAGGGCTTGGTGGCATTATTATCTTTGCACCACAGATAGGTATTCTTCTCTATTTTCTCTATTTGCTGGAGGATTCTGGCTATATGGCAAGAGTGGTTTTTCTTATGGATAGGCTATTGAGACCTTTTGGGCTGAATGGTAAAAGTATCGTACCTTTAGTCTCTGGGACGGCCTGTGCGATACCCGCAATTATGTCCACCAGAAATATTGAAAATATTAAGGAACGCCTCATTACTATTTTGGTAACACCGTTTATGACTTGTGCTGCAAGGCTGCCAGTGTATAGTATTATTATTACCTTAGTTATTCCAGACAACTATTTTCTAGGTGTGAGTTATAGAGCGATGGCACTTATGGGTATGTATCTTTTAGGCTTTGTTACGGCTCTTTTAGCATCTTTAGTATTGAAAAAAATTATTAAGACAAAAGAAAAGTCTTTCCTTGTTATGGATTTGCCTACTTATAAAGTGCCTCTTTTTGGGTATGATTTAAAGTTGGTTTTAGGCAAAGTTTGGGATTTTATTACAGGAGCGGGTAAGGTTATCTTTTCGGTGAGTATCATATTGTGGGTTTTAAGTTATTTTGGACCAAAGCAATCGGCAGATGAATGGATAAGTACCGATGTAGCTTTAGAAAACTCTTATCTTTCTAAAATGGGCAAAGCAATAGAGCCAGCGATTAGTCCGTTAGGATACGATTGGAAAATGGGCGTAGGGATAATCACTAGTTTTGCAGCAAGAGAAGTATTTGTGGGAACAATGTCTACCCTGTATAGTTTAGATGAAGATGTGGAAGAAGGTACTATTGTCCAGAAAATGCAACAAGATACAAAGGCTAACGGAGAAAAAGTATTTAGCTTTGCTACTGGGCTTTCCATATTATTATTTTACGCTTTCGCGATGCAGTGCATCTCTACTATAGCAGTGGTTTATAGAGAAACTAAAAGCTGGAAATGGACTTTGATTCAAATCGTAGGAATGTCAGGATTGGCATATGTAGCATCTTTAATAGTGTATCAAATATTCAAGTAAACTAAACTATGGATACACTTTGGTTACAATATGTTATTATTTTACTTGTTTTTTTAATAGCGAGTTATTCTCTTTTTAAAGTGGTAAAAAAAAGTGTTTCTCCTACCAAATTCAAAAGCAAACGAACCCATTGCGACAAAGATTGTAGCTGTTCTTGAGTTATTTAAGTGTTAAATAAAATTTATTTTTAAGAAAAAATAGCGAAACTATTGTTTTGTATTGATTAAAGTAGTAAATTTGCAGTCTTTCATTTTTACTTTTTATTAGATTTATTAGGATTGCTGTGTGTAACTGTTTAGTTCACACAGCTTTTTATTTTTAATTTGAGGGTCTAAAATATCAAGGAAAATCTCCTTTCTTATGAGTGTCGCTCCAAGGCTTTCTAAATGTTGGGAGTAGACCTGACAGTCTATTAATCTTACTTGGTTGCAATATTTCTCTGCAAAATAGATAAGTCCAGCTTTAGAGGCGTTGCTTACCTTACTGAACATACTTTCTCCACAGAATATATTATGAATCATGATACCATAAAACCCACCGGCGAGAATGTTATTCTGATAAACTTCTATACTTTTTGCAATACCTAGTTGGTGTAATCTAAGATAAGTTTCTATCATTTGCTCAGTAATCCAAGTTCCGTCTTGTTCGGAGCGTTTTATGTGAGCACAATTTTTAATAACGGCTTCAAAGTTGTGATTTTCTTTAAACTCAAAACAATTACTTTTCATAATTTTCCTCATAGATTTAGATATTTTTATCTGTCTAGGAAATAGAACAAATCTTTCTAGCGGAGACCACCAAAGAATTTCTTCTCTTTCATTAAACCATGGGAAAATGCCATTTTGATAAGCTAATAGTACTCTTTTAGGAGAAAGGTCGCCACCAATAGCTACAATGTCTTCTTTTTGATAATAGGGATTAGGAAAAACGATAGTTTCTTTAGGTAAAAGAATCATAAGGAGTAAGGGTTGAAATAATAATCCCACCTATTTAAAATGGTGGGATTGTATTAGATGATATTATTTTAATTAAAATGGTAAATCGTCATCTTCGTCCTCAAAAGGATTTTCGTTAGATGATGAGGTTGTTTGTGGAGCGTTCATAGCTTGTGTGGGTTCGTTTTGATAGCCAGAACCTTCGGTTTTTTCTATTCTCCAGCCAACGATAGAGTTAAAGTATTTTACTTCACCTTGAGGGCTTGTCCACTCTCTACCTCTAATGTTGATGCCTATTTTTACAGCATCACCTTCGGAAAAAGGTTCTAAAGCATGAACTTTTTCTTGTAAAAATTCTATATTGATAGGTTGTGGGTATTGTTCTTGGGTTAGTAAAACTAATTCTCTTTTCTGAAACCCACTTGGAAATGTTTGTGTTTCTCCTATTTTTTTAATTGTACCTTGTAACTCCATTGTCTTGAAATGTATTTTAAATAGACCGTAAAGATAAGAATAAAAAATAAATATTTCATAAAATTCGGTTTTTAGCTTTTCTTTTTATTGTCTATTTATATTGATTATCAAATCAGTAAAAATAATATTGTAAAAATTAACAAAAAAACTTGGATAGAATTGAAAAAAGTTTCTATATTTGCAACCACAAAAGAGGAGTTATCTCTTCTTGAGTAGAGTAAAAGTTTTTACATAGTTTTTTTAAACACCTGCGGATGTGGTGTAATTGGTAGCCACGCTAGACTTAGGATCTAGTGCCGAGAGGCGTGGGGGTTCGAGTCCCTTCATCCGCACTGTTTGCGAAAATAGCTCAGCTGGTAGAGCGCAACCTTGCCAAGGTTGAGGTCGCGGGTTCGAACCCCGTTTTTCGCTCTGTCTATATGCCCTGGTGGTGGAACTGGTAGACACGCAGGACTTAAAATCCTGTGCCTCTTTTGGCGTGCGGGTTCAAGTCCCGCCTGGGGTACTAAACCGTTGTTAATCTCTTTTGATTTTCAGCGGTTTTTTTTGTTTTATAGGAATTTTTTTTCAACTATACTTCTGTTTTGTTACTTCTCATCGTGAAAAAATTTTACATTTGTTTTCTTTAAGAAAGCAAAGGTATGAATTCAAAGGTAAGTTATATTGTATTACTAGTGATTGTGTTAGTGAGTTGTAATTCGTTAGATAGATATAATCGACGTATAGAAACGCCTATTCCCAAAGATAAATTGATAAAGGATATTAATTATGTGGAAAGGGTTTTGTTTAAAAATCATCCTAAAATAGATTGGTATATAGAGCAAAAAGCATTGCATTATTCTTTTGATTCTTTGAGAAGAACTATAGATAGACCGTTAACTCCAAAGGAATTTTATTTAAAAATAACACCTGTGGTGGCCAAGATAAAACAAGGTCATATCACGATGAAGCCTCTCCTTAAAACTTATTCAAGTTCAGAAAGAAGTAAATACAAGGAATCCAAAAATCCATTGAGCGGGTTAAGCTATTATTACGAAAATGGGCGATTGTTTATAGAGAAAAATACAAAAAAAGAGGCTGATGTTCTTCTTAAAGGTATGGAAATTGTTTCGGTTAATGGTATAACTCCTCAAGAATTATATAAAAAATATAAAGCAGGACTTACCTCAGATGGTTATAATCAAACCTTTATCCCTTACTATTTTGCGGGTATGGTTAACCGTTTTTATCTAAATGAGTTAGGTTTTGTAGATAGTCTAGAGATAAAAGCAAAATGTGCAGATAGATTGGTGATTTTTAATGCTAAAAGAGAATTTAAGAAGATTGTTCACAAAAAGTTAGAACCTAAAGGGCAGATTAAAGACTCTCTTTCTAAAGTTAAAAAAGAGATTGAACATTTAACGAAAGAAGAAAAAATAGCCAACAGATTAGAACAAAGAAAAGTCAATAAGAAAAAGAGAATTTACGGTTATGATACTGATGAGAAAGTTTATATAAACGATTTATCTTTTCCTGTAAAAGGTGATTCTAGTATAGCGGTTCTTAAAATTAGAAGTTTTTCTTCAGGTCGTAAGAAGGCTTATGACGAAATTTTTAAGATATTAAAAGAGCGTGAAGTTAGACACTTAGTGTTAGACCTTAGAAATAATTTGGGAGGTCGTATTTCTCAAATATACCACTTATCAAAATACTTGTCTCAAAAGGAGTTTCGTATGGTTGATGACCCCATAGTAACAAATAAAATGGTGTATCTTAATTACTTTAGAGGCGGGAATATTGTGAGTAAAATATTGCTTTCTCCCATTACTATTCCTCTTTTTCTTAAAAATACAATTTCTACTTATAAAGATGCTAACGGATACTGGCGTACTCCAATTAAACAATCTCGAAAAACACAGCCTAAAGCACTTAATTATACTAATAAAGTTTATGTATTAATCAATGGTAAAAGTTTTTCTGCCTCTAGCATTATTAGTGCGTATATCAAATCTTTGCCAAATGTAACTTTAATAGGAGAGGAGACAGGTGGAACGCATAATGGCACAGTGGCTGGTATGATGCCTAGATTTGAATTACCATATTCAAAACTCAATATAAGATTTGGATTACTTAGTATAGAGCCTACTTATAAAGTGGATAAAGAGGGAAGGGGAGTAATGCCTAATATTGAGTTCAAAGAAAAAGCAGAAAATGTTATAGAAGAGGATGATAGAATGTTAAACTTTGTGCTTTATGATTTAATTCCTCGTACTTTTTCTTTGTGATGTTAAGTGTCTTTATGGAAATAAAAAAAATCTCACATTGTTGTGAGATTTTTATTTAAAAGTGGGTTCTGAGGGATTCGAACCCCCGACCCTCTGGGTGTAAACCAGATGCTCTGAACCAACTGAGCTAAGAACCCTTTTGGTGGGCGGTGAGGGATTCGAACCCCCGACCCTCTGGGTGTAAACCAGATGCTCTGAACCAACTGAGCTAACCGCCCCAAATTTCTCATTTGAGTGGTGCAAATATACGAGTTATTTATTAACTGGCAAATTTTTTTCTAAAAAATCTCCTACAACAAAGTTGCTTCCACCAATGAAAATCATCTCATCTGCTTTGCAGAGGTGTTTCGCGGCATTGTAGCCTTCATTTACATCGTCAAAAATTTGATAGTTTAAACCCTTGTTTTGGATTAAATTCTCGTAGTTTTTGGGGTGAAGTCCTCTGTTTATTTGAGGTTTTACAAAGTAATAATGGTCTTTGGGTGAGGTTAAATCAAATACGGGTTCTATTTTTTTATCATTTACGAAGCCTATCACAATATGTTTTTTCTTTGATATGGCATTCAGTTGTTTAAAAACTTCGGTTAAACCAGCGTGGTTGTGTCCTGTATCGCAGATGACGAGAGGGTTTTTAGAAACTTCAAACCACCGCCCCATAAATTTGGTGTTATTATGTACATTAAGCAGTCCATTCTCAATAGATTGGTCAGAAATTTGGAAGCCTAATTTTTTTAATTCTTGTATAATCCCTATTACAACACGAATGTTTTTCTTTTGGTAATCTCCTTTTAAATCGGTTTCGTATGATGTTGCTATGGAAGTGGCGTCTATGAAATTAGCCTCCTTGGATTGTGCTTTTTTTTGTATTACTTTTTTTATTTCTGGCTGTTCTTCGCCGCAGATGATGGTGGTTTTTGGTTTAATGATTCCAGCTTTTTCTGTAGTGATTTCTTCCAATGTTTCTCCTAGAAGGTTTTGGTGGTCTAGTGCAATGTTGGTAATGGCGGACACTAAAGGAGAGATAATGTTAGTAGCATCTAATCGTCCTCCGAGACCGACTTCTATAATGGCAAAATCTACCTTTTGTTCATAAAAATACTGAAATGCCATTATGGTGGTAAATTCAAAAAAGGAAGGTTTGATATCCTTAGGGAGATTTTTCAGTTTATTTATGAAATTAAAAACGAAGCTCTTATCTGCGTTGGTGCCATTTACTTTAATTCTTTCTGTAAACTCTATAAGGTGCGGAGAGTTGTAAAGCCCTACTTTATAACCTTGCTCTTGAAGTATGGAAGCTAACATATTGCTCGTAGAGCCTTTGCCATTAGTTCCACCTATGTGTATTGTTTTTAATTTGTTTTGAGGGTTTCCAAAAAAATCGCAAAGTTTTTTTATATTGTCTAGTCCTGGTTTGTAGGCTTTTTGTCCATCTATTTGGTAGTTGGGCATTTGTGTAAACAGCCACTCCAAAGCACTTTGATATTCTTCTGTATTGAACATGATTTATTTTTATCCAAAGATAAACATTTTATACTTTTGCGATTGACTTAAAAGTGAGAGTATGGTTTTAAAAAGTTTGAAAAATCTATTTAAAAAATCTAGGATTAACTCTGAAAGTGAAAATAATATGACTTTAGAAAGTTTTAAAGCTCTTCCTGATATTGTACGATTTATGGAGGAGCCTGACCGCCATTGGCAACAAAGCGTAAAGCCTAATTTATCTCAGTTTAAATCGGATATATTGTTGGAATACCTCAATTATCCTTCGTCTTTTACAAGTGGTGATCCAGAATATGATAAAGCAAGTCTAAAAAAGATAAAAGCTAAAAATATATTTGAGCCATATGAGAAAACATTTTTAGAGCCTTTTGATATTGGCTGTTTGTCGGATGAGGATAAAAATAATAATGTTGAATATAGTTTGATTGTAATGCATTGTACCATTCCACCAGTTGGCAAGTTCAAAAAGCATTTTACAGCACAAAATCTGATGTTCTTTTTGATTCCATCGTATTATGAAGATGGAACAATGAAGGTAACTGTTTTTTACCATGTAGAGCAGTGTCTTTCTACACTTGAAACAATTACTCATGCTAAAGTTCTTGTTGAGGATACTCAAGATGAATATGAAAAGCACTACATTAAATTTTTCACTGAGGCTATAGAAATTGTTTGTAATGAGTTTGAGATTGCTACGGTGAGAAACCAAGGGGAATTTGTAAAGCAAGTAGAAAAAGATTCAGGAAAACTACTGGAAGAATTTATAAAAATTGTTGGTTTGAAGGGCTTTCGGAGTGAAGAGGAGATAGAGGTGTTTAAACAAAATTGGCACTTAATTCAAGAAAACCCAGAAGAATACAAAGAGATGCTTGTGGAGGAAGGTTATTTTGATGAGGATTCTGAGGTGGATATACCTTATTTTACTCAACATTTGTTATCTGAGTTGTTATTGACTTTCAATTCCGATTGGAAAGTGGATTATGATGATTTAAGTGAGTTTATTTCCGAAGAAATACAGCAAGAATTTACTATTAAAGATAAAGAAATGTGGCAGATTGCAGAGAAAATAGAAAAAGAATCTGACTTTACAATGCTAAATATTGATACACAGATGGATAGTTATTCGCTTTTTATTTGCGAAAAGTCAGAAAAAGAGAGGATTTTGGAAATTGCAAGAAAGTTAGATTTTCCTATTGAAGCTCATTTTTAGCAAATAGGTAAACAAAATTTATAGAACGGATAGATAAAACTCAGTTGAAAATATTTTGAAATAAAGTATTTGAGCTTTTATTTCAATAAGTTGAGTGTGTTATGTTTTGTGGTGTGATAAAAAAACTGTACCTTTGCGGAGGATTTGCGGGAAATAATGGAAAGGCTTCGAAAGAAAGCCTTTTTTCGTAGTCCTACTATTCGAGGTTTAACAAACAAGAGTATGAGTATAAAAGCACAGGTGGAAACACTACTTAACGATTTCCTTTCGGAGAGAGAAGATTTATTTTTAATAGATCTTAAAGTGTCGGCGGGAGATGATGTGGTGGTTATTTTAGATGGAGATAATGGAGTTACCTTGCAAGATTGTCTAGATGCAAGTAGAGCTATAGAGTTTAATATGGATAGAGAAGAGCATGACTTTAGCCTTCAGGTGATGTCAGCAGGACTCAGCGAGCCATTGACTCAAATAAGACAGTTTAGAAAAAACATAGGTAGAGATTTGGATATTCTGCTGAATGACTCCTCTAAAATAGAAGGTGAATTGACTAGAGTGGAAGAGGATAAAGTGGTGTTAATCTTACGCTACCGTAAACCTAAGGAAATAGGTAAAGGTAAGATAGATGTAGAGGAGGAGAAAGAAATTTTACTTTCAGATATAAAAAAAGCTTTAGTAGCTATTAAGTTTTAGTGTGGTAAAATCAGTTTAATTGTAAATAATAAAGAAGTATATAGATGGATAATTTAGCTTTGATAGAAGCGTTTGGGGATTTTAAAGAAGAGAAGAATATCAGTAAGATTGATTTGATGGCAATCATAGAAGATTCTCTTAAAACCCTTCTAAGGAAAAGATATGATTCTGATGATCATTTTGATGTGATTGTAAATCCAGATAAGGGAGATTTCCAAATTTTTCTTAATAAAACTATTGTGGAAGACCAAATGTCAGAAGATGACGATTTAGAAATAGAAATTTCGGAAGCTAGAAAAACAGATCCTACTTTTGAAGTGGGGGAAGAGTTTACTCAAGAAATTAAAGTATCTCAACTGGGGAGAAGAAATATCTTAACGCTTAAGCAAATTTTAGCAACTAAAATACAAGAGCATCACAATGCTTACTTATATGAACAATTCAAGGATAGAATTGGGGAAATTATGGTGGGCGAAGTTCATCATATCCGTTTCAAGCATGTGATATTATTAGATGATGAAGGCAACGAGTATATTTTGCCAAAAGATAAGCAGATACCTTCAGATTTCTTTAGAAAAGGAGATAATGTGAGAGCTGTGATAGAAAGTGTTGATTTTAAAGGAAGTAAACCTCAAATCACGATTTCTAGAATATCGCCTAAGTTCTTAGAGAGACTATTAGAATTAGAAATTCCAGAAATTCAAGATGGAACCATCATTCTTAAAAAAGTAGTGAGAATACCAGGTGAAAAAGCTAAAATTGCTGTAGATGCTTACGACGATAGAATAGATCCTGTGGGAGCGTGTGTAGGTGTTAAGGGGTCTAGAATACACGGTGTGGTAAGAGAACTTAGAAACGAAAATATAGATGTTATCCAATGGTCTAAAAATCCAGAAATATTGGTTAAGAGAGCTTTAGGTAATGTTACTATAAATAAGATAGACATCAATGCAGAGGAATCAAAAGCATTGGTATATACGCCTTCTGAAGAGATTGCTAAAATCATAGGTAAGCAAGGTCAAAATATCAAATTAGCTTCTTGGCTATCTGATTATGAAATAGATGTTTACAGAGAAGCTCATGAAGATGATGATGTAGAGCTAGACGAATTTAGTGATGAAATTGAAGGTTGGGTGATAGAAACTTTCAAAAAAGTTGGTTTAGATACGGCTAAGAGTATTATAGATAAGGATACAGAGGCTCTAGTTCGTTTGACAGACTTGGAAGAAGAAACAATAGAAGAAGTTAAAAGAATTTTAGCAGAGGAGTTTAACGATTAGTAACTCTTGTGAAACGGAAAACTAAAATGAAGTTAAGCTTCGTTTAAACAATAAATAACTTATAAAATAAAAAGCGAAATAACACTAGTGGTTATTAGCAAATATCAAATACATTATGCCAAAAAATATTAGATTAAATAAAGCAATTAAGGAACTTAATATCTCGGTATCTAGAGCGGTAGAATTTCTAAGAACCAAAAATATAGAGATAGATAGTAATCCAAATGCTCTATTGGCACCAGAGGCATATTCTGCATTGGAAGCTGAGTTCAAAAAAGATGGAGAGCAAAAAAAGGCTTCTAATGAGGTGGTAATTTCTAAAGTTCCAGAGGAAAAGATAGAACTAAAAGAGGAAAAAGCCCCTGAGGTTATAAGAGCCAAGTCTTCTGAAAAACTTGAACCTAAAGTTTTAGGTAAAATAGATTTAGGTCAAAATAAAACAGAAGAAAAAAAGACTGAGGTTAGAGAAGAACCTGTAGTAGAGGTAGAAAAGAAAGAAGAGCCTGTGAAATTAGAGGCAGATTCTCAAAAGACTGAGCTGAAAGTTTTAGATAAAATAGACTTAAGTCAGATAGAATCTTCTAGACCTAAGTCTTCTAAAAAATCAGAGGCTAAGAAAGAAAAAACAGTAGCTAAAAAAGAAGAAAAATCTGAGGTTAAGGTAGAAGAGAAGCCGGCTGTTAAAGTGGAAGAAGTGGTTCAACCTAAACAAGAGGAAGAGGTTAAAGAAGGGGTTGTTGCGGAAGAGCCTCAAAAAATAGAGACCAACTATCAAAAACTGGAAGGTCCTAAGATTTTAAAACAAACTGTGGATTTATCTCAGTTTGAAACTCGTCCTAAGAAAAAGAAGAGAAAAAGAATTACGAAGACTACTGATGCTAAACCTGCTCAAGGACAAAATAAAGAGCAAGATAATAAGACTAAAGGTAATAATTCTGGAGGAGCTCGTCCTGACAATAAAGGAAGCCGTGGAGGAAAGAAGAAGAGAGGAGAGAAGACAATGCCTGTAGAGCTTACAGAAGAGCAAGTAAAAAATCAAATTAAGGAGACTTTAGAGAAACTAACCAATAAAGGTGGTAAATCTAAGTCTGCTAAATATAGAAAGGAGAAGAGAACTCAGCGTAGAGAGCAAGATGCAGAACAACAAGAATTAGAAGCAAAAGACAGAACGCTTAAAGTAACCGAGTTTATTACGGTAAGTGAGTTGGCTAGTCTTATGGATGTATCTCCAATGGAGGTAATATCTGCTTGTTTTGCCTTAGGAGTAATGGTAACTATGAACCAAAGATTAGAGGCAGATACACTAACATTAGTGGCGGAAGAGTTTGGTTTTGATATTGTTTTTGCCGATGCAGAGCTTACAGATGATAATGCAGAAGAGGAAGAAGATACAGAAGAAGATTTAGTTCACAGAGCACCTATCGTAACGGTAATGGGGCATGTGGATCACGGTAAGACTTCATTACTTGACTATATAAGAAAAACCAATGTTATCGCTGGAGAGTCTGGAGGTATCACACAGCACATAGGAGCTTACAATGTTAAGTTAGAAAATGGGGAACGCATTACATTCTTAGATACACCAGGACACGAAGCCTTTACAGCGATGAGAGCTAGAGGGGCTCAAGTTACTGATATTGCTATTATTGTGATTGCGGCAGACGACGATGTAATGCCACAAACAAAAGAGGCTATCTCTCACGCTCAGGCAGCGGGAGTTCCTATGATTATTGCAATTAACAAGGTGGATAAACCCAATGCTAATCCAGATAAAATTAGAGAACAGTTATCTCAATTAAATATATTGGTAGAAGAATGGGGTGGTAATGTACAATCTCAAGAAATATCTGCTAAGTTTGGTAATAATGTAGATTTACTTTTAGAAAAAGTATTGATACAGGCAGAACTTTTAGAACTTAAAGCTAACCCTAATAGGCGTTCTAATGGAGTTATTATAGAGGCTGCTTTAGATAAAGGCAGAGGCTATGTAGCTACAATGCTCGTTCAGGCAGGTACACTTAAAGTTGGGGATTATGTCTTAGCTGGTAAAAACCATGGTAAGGTAAAAGCAATGCTAGACGAAAGAGGTAATAATATGGAAGAGGCAGGACCTTCTATCCCTGTAACTATTTTAGGTTTAGACGGAGCTCCTACTGCGGGAGATAAGTTTAAGGTTTATGAAGATGAAAGAGAGGCTAAAAACTTAGCGAATAAGAGAGAACAGCTTCATAGAGAGCAATCTATAAGAACTAAGAAGCATTTAACATTAGATGAGATAGGAAGACGTATTGCTTTAGGCGACTTTAAGGAACTTAATATTATCCTTAAGGGTGATGTGGACGGTTCTGTAGAAGCATTATCTGATATGTTACAAAAACTATCTACGGAGGAAATTCAAATCAACATATTACACAAAGGAGTTGGTCAAATTACAGAGAGTGATATCTTATTGGCAACTGCTTCAGATGCTGTAGTTATAGGCTTTAATGTAAGAGCGGGAGCAAACGCAAAAGATTTAGCGGACAAAGAAGAGATAGAAATAAGAACTTACTCTGTCATCTACGATGCTATTGATGATGTTAAGGAAGCTATGGAAGGAATGCTTTCACCTGAAATTAAAGAGCAGGTGGTGGGTAATGTTGAAATTAGAGAGGTGTTCAAAATTTCTAAAGTAGGCTCTATTGCAGGGTGTATGGTACTTACAGGTAAAGTTACTAGAAACTCTAAGATAAGACTTCTAAGAGATGGTATTGTGAAGTTTGATGGCGAACTTGAGAGTTTAAAACGTTTTAAAGATGATGTTAAAGAGGTTACCAAGGGCTACGAATGCGGACTTAACCTTAAAGGCTATAATGATATAGAAGTTGGAGATATTTTAGAAGTTTACGAACAAGTAAGTGTTAAGAAGAAACTGAAGTAATATAAGTTTTTATTTTCACGATTTGATATAAAGGGGCTCAGTTGAATTTACTGAGTCCCTTTTTATTAATTTATAACGAATCTAAATTACGGTTATTTTAATATTATGATAATAATGATAATTTAATTTTAAATTGTTGATTATTAGGTTTTATTAAATTGTTTATGATTTAATCCTTAAAAATGGACTTGTTTTTTGATGAAAATGTATAGTGTTTTTAGGTGATAAATAATAAAAAAAGCTGATTTATTTGTGAATATTAAGAATTATTAACATATTTGCGAGGTATAATATTAAATTTTGTTAATATGAATGTGAAATTAAGGGTGCTTACCGCTGGGGCTGTTTTCTTTATAGGAGCTCAAAGTGTAGTAGCACAAAAAGCGAAAAAAGACAGCATTAAAGAAATTAAAGAAGTTGTGATTTTAGGTTATGGAAAGACTATGAGTAAGTCAAAATCTAGTACGGCTAGTACTACGGTTACCTCAGACTTGTTGGAAAATCGTCCTAATGCTTCTTTTTTGAATTCTGTTCAAGGAACAGCTCCAGGTGTTTCAATTAATTCATCTTCGGGATCTCCAGGTTCGGGAAAAATCAATGTTATGGTTAGAGGTATGGGGAGTTTAAATGCTTCTACGGATCCTCTTTATGTTATAGATGGATTAATGTCTACTGGGAATGAATTTAGGAATTTGAACCCTAATGACATAGAGTCAATATCAATTTTAAAAGATGCTCAAGCAACTGCTATATATGGTAACTATGGAGCTAATGGGGTTCTTGTAATTACAACAAAATCAGGGGCTTATAACTCGGGTTTAAAAGTTTCTTATGATGCGGTTACTAACTTCTCTACTTTCCCTATGCATAAATATAATTTGGCATCTTCAAGGGAGTTGTTGACAATTCAGCAGAGGGTAGGTAACGGTTTAGGCTCTACATTAACTCAAAGTCAGATAGATGGTTATGCGGTTAATACAGACTGGAATAAGGAATTCTTTAGAGTTGGGATGTCTCAGCAGCATAATTTAGGACTTAGATATGGTGCTAAATTGTTTACTGCATATACATCATTAGGATACTTAGACAGTGAAGGTGTAGTTAAATCTACTGATTTTAAGAGATTTACTTTGAGAAGTAACATTAATGGGAAGTCAGAGAACGGTCGTTTTTCTTACAGTGCTCAAATAGGACTTGGGTATTCAAAGAGAAACCAGTTAGATCAGGAGACCAATACAGGAGTTGCTTACAATACGATACAAAACCCTCTTTATGGAGCGGTTGTTGCACCTACTTATTTAGAACCGTATAGATTTACTAACGGACAGGAAATGTATGATGCTATAGGGGCAAATTGGACAGGCAGGGGATCTTGGATATTATCTGATATTATAAACGGAGGTGTTAAAAATAGATTTTCCCAAACCTCAGCCATTGTAAATGTAAGTGGATCTTATAAAATCACAGATGATTTAACAGTAACTAATAAAACAGGGGTTAATTATAAGCAGGATGAGCGTATTTTCGCAAGAGACCCATTTGGTTATTTGTCTGTTGTAGTTGCTAAATCTCAAAAAGCTGCTCATGGAGGATTTGAGTCAATAAATAATACTTTTGACGCAACATTGAATTCAGTTACAAGTTTATTATATGATAAAAAAATTGGAGAACATACCATAGGGTTGGGTGCATATATTGATTATTTAAGAGGCTTTTACTCTTATAGGTCACAGTATCAGCCTGGATTGAGGCAGTTAGATTGGGCTTTTGGTGCAGGAACGGGATATGTGCCGTTTAATCCAGATACTCCTGCTTTGTATAGACCTTCAGTCTCAGTTGAAAAAGTTAAGGCAGGGACTCTAGCCTTTATAGGAACATTAGATTATGACTATGCTTCCAGATATGGTGTTTCAGCAACAGTAAGAAGAGATGCTTCGTATAGATTTGCCGATGGGAGAAAGTGGGCGACTTTCTGGTCAGTATCTGGTAGATGGAATGTCGATAAGGAAGAGTTTATGGAGGGATCTGTATTCAATATGTTGAAACTAAGAGCTTCTTACGGAACTAACGGTAACCAAAATATAGTGCCTTCATCTAATAATTTCAATGCCTTATATGCAGGTTCTAATGTCGTAAGAGATGTTTATGAAGGAGGAACGGGTTATCAAAACATACCTGGTTTTTTTGTGGGATTGAAGAATCCTCTTTTAAGTTGGGAGAGAATAAGTCAAGCTAATATAGGGGTAGATTTCGCTTTGTTTAGGAATAGGATTCAAGGAGCTTTCGACTATTACGAAAAGACTACGTCAGACCTATATCTAGATGTGCCTATTTCTGCAGTAAATGCTACCTATCGTATCAAAGGAAATAATGGTAAAATGCAGAACAGAGGTGTTGAAGCAAACTTAAGAGTTAATGCTATTAAGAAAACAGATTTTAGTCTTTCTGTATTTGCTAACATGGCTTATAATAGAAACAAAATACTAGAGCTTCCAGGAGAAGATTTAACGAGTAATAATGTTTTTGCTAAAGGAGGACCTGCTTATCAATGGAATCTTTATCGTTATATAGGTGTAAATCCAGATAATGGTGAAGCTTTATTTTTAGATAAAAATGGTAATAAAACAGAGGCTCCTACAGCAGACGATAGAATTTTAACGGGGAAATCTGCACTTCCTATTTATACTGGAGGCTTTGGTATTGATATAGATTATAAAGGATTTTATTTAACGTCATTATTTAGTTACCAAAAAGGAGGTTGGGCTTTTGATAACTTAGCTTCTTGGCTCAATAATCCTAATTACGCAGGTAATGGGAATAATGTAACTGCAGATATGTTGAATGCATGGACTGTTAATAATAGAAATACAGATATACCGTCATTAACATCTAAAAATTGGAGTTTATCGAGTTATGATTCTGATAGATTTTTATATAAAACTGATTTTGTGAGATTAAAGAATGTTTCTTTTGGATACAACGTTAAAAAAGAATTGTTAGCGTCTACACCGTTTAGATCGGTTAAAGTATATGTGATGGGGGAAAACTTAGTTACTTGGACTAAGTGGAAAGGTTTTGATCCAGAACCATTTAATCCTACATCAGCAAGTGTTTACCCTAACCCTAAAACGTATTCAATAGGATTAAATGTTGAATTTTAAAAAAAAAGAAAATGAAAAGAAGAATAATTAGAATAAGTGCTATTGCACTATTATCAGTTGTTTCAGTATCTACTATTAATAGCTGTAGAGATGCTATTGATATTGTTCAAGATGGAGAGGTTAATGATAACCTATTCTATACTAGTGTAGCCAATATGGATGCTTATCTGAAGGGAGGGGTTTATATGAACTATGAGCCTGCGTCTGCTATTTATGCTACTTCTGTATTAACAGATGAAGTTAAGCCAGGGTCAGGATCTGGAGGTCAACAGTATGATTTACACAGGTATTATATTACTTCCGCTGATGGCTTGGTATCTTCTACTTGGATATCAAATTACAGGGTAATCAATAACTGTAATAGGTTGATTGAAGGTTCAAAAAAAGTAACACCATCTAGTTCTGAATTGGCTAGCTATAATCAGATTTTAGCTGAAGCTAGAGTACTTAGAGCTTTATCTTATTTACAATTGCAAACTTATTTTTCAGAGAATATGCAAGATGATAATGCTTTAGGCGTTATTATAGTTGATGGTGTACCTACTGCTGATACTAAAAAACAAAGAAGTATTAACAAGGATGTTTATAATTTAATTAATTCTGATCTTGATTATGCAGAGCAGTACCTCCCACAGTCTAGTCGTTATTATGCTAGTAAGAATTTGGTAAGTGCTATCAGAGCTAGATTAAATTTATATAGAGGGAAATACGCTGAAGCAAAAGTTGCTGCTTTGGAGGTATTATCTAAGTCAGGTTTAAGTTTAACTAATGCACTGCCTGCATCTGGATTAGGTAGTTTGGTTGCTGGTAGCACAGAGTGGAATACTGCTTTCTACAAAGAACCATCTTTTAGCCCATACAGAAATATATGGAATGATACTGATCAAGGTGAGGTAATTTTTGCTGCTTCTAGACCTGTTTCAGGATCAGGGACGAATCTTGCTGCTAGCTACAACCTTAATCAGTCTAATTTAAGTGGTACCCCTATGTGGGCAATGGGAAGAAATTTATTTAATATTCTTGATAAAACTGAAGGTGATATTAGGAGGTATACTTACGTTGATCCGACATCTAAAATAGATCCTAACTATGCTACTTCATCCTCTCCTATACAGTCTGATCAGTTGATTATTGATAAATATCCGGGAAAATCTACTGCTCCGTTAAGGAATGATGTTAAGGTATTTAGACTATCTGAAATGTATTTTATTTTGGCTGAATGTGCTGTAGCAGAAAATGATTTTGCTCTTGCTAAGAGTTATATTCAGAAAGTTAGAGAAAGTAGAAACTATTTAGGAAAGGCTATTACGCCTACTTATACTTCTTCTACTCAAGCTTTGGCTGATATACTTAAAGAGAGAAGAGTAGAGTTAGCTTTTGAGGGACATCGTTATATAGATCTTAAACGTTTGGCTGCTAAAGCAGGTGTTACTATGGACAGAAACGAGACAGATGATATAGTACCTGTTTCTAATTTGGAGAATGGTAGTTATAAATATACTTTCCCTATACCTATGTCAGAGATAGCTGGTAATCCAAATATACAGCAGAACTCAGGGTATGCTAACTAAAAGCATATGATTTAATCACATAAATTACATACCTTTGTACCTCATAAAAACTTTATGAGGTACATTTTTTTTATAGTAGTGTTATTGGCTTCTACTTGGTTAAAAGCACAAGAAAAATCGGGAGATAAGATAAAGCAAGATTCATTAGTTATAGATAGAGGCGGAAAAGACTCTGTTAAAGTCTTTATTCCTACTATTCAAGATTATAGATATAAGGTGCAATTTGGGCAGTATCAAGTGTTTGATACGGTGTTTAGTATAGATAAATATCATCAATTTACCCAATATAACAATAGAGATGTTTTTGGTAAGGTGCCATTTGCTAATGTGGGAGCAGGTTTTCAAGATTTAGTGTATTCCGTTAACTCAGAGGAGAATTTAACTCTTTTGCCAACTAATAAATCACACTTCATACAAGGTATTCAAGATATATGCTATTATGATGTTAAAACGCCTACTACGGCTTTTGTTTACCATAATGGTGTGGGAAATGGGGGAACTCTAAAATCTACCTATACTCAAAATATTGGGAAGGATTTCAATTTTGCGTTGGATTATACGGGGCTTAGGTCCCAAGGGTTTTATAGAAGAAGTTTGACCTCTAGTAATAATTTTACAGTTTCGGCACGGTTTCAGTCTAGAAATCAAAAATATCAAGCTTATGCTCATTTTACGCATCAGAATGTTAATGCAGAGGAATATGGAGGTATTGTGAGCTTGGATAATTTCCTTAACGATACCCGATTTAAAAATAGAAATAATCTCGAAGTTAATCTCACAAGTTCTGATTCTAGATTTTCATATAGAAGGTATTATTACAGCCACGAATTTCGTCCGTTTTCTTCGGAGCGTTTTCCGTTTAAGTTAAGGCATAGCATTTTTCATCAAGGTAATAAATACTATTTTAAACAATCTAGTGTAGAAAGTTATTTTCAGCAAAGAGGTGGCAGTGTATTAACAGAGATGTCTTTGGTAAATAAAAAATATTCTGAGAACTTAAGTAATACAATAAGTTTACTTTGGGATAACGAAAAATTTAAACTAGATGCAGGTATTAGGCATCAAAGTATCAGTTTGGGTACGGGTAACGCCCAGTTTGATATTTATAAAGAAAATAGGCTAGGAGCGGTTGGGAATTTAGACATCAACCTTTGGGATAAACTGAAGTTGCAGTCTTTCTTAGAAATCTCTAGAGGCGCTGTTTTTGGAAATTATTTAAAAACAACCAATCACTTAAAGTTAGAGCCTATTGAGGGTTATTTCTTAGATGCTAAAGCTAACTTCCAGTCGGTAGCGCCAAGTTTTAACTATTTGGTAAATGCTTCGCTTTATCCTAATTTCAATTATCAGTGGCAAGATTTCAAAAATCAAAATATTCTAGAAATTGGTGGAACTTTAGGCTTGAAATGGTTTGATGCAAAAGTATCAGCCAATTATTTTAGGATAGACCAAATGGCTTATTTTAATGAGTTGTATCAGCCTAAGCAAAGTTCGGCTTCGGTTAATATTTCTCAGATTGGTGGAGAAGCTCTGTTTAAGTATGGTAAATTTAACTTTAATCCAAATCTTTTATTTCAGGCGGTTCTCAATAATAAAGATTTGTTGCCTTTGCCACATTTTGTAGGAAGACTCAATTTCTACTATCAAACACCAGCCTTTAAAAAAGCGGCAGAATTACAGACGGGTATTCAAGTATATTATTTTTCAAAGTTCAACTCTAGAGAATACGCTCCTGTACTTAACGAATTTGTGTTGCCGTCTGCCTCTGCTCATAGCATAGGAGGGCAACCTATTGCTTCGGCTTATTTTAATATGAAAGTGAAAAGAATGCTCATTTATGCAGAAGCACAGCACTTTAATACTACATTTATGAAAAATAGGTCATATACAGCGCCATATTTTCCTATTTCTGATTTTAGGCTTAATTTAGGTGTAGTTTGGTATCTTTTTTACTAAATTTGAAGTATGAAAACGCTTATTCCATTTCAGGAGATAGAGGCAATCCCTAAGCTGATTAGGGATTTTTTAGATGATAAAATAGAGGATTTTAAACCGTATTCATTTAATATTACCAACATAGTTGATAAGATAGAGGCTAAATCCCAAACATTTTCTAATGAAAAAAGAGAAGTTTTAGTTAAAGTCATTCAAGAGCAATATGAAGGTATTGAGCTTTCTCCATCACAAAAGGAGAATTTGGAAGCTTTACTAAAAGAAAATACATTTACCATCACTACAGGTCATCAGCTTAATTTGTTTACAGGACCTGTGTTTTTTATTTATAAGATTTTACAGACAATTAAAACGAGTGTTTATCTTAAAGAACAATTTCCTGAAAAACATTTTGTTCCTATTTTTTGGATGGCTACGGAAGACCACGATTTTGATGAAATCAATCACTTCAGGACAGATGAAAATTACTACGAGATAGAAGGCGTACAAGGTGGAGCGGTAGGTAGAATTAAGTTGGAAACTAACGCATTTTTGGAACAATTTAAAAAGGAAATGGAGAGTTTCCCTTTTGGAAAAGAGCTTGTTGGTTGGCTAGAGGAAGCTTATGGTGTGGGGCATACACTATCGCAATCTATAAGGATTTTAGCTCAAAAATTATTTGCAGACTACGGACTTTTACTCATAGATGGTGATGATAAGGCTTTGAAATTGCAAATGTCCTCCGCTTTTAGAGAAGAACTTTTTTCTCAAAAACTATACAACGAAACCAAGCAAAGGATAGCGTATTTATCACAAACATACTCTAAAGTGCAGGTGAATCCTAGAGAAATCAATTTGTTTTACCTTACGGACAAACGCCAAAGGATAGAAAGAGAAGGTAACTCATTTAAAGTGATAGACACCCAAAAGGTATTTACGGAGCAAGAAATTTTGGAGGAGTTGCAGAACTTTCCTGAAAGATTTAGCCCTAATGCTTTGATGAGACCTGTGTATCAGGAGACAGTGTTGCCTAATATCGCTTATATAGGCGGAAATGCAGAGATAATGTATTGGCTAGAGTTGGTAGATTATTTCAAAAGTATAGGGTTAGAGTTTCCAGTTTTAATACCACGCCATTCATTCACTTTTATTGATGAAAAAACTTTTGCTAAAATTGATAAGTTAGGGTTTAGTGTTAAGGATTTTTTCAATGATTATCAGAGAATGTTTGGAGAAAAACTATTGAAAAATTCTACTTTACTGCCTACTATTGATGAGAAAGAAAAATTACTAAAGCAAGGTTTTGATGAACTGAAAGAAAAAGCCCGACAGACAGAGGTTACTTTCTTTAACCTTGTGGAAGCAGAACAGAAGCGTCAGCTAAAATCTTATCAAAAAATGAGAACCCGTCTGTTAAAAGCAGAAAAGAAAAAAAATCAAGATTTGTTAGAACGATTGAATTTGCTCGCTGAAAAGATAAATCCTAATGCTAAATGGCAGGAAAGACAATATAATTTTAGCGTATTTTACAGAGGTTTAGGTAGAAAATGGTTGGATATCTGTTTAGAAGAAATGCCTGTGGATAAGTCGGTAATGTTAGTGTTAGCTATTTAATTGGAAAAATGTATTTTTGCAATCTAGTTTATAAACAATGAAAAAAATATTAATTGCTCCCATATTTTTAATGAGTTTCTTTTTACAGGCACAAACGCACACGGTAGCCGAGAAAGAGACGCCGTACTCTATCTCCAGAAAGTACGGTTTATCTATAAAAGAACTTTACGAACTTAATCCTGAAATAAAGGATGGAGCCATTAAGATAGGGCAAACCCTTAATATTGGTAAAAAGTCAGCTGGGCAAAGACAAAAAGTAGTGGCTGCTTCTAAGGAAGTTCAGCTGGGTAAAATTGTACTTAAGCCAAAACAAACTTTATATAGTTTAATCCGCCAGTACCATATTACGGAAACGGAGGTTAGAAAACTGAATCCAAATTTAGAAATGAAGATAGGAGAGGAAGTGGTATTGCCTTTGGATAAAATCACTAAATACGGAGCATCAGAATTAGTAACTACTTCTACTGTTAAAGAAGTTGCTACTCCAACCACAACACAGGAAAATTCGTCTGTGGAAAAAACAGCAAAGGCTTTATCCGAAGGAGAATACGAGGTGCAGGCTAAGGATAACTACTATCGCATTACAAGACAATTTGGAATCAGTAAGAAAGACCTTTTTGCACTTAATCCAGGTTTAGAAGAGAATGGCTTGAAAGTAGGGGAAGTTATTAAAGTGAAACACCCAAGTGTCGCTAACTCTACTGAGAAAATAAAACCAGATTTTTCAGAAACTAAAAAGGTAGTTCCTTCCCAAGAAGATTATATTACCTATACCGTTCAGGCAGGTGATACTGTTTTTGGTATCCTTAACAAGTATGATTTGGATTTAGATCAACTCTTAGAACTTAATCCTCAAATTTCAGAGGGCTTAAAACCAGGGATGGTTCTTAAAATAAAAAAGTTCAATAAAGCCTATGTTAAGAAGAATACTAACGCACTTAAAGTGGTATTGATGTTGCCATTTGGCTTTGATACAGGAGATTCTAAATATAGAGGGCTTGCAACGGATTTCCTTATGGGAGCTAAGTTAGCTGTAGAGATGAATGCTAAAAAGGGGCAAGAGCTAGATTTTAATATCATAGATGCAGGTAACGAAAAAGCATTCAAGAAAAATTTAATCCAAATAGACCAGTCTAATACCGATTTAATTATTGGACCTTTATTTAAATCTAATGTATTGGAGGTTTTAGACTATGTTAAAGATACTCAAATTCCTATAGTAGCTCCTTTTGCAAACAGCGAGGAGATGTATGGTTTTGGTAATTTAATTATAGCTGAAACGGATAAAACCATCTATGCTGATAGGATTGTAAAAGAGGTTAAAGAGGTCTTTTCTAACCAAAAAATTTATATCGTGGCTGGAGATGACACGACTAATGCAAACTACATAAAGGCAGGATTAGATAGGTCGTTAAGAAAAGCAGAGGTTATTATAGTGGATAATGCGTCTAAGATAGAGCTAGAGCAAAATATGATGACAGGTCAAAGTTCTCCAGTAATAGCAATTTTGGCGAGTGATGATGACGGTGTGGGTAATGCTTTTGCTTCTAAAATCATTGGTTTGTCTAAGGATACTAAAGGGATCAAAGCCTTTAGTATGTTCTATGTGGCTGCTTTTGATAAAAAAGTAGATGAGCTAAGTCAAGCTAATTTGGTGTATATAATGGATAGGAAAATCAATTCAGAAGGAAGTTTTGAAAAAGAAGTCTTAGCGGCATATAAAGCCAAATATTGTAAAACACCTTCTAAATATGCTATAGTGGGGTTTGATATTGTTAATGATATGCTCTCAAGAGAAAATAAAAAAGGAGAAATCTTTAAACAAATGGGACAAGCCCAAACTCAGCTAGCTACAAAATTTGAATTCCAAAGAGTAAAACCAAATGGTGCCTATGTAAATGTAGGTTACCGTGTAGTAAGACTTTTACCATAAATTAAATAAGAAATTAAAGAGATAATCTTTGAAAAAATAAGTATGAAAGCATTAGTGTTCCCAGGTCAGGGGTCTCAGTTTGTAGGAATGGGACAGGAACTGTACGACAGTAGAAAAGATATTAAAGACTTAATGGAGTTTTCCAACGAAATATTAGGTTTTAATATCCTAAAAATTATGTTTAATGGTTCAGAGGAAGATTTAAAACAAACCAGAGTAACGCAACCTGCGATATTTATACATTCCGTGGCGGCAGTTAAAGCTATAGATGCTACAGGTGTTCAGATGGTGGCAGGACATTCTTTGGGAGAGTTTTCGGCATTGGTGGCGAGTGGCGTTTTATCCTTCGAAGACGGCTTAAAATTAGTAGCTCAAAGGGCAGATGCTATGCAAAAAGCGTGTGATGCTAACCCTTCTTCTATGGCAGCTATTTTGGGCTTAGAAGATGAAAGAGTAGAAGAAATCTGCACTCAAATAGATGGGGTAGTAGTACCTGCAAACTATAACTGCCCTGGGCAATTGGTAATCTCTGGAGAAACCAAAGCAGTAGAGGAAGCCTGTGCTAAACTTAAAGAAGCGGGAGCTAAGAGAGCATTGCTATTACCTGTTAATGGGGCATTTCATTCACCACTAATGAAGCCTGCACAAGACCAGTTAGCAACAGCGATAGAAAATACAAAATTTAGAAAGGCAAGTTTCCCTATTTATCAAAATATTACGACTACAGCAGTGGCTAATGAGGAGGAAATCAAACAAAACCTTATCGCACAGCTTACAGGCCCTGTAAAGTGGACGCAGTCTATTCAAAATATGATTAAAGACGGTGCAACTTCTTTTGTGGAAGTAGGTCCAGGTAAGACTTTACAAGGGTTAATCAAAAAGATAGATTCAGAAGTAGTGGTATCTTCTGCAATGTAAAAAAACTAAGTAAACGAGCTTTAATAAAAAACTTGCACCCTTTATAGAGAGTGCAAGTTTTTTTATAGAATATTTATATTTAAGTTTGGCTTAAGCAAAATCTTTAAGAAGTTGAGTTAGGGTATTTACATCGTGTACGCCACTACCTTTCCAGAGGAGTTCATTGTTTTTAAAAATCATAAGAGTGGGTACACTTCTTACGCTGTATTCGCTAGCGATAGAAGGGTAATTATCTATATCTATTTTTACAATTCTAGCCGTATCTCCCACATTTTCTTTCACGGTGTTAAGTACCGAAGACTGTATCTTGCAAGGCTGGCACCAAGTAGCAAAAAAGTCTATCAGCACAGGCTTAGGAGATTCTATGAGTTCTTTAAATTTTTGAGACATAATTTTTATTTTAGAATTTTCTTTTGAAGAGAGCTCCAGCCTCCACCATTATAAGCAGTAAAGCCATTATTAGATAAGATAGATTTTGCCGAAGCACTACGCATACCACTGGCACAACAGGTAATTACGGGTCTGTTTTTGTCCAAGCGGTTGAGATTTTGGTTCAACTCCTGTAATGGGATATTTATGGAATTGAAAATATGCCCTGAATTGTATTCGGCTTTTGTTCTCACATCTATTATTTGAGCTCCCTTTGCGGCTAAATCTTGAAAATCTACGGGGTTCCCTCCAAAAAGTCTTTTTATAAAGTTTAACATAAACAATGTCTATTAAGATTTAGTACAAAGCTAAAATATTATTTTCTGATTTTAAAATAAAACTATGATTATTAGCAGTTTTTATTAAAAAAACTTGTACACTTTGCAAAAAGGTTATAAGTTTGTACTAGTTTTTGTAGTACAGCTGTAATACAGCTAATTATACATAAAACACGGATAGTTAGAATAATTGTGTAAACACACACATAAACACACACAAACCACAATTATTATGCTTTCTTATACGAGTGTTTCGTTATGTAAGCCATACCCTGTATTCTTTTTAAGAGTTTATGGGGTTTTTGTGTGTGCCTGTGTTTTATGTTTATTTCACTTTGATTTTCATATTTCTACACTAGGAGCACCGTTATTTCATAAGCTTAATTTGTTGTTGTTTTTGTTTGGTGTTCCTAGTTTTTTTGGAATATTAGAGGGGAATTCTCAAAAATCTCAATGCTTCTTTCTATCTTATATTGCTTTAGAAATAAGTTTTCTAAGGGATTGTTTATGCCAGTAAAATTAATTCAAACAAAAAAATAAAATTTATGAAAACAAGAACGACTAAATTAAGCCTGTTAGCTTTTATTGGCTTAGGATTATCAGCTTATGGACAAGTGGGTATTAATAATCCAGATCCTAAAGCTACTCTACACATTGATGCTAAAACTACTACAGGAAGTACCAATGAGGGGATTCTTATCCCTAGGGTAACTACAGCAAAGGTACAAGCTATGACAGGAGCCGAAGAGGCTACTTTGGTGTATGTTTCTGATGGAGTAGCTGGTACAGGAGTAGCATCGGAAGTAAGTGGTAAAGGGTTTTACTTTTTTGATAAAAGTATACAGAAGTGGAATAAGTTAGGAGCTACAATATATAAAACTAGGGAAGTTCAGGGAGGTGGAACTATAACATTGACGGCAGATGACTATTTTCTAATAAAAAAAGATTCGGGAGCAGTTACTTGGACTTTTGATACAGCGGGCGTTGTTAATGGTAGAAAGATTTGTATATTTAATGATGCTCCAGGAACATCAGGATCTACATTGACAATATCTCCTCAGCCTAGAGGATTATATGGAGGGTCTATTTACCAGAATAGCGGTTTATGTTATATATATTATGGTGGTAAATGGTATGGTTCAGAGGGAGGTAATTAATATGAAAAAAAATCTATTATGAAAAAAAATCTATTATTAGCTGCGGTTGCTCTTGGAAGTATTGCATTTGGTCAGGTTAGAACAAATTCTACTGTTAATCAAGAGGTATTGTCTAATAGTACCGCATTTATGGATGCTTCGTCCTCTCCAGATTGGAACAGTTCAATCAATCTAGGAAAGGGGTTAATATTCCCTAGAGTGGATTTAGTTCAGCTTACAGCTTTATCTAGTGTAGGCTCTGGCGGACCTGCTAACTATCCTACTCGTATGGATGGGATGTTGGTTTATAATGTAGGAACTGGTAGATCTGGTCTAGGAGGTGTAGATGTAGTCCCAGGTTTCTACTATTATGAAAACAAAAGTAATCTTCTTAATGGAGGTACTTGGAAGCCTCTAGGTAGTGCAACTACCCTAGCAGGAGCAAACGGTAAAAGTGTGCTTAATGGTACTATAGAGCCATTATCTACTACAGGTACGGTAGGAGATTTCTATATCAATACAGCTACCAACCAAATTTATGGACCTAAAACCGCTAGTGGTTGGGGAGTTGGTACATCTCTTATTGGTCCGCAAGGTATTCAAGGGCCTCAAGGTGTAGCCGGTCCTGCTGGGGCTACAGGTCCACAGGGTTTACAGGGACCAGCCGGCCCAGTAGGAGCAACGGGTGCTCAAGGTTTTTCTATGCTATCAGGAACGGGAGTCCCAGCTTCTAGTTTAGGAGTGAATGGTGATAGCTATGTAGATGCTGCCACCGGTACCGTTTATAAGAAAACTTCAGGAGTATGGACTAGCACAGGTCAAACATTAAAAGGAGCGACCGGCGCTCAAGGTATTCAAGGTCCACAGGGTGTAGCTGGTCCTGCAGGAGCTACAGGTCCGCAAGGCTTACAGGGACCAACTGGCCCAGTAGGAGCAAC
>NZ_LEKU01000041.1:0-530 GCF_009932355.1 Riemerella anatipestifer
CCTCAGATAAAGGCAGGTTGCACACGTGTTCCGCACCCGTACGCCGCTCTCAAGTATCCGAAGATACTCTACCGCTCGGCTTGCATGTGTTAGGCCTCCCGCTAGCGTTCATCCTGAGCCAGGATCAAACTCTCCATTGTATGTTTTTCCTGTCTCACTCAAAGTTTTGTTACGCTTTGGTTTTTTCCTTACTTGGTTGTTATAGTATCTTTCAACGTTCTCTATTCTTCTCGCTAAATCCCTCTCTGATTTCTCAGTTCCGATTTGCGAGTGCAAAAGTAAAAAGTTTTTTTTAATTGACCAAATATTTTTGAAAAAAAATTAAATATTTTTTTTCAACATCACTAAACACCCCCTCATAATGCACCTCTTATTCTTAGGTTTATTACTACTAAGTATTTAATCTCTTCTAATCAATCCACTCCTATTCTCTCTTATCGAGGGTGCAAAAATATAAATTCTTTGCCATTAACTCCAAATGTTTTATATCCTTTTTTTATCCATAATATATAATCGATTGATATACAAAA
>NZ_LEKU01000042.1:0-647 GCF_009932355.1 Riemerella anatipestifer
TAGAGATAGAGACGCTTCTTTTAATCCTATGCTTGTTCCTAAGCGAACCAATATGGTGGATGGCATTGAAAATGTTATCATTAGTTTGTATGCTAAAGGAATGAGTAATGCTGATATCGAACAACAGATTAGCGAGGTGTACGACTTTAATATATCAACATCTACCATTTCTAGAATCACAGACCGAATTACCAACGATATTATAGCTTGGCAAAACAGACCTTTAGAGCCTGTTTATCTAATTACTTGGATGGATGGTATGGTCTTTAAGGTAAGGGAGAACTCAAAGGTTATCAATAAAACAATGTATATAGCTGTTGGCTTGCGTAGAGATGGTAAAAAGGAGGTATTAGGCTTGTGGTTAGGGAAGAATGAATCAGCAGCCTTTTGGATGAATGTACTTACAGATTTAAAAGCTCGAGGAGTAGAAGACCTACTTATTACAGCCACTGATAATCTGAATGGATTTACCCAAACCATCAAAAATGTATTCCCTAAATCTACTACACAAATATGCGTAGTACATCAAATCAGAAACGCTAGTAGGTATGTCGTCTGGAAAGATAAAAAAGCCTTTACCAAAGATATGAAAGATATTTATAATGCCCCCACTAAAGAAGCTGCCGAAGCCGCCTTAAAGGACTTTG
>NZ_LEKU01000006.1:0-145069 GCF_009932355.1 Riemerella anatipestifer
TACATACAAACAAATGTAAAAAAGTACCCGAATTATTTGGCTGTTCCAAATAATTTCGTAAACACACACACACACACACACACACACACACACACACACACACACAAATAGTTTCGTGGGTATGCGTCGTATTATCTAGAAAATTACTTCAACTTTTATCGTTAATTATAAATATAATTCCACCAACTTTCGTTGGAGGTTTTTTGCGTTTACACCATTCTAATTTTAGCCTTCATAAATACATGCTAAAAGCACCATTGTTTTGTCTCATAACATGGTCGTTCTTGTTGGGTGCTTTTAGTGTTCAGAGGGAGCGTTATGTTCTTTCTGTTTTAGCCTTTCCTCTCGTTTTGTGTGTGTTTAGAGGGGGAAGGCGTTTTTTTAGGTTAGAGGTGAGATATGAAAGATTAGAATTTAGTATCACCTCAACTCTTAAGTCTAATATCTATAATCTTAAAATATTAAACCTTATGAAAAAGATTCTATTCTGTGTAATGTTTTTTCCAATAGCATTACAAGCACAAGTTGGTATCAATACCAACAACCCAAAAGCCACCTTAGAGGTGAAGAAAAACTCCCTTATTCCTGTCACACAGGCACAAGGAGTGCTATTCCCTAAATTTACGACAGCAGAGCGTTTAGCTTTTTCGGAAACAACCGAAGAAGGCACTATTATTTACAACACAGAAAAAAGGTGTTTAGAAATGTACTTAGGTGTTATTTCGGGAGTTCACCAATGGGCATGTTTACCTGATGTTGCATCAGCTAAATCTCAAAGCGTCACAGTAACGGCAGTAGGGTTTGAGGGGGCTTATGTAGGGGGAGTTTCATTTACAACAGCTAACCGTGTAAAATTCCGTTTGGAGAACAATTCGTTTTCTAATATTAGCTCCTCTTTTGCCGATGCTGTAAGTATTAAGAATGGTACAAGTAGTCTTACCATTTCTAACTGTCAGTGGCAAAAACTCAACGGCTCTACACTTATAGGTAGCGTGGCATCATGCACCTCAGGAAATCCTATTGCTTTAAATTCTGGAGAGTCAGCAGTGCTGTCGTATACAATAAGTGGCACACCTGAAGCAGGAACTTTACAAGCTAGCTTTAGTAAACTTGGAGCTCAAGCCGACCAACAAACACAAGTGGGCTTAGGTTCAGCAACTATTACTTCACCTAAAGCCGAGTATGTGGCGTCTTTAGAGTATAATGGTTTTACTTATCAAGGTAAAATAGACAATGTTACTAATAAATTGGTAGTAAAAATCCCTTATACCAATGGTAGTGGTTCTTATAATGCAGTTACCTCCGCACCAGTAACCACCGCCTCTGGACAAGGTAATGATACCAATACTCTTACACTTAATATTTCAGCGGGTAATTTCGGAGTAACAGGCTCTTTAGACGCTACTATTACCGTAGGCGGAGGTGACCAAGAATATTTAGTAAAAATGTTAGCTCCAGGGGAAGAGTACATTATTGCTACGATTCCTTACACACTTAATGATAAGCCGTATAATATAGTACTCAAAGGTATAGGTGGTATCCCTGATCGTTGTTATAGTAAGACTACTTTTGATTGTGTAGGTTATGGTTCAGCTACAGAAAAAGAGCACCAATTCATTTATATCCCAGTAGAGGGACCAGATGGCAGAACTTGGCTTAATAACAACCTTGGAGCGGAATACGCTCGTGTAGATTCGCCTTGGTTTAACCCAACCCATCAGGCAGGGGCTCTTGATTATACAAAAACAACTACAGCAGAAGCTCCTAGTACACTTACTGCCGATCATATCAAAAAAGATTGGCGCGCCTATGGTTCGCTCTTCCAATGGCAAAGGAAACCAGACGGACATGAACTTATCACTTGGACCAGTGATACTAATGGTACTCCAAAATATACGAACACAAATTCTTTATCTAACTCTTGGACAACCCCTAATCATAGCTTGTTTATCATAGGTAATGGCTTAAATAATTACAGTTGGGTAGATAGTGCCTTAAATAATGCATCTACTAATAAAGATTTATGGCAGGCTAACGGTTCTAACAATCCTTGTCCTGTGGGTTATCATGTGCCTACGAATGCCGAGCAAGAGGCTTTACATAATGCGATTTTAGGTTATAGTACAGGTACTAGTAACACTAATTCCAACAAAATGTGGAATGAACGGAGCCTCCACCTACCTGCGAGTGGTCACCGCTACGCCTACAATGCAGAGCTCAATAGTCAGAGCAACTATGGTCGTTTGTGGAGCAGCGATCAGAGCAATAGCGGCTACTCGTGGAACCTATGGTTTGGCATTGGTAGTAGTAGTGTAAGCGACAGCAGCAACCGTACAAACGGCTTCAGTGTCCGCTGCATCAAGGATTAACCCTTTCCATAAATTAAAACTCTATTATAAAAATATTCATCCTTTAAATAATATATGTTATGAACACTTTAAAAGCGTGGTTGCGTCCCAACCTATTGACAAAAGACGACCCGAGCGATTTTGTAGCCATGCCACTTCTAGGCGGTAGCCTTGGCATTACAGAAATTATAGATGCTCTAAAAAAAGAGGGTATGGAGATACAAACCGAAACGGCGGTGGATATTATCACCCGTTTTAACCGTAAGGCTTCGGAGTTGGTACTTAACGGATACAGTGTGAATACTGGACTAGTGTATATGCGTCCTGCCATTAAAGGCATATTTTACGATAAGACTTGGGATAAGGAGAAACATTCGGTGTATGTAAATGTGAACCAAGGCACCGACCTAAGAAAAGCCGCTAACGATACCAAGGTAGAAATCCTCGGCGAACAATCCAGCCCAATGAGCGTGTTCAGCATCACCGATAAAGCCACAGGCAAAGCAGACGGCACCCTTACCAAAGGTAAGAATGCCGAAATCAAAGGTACTTACATTAAAATAGATGGCGACAATCCTAAAAACGGCATCGTCTTCAAAAACCTAGACACTCAGCAAGAAGTGAAACTCTCAGCAGAGCATATTGTACTTAATGAGCCGTCGAGGGTGCTTATCCTCGTGCCTTCGGATTTGGAGGCGGGTAACTATGAACTCAGCATCACCACGCAAAGAAGTAGTGGCAACGCCCTACTCAAAGACCCTAGAACCGAAACTTTATCTACGCCCGTAGTGATAGGGTAATGGTCTTAATAACATCTATAAAGCCCACCACTCTTAAATTGTAGTGGTGGGCATTTTTATTCTGATAGCATAATCACAAACAGTCTGCCCAATGTCGAAACCTCCGACACGGTAATGTCTATCATTCCGATATTAGCAAGTCGTACCATACGACATGATAAAGTAGTCTATCCTTATATAAAACATCGTAATACATATCAATAACCAACCTAGATATAAGGCATGATACTTATCAATCAGTTTTTTAGTTGCTTTAGCTTTATTTTCTCTAAAAAAAATTATCTTTGCTAAAACAAAAAACAGATTTAATTTTCATATCAAAATGAAAGGGATTTTAAAAATCTATCACCCAGAAGAAACACTGAAATATCACTTCAGTAAAACCTATTGCAAATCGGTTCTTAGTAACGATAAAATCTTATTAGAGGTAGAGCTCATCACCAGCGAGGACATGGATCATGTAGAAGACGACTCTTTACAGTACCGTTTTCCTCAACTGGCACTTAATATTTCGGACTTCCCCATCGCATCAAAGGCTTTAGAAGGACAAACATTCAACATCAATAATGAAGAAGAACTCTACGCCGAAATCAATTTATACGACGATGATGAAACAGAGCTTTTAGACAATCAACTTTCGTTTAGCCTTAATGACGAAGGGGTTTTACAACTTATATGGGAAGGCGAAGTTTCAGATTTTTACACTAATTCTGACGAGCCTCTTTCCTTTAAACTAAAATGCCATTTTAAGGAAGATTCTATAGAGATAGAGGATTAACAAAAGATAATTCATAACATCCAAACAAGTTGAGAAATTAGCCTAAGTAATATCTCAGGGCTTTTTTCGTTAGTATAACATAAATTTATTTTAAAAATGAACGACAGCATACAAATGGTATCTCAAACCACAAATACAGAAAAGCAAGTCTTTTCTCTATGGGAAATATTATTCGGAGGTGGCATCATCTCTAATGTGATTATGATAGCTATATTCTTACTAGGGATACTCGCTCTGTATATTTTTCTAGAACGCTACTTTTTTATTCGTAGAGCGGCTAAGACCGACCCTAACTTCCTTAATAATATTAAAGATTTCGTCTATGAAGGTAAAATAGACACCGCTATAGATTTATGCAAGACCTCTAATACCCCTGAAGCCAGAATGATAGAGAAAGGGCTTAGCAGAATAGGTCGCCCCATAAGTGATATTAGCAATGCGATGCAAAGCCAAGGTAACCTAGAAGTGTCTAAACTTGAGAAAAACCTCAACTTATTAGCTTCTGCTTCTGGTGCCGCTCCTATGTTGGGCTTTTTAGGTACGGTAATCGGTATGATTATGGCGTTTTTTGAAATCTCTAATGTAACAGGAGCCGTAAGCCCTAAACTTTTAGCATCAGGTATTTATACCGCTATGGCAACCACTGCCGCAGGGCTTTTTGTGGGTATTCCAGCTTATTTCTTCTATAATATCCTCGTAACTAAAGTAGACCGTTTAGTGCTTAAAATACAAATTCATGCAGGGGAATTCCTAGATGCTATCAATAAGCCATTATAAACTAAAAAATTAATTTATGGAATTAAAACGCAGAAATAGAGCAAGTGCGGAGTTTAGTATGGCTTCTATGACGGATATTATTTTCCTCTTGCTGATATTTTTTATGATAACCTCCTCTGCTATTAGCCAAAGTGCCATAGAAGTAAAGTTGCCACAAGCAGCAGAAGGCTCTCCTGCAACTCAAGACCCTATTTCGGTTACCATTTCTCCAGAAGGCGACTATTTCGTAAACGATAAGGCTGTAAATAAGGAAACTCTGGAAGCTACCCTTAATGCCTTATTGAAAAACGAAACCAAACCTTCCTTTACAATAAGAGCCGATGAAAATACGAGACACAAAGATGTCGTTTTCGTAATGGAAATCGCCGAAAGAAACCGCTACAATATTGCTATCGCAACCGTACAAGAAAAGTAAACTTATGAGCCAAACCATAAATACATCGGAAAGAAAAGACCAAGTCAAAAGTGCCATTATCACATTTTTGATTAGCCTTTTGGTATTCTTAGCTTTGTATTTTTATTCGTTTACTAGAGAACTTCCAAAGGAGGAAGTCGTAAGCACAATGCTCATCAATTTTGGAGACCAAAACGAGGGTAACCTTCCTGAAGAACCCCAAAACCAAGAGAGTAGTCTATCCGCCACCGAGACTCCAACACCAATACAAGAAATACAACCTACACCTGTAGAACCTCAACCCAAAAAAGAAGTGGTTAAAGAGAAAATTATCACAGGGCAAAATACCAAAACAAGTGCTGAAAAGGTGGAAAAAGTAGCCTCTAAACCTACAAAAGAAAGCACAACAAACACCCAAAAGAAAGAAACCACGACACCTAAAAAAAGTAGTACCATTGCACAAAATAAAACCACAACCAACCAAGGTGATGGCAGAGGTAACGAAGCTATTGGCAACCTCATCAGAGGACGAGGCACCAACAAAGGAGCTCAAGGGAGTTCCCAAAACACTTCTGGAAATACAGGAGACCCACTAGGTGGTGATAGCAATGGCGATAGTAAAATCGGCATAGACCGAAAGTTAATCGGATTTATACCTGGAACTATGGGGCGTGGTGGTTCACAGCCGTCTCACCAGTGTTCAGCGTCAGGCACCATTAGCATTTCTTATGTGGTAGATAAAGCGGGTAATGTAATTTCGGCTAGACGAAGTGGTGGTATTACAGACCCTTGTGCCGTAAATACAACCATAGAGTGGGTAAAGAAATATGTAAAAGCAGAAAGAGCTAACACTTCTTCTACTGGCACTTACAAAATCACTTTCTAAAGCCTAATCAAAAGGGATTTTAGGATATAAGGAAATTCAAGATGAATAAACCCAATATAGTTATTATAGGAGGTGGAGCTTCGGGATTTTTTTCCGCAGCTAATATAGATACCTCAAAATACGATGTCTGCATACTAGAACAAAATGCAGAGGTTTTACAGAAAGTAAAAATATCAGGAGGCGGACGCTGTAATGTTACCCACGCTTGTTTTGATGCTAGAGATTTGGTTCAGTTTTACCCACGAGGTCATAAGGAACTTAGAAGTGTCTTTAGTAAATTTCAACCTGATGATACTATGGCTTGGTTTTCAGAACGAGGTGTTTCGTTGAAGATTGAAGACGACAATAGAATCTTCCCAGAGTCTAACCGTTCCCAAACTATTATCGATTGCCTACTTTCTTCTGTCAAAGAGAAAAACATTGAAATCCATACTAAAACCACAGTAAAATCTATCTCTAAGCAAGACCATCAATATCTCATTATTACTAATGGAGAGTCTTTCTTAGCGGATATTGTAATTTTCTGCACAGGCAGCTCTCCTAAGGCATTAAGGCTAATGGAAAGCTTAGGACATACTATTGTAAAGCCCGTCCCTTCTTTATTTACCTTTAACATCAAAGACAACTTACTAGAAGGACTTTCAGGCACTAGTTTTCCGTCGGCAGAAGTGAGAATACCAGAACTAAAGTCTGAAGAAGCAGGAGCTTTACTCATCACTCACTGGGGACTTAGCGGACCTACCATTTTAAAACTATCGGCTTGGGAAGCTAGAAGGCTAAATGATTTAAACTACCACTTTAGTATTGAGGTTAATTTTGTTGGAATTTCACCTAATGATGCCGAAACTCTTATCCAAGATTTTAAGCAAAGCCACCCAAAGAAAACATTAAGCCAAGGAAAACCTTTTGATGTTACCAATCGTTTTTGGCAAAGCATTTTAGCAGTTTCTCGTATCAACTCCGAAAAACAATGGGCTCACCTCTCCGCAAAAGAAACACAAACTATCATAGAAAACCTCTGTAAAAAGAAGCTTTCCGTAACAGGCAAATCTACATTTAAAGAAGAATTTGTAACTGCTGGAGGCGTCTATCTAAAAGAAATTGATTTTAAAAACATGAAATCTAAAATACTTCCTAATTTCTACATCGCAGGAGAAGTTTTGGATATAGATGCCGTTACTGGAGGATTCAACTTTCAGGCCTGTTGGAGCGAAGCGTGGCTCATCGCACAAGACCTTAATTCAATATAAAACTAAAAGAACCGAGATGTATATTTTCTCGGTTCTTTTATTATCATTCTGTTCAAAAGTTTTATCCTGTATAAGTATGCACACTATTCTGTGCGGTTGGCAGGTAATTAACTCCAAACCAACATACCAACAATAACAAGAATGCCACTATGATGATATAAAACGGCATCGTACTTTCTTCATTTTTAAACTTAAATCTGTAGTGAATATACACCAAATATCCTAACCAACTTATAAATGCCCAAGTTTCTTTAGGGTCCCAAGTCCAATAATGTCCCCATGCTTCCTTTGCCCATAATGCTCCAAACAGAAGTCCTAATGTTAAAAAGCTATAACCTACATTTACCAACTGGTTCATCAGCTGTACTGTCTCCCCTACTTGTTCTTTTTTGTAATAACGGTAAAGCCCAAAAACAGCCACTAATGTCGCCATACCAAACATCGCATAAGCAAATATATACACCACCACATGCGGAATAAACCAAACGCTATGTAAGGCAGGCATCAAAGTTTTATTGATGGTATCTGGGTTGAAATAGGTAATCAGAGTAAAAACACCTGCCATTACGATAGCATAGTGCAAAATCCATTTTTGTTTGTATAAAAAATACAATACCCAGCCTATTACCGAGATAAAAAAGGCATACCAAATTCTAGTTTCTGCCAAAGTACGCAAAGGTGGTCTCTCTAGGGTTATCCATAAATTGGAAATAAAATATCCTAAAACGACAATCCCCACCAAGTGAAGTCCTAATGCTAAATTAACCAATGGTTTCTTTTTGAATAATAACAGAACTCCTGAGGTTACCCACAATATCAATAAAGAAAATACGATATAACTAAATACACTCCACATAACTACTTACGATTTTGAAATAAAAAACTAATAGTACCCAACATAAGTATAAAAATACCTATATACACCAACGGTAACCACGGGTCTAGCACCAATTCTAACACACTAATATCTGACCATCGCCCTAAGTTTTCGTTATAGCTGACTTGATAGATTTTCCAACCATTAACTTCTAGTGGCTGATTAACCAATATTTTACCTTCCTCCACTTTTGAGCTTTCTTTTTGGTAAATTAAAACATCGGACTGATATTTTTTAGCCTCTGGTGGCGACATTACCAAAGTTCTATTTTCGCTTAGCTTGATAGCTTTAGGTGGAAACATAAAGTTTCCGCAAGAAATCCACTCTTCTTTTTGCTCTTGTGTTTTTTTATTTTTTACAATAACCTTAGCCGCATTAGTTGCTCCCCACATTGGGTTTTTAGCGTAAGTGTTCTCTCTAACAATAACTGCATTTTGTACATATTCTACCAGTTTCACCTCCCAATCTTCAAAAGTATGTGTCGCCCCTACCTTTTCCAACATAAAGCCGTCTGGTTTAGACTTTGGTAAAGTTTCCCCTTTTTCATCTATAAGGAATAGCTTGTTAGGATAAATCTCCATCTCAAACTTCTTGAGTTCAAGTGCTAGTGGTAGCTCTACCACATGTCCATTCTCATCTACTGCTCTCCATTCGGGACGACCATCTTGCAGAGTCATTTTAAGTTTCGTAAGGTCTCCCTGACCTAAAACTCCAGCAAATAAAGCTAACCATAACCCAAAATGATTGAGTAAAAAAGTAATGTTTTTCGCTTGAAAAACCAAGGCTCTCTTGAGAATACTCAACCACAAATTGATCAATAGAATAAAGAAAATCAAGGCAAAATACCATGTAGTCGTAATCTGATTAACCCCCAACTTGTTAAGTGTATTATAATAAGTAGATTCTGGAGCCACATTAAATACGCCCAAACCTATACTCAAAAAGCCTAAAACAATGGTAGTTACAATAGCAAACGGTGAGCTATCTAGCAAACTAATGATTTTCTTCTGCTTGAAGAAATTAAAAATAAGCGTCCATACCAATACAAAGCCTACACCAGCCCCTATATTATATGGAAACGAAACATACTGTTTAGGAATATTTCCTAAAAAATACTGAAGAAGAACTCCCAACGCCAACAACCCTAAATTGATAATTAAGGCATCTCTAAACTGAGTTCTACTAGTTAATGTATTTTCAAATTTCATATCAATTCTATCTATTTCATAAACATAAAAACTCCCACAACTTCGACTAGAAATGTAGGAGCTTAATATTATTAGTCTTATTTATCTTTTATCAGAACTCCCTTAGCTTTTGCTTTCTTCAACCATTCTGGAACTACGGTTTTCATAAACTGTGCTTTAGCAGCTGATTCTTTAGGTATATCTAAACCAATGAATTTTTGTGCTTTAGCTTTAGTACTTACATCTGGCATTACAAACTTACCACTAATATTTTTCTTGTTAGAAATATCATTCATCTTCGCTTCAGCTTGTACTGCTAAGTAAAGACCATCACCCAAAATACGCTGAGATTCTAGTGGTGCGTGGAACGCAGCTCCGTGTGATGCAGTAATGAAATCCCATCTCCATTGTGATTTTCTGATAAGGTCTAAAACAGGTTTCATTTCTTGCTCAGTAGCATTATTATCCCAAAGGAATTTAGCCATTAAATGAACTTTTGCTAACTGCTTTTCTAATCTATTTCTAAGTTGATATACCATATCTTGTCTTTCGTACACATTCTGAGCAAGAGTAGTTTCTGACTCTCTATGACAAACCTGACAAGTATTATTGATATTAGCCAATGGGCTAGAAATGTGGTGGTCTGTATATTTAACCCCTCCTTCTGACTTATATGGCATGTGGCAATCTGCACAAGACACTCCTCTCTGAGCATGGATACCTAAATTATAAACTTCAAAATCTGGGTGCTGAGCTTTTAGAATAGGTGCTTTACTCAACTTATGTACAAAGTCTACATGTTTTGCATTATCATAATATTCTTCCATATTTTCTAGAGACATACCTTTATCCCAAGGGAAAGTAAGGTATTTATTATCCCCTTTAAAGTAATACTCCACATGGCACTGTGCACAGACTAAAGAACGCATCTCTTGGTGTGTTGCTTTCTTAATATCTTTACCCATTCTTTGATAAGCCTCTACCAATGCAGGGCGAGTAATGGTTAAATTCATAGTCTTAGGGTCGTGGCAATCTGCACAACCAATAGGGTTTACCACATCGCTTCCAAGTTGAGACCACTTAGCTTTATAGAAGTTTTCTACTCCCATTTGGTTCATCATTCTAGGCACATCTGGGCTTTTACAAGTCCAACAAGTCCCTGGTTGCACATCTGGATGATTAGCATCAGGAGCACCTGTTCTTAGAGTACCCACCACATCTTTCACTGAATAGAAATGCCCTCTAGGTGCTTTATAATCTTTTGCAAAAGCATATCCCGCCCAAAGGATTACCATTTCTGGTCTTTCTTCTAGCAAGTCGTCATCGTTACTACTCATATGTTTAGATCTAAAAGTAGTGTCTGCTGTTTTTGCCCAAGATTCATACTCACGAGGGTAAGAATCTCCCCAAATTTCATTTCTAGACTCAAAATCTTTAATATTATTATTAGCTTTAGAAAGATGCATAGACTCTGCCTTTCTCTGCATAATAGAATTAGCAAGCATCCCCAAACCAAAAATAACCACTCCTAAAATTCCTACAATTAACCAACTCTTGCGTTTCATAACTTTATGTATTATTATTTTTCTACTTGTTTGCTTTTTCTTTTGTCATTTTATTAAGCCATTCAGGCACTGGAGTTTCCGCCAAAGGCACTCTAGCATGAGGTGCAGAATTAAGCCCTCTTACATTACCATGTGGCACATCTCTATGGCACTCCCAACATAGTTTACCTTCGTCCTTATGAGCCATACTTGCTGTTACAGAGGCTGTACCCACCACACTATTCAAATCATTATGACAACGGATACAATTCTCCTGAACTACTGTTTCCCCTGGTTTTCTAATTTTAATTACCTGAGGCTCCATTCTTAGAGAATACATACTGGCGTGTCTCATACCGTCCATTGCTTTAAAATAGTACTTTCTGAAGACATTGTCGTGAGGTACATGACAATCGTTACAATTAGTTACCCTACCATGAGAAGAGTGAAACCATGTAGAGTACTCCGGAGCCATAATATGGCAGTTTACACAGGCTTTAGGATCATCTGAAAGGTAAGAGTACGCTTTAGAAATGTAAAACACATACATAAATAACCCAAGTGCTACTCCTAATAGTACAGGAAATAACCATCTTTCCTTCCGTCTATTTGTTTTAGACTTACCTTCATAGTTTTCTCTCTTCATCATAGGGGTCTATTTTTAAATTACTAGACAAAGGTAAATAGTATTAAATATTTCTTCCTAATAAAACCACCTAATAATTATCATATTTTTAAAAATTAACCTTGATTAAATGATAAATATTAACTGATAAATATCATTATGACAAATATCACAACAAAATACACTTATTAGAAACTGATTTGATACTAATTTTGTCTAGCATTTGAATTATTAACTTAATAATAAATATTATGAAAACTTATTATTTACCTTTATTGAGTATTTTTCTATTATCTCATTCTCAAATATTAGCTCAGGATTCTTCAAACAAAGACAATACTTTCGACATGTCCTTGCAAATTCGTCCAAGAACTGAGTACAGAAACGGAGCCTACACTCCATTAAACCAAGGCGAGCAGAATGCTTTTCTCACACACAACAGAACAAGACTGAGCATGAATTACTCTAACAAAGACTTATTAAAGGTAAAATTCTCAGTACAAAACATCAATATTTGGGGGCAAGCTAACCAAGTACAAACCGTTGACCCAACAGGAGGAATGTCTATCTACGAAGCATATGCAGACTTAAAGTTATCCGAAAATCTAAGAACTAGAGTAGGACGCCAAATGATAGCTCTAGATGATGATAGAATTTTCGGAAGCCTTGACTGGCATCCTGCAGGAAGAAGCCACGACGCTTTAGCCCTAGAATGGAATAAAAACAATACTAGCGTAATTACTTATGCCGCTTTTAACCAAAATTATAAAAACAACAACCTTAATGTAAATAATCCAATAGGTCAATTTTTTACTCCTACAGATGCGCAGCCGTACCAGCACCTTCAGTTGATTCATTTTAAACATCAACTATCCAAAACTTCTTATTTTTCAATATTATTGAATAACCTAGGCTACCGAAACGATTTATTACCTGATACCAAAACACATAACTTACAAACTTTTGGTATGAATTATTTTGGTAAGAAAAACGCTTGGAACGGACATTTCTCATCTTATTATCAAATGGGAAAAAACGCTCTGGGTACTAAAAAATCTGCCTATTTACTTTCTGGTTCATTAGGTTATCAAGTTGCAAAACCTCTCAATATCAGCATCGGAGCAGATTATCTCTCTGGCGACGATGCCAACAGAACCGATAACATTTCTAACTCATTCGACCCACTTTATGGAACTCACCATAAATTCTATGGTTTCATGGATTATTTTTATGTAGGGAACGCTCATAAAAATGTAGGATTATTAGACACCCATGTTAAGCTATCTGCAAAGGTTAGCCCGTCACTAAATCTAGGATTAAATACCCATTTATTCTATTCTGGAGCTAACATTTACAGCAATGATAAAAAGCTATCCTCTTACCTTGGTAATGAATGGGATTTCACTTTTGGATATAATGTGATGCCTAATGTAAGTATTGTAGGTGGTTATTCTTTCTTCCTAAACACAGAATCATTGAGATATCTTAAAAATAAAAGCACAGCCAACCCTTATCAAGATTGGTTTTGGGTAAGTTTAAATGTAAACCCTCAGATTTTAAAAGCTAAATTTTAAGTCAAAATAAAACTTAATACAATCCATAAAAAAGGAGACCTAACATTAGGTCTCCTTTTATTTACTTAATATGATTTACATCTTATTTCTTAATAAATTTAGAAGAAACAGTTTCTAAATCATTCTCTACATTTACCACATAAGCACCTGTAGCAAGATTTGAAACATTAAGTTTATTTACTCCCGCTTCAGCTTTAGTTTCCACAACCATACGTCCTGCCATATCATATACTTTTATAATCGCATTTTTAGACAATTTTTCAGGAACATCTACATAAGCCACATCTGTTACTGGATTAGGATAAACTTTAAAGTCATTATTGCTAGACACCATATCAGAAGCACCCTCAGCGAAACTAGTATAACCTGGCTCTAACCTTAATGTATAGCAAGAGTTAGGACTAGAACCTGAATATGGACTCACTAACATATAATAAGTACCTGCCGCCAAATAAGTTTGTATCAACTCAGATTTTGTTCCAGAGTTAAGAGATGACCTAATTTGAGTTCCTGCACTATTGTACAATCTTAAATCTATATCATGAGTTAATCCACTTAACTTTACTGTAACATAACCTGCAGTACTTGTAGTTAACACATAATAATCTCTATCTGTAGTTGTCTCTATTGCAGCATTATAATCTCTATTCAACGCCGTAATTCTAGTTGCAGCAGAGAATGTATTATTAGGCTCATAAGCACCATTACAAGTAGTTACCGCAGCACTTGATGTTCTAAACGAAGCAGCTGCATAATTACTCATAGAAGTTGAAGAACAATTAGTTCTCACTCTCAAATCATAAGCTGTATCTGCTAAAAGACTTGTAAGAGAAACAGTAGTAGATGTTGTAGTAGTTAAATCTACCCAAGAAGAGCTAGATGCTAATTTATACTGCAATGTATAGTTTACATTAGCCGAAGAGCTTGCCGTCCAAGAAACTCTAGCCGTAGATGTAGTAACATCACTTACCGTCATATTAGATGGGTCGCCACACACTGTAGGTGTTGGTGTCGGCGTTGTTGTTCCCCCTTCATTAGCTCCAGTAACTATTAGAGTATAGTTTTGACTAGAGTTAGTCAATGTTCCTTTATGAGAAACTCTTACCGTATATTCCCCCGCAGGAACCACTCCTAAATCAACTCTCTCAAAGTTATCGCTATTGTTATCTCTTTTAGCGTTAGTACTTCTAGAAGTAAGAGCCCAAGGGAAATAAGTAGTACCATTAGAAGAAGTTACTCTTAGGTCTAAATCGTTAACCAATCTTCTAATAGAGCTATTTAACTGAGACGATGTCTGAAGAGGTCCTGCTGGATCATACCAAGAAATTGACACTCTAATAGGCGTAACTCCGTCAGAAACTATCTTTTTAGTATAAGATGCTCCATTAGCTAAATTTAAATTTTCTATTGAAGAAGAAGTTCCTCTAGCATCAATTGCCTCTACCATTTTCTTTACATTAAGAAGCCCCCAACCAAAATTAGCATCAGGACCTTCCATACCTGCATCATCAGCCGTATGCAAAGCTAAACCTTTCAGCTGAGCTCCTAGCATAAATTGTCCTTCTTTATTATTATAATGCTGTTGAACCAAAAGTAGAGAACCTGTAACATTAGGACTCGCCATAGATGTACCTGTATAACTATCATAGTAAGCATTTCCATAAGTTTTACCAGTACTAGTAGATGTATATGCAACTGGAGAATATACTTGAACCCCATTACCTGCTATATCTGGCTTTACCCTTAAATCATCAGTAGGACCTTGACTACTAGAAGAAGCGATAGTTACAGATAATAGATTACCCTGAGCATCCACATTAGCATCATTAGCATTAGCTACAACTAATGCGTTTTTAGATGTAGAATGCCCTGTTAATTTATCATAATCATTAGTAGTACCTCCTAGTGGACTTGCATTAAGCAATTCGTATCTACCCGTGGTCTCATTATAGCCATAGTTAGACCCATCATTACCAGCAGCTACACACATTAAATAATATGGTGCACTATACATCAATCTATCCCAGTCTGCAGACTCTCCTATATAAGCTCCAAAATACCAATCTGGAAGAGATAACGAATTATATCCGTATGAATGATTACTCAACAACATACCTGCTCTCGCCGCTGTACTTGCTTCAGAGTAGTCTGATGACCAATCGTAAGAACGAATTAAAGCTTTGCTTGCCATACCTTTAGCTGCCGCAGTTACACCTGCCGCAGCAATAGTTCCTCCCACATGGGTTGCGTGGTTATCCCCATTATAACTAGCACCATCTCCTACTGTAACTCTATTACCAAACTCTGTATGAGAAGGTCTTACACTACCTGCATCCCATACATAAGCCGTCATACCCTGCCCATCTAATTGCAATCCTAAACTACCTCCCGTATTTAGGTGATTAGCTCTGGTAGATCTTGCCGCAGCAACATTATTATTGGTAAAATAAATAGGAACTCCATTCTCTACTCTAATAAGCTCTGATGTCCCACCTTCCTTATGTTGAATCTTCAATGGTAGATTATTTGTCTTCAAAAACTCCGCTAATTCAGCTTTTTGTTTTTGTTCTTTAAGTTTACTCTCATCAACAATTTTGTCTAATTTTTGCTGATTGTACTCTCTAGCGATTTTTAATCGCTGTTGCTCCGTTTGAGCAAAGAAGAAGACAGATACCCCTAATGTAAAAGCCCCCGTAAATAATACTTTCTTTTTCATTTTTTATAAGTTTTATTAAACAATTCAAATATATATTTTTTACAACAAAAACAAAATATTATAACAAATAAATTAAAATAAAAAAATATACAATGCATAATATTTACAAAAAAAACACCATTTACCATCAAATTAAAATATATAAAAAATCGTTTTTATCATCATTTTTGTCTATTTTTGCCATATAAATGAACTCACTAAAAACACTCAACCCTTATTTTTGGAAACACAAGAAACTTCTTTCTTGGGGGATTTTTTTCATTATAGCAAGTAACTTTTTTGCCATCTACCAAATTCAGTTTATAGGCAAAACTGTAGATATTATTCAAGAGGTTATATCCCAAAAAGACACCACTCAAGAGATTCTTTTTCGCACACTTTTAATTAACGGAAGTATCATCATAGGAGCCTCTGTACTGTCTGGCATATTTAGATTTATGATGAGACAAACCATTATTGTGGCATCTAGAAAAATAGAATATGAACTAAAAAATAATATCTACCGACAGTACGAAAAATTATCCTTAACTCAATACAAATCTACCACTATAGGAGATTTGCTTAATCGACTAAGTGAAGATGTCGTTGCCGTAAGAATGTATCTAGGTCCTGGGATTATGTATGTCATCAACTTGGTGATACTACTCATTATCACGAGTGTATATATGTTCCAAACTAACCTACAAATGACTCTTTGGACTCTTCTTCCCTTGCCTATACTTTCGTTCACTATTTATAAAGTAAGTTCTATTATCAATAAAAAGTCCAAAATCATGCAGAAAAGCCAATCTGCTATTTCTACATTTGTACAGGACAGTTTTTCTGGTATTAGAGTAATAAAGTTTTTCAATAAGGAAAAGTACATTCAACAGAATTACAACTCTAAGGTAAAACACTATCAAGAAAAAGCTCTAGACCTTGCCAAAACAGAGGCCTATTTTTTCACGATAATATTACTAGTCATTGGTTTACTCAATATTATTATACTATATATTGGAGGACAAAAATACATAAAAGGAGAAATGAGCATAGGCGCCATTGCAGATTTCTTTATGTATATCAATATCCTTATTTGGCCTTTTTCCATGGTAGGCTGGGTAACCTCAGTAAACCAAAGAGCTGCCGCCTCCATGCAAAGGCTTAATGAGTTTCTTGACAAAAAATCCGAAATTACTAACAAAAATAAAAATCATTATAGCATAAAAGGAGATATAGAATTTCGTAATGTGAGTTACACATACCCTAATACAGGCATTAAAGCACTAAATAATATTAGCTTTAAAATAAAAGCAGGAGAATCTCTTGCTATTATGGGGAAAACAGGCACAGGAAAATCCACCATAGCTCTTCTTCTTTGCCGATTGATAGACCCAGATGAAGGAGATATTTTCATAGATGGCATCAATTTAAAAGAGCACAATCTAGAGGTTTACAGAAATGCTTTGGGCTATATTCCACAAGAAAGTTACTTGTTTTCTGACACCATCGAGAATAATATAGGCTTTGCCATAGATAATCCCAGCATAGAAACCATTGAAGAACACGCTAAAAAAGCTGATATTCATAAAAATATCATTGAATTTAAAGACCAATATCAAACTATGGTAGGAGAAAGAGGTGTAATGCTATCTGGAGGACAAAAACAAAGAATTTGCATCGCTAGAGCCCTTATAAAGAAGCCTACCATACTTATATTTGATGATAGCCTTTCTGCACTAGACACAGAAACAGAAGAAAACATTCTAAAAAATCTAGAAAACCTAGAAACGGAGTGTACCAGAATCATTATCACCCATCGTACATCTAGTGCTAAAAATGCACATCATACATTACATCTTTCCCCGAGCAACTAATTTTCAATATCTTATGTTACTTTTTGGCACTCTCAAAAAAGAGAAAAAACTTTATAAAAGCAAATATAAAAACATATAAAATACTGATTAACAAAAAGTAAAGCATAAAATTAAAGTTTTTAAATAATCCTTTGATGATTAGCAGATTTATTTTATATTTGTTACCTAAGATTTCTAAAAAATAGATGAAATGAGTGATTACAAGGAAAAACGAAATGAAAATGAAATTTTCACTAGAGTGTTAAAAGCAGGAAGAAGAACCTATTTCTTTGATGTTCGTGAGACGAAAGCAGGAGACTATTATCTTACCATTACCGAAAGTAAGAAACACTTCCAAGACGGAGGCGAGGCCACATTCGAAAAGCATAAGATTTACCTTTATAAAGAAGATTTCAAAAACTTTTCTGAAATGTTTAATGAAGCGTCAGAGTTTATTATTAGTGAAAAAGGAGAGGATGTAATCTCTGAAAAACACGATAAAGATTTCAAAGGAAGAAACTACACCTTAGATACCCACGAGGAGATTTAAAAACATAAACTTCATAAAAACAAAAAAACATCTACATAAAGTAGATGTTTTTTTGTTAGGGTGACTGACCGGGATCGAACCGGCGACCTTCAGGACCACAATCTGACGCTCTAACCAACTGAGCTACAATCACCATTTTGTGGGTGCAAATATAGAAATATTTTATCTATTTACAAAATTATTGAATCAAAATTTTTAAAAGCAATCAGTTTTTCAGAAGTAAATCCTTCCGCGTAAGACACTCCAGACAACCTCCCTAAATCCTGAGCTCTATAAGTAAGACTTTCCAGAAAATCTTTAGTAGAGATTGGAGTCATCGGTTCTTCCGAATTAGGATTATAAAATTGCGTTTCGTAAGCTAAACAAGCCTCAATCTTTTTATCCATAAAATCAGATATATCCACCACAAAATCAGGCTTTATAGACTTCCATTGTATATAGTTAAAGATATGCTTAGGTCTCCACACTGGCTGAGTTTCACCAGCATCAACCGTTTCAATTTTAATAAGACCTGATAAAAAACAAGCATCTGAAACCAACTTAGCCGCTTTTGCATGATCTGGGTGGCGATCATCTATTGCATTTGCAAAAATAATTTCAGGCTGATATTTCCTTACCATCTTTACAATACGCATTTGATACTCCTCTGTATTACTAAGAAAACCATCTTTCATGCCCAAGTTTTCTCGTGCCACAACCCCTAAAATATTTGATGCTCTTTTAGCTTCTTTTGCTCTAGTTTCATTTGTCCCTCTCGTGCCTAATTCTCCTTCCGTTAAATCTACTATCGCTACTTTTTTACCTTGAGAAATAAACTTGGCTAAAGTTCCACCACACCCTAGCTCAACATCATCAGGATGTGCTCCAATGGCTAAAATATCTACTTTCATAGTACAAATATAAGGTTTATTCTAAAAAAATAAGAGCTTCTTAAGAAACTAAGAAACTCTTATTTATAATCAATTAAATATTAAAAAACACTAATTATTGGCTAAGTAATTTCAATAAATTTTGAGCATCTTTATACTCAGGGTTTAACTGAACAGATTTCAATGCGTATTCTTTAGCCTTCTCTTTATTTTTATCTTTTTCTAAGTAAGCTACTGCAAAATAAGCATAAGAAAGTGTTTCTTTACCTTGCATTTGCTCCTCTGCGGGTTTCTTATTCATATTATCTATATAAGTCTGATAAGAAATTTTAGCCAACTCGTTATTACCTGCTTGTTGATACGCATACCCTTGGCTATAATAAGCTGGAGCCCAATCAGGAATTAAGTCTATCATGTTCTGCCAAGTATAAGCTGCTCCATTCCAGTTTTTAGCATCTTGATAAGCCATCGCTAACTTATAAATATTGTCTGTATTTTTAGGGTCTGCAGCAATAGACTTCTTCAACGCTTCTATCTCTGGATTAGTAGGGCCTGCTTCTGCTGCTTTTTTAAGATCAACTCCTCCTGCCATAATTTTAGCCAACTCTGCATCCCATTGCATAGTTTCATCTTTTGCTGCCTTCGCGATTGCTATTTTTTCGCTAGACATTTTCATAAGATTAGCCTTTGTTGACTCATCCTGTGCTTTTTGAGATTGCCCTGCGTAGATTAACCCTAATAAACCTTGGTCTGCAGGCAGTACTCTAGATGCATCTGCCTTAGAAATAAATGTATCTAGATTTTGTTTAGCCTCATCATACTTTTGCTCTCCATATAAGAGATAGGCATTGAGCTTGTACTTAATAACATCTTCAACTTTATTAAAAACCTTATCTAAAACTTCTCTAGATTCTGTATAGTTTCCATTTGCGAAATAAAGCTTGGATACCTCTAACATCGTTACAGGGTCTTCATCAGCATATTTAAGATAATTCAACAAATTACTTGCCGCCGCATCATGCTTTTGATATCTGATGTTATAATTAGCAAGAGCCTTATATGCTGGAGCATAGGTAGGGTCTACCGCTATAGCTTTGTTAAGGTTATCTGTTGCTAATTGCCACTGATTAGCAGCCATCCACAAAGTCGCCATTCTAGTAAATACGGATGCTTTATTTCTAGCTACTACCGCTGCTTTATCATAAGCAGACATCGCTTTACCAGCATCTTTTTTAAGACGATAAGCGTCTCCTAAAGAATAATAATAATTAGCAGGCACATTACCTTTCTTTCCTGCTTTTTCTATAGCCTGACTAATAAATTCTACAGCTAAATCTGGAGCATTATTATTCTCAAACATTGTAAGAGCCTCACCTGCTCTAAATAATACCTCAGGATCTTTTCCTTTAGAATCATTTACAATTTCCTGTATTTCGTTAATTGCAGATTTATTTCCCTTTCCTAACTTAATAGAAGCCAAGCCTATTCTATCTAAATATGCTTTTTTATCTAAAGCCAAACCTTTATCAAAGTATTCTTTAGCTTTATCAAAATTAGGTTCGTATTGAGTTAAGTAAATGTTTCCTAAATAAAAATAATTTTCCGCAGAAGGAGATTTCTGAAGTAACTGATTGAACACCTCTTTAGCTTTTGCATATTTATGAGCATCCATATTCTGGAGACCTTCTTCTACTGTCTGTGCACCTGCAAAACCGAACATAAAAGCGGCAGCAGCACCTAATACCATTTTCTTTGTCATTTTTATATTTTTCATTTTTAAGGTTATTTAATTTGGCTTACTTTATTATAAACAACTATCAAGCCATTTTTAAAGTAAAGAGTTGCTAATATAAGAGTTTTATCTCATTTGAACTTCTCTTTTATAGATATTATAAGGCTGTAACCCCTGCTTAGAAACCACTATTTGACCTATTTGAGTGCAAGAAAACCTTATAAACCCATTTCCTACTCCAAAAAAACCTTCATTTGTCAAGAAGTAAAGAATCCTTGAGAACGGATACTTCATATTTCTTATATTTGAGAGTTCAGGCTTATATATTTTCCCTTTTTCATCCATTACTGGTAATACTTTTACTTTCTCTCTTAACGCTATAGCTTCTGGAGAAAATTCCCTGCTTATTGTATTAAGGCTTATCACTCCTATTTTATCACTAAATTTATCTATACTGTTTACAATATTTTCATTCCCTTTAATAATAGAATATTTAAGAGTTGATGGTTTAGCATTAAATTTTTGCGCTATAAAATTGAGATTACTAGCATTAGTACCATCAAATATTAAATTTTTAGACTCAGAATTGAGCATTTCTTTAATTTCAGAAACTTTGATATGCTCTCTATTTGAATTTTTAGGAACAATAAAGACCACAGCATCTCCCGCAAATTTAGCAGGATTATACTCCAAATCCACTTTACTCTTATAGACTTCCTTTTCTTTTTTTGTAAGCTCTCTAGACATCACTATCACTCTAGCATTACCCTCTAGCAAATCTATAAAAGCCGAATCTTCTTTCTTATAAACAACATCTAGTTTAGCCTCTGGATAAAAAGCCATATATCTTTCTGCCAAAGCCTCCGTTACATTTTTAAACGAAGGGTCTGCTACCACCTGAATTTCTCCTTTTTGAGGGTTTTCCGCTTCTTTACCCTTTTTACAGGAAAGCACAACCACCAATAGAAATAATAAATAAACTATTTTTTTATACATCTTTCTTACTCTGTTTTATATTATAGATTGCCCTAAAGACCCTGAAAACTCCATAAATTACCATCAAAATACCTAACGGATAGGCAACATAATCATCTAACTGAATTACAAAAAATTTATACACTAGTACCACAACTCCTAAAGTAAGGTACATAACACCTGCCAAAATAGATAAATAATTAAACATAGCAACAAATATAACAAAAAAGAGAAGCCCTAAAGCTTCTCTTATAATAATTTTAACAGAATTTTAATACTCAAAATTCATTGCTACTGGCATTCTAAATCTTGAACGAACTGGCTCCCCATTTACTTTACCAGGAGTCCATTTCTTTCTGATAGATTTCACAGCTCTTTCTGCCTCTCTGTTAAATGTAGAGTTAGAACCCGTAACTTTTACCTGAGAAAGTGAACCATCTCTCTCTACTACGAAAGTAACCTCAGCTTTTAAAGTACCTTCATCACCTTCCATTACCGAAGTATCAAAAGACTCTTGGAAAGCACTTCTAAATCCGTTAAGACCTCCGCCTGAGAACTCCGCCTCTTGGTCTACCATTGTATATACTTCAGTAGTACTCACTTGAGGCTTTACCTCTACCGTTGTTCCTTTTCCTGTAGAAGGAGGTGGTGGAGGTGGTGCATAAGAAGGTTTTTTAACACCTTCTTGGTTTACCAAACCTGTGGTGGTCTCCAACTGCTTAGATATTGGCGGTGGTGGAGTCTCTATTTTAGGATTTTTAACGGGCTCAGGAACCACATTCTGAATGATTTCAATCTTTTCCTCTTCCACTTTTGGAGGTGGTGGAGGCGGTGGTGTTTCCTCTTTAGGCTGTTCTAAAATAGGTTCTTCCTCTGGAAGAATCTCCATAAGATTAGCCTCTACTTCTTGTTTAGGCGGAGCCGTTAGCTGTTTAATTTTCATAACGACGAACGGTGTAGCCGCAGCTAAACAGAATAAAGTAGTACCTATAATCATAGACCTTGTAAGAATACTCTTATAGCTCTGTCTTAGGTCATAAGCACCATAGGCTTTATTTCTGTTTTCAAATACAATCTCATCCAAACTTGGATTGTACCCTAAATTTTCATCTGACATATATAATATGAATTTTTAAGGGTTAAAAAATACTATTTTGTGATACCAACCTTCTTTTCATAAACAGCTTTTTCCCAATCTTTAATATCGGTTACCCCATATTGTTCACTTTTGGTGACAGCCATTTCGTCAAGAACATCTACAAAATTCTTATACACTGCATCATCCGTTGGCTTGATAATAACTGTAAATTTATTTACATCTTTAGCCCTCTTCTTAGCATCTTCTATGACTTTCGTAATCCCATCTTTATCGTAAGTAGTCTCTTGGAGTGTACTCTCATTAAGCCCCTCCTTATCTAACTGATGATAAAAAATCCTATTATCTTTTCCTATAATGAGAGAAATAGAATTACTCAAATCAATTACGATATCTTTAGGTTTTTTCGCCTCATCCTTAGGTTTCGCAGGAAGACCTAAATCCATCACATTTGGTTTACTAAAAGTAGTGGTAAACATAAAGAATGTAATGAGTAGAAAACCTAAGTCTACCATCGGAGTCATATCCACCCTAGTGGACTGCTTCTTGGAACGTACTTTGCCGCCCTTTTCGCCCTTATCCTGTACTTGTACTTCTGCCATTTCTATTCTCTATTTGCCTCCCTCTTGGGTAGTGATTAACCAAAACTTGTAAAACTCAATGTCTCTCAATCCTTCAAATAAATCTTTTACTTTTGGATAGTTAGTGTTGCCATCTCCTTTGATGGCTAACTTATAGTCAGGGTTTATTTTTAAACTCTGCTCTACCCAATCAATAACTTGTTTATTTGTACTGTCCATAGGTATTCCCGTAGGACTCTTAAACGCTTTCTGCTCATCTTCTGATAAGTTTAAGTAACTTTTCAACTGTGTCATAGGTACACCTATCGCTTGCACTTTTGTGAACGCTACTTTTTCCTTATCGGTAAAAGAAAGTCCGTACTTCTGTCCCATGTTGTCTAGAAGCTGAATTCTTTCAGTTCCGTTCTCTACAGGTTGGAAGTAAAATTTTCCATCTGGTGTTACATTTACCGTCATTAGACTAGCATCTGGTAACAACTTTTCAGATATAGAAGATGGCGGTTTTATCTGCTCTACATCAGGCTTTTTAAACTGTGTAGTCAAGATAAAGAAGGTAAGTAGTAAGAATGCAACATCACACATCGCTGTCATATCCGTTACTACACCATGTCTTTTTGGTTTGACTCTCGCCATATTATTAACTCTTTTTTATTTATTAAACTTCTTTTTTATTAGAGCTTCGCTAAAATTATTATCTAGCAGAAGCTCTAAATTTCTTTTTTTTCAGAATCTAACTTATTAGTTGAACTCAGCGAAAGACTGCTGAATAGACATACCAATCTCGTCTATCTTATAAGTTAATCCGTCTATCTTAGATGTAAAGAAGTTGTAAAGGATAATTGCAATAGCTGATGTACCGATACCTAAAGCCGTGTTAATCAAGGCTTCTGAGATACCGATAGATAGAGCCGCAGCATCTGGAGTACCACCACCAGAACCTAAAGCGAAGAACGCCTTAATCATCCCGATTACCGTACCTAAAAGTGCTACTAATGTTGCTACTGTACCTAATGTAGAAAGAATCATCATATTTTTCTCTAACATAGGCATCTCTAATGTTGTAGCTTCTTCTAAAGCTTTAGTTAAAGCAACCATTTTCTTCTCTTTATCCATAGAGCTATCGTTAGCCAACGCCTTGTATGTAACTAGCCCCTCTTTTACTACATTACCTACAGAGCCTTGCTGAGCATCACACTTCTCAATAGCTTCATCAATTTTATTCTGATTAAGAAGACCTCTTATCTCAAGTACAAATTTGTCAAGATTTCCTTTTCCTTGAGCTTTTTTAATAACGAAGAAACGCTCAAAAGAGAAAACGATTACTGTAATCATAAATAAAATTAGGATATGTACCACTGGACCTCCCATGTAGATAATCCCCATGAAAGACTCTGGATGCAACTCCTTAGATGGTATATCTGCAAAAGCTACAGACGCTTGTCCTGCAATCCTCGCATCTTCTTTAAAGTTACCTGGGTTACCTAATATAAAGATGTAAATACTTAACGCAATTACATACAAAATAGGTAGTACTACAGCTGGGTTAAGCCCGCTCTTCTGTCTAGCAATTACTTGCTCCTCTGTGTTTGAAACATTCATTTCCATATTAAACTAAAATTATAATTGTTATTTTTTTCAGGCTGTAAAGTAAAGTTAAAATATTGAAAAATCCAAATATTATCTTTAAACATGGTGTTTTTTTGACATTCTAGACCTTCTGCTTTCTTAAATTAGATTTACTTTTTTTCCTGATTTTTATCATTATTTCATTTATACACCCACTTTTGATTAACTCATAAGAAAAAACAGACCTTATTTTTTTCGATTTAGCAAGTGTTAAATTTTTATTAAAAAACTTATTTTTACTCTATTTAGAATACAATATTGATGATTTTTTTAGGTACTACAATGATTTTTTTGATACTATTACCGTCTAAATACTGCAATACTTTATCATTTTCTATTGCTATTTTCTCAATTTCCTCCTTAGATAAATCTGCAGAAAGAGGTAATTTAAATCTCATTTTACCATTAAAGCTCACTGGATACTCTATTTCGTCTTCTTTTAGATACTCTTCATTAAGAGCAGGAAACTCTACAAACTCAATAGACTCGTTGTATCCTAATAATTGCCACAGCTCTTCACAAATATGAGGAGCATAAGGAGATATAATCACTGCCAATGGCTCTAAAATCTTTCTTTTATTGGTTTTCAGCTTTTGTAATTCGTTCACCGCTATCATAAACGAAGATACAGAAGTATTAAATGAGAAGTTATCTATATCAAATTTTACTTTCTTTATTAAAGTATGTAGCACTTTGTACTCTTCTTTAGTTGGCTCTTCGTCTGATATATTGACCTCATCGCCATCAAAGTAAAGATTGTAAAACTTCTTTAAAAAGCCATAAACCCCTGAAAGCCCTTGTGTATTCCATGGTTTACTTTGTTCTAAAGGACCAAGGAACATTTCGTATAGTCTTAAGCAGTCCGCACCGTATTCTTCGCAGATGTCGTCTGGATTTACCACATTATATTTAGACTTGGACATTTTTTCCACCTCTCGCTCTGTGATGTATTTACCCTCTTCCAAGATAAACTCTGCTTCTTTGAACTCTGGTCGCCATTGTTTGAAGGCTTCGGTATCTAATTCATCGCTCGTTCCTTTTAATAAAGAAACATCTACATGGATTTTTTGAGTTTGATAATCTTTCGCCAAGTTTTTAGAAACAAACTGATTCGTCCCATCTACTCGGAAGACAAAAGCACTCATTCCCAAAATCATTCCTTGGTTGATTAGCTTTTGGAAAGGTTCTTCGTGACTGATAAAACCTCTATCTTTTAAAAACATATTCCAAAAACGCGCATATAATAAATGTCCTGTAGCATGTTCGCTTCCACCTATATATAAATCTACCTGTCCCCAATAGTCAGATTTTTCTTTAGCACAAAAAACTTCATCATTAGTAGAATCCATATACCTTAAGAAATACCACGAACTACCTGCCCAACCTGGCATCGTAGATAGCTCCATTGGAAATACCGTTTTATTATCAATTAAATCTACAGAGGTTACTTTCTGATTAACCTCGTCCCAAGCGAAATTCTTTGCATTTCCTAACGGAGGGTCTCCATCTTCGGTAGGTAAATATTTCTCTACCTCTGGCAACTCAAGTGGCAAAGCAGACAAAGGCAAAGTATATGGCATCTCCTCTTTATAATAAATAGGCACTGGCTCTCCCCAATATCTTTGTCTAGAGAAAATAGCATCTCTCTGTCTATAGTTTGTAGTACCTTTACCTATACCTAAATTTTCTATTTCTTGTATAACCCTCTGTTTTGCATCTTTGTAATTTAATCCATCTAAAAAGTCTGAATTAACACAAGTGCTTTCTTTAGAATCAAAAGACTCTTCCTGAACATCTACATCTGTGTCTACAACTTTCTTAATTGGTAAACCAAAATGCTTTGCAAACCTGTGGTCTCTATCATCATGTGCTGGCACTGCCATTACCGCCCCCGTACCGTAACCCATAAGCACATAGTCTGATATATATATAGGTATAAGTTCTTTAGTAAATGGGTGGGTTACATAACTACCTGTGAAAGCTCCTGATACAGACTTTACATCTGCCATTCTATCTCTTTCTGTCTTTTTAGAGGTATCTTCTATATACTGATTTATAGCACTTTTTTGTTCTTCGGTTGTTAATTTTTCCACCAAATGATGTTCTGGCGCTAACACCATAAAACTCACGCCAAAAATAGTATCTGGACGAGTAGTAAATACTTCTACGCTCTCTCCTTCTAAACCATCTACAGAAAACTGAACTAATGCTCCTTGAGATTTCCCAATCCAATACTCTTGGGAATCTTTAAGAGGTTGTGGCCAATCCAAAGTATTCAATCCTTGTAATAATCTTTCGGAATATGCCGTAATCCTCATACTCCATTGCATCATTTTTTTCTGAAAAACAGGATAACCGCCTCTTTCAGACTTACCATCTTTTACTTCATCATTAGCTAAAACCGTTCCCAATGCAGGACACCAATTAACCGTAGTTTCTGCACGGTAGGCTAATCTATAATTTAAAAGTATATCTTGTTTATCTTGCTCCGATGCTGAATTCCACTCTTCTGATGTAAATGACAGCTCGTCGGTTTGCACCGCATTAAGCCCTTCGGTACCCTTCGCTTCAAATTGAGCTATAAGGGTATCAATAGACTCTGCTCTATCCCTATCTTTATTATACCACGAATGAAACAACTGAATGAAAATCCATTGAGTCCACTTGTAGTAAGAAGCGTCTGATGTTCTCAGCTCTCTACTCCAATCAAATGAAAATCCAATTTTTCTCAATTGTTCTTCATATTTAGTGATATTATTTTCTGTAGTTACTGCTGGGTGCTGTCCTGTCTGTATAGCGTATTGTTCCGCAGGAAGTCCAAAAGAGTCATACCCTATTGGGTGAAGTACATTATACCCCTGATGCCTTTTATATCTTGCGTAAATATCCGACGCTATATATCCTAGTGGATGCCCCACATGAAGACCCGCTCCAGAAGGATAAGGAAACATATCTAGCACATAAAATTTCAGCTTATTTTTTTCAACACCTGACGTCGGTTCTTGGCTTTTAAAAACTTGGCTATCTTCCCAATATTTTTGCCATTTCTTTTCTATTTCTTGATGATTATAAAACATTCTTCTAGGAGAATTAAAGGTTACAAATTAGTTAAACAAACCACAAATTTAATAGTTTGAAGCAGAAATAACGATTTTTTAAATAAAATTTTTTAATTGTTTCCATAGCAGTAATTTTAAAAACAATTTAAAATCTACCCTTTCTTTACTTATCTTTGTACAAATAATTGACTATGCCTGAAGTATCTATCATCACTCCTTGTTATAATGCTTCTAAGTTTTTAAAAGAAACTATAAACTCCGTACTCAATCAAACTTTTACAGATTGGGAGTGGATTATTTCTGACGATAATTCCAAGGATAATTCCATAGAGATTATAAAACAGACTAACGATCCAAGAATAAAACTGATAGAATCTAAACAAAACGGTGGGGCAGGAAAGGCCAGAAACCTAGCACTAGAACTAGCAACAGGTAGATACATTACCTTCCTAGATGCTGACGATTTATGGGAAACTAGCTTTCTTGAAGAAATGGTGTCTTTTATGAAAAGAGAAAATGCAGAACTTGCTTACTCCAACTATGCTAGATGTGATGAAAATATGACACCCACCATAGAAGACTTTAAGGCTGACAAAATAGTAACATTCAATAATCTACTAAAAACCTGCAGGCTTTCTCTACTATCCTCTATGTACGATAGCCAAAGAGTGGGGAAAGAATTCTTCCCCGAAGGCTCTAAAAGAGAAGACCATGTGATGTGGCTTAACCTGTTAAAGAAAATTCCGCAAGGAAAGCCACTCCCTAAAACGATGGCAAAATATCGTATGCATAGCAGTAGTGTTTCTAGAAAAAAGAGTAATATCATTAAAGACCAATATCTAGTTTATAAAGACTTTATGAATTTTTCCACTTTAAAATCTCTCTATTATACAGCACATTGGGCTTTTAATGGATTTTTAAAATACTCTAAATGGTTTAACTAAAACAATCAAAACGGAAATTTTGTCATAAAAATTTAACATTAAGAAATAAGCAATTTCATTATTTTCATTAAAAATACATAATTATCGTTAAAAATTAGTTAAATACAAGCATAAGACCTATAAATTAAGAACGGTTTAGACTATTTTTGCATAGTATTTGTTTAGTACATCAAAAATTATAAAAATAAATAAAATGAAAAATAATCTAAAAAAACTCATACCTCTAGCTGCTGTAGGCGTAGTTTCTGCTGCAACTACTTTTGGAGCTATTGAATATTTTAAAAACGATAACATTGTTGACTCTTCGTATTTCCATACTGCTAAAAATGACAGTCAGTTTGCGGGACTTAATGCAGCCGCTTTAGGAGATGATTTTGTAAAAGCAGCTAAAACCACAGTACCTGCCGTGGTAACTATAAAAAATTATCAAAATAATACTAGAACCTCTAGAAGTTCTGAACAGGATATTTTTGATTTCTTCTTTGGCGACCCATTCAACAGAAGTCAAAACCAGAGACAAAGACAACAACAGCAAGCACCACAAGATATGCCTACTGGTCTAGGTTCTGGGGTAATTATCTCTCCTGACGGATACATCATTTCTAATAATCACGTAGTAGCAGGAGCTAGTAAACTAGAAGTAACCCTAAGCAATAAAAAAACTTATGTAGCTAAGCTTATAGGAAGCGACCCTTCTACCGACATTGCACTATTAAAAATAGAAGATAGCGGACTACCTTACCTTAACTTCGCAAACTCAGATTTGCTAGAAGTGGGACAATGGGTAGTAGCCGTAGGAAATCCTCTAGGACTTAACTCTACCGTAACTGCTGGTATCGTTTCTGCAAAAGGAAGAAGCATCGACCTTTTAAGACAACAGTCTAAAACTCCAATTGAAAGCTTTATACAAACAGATGCTGTAATTAACAGAGGTAACAGTGGCGGAGCTTTAGTAAATCTTAATGGAGATTTAGTAGGTATTAACTCTGCTATTTCCTCATCATCTGGATATTATGAAGGATATGGCTTCGCTGTTCCGTCCAACTTAGCAAGAAAAGTTGTAGAAGACATTAAGAAGTTCGGAATAGTACAAAGAGGCTTCCTAGGAGTTAGTTCATTAGATTTATCTGATGAAGCACAAGTAAAAATATACAACCAACAGACTAAAAGTAACTTAAAATCAGGAAGCGGAATCTACATTACAGAGATCTCCAATAACAGTGGGGCAGAGGATGCTGGTCTTAAAAAAGGAGATATCATCGTTCAAATAGATGATAGTAAAATTACTGATTTTGCTGACCTTTCTCTAGCGATTGGTAGTAAGAGACCCGGTGATACCGTAATGGTAACTTACCTAAGAGACGGAAAAACTAAGACTGTAAGAGCCACACTAAAAGACCAAAGCGGAAATACAAAAACTAGAACTAAAGCCGACCTTACTGTCGTTGAAAAACTAGGAGCTAAATTCCAACCTTTAAGTGATGAAAACAAAGTCTATTATGGTCTTAGAAGCGGTGTAGTAGTTACAGATGTAGACGAAAACAGTCTTCTTGCTAGCAAAACAGGTATTGATAACAACTATATCATTACAGAGGTTAATGGAAAACCTGTTAATTCTCAAAAAGATATAGAAAATATTTTAGAAAACTACAAGGGTATTGTCTCTATAAAATATTTAGATGTTTATGGACGTTTAACTAGTAGAGGATTTAATATGCCTTAGATAGAAAAACCATTTAACTAATCCTTATTCTCCCTCTTTTCCTAATAGAAAGGAGGGATTTTTAATATTTATGCCACAACAATAGAACTTAATAGCCTATTATAAAAATTTCTATCTTTGCAAAAATTTTTTTGACCCAATGACTAAAAGCGGAAAAATAGAACTAATGTGCCCTGCAGGAGATTTCACTTCTCTTCAGGCGGCTTTAGATAATGGTGCAGACTCTGTCTATTTCGGTGTAGAACAGCTTAATATGAGAGCTAGAGCTTCTATGAATTTTACCATAGATGACTTACCCGAAATCAGCAGAAGATGCCAAGAAAAAGGTGTAAGAACATACCTTACCCTCAACACTATTATTTATGACCACGATTTATCAATCATAAAAACCCTTTTAGACAAGGCAAAAGAAGCCAACCTTACCGCCGTTATTGCTATGGATCAGGCTGTGATTGCTTACGCAAGACAAATTGGTATGGAGGTGCATATTTCTACTCAAATCAATATTACCAATATAGAAACTGTAAAATTCTATGCAATGTTTGCAGATACTATGGTAATGAGTAGAGAGCTTAGTATCAGCCAAGTAAAAAAGATTTGTACTCAAATAGAAAAAGAGCAAATTAAAGGTCCTTCTGGAAATTTAGTAGAAATAGAAATATTTGGACACGGAGCTTTATGTATGGCAGTTTCTGGGAAATGTTATCTAAGTCTACATTCACATAATTCTTCTGCTAACCGTGGGGCTTGTAAACAAAACTGTCGAAAAAAATATACCGTAATAGACCAAGAAAGCGGTTTTGAAATAGAGCTTGACAACGAGTATATGATGTCTCCTAAAGACTTATGCACCATCAACTTCTTAGACCAAATTGTAGATGCTGGGGTTAAAGTTCTAAAAATAGAGGGCAGAGGGCGTGCTCCAGAGTATGTAGCCACCGTAACCAAGTGCTATAGAGAAGCCATAGACAGTATAGAAGACGGCTCGTTTTCTCAAGAAAAAGTAGCAGAATGGATGAAACAATTAGAAACCGTTTATAATAGAGGCTTTTGGAGTGGTTACTATTTAGGGCAAGAACTTGGAGAATGGTCTCCTAACCCAGGCTCTAATGCCACACAAAAGAAACTTTACATAGGTAAAGGCAGACATTATTATCCAAAATCCAACATTGCCGAGTTTTTAATAGAAGCATACGACTTGAATGTAGGCGATAAAGTTTTAATCCAAGGGCCTACCACAGGTTCTCAAGAATTAGAAATCACAGAAATGATGGTGGACGGAAAAGGCATTAGCGAAAAAGCTACTAAAAGTGAGGTCATCACATTCAAAACTGACTTCCGTGTAAGACCTAGCGACAAGCTATATAAAATTGTTAAAGCCTAATAATAGAGTGGTTGTCTAATGGTTATTGTTACGCTACAACGAGATAAATGTATTGGGTGCAACTACTGTGCAGAGTTTGCTCCAGAGTACTTTAGAATGTCAAAAAAAGATGGTAAGTCTGTTCTGCTGAAATCTACCGATAAAAAAGGGTTTCACACAGTAAAAGTACCTCTACCAGAAGCTTTTGAACCTTGTGATAAGGCCGCTAAGGCGTGTCCTGTAAAAATAATTTCTGTAAAAGAAATCTAACTTATGACCAAAGCGGAACTTAGAAAAATTTATCTAGAGAAAAGAAAGCAGCTTTCTGAAAATACCATAAATGAGCTATCAAAAAAAATAGCTCATTTATTCTTTTTACAATTCAATCCCACTGAAAACCAAAACATTCACTGTTTTATTCCTATAAAAAAATTTAAGGAAGTTAATACTTTACCACTTATAGAGTCTTGTTTTTCAAAAAAAATAAATGTATTTGTCCCAAAAGTTATCAATACAGAAATGATAGCCATTGAGCTGAAAGAAAACACTCCGCTATATGAAAACAAATGGGGAATATTAGAACCTTCTGAAAATACTCACGCGAATGTAACTCACTTCGATTATATCATCACACCTCTACTCTATTGCGACAAGAAAGGTAACCGAGTAGGCTACGGAAAAGGGTTCTATGACGAACTTTTCAGGACTATGCCTTCCACTACAAAAAAAATAGGAGTCAACTTTTTTTCACCTTTAGAAAACATAGACGATTTAAGAAGTGAGGATATTTCGTTGGATTACCTTATTACACCTTCGGAGATACTATCTTTCTGAGGAGTATAAAAATTAAGGAAATAAAACTTAAATTCTTTCTTAAACTTCTCAGGGAAAGGCTTTAGAATATATTGCACATTTCTTTCATAAACTCCTATTGAGGATTTTTTATTATCAAAATATTCCACCTTAACCACAGCTTGATTTAATGTATCCTTTTCACTATTCTTTTTCTTGATTTCTAAATTTTGTACCTTAACAGTCTTAACCCTTAAGCTCTCTAATTCTTTAAACAGAGGCTTTAGTTTAAGAGTGTCGGGAGTTGCAAAATATTTAAGCAACTGCGTATGGATTGTAGAGTCTATATCCGTATTCCTATTACCCGACAAATAGAGAATAGACAAGTCCATAACCTCCTGAACTTTTTGCTTAGTAATAGCATTTATAGCTTGTGCACTATCCATCTTAGCAACAGGATAAGAAGTAGCATTAGTTGTATTTCTCACTTTATCTAAATCACTGATTTCCTCCTTTTTTTCACAGGATAAAATCATCAATGCTATTAGAATGAATAATAAGTTTTTAAGTATTTTCATAAGTGTTTACTTTTCGTTATTTGTAATTCTAAATTTTATCATCACTATTTTACCATTCTTCATTTGTGTCCCTATAATTTCTAAATTTTTAAGAGAAGTTGTAGGCGTTGTCATCAAGGTTATATAGCGATCTTTTTCTAATATCTCCACCCCATAAGTTTCATTATCAAACACTTGATAAATTAAAGCATCATTACTAATCAACCTACTCAATCTTTCTCTCTTCTTATTAACATCTTCATCTGCCTTTTTAGAGTAATAGTTTAGCATAATAGCATAGTCATCAGGCTTTAGCTCTATAGTTTCATATTCCGGATAAGTAAGAGCATTCTCCAAGTTTCTCACAATAGTATCCGTCTTATAATAAGGAGAAGATATTATCATCATGAGAGATTTTGATTTTGTAGTATATGTTAAAATGTCATTCGGCTTTACCTTATGCAAAATAGGAGACTCACCTTCTTTTATGATTTTAACATCAAGATAGTCGTTAATACTTGTATTTCTATCCGCATCAATAAACTTAAACGAATACTTTTTGGTCAAGATTAAGTCTGAAAAAATAATTCCCACAAGAACTAATAAAAGTATAAGTGTTGCCGAAATCCAAACATAAGAAGATTTAGTAAATTTTAAAGCTCTACTATTATTTTTCAACACCTCATCATTTTCAGCAACTACCTCTAAATCATAATTACTTTTTTGCAAAACAACATTTTTAACCTCATTAACATTATCAACAATTTCCTTAGAATTTATTGTTTTTTCTTGTTCCTGTTGATTATCTAAAACTGACTCATCAATACCATTTTGGAATACTTCCTCATTACTTTCGTCTATCTCACTAAGAATTTCATTAGCAAATAAATGATTTTTCTTAAAATCATACCAATTAGCATAACCCGCATAGCTAGAAAGAAGATTAAGCATATCTATTCTTGGTAATTTCTGTGTAGGAGAACTCTTAAAATAAGTATAAAAAGAGCGTTCACTAATATTTCCTTTCACCTTCTTTCTTAAATCTTCTTGAAAATAAACAATATCAATACCCTTCCATAAGGATATATCTTCCTCTGAAGGTGTATGAGACTCTAAAAAAACCTCCTGAACTTCCGCTTTAAGCTGTTCAAAGTGTAATAAATCTAAATCTGACAAATTTCAAAAATTTAACTTAAACCACTGATTTACAAAAATGTTTATTTGCAAAACTATTTTACAAAGATATTACAATAATTTTTCTAGCACAAATTTATTTCTCACCATATCTTTGCCTTGTTCAAATGAGTGAACAGAGTAACAAACAAAAAAAGAAACAAATTTAAAAAATTATTTAAAATTATGAAAAAGTCATTATTCGTAGCGGCTGTTGCTGCTTTAGCTGTTGTAGCTTGTAAAAAAACTGAAAACGTTGAAACTGCTGCTGTAGATTCTACTGCTGTGGAGGCTGTTGATTCTGCTGCTGCTGTTGTAGATTCTGCTGCTACTGTTGTAGATTCTGCTGCTACTGTAGCTGCTGAAGGTGTTGGTGCTACTGCTGATGCTGCTGCTGACGCTGCTAAAGGTGCTGCTGATGCTGCTAAAGGTGCTGTTGACAACGCTGCTGATAAAGTAAAAGAAGCTACTAAGTAGTCTTTAAGCGATATACAGACAAACTAAGACACTCTAAATTTAGAGTGTCTTTTTTATTTTAATATATGATGTGATAAAATAATAGGCTATTTCTTTAATGAGATAGCCTATTTATTTTTTTATATTCAAAAACGAGGAATTTTATATACTATCAAATCTTGTATATGCTCTTAGCTTTTCTGGAATGTTAATACCTTCTTGCGTTTGGTTGTTCTCTAAAAGTGCTGCCATTACTCTAGGTAAAGCCATCGCAGAACCATTTAATGTATGTACTAACTGAGGTTTATCATCTCCTGATTTATATCTACATTTTAACCTATTAGCTTGAAAATTCTCAAAATTAGACACCGAAGATACCTCTAACCATCTCTGCTGAGCCGCACTCCAAACCTCAAAATCGTAAGTAAGTGCAGAAGTAAAGCTCATATCGCCACCACATAAACGCAAAATTCTAAATGGCAATTCCAAATCTTCTAGAATAGACTTTACATGAGCCACCATCTCATCTAGTGCAGCATAAGAGTTTTCTGGCTTTTCTAATCTTACTATCTCTACCTTTTCAAATTGATGAAGTCGGTTAAGTCCTCTCACATCAGCACCGTAGCTTCCCGCTTCTCTTCTGTAACATTGAGAAAAAGCCGTATTCTTTACAGGAAGTTTTTTTTCCTCCAAGATTACATCTCTATAAATATTGGTTACAGGCACTTCTGCTGTAGGAATAAGGTATAAATTATCCTCATTCACAAAATACATTTGTCCCTCTTTATCAGGAAGTTGCCCCGTACCATAACCAGAGGCTTCATTTACTACATGTGGCGGATTTACCTCTAGGTAACCTGCATCAGTATTTTTATCAAGAAAAAACTGTACTAAAGCCCTTTGTAACCTAGCTCCTTTCCCTAAATAAACAGGAAAACCTGCTCCTGCTATTTTCACCCCCAGCTCAAAATCAATTAGATTGTGTTTTTTAGCGAGTTCCCAGTGTGGCAAAGCCTCTGTTCCCATTTCAAAAGTATCACAAGACTGATACACCACCTCGTTATCATCTGCCGAACTACCTGCTTTTACAATGTCTGCTGGTATGTTTGGGATTTGATAAAGAATATTCAGTAGAGACTCCTCTTTTTCTTTCAATAATTGTTGTAAATCCTGCGATTTCTGCTTAAACTCTCCTGTTTTAGTTTTAGCCTCCTCTGCTTCTTGCTTCTTCCCTTCCTTCATTAGAAGACCTATCTCTTTGGATATTTTATTCATTTGAGCTAAATTTTCATCTAACTCATACTGTATTTTCTTTCTTTCGTCATCAGTCGCTATTGCCTCATCTACAAGGTTTAGCTCCTTAAAATTTCTCTTTTTAAGCCCTTCTAAAACACGGCTTTTTTGCTCTCTTAAAAATTGAACTTGTAACATTGATATTTATTTAAAATAAGGAGTTTATATATTCCACAAAAGTAAGCATTATTTTACGATTGTAATAACATTACTCGCCTGACTTTGCTTAGAAAAAACTTGATTATTATTCCAAAAAATTTCTTTGACTTGAAAAAGACTTGGCTGCCAAGAGTAAATAACTCTCATTGTATCTATTTCTGTGACGGAGGTAGAATCCGTTAGTTTTTTCTTCCAATTAAATGCAATATCCGATTGGTAATATTTTAAACTAGGAGAAACCGAATCCTTCAAATTTCTAGTTGCTCCAGAAATATATTGAATATAATAGATGGAATCTACTCCCATCTTCCTAGAAAAACCCGAGGATAGATTAACCGAACTATAAGCTCCTCCCAAATCACTCAAAGTGAAACTAGCTCTATTTTGAGAAGTATTGGTATTTAGTAAATCTCTACCCGAAGTATCTTTTACAAAAATATCTATCGTTTGGTCTATATACTGTACCTCAGCATCTTCCTTCCTACAAGAAAATACCAACAGTAAAATTATAAAAACAGTGTATCTTTTCATTATCACAAATATACTAAGTTTTAGCGGATTTAGCCTTGCTTCTTCACTACCTAATTTTCTTGTATCTTTGGACAATGATTTCCGTGGATTTATTTAAAACTAAACTAAAGGAGCTACTACCTAACTACAACGAACATCAATTTCTATTAGCGGTAAGTGGTGGAGCAGATTCTATGGTATTGGCTCATCTGATGACTAAAATAGATACTAAAATAGAGATAGCTCACATCAACTATAAATTACGAGGCGAAGATTCGGATAAAGACACTGCATTAGTACAAGAATTCTGCGAGAAGCATCATATTCCGTTTCATTGTTATACTGTTTCGGAAAAAGATAAAAAACCGTCAGGGTCTATTCAGCTATGGGCAAGAGAGCTTAGGTATCAGTTCTTTAGAAACATTATGAAAACCCGAAATCTAAGCTACCTCGTAACTGCTCACCACTTAAACGACCAGCTAGAAACCTTTATCATCAATCTTTCTAGAGGTAGTGGCATCAAAGGATTAGTGGGTATTCCTAATAACGAAAACCATATTTTACGCCCTTTGCTAGATTTTAGCAAAGAGGAAATTTATCATTTTGCAGAAACACATTCCGTAGCGTTTAGAGAAGATAAATCTAACCAAAAACAAGATTATCTTAGAAACAAGATAAGACATTCTGTTGTTCCAAAGCTAGGAGAAATCAATCCTGATTTTTTGGATAATTTTAGAAAGAGTATTGATTTTTTATCTGAAGCTAAACACTTTATAAATCAACAAATTGAAGACAAAATAAAAGACATTTCAATAAATACTGAAAACGAAATCATTATAAACCGATACGCTTTAGAAAAGGAATCTAGCTTTATTCAATTTGAGATACTCAATAAATTTGGATTTAGCAATAAAGCGGAAATTAGTAAGATGTTTACCGCTGAAACTGGGAAATCGTTTTATTCTAACGAGTACCAATGCCTCATCAATAGGGAACAACTTATTATTAGTAAAAAGGAAACTCTATCAAATAATGATGAAGAAATCACGCTTCCTAACAACAAGGAAATAAACTTAAACCAATGGATAACTTATAATAAAAGAAAAAATTTAGAATGGAGCTTTGATGCAGAACAAATTTCTTTACCTCTAAAATTAAGGCATAAGGAGGCTGGCGACTTCTTTTATCCAAAAGGAATGGTGGGTAGAAAAAAGGTTTCTAAGTTTTTTAAAGACGAAAAATTGTCTATTTTAGCAAAATCAAAAATTTGGTTGCTTTGCGATAACGAAAATCGTGTTTTAGGCGTTATACCTTTGAGACAAGACGGCAGATTTGCCTCTAATGACAAAACAGAAAAAAACATCAAAATTATTTTATAATTAAAAAGTTATGAAACTAAGATACTTATTACTTTTATGGTGGACTATGCTAGCCGTAAGCTTCTCGGCTCAGATAAAAGACCCTGTAAAATTCAAACTAAAAGTTAATGAACTTGGTAACCAAGAGTATGAGGCAGTCCTTACTGCTACCTTAGAAAATGGCTGGCATATCTACTCCAAAGATTTACCTGAAGACAGTGGTATCCCTACGGAAATGAAAGTTTCAGGAGCGAATATAATTCCTGTGGGTAAAATTGTAGAGATTGGTAAAAAACACGATGAATTTTCAGAAGCCTTTGGTGCTAGGATTGTTTACTTCTCTAATACAGCCACATTCAAACAGAAATTTAAACTAAAAGATGCGTCCAAACCTGCAGATGTAAGTGTAGAAATTACTTATCAAACTTGTAACGACCGTGTGTGCCTGGCTCCTAACACTTTAGAATTTGAGGAAAAAATTAAAACCAACCTTACAGAAACCAACTCTAAAGAAAGCGAACAAACACCATTACAAGAGGCTATTAAAGATACAGTAAACCAAAATACAAATCTAACCTCAGCAGAAAATACAACACCGTCCGCACAAGTGCTACAAGGAGAAAATTCTCTAAAGGTAGAATCTTTAAATCCTAAAACACCACTTACTGACTGCGGCGTAGCAACAGAAGAAGAAAGTTCTAGCAACTGGTGGATTCTTATTTTAGGCTTTATTGGAGGGCTTATTGCGTTATTAACGCCTTGCGTTTTCCCTATGATTCCGCTCACGGTTTCATTCTTTACCAAAGGGACTGCCAATAAGGCTAAAGGTAAACGAGATGCTATTATTTATGGAATATTTATCTTGGTAATTTTTATTTTACTGAGCATACCATTCCATATTATAGACGGCATTTCTGGGAACATCTTTAATGATATTTCTACCAATGTTTGGCTTAATTTGTTCTTCTTTGGGATATTCTTATTCTTTGCGTTAAGCTTCTTTGGATATTATGATATTACACTCCCAAGCTGGATTGCCAACAAATCGTCTAAAGCAGAAGAAGCTGGAGGTCTAATTGGTATTTTCTTTATGGCTCTTACTTTAGTAATTGTATCATTCTCTTGTACAGGACCTATACTTGGCAGCTTACTCGGTAGTGCCGTTACTGGCTCTAGTGATGTACCAATGCTCCTTACCTTTGCTTTAGCTGGGTTTGGACTGTCTTGGGCGATTGTATTCGGTGCGTTGGCGCTGTTCCCTCAAGCGTTACAATCTTTACCAAAATCTGGTGGCTGGATGAATACCGTAAAAGTAATACTCGGTTTTATAGAGTTAGCTTTGGCTCTTAAATTCCTTTCTAAAGCCGACCTTGTATCTAAAACTTTTTTATTAAAACGAGAGCTTTTCATTGTATTGTGGATTATCATCACCATAGGACTTGTATTATATCTATTTGGAAAAATAAGATTTCCGCACGATGATAAAAACGCCAAAATATCCACTACTCGTAAGGTTTTCGGAGTACTTGGGATTGGGTTTGTTATTTATCTAATTCAAGGGCTAGTTCCTTCGGACAGACCCAAATTACAACTACTAAGTGGCATTTTACCTCCTATCAACGTAAGCTACTTACACAACGAGCAAGAAGGCATCTTAGGTATGCACCCAGAACACGACTTTTTCGTAGCTCTGGAACAAGCTAAAAAGGTAAATAAACCGGTACTAATAGACTTTACGGGCTATGGTTGTGAAAACTGTAGAAAAATGGAAGAGTTCGTGTGGTCTGAACCTGACATCTTACCTATCTTACAAAATGAAGTTGTTCTAGCGTCTTTATATGTAGATGATAAAGAAGAACTTCCTGAAAACGAACAAATAAAAATAGATATGGGTGGCGGTCAGAAGAAAAAAGTAAAAACAATAGGAGACCGCTGGAGCCTTTTCCAACAAGTGAATTTCAATAATAATTCTCAACCGCATTATGTTTTGGTAACGCCTGACGGAAAGGTCATCAATAAGCCTGTCTCTGGATATATGCCAAAAGAAGATTTTAAACAATTCTTAGAGTGTGGCGTAAATTGGTTCAAGAAAAATAAAAAGTAATTAAAAAACACAAAATCCCTTCCTTAAAGTCCAACGAAGGGATTTTGTTTATATAAACACCCACATTGCGTAAGGGATAGAGCGGATACCCCGCAGGGAAGAAGCCGCGGAGCGGCAATGACCGAGGAGTAGAAGCGATAGCCCGACCCTAGCCGTGGGAATAGCCTAGGCAAAGGGATACGCCCTTATCTTAGTATTATAAAAAAATAACTTTCTACTGAATATGCTTAATTACGAAATTTCTGGTAAGGGACAAGAGCCTTTGGTCTTGTTACACGGTTTTTTGGAAAACAATAGTATTTGGAACGATTTGGAGCCGTATTTATCCGAGCATTTTAGCCTAATCAAAATAGATTTACCAGGACACGGAAAATCGGAGGTGATGAGCGATATCCATACGATGGAACTAATGGCGAAAGAAGTGAAAAAGGTAACTGACCACCTCAATCTGTCTAGATTTCATATTTTGGGGCATTCTATGGGCGGTTATGTAAGTCTTGCTTTTGCGGAAAAATGGCATACACAACTTAAAAGCCTCACGCTTTTTTTCTCTACCTTCCAAGCTGATGATGACGCTAAAAAGGAACTGAGAAGAAAAAGTTTTAGAATTATACAAGAAAGTTTTTCTACTTATGTAGGAGCTGGCGTTCCGCTTTTGTTCAATCCAAACGAGAGAGAACAACTAGGTTCTAAAATAGAACAAGCCAAGAAAATCGCACTAAGTACGCCTACACAAGGGGCTCTAGCCGCCGTAAAAGGTATGATTGAACGAACAGATAAACGAAATCTACTTGAACAGATAGAAACCAAAGTACTGGTATTGGCAGGGCGACACGATGCCGCTGTAAACCACGAAGCATTGCTTAATCTTTTGCCACAAAGAGCCTCTATAAAGCACTATCTCCTAGATTGTGGACACAACGGACATTGGGAACTCCCTAAAGATTGTGCGGAAATTATCAATAAAGAATTGATTTGCTAAAAAGTAAAATGTTTTCTGATATGCAAAAGAGCGTTAATGGCTTTGAAAGCACCGTGGTTTCAAATTGGATGATATATAAATAATATACTTTAATAATGATTGCTTTTTTAAAAAAAATTCGTTCTCTAAGAGAACTGGGGTTAGCTACCATATTTTATATACTATTTCTGATGTTTATGTGGTGGTATATAGGTTATAATCCTTATTCTACTTTGGGAATATTCCTTTTATGCTTTATAGTATATGCTTTACCTGTAATAGTTTTATTTTTCAACTATAAACAACACAGCTCCTACAAGACTTTTAACTTAAAGGAAATTAATAGTGCAGATATAGAAAAAGTACAACTAGTAGGAACAGGACATAAAATAAAAAACTCTCAGAATGCTTATACATTACCTTATTGTATGAACTTTTTTTACCTTAAAATCCATTTGAAAAATAGCTCGACCCCCATTATAATTACCAGTGTAGATGATTATAATATAGAAAAAAAATTTCACGAACACTTCCCAAATATTAAAATAGAAAGGAAAATAGATGCATTCCCTTTATTACCAAAATAAGAGTTGATGAAGTCTGTATTTAAAATTTTATAGAATAACATCAATATTTTCTAAATAGATTTATAATGAACATAGAATACGATCAACTAGAAGAACTGTGTAAAAAAATTGAAAGCAGAGTAAAAAAACAAAAAATAACACTTCATTTTAAAGAAGTTCTTAATTATATTTATATAGATGATAACAAAGATTTTTTTTTCAAGCCCTATAAGGCTGAAATTTTTTCTACAGAATTATATAATTTCCTATTTCTAGAGGATGATAATGGAATAGATAGAGAATGGGTACTATTAAAATTAGTAATAGAGTTCAGCAATGGTGACTTAATAGAGGTTGATAAAATAGAAGAGACTATTTACCTTAAATTAAAAGACCTTTCACTGATAGAGTAATTTATGAAAGATAATCTAACCTATTGGGAACTCCTACAAGAAAACGGATTTCCTATGTCAAATATCAATCCTGGTAGCAATGAATTTGCATTACCTATAATTGAGACTTTAGAAAGTCTAAAATTATTAGATAAAGAGAAAAAAGCCATTTTGGGAGGAGATGTTCTTGTAGAAAACAACGGAACACTAATCTATATCTATCAACTTTTAGGTGATGAATATATCTATCTAAATTGGTACTGTGATAGATTGAAAAACGAGACTTATGAAACCTACCTCAAAAGAAGCCTTTCTAAAGCACGAAAAGAAATTGAAAATTTGTTGAAAATTGAAAATCAACATAACAAAAAAATATATATTGTGCTTGTTACAGAAGGTTAAAATTTTAGTATAATGTCAACCTATACTGGAGATGCTATTACAGGTAATTATCTAACGAGAACAAAAGAACCAAGACATTTTAATTGGAAGAAAACCAAATAATACAATATATTACAGCATGAAATATTTAAAATTTAAATCCCCTTGGGATTATAATGATAAGAAGAAAAGTTTTGTAGAAAAAATTATTTTATATTTGGGTCTATCAGCCAATCCTGATTATGATAACAAAATATATAATGTTGAATTCTGGCTAGTAGAGTTTGATGAAGAAGATATACCCATTAGAGAAATTGGTTTAGATAATAACTCAAAAGTCATTTTAAAAATGCCCTATAAAAAAAACTATGGGTACTGGACAGATAATAACTTGGTGTATCAGGATTTTATTAGTGATTTTGCTTCCGTAAAAATAGAAAAAAAGGAGTTTGAAGAAAAATGGAAGGCACAAAGAGAATAATACTCTATTATCACGAGTTTAAAGGACTATGATATTGAAAAAAATTTTCACAAACACTTCCCAAATATTAAAATAGAAAGGAAAATAGATGCATTCTCTTTATTACCGAACCCAAAATAAAAGCTAATAATTTAACTACTGATAAAGTAATTTATGATAAATAATCTAATCTATTCGGAACTCCTAAAAGAAAGCGGATTTCCTATAACCAAGTATTATAATTTTTATCACTAAATATGAAACCATTTTATCAACAATCATATTCGCAGAAATAAAAATAATATAGTATGGATTTAAAAATAACATTAAAAAGTCAACTCTATGCATTAAGAGAGCTTATTATAATAAGTATTGTTTATTTTGGACTTCTGTACTTGTTGTATTCAAATACAGAATTTGATTTGTTCAAAATATTGTTCCTATCAACGTTTGCTTTTTATTCTATTGTTTTTCTTTTGCCTGTAATTGTATTGCATATTAATTATCTAAACAACACCTATAAGCAATCTTAGAATTGAACAAAATAAACTAACCATCAATAACACTATTTATACAGAAAACGAGATTGATAAGATTAAGATTTATGCTACATCGCAACATTTTAGCGATTCCGTTGGAGTATCTGCCTTGCCATATAATGATTATTACTACTATATTAGGGTGGATTTAAAAAATGGAGAAAAAATAAATCTGTCTTCCTTAATAGATTATAAAATAGATAAAATAATTACAGAAAACTTTAAAAATATTAAAATAGACAAAAACCCTTCTTCTTTTATTTCTCTACTAATAATTAAATCATACAGGTAAATAATTATACAGGTCAACTGGATAAACTATAAATCTAACTTTTTATACTTAAATTTGTGGCTTTCTCCCCTTAAATAGGGAGGCTTCAATTAAAAAAATAAACAAGAATGATTGATAAAATTGACCTTGCAAACACTGTATTTAACCAATGGAAAAACCGCTCTTTACAAGAGCGACAACTATTATTCAAAAACTTAGCAGATATATTAGAAGAGCAAAAAAACACTTATGCTAATATCATTACCACAGAAATGAATAAACCCATTTCTCAAGCCTTATCGGAGGTAGAAAAATCAGCAATGATGACGCGTTTCTACGCCAATATAGACGCTGATGTACTAGCTCCAGAACATATCCAAACAGACTTTAATATTAGCCAAGTTTACCATACACCTCTAGGGGTAATTTTAGGAGTAATGCCTTGGAATTTCCCTTTTTGGCAGGTACTTCGTTTTACAGTACCTACTATTTTAGCAGGAAATACCGTTATCGTAAAACACGCTTCCATTTGTACTAAAAGTGGAGATGCCATAGAAGAGGCTTTTCTAAAAGCAGGTTTTCCTGAAGGTGTATTCCAACATTTAAAAGTAGAGCATCAAGACATCGAAACCATACTAAAACACCCTGCTGTACAAGGTGTAAGCCTTACAGGAAGTGATTTGGCTGGAAGTAGTGTGGCTTCCATAGCTGGAAGAGAAATCAAAAAATCAGTTTTAGAACTTGGAGGCAGCGATGCGTTTATTGTTCTAGAAGATGCTGATTTAGAACAAGCAGCAGAAGTAGGTGTTTTAGCAAGATTACAAAACTGTGGACAAACTTGTGTCGCTGCCAAAAGGTTTATCATTCACCATAATGTAGCCAATGCTTTCCTAGAATTATTTACGAAAGCCTATCAAAAGTATCAACCTGCAGACCCTCTAAATCCCAACACCATATTATCAGGTATGGCAAGAAAAGACCTCGCTGATGAACTAGAACAACAATATCAAAAAGCCATTGCTAACGGTGCAGAAATTATCATTCCCTTAGAACGATTGTCTGATAAAGAATTTAAACCAGGGCTTATCTTAGTAAAAAAAGGAAATCCTATTCTAGCCGAAGAATTATTTGGACCTCTCGGTATGGTAATGATAGCTCAAACCGATGATGAAGCTCTAGACTTAGCCAATGATATTCCATTTGGATTAGGAAACTCCGTATGGACTAAAGACCAAAACAAAGCTCTTGATTTTGCTCTAAAGCTAAATTCTGGCACTGTGACTATCAACTCTATGACCAAATCCGACCCAAGACTTCCGTTCGGTGGAGCTAAAAAATCAGGTTACGGAACAGAATTATCTGCCTTAGCCCTTAAAGAGTTTACTTATCCTAAAACCATCGTAGGAAATTAAAATCAAATTTCATCATCTACTAAATAAAAAACCATCAGATTCTATGTCTGATGGTTTCTTTTTTATCTTTAAAAGTATAATTTTCTATATTGTAGAAAGCCTTAGTGTATTGGTTTTTCCACCGTTGTGTACAGGCATTGCATTAAGATTAACTACAAAATCTCCTTTTTCTACAAAGCCGTAGTTGCAAGTAAGCATATTAACTTGTATCACGGTTTCGTCCGTAGTTTTCTCCATATCATAGTAGAATGCTCTAACGCCCCAAAGCAGGTTAAGCATCGTAAGCACCCTCCTATTGGCACTATAAACGATAATATGCGAGTTTGGTCTATGTGCAGAAATTTGGAACGCTGTATAACCAGAATGGGTAAGCGTAATAATAGCCTCTGCCCCTGAACTCTTAGCTATATTAACTGCTGATAAACAAATCTTATCTGTGATAAATCTTTCATCTAAACAACTTATCTGATTATCTAAAATACTATTTCTGTCGTAGTAGTAGTTAGTCGTTTCTATACTCTTTATTATTTTAGACATATTCTTCACTACATCCACTGGATAACGCCCTACGGAAGTTTCTCCAGACAACATCACCGCATCAGCACCGTCTAACACCGAGTTTGCAACATCATTTACCTCCGCTCTAGTAGGCGTAAGACTCGTAATCATAGTCTCCATCATTTGAGTAGCAATAATTACAGGCTTAGCGTAGGCTCTGGCTTTTTTAACTAGAGTCTTTTGAATTACAGGAACTTCCTCCATAGGCACCTCTACTCCTAAATCTCCACGAGCCACCATAATCCCATCACACTCCATGAGAATTTCATCTATATTTTTTACCCCTTCAGGCTTCTCTATTTTAGCAATAATAGGTGTCTTAAAGTTATTTGTTGGGTGATTCTTAATAAGCTCCTTTAAATCTTTTATGTCCTGTGCATGACGAACAAACGACAATGCAATCCAATCTAGTTCTAAGTCTAAAATAAAATTAGCATCTTTAATATCCTTCTCTGTAAGGGCTGGAAGCGATACATTGGTATTAGGAAGGTTAACTCCTTTTTTAGAACTTAATGGTCCTCCTTGAATCGTTTTAGCACGAACGGTGTCTTTTAAGTTAGTCTCGATAACCTCTAACACCAGTTTACCATCATCTATTAAAATTCTTTCCCCTACTTTTACATCTTGTGGAAACTGCTGGTAGGTCATATATACCCTAGTTGAATCTCCTTCTACATTTTCGTTAGTAAAAGTAAGAATATCCCCAGGATTAAGATATGAGCCTTCTTTTACAACTCCTACTCTTAGTTTAGGACCTTGTAAATCTCCTAATATCGAAACCGAATAACCATATTCTTGATTAATCTCTCTTATCAGCTCCACATTTCTTCTCACCAAATCATAATCTGCGTGAGAAAAATTTATTCTAAAAACATCTACACCTGCCTTAACTAGCTCTAACATCGTTTCTTTAGAAGATGATGCAGGTCCTAATGTTGCTATTATTTTTGTTTTCTTTAATTTCTTATTCATAGTACTGAATGGTTTGATAGAGTTCTTGCTCTGGACTTAATAACATTTCCTGTATAGGAAACACCAAGTTATCAGGCAACAAAATTACAGAAAAATCGGATAAAAACTCCTTTGTTAACAGAATATAATCTACATCTCTATATTCTGGCAACAAATAAGTCTCTTCCACTAGATTTGAAAACAAATCATAATGAGTTCCGTCCTCTAATTTGGTATCATAAAATTTATTCGCTATAAAGCTGTATGTACATTTAGTAACTTCATCATAAGTTTGATACTGTACAAACAGATACAAGCGTCCTCCTTTTTTTAAAATAAAATCTTTTTCTCTGCTAAAATTAAAGCTATTCAGGAGGTTGATATTGAAAAACAACTCACAATCTTGTATTTTCCGAGAAAGTCTTAATAATCCTATCGAGATTTCCTCTTCTTCTATATCAAGAAATATTTTATTGTCTTTCAATTATTTTTTCTTTTTTGTTTAATGTATAAAATGCTCTTTGTGCGGCTTTTTCTTCCGATTTTTTCTTAGAAGTTTCCGTAGCACTAGCCACTTTATCACCACCTACGAAGATGTAGGTTTTAAACATCTTTGCTTTACTCGGTAAAAGCTCCTCTTCGGTTTTGTAGTCTATTTTAATTTTATTCTTTTGACTCCACTCTAACAACAGACTCTTATAACTTATAATTTTGTTTTCGAGTTTTAGCATTTCTGAGTGGGTAAGAATCTTAGACAGCACTACTTTTTGACATTTGTCGTAGCCAAAATCCATATAAATAGCTCCAACCAAAGCTTCTAATAGGTTACCTGACAAGTCCGCTCCAAACTTAGAACCATTTTTCAAAACTAGAGAAGTCAGATTCAGTTTTTCCCCTATCTGATTAAGGTTCTTTCTATTAACAATTTTAGATTTCATTTGGGTTAAAAACCCCTCGCTCTCCTGTGGATACTGCCTGTAAAGATAATAGGAAACTATACTCCCTAGAACAGCATCTCCTAAGAACTCTAGCCTATCATAATTGAGCTGACTGGAAGTACTTTTGAGAGAAAAAGCCTCCTGATACCAAGAGACTTCTTTAGGCTGTATACCCAATATTTTTTCTAATCCTTTTACTATAAAAGCCTCTCTTTGTGTATATCTTGGCTTCTTTCGTCTAGATAAAATTCTATTGAAATAGCGTCCGATTTTCATTCTTTAGACTTTCTTGAATAGCACACACGCATTGTGTCCACCGAAGCCAAAAGTGTTGCTCATTGCAACATTAACCTTTTTTTCTACCGCTTTATTGAAAGTAAAGTCAAGACGACTATCTATTTTTTCATCGTCTGTAAAATGGTTAATTGTAGGTGGAACAACATCATGAATAATAGTTCCTATGGCAGCAATAGCCTCTACAACACCTGCCGCTCCCAGCAAATGTCCTGTCATAGACTTTGTAGAATTGATTTGTATATCAAAAGCGTGGTCACCAAGTAATCTAGAAATTGCGTTAGATTCTGCAATATCTCCTAATGGCGTAGATGTCCCATGCATATTGATGTGATCTACCTCATCAGCAGTAATTCCTGCATCTTCTAAACAGTTCTTCATTACCAAATAAGCTCCCAAACCTTCTGGGTGTGGTGCTGTCATATGATGTGCATCTGCACTCATACCTCCACCTTTAAGCTCTGCATAAATAGTTGCCCCTCTTCTCCTTGCGTGCTCATATTCTTCCAAAATAATACACCCTGCTCCTTCACCTAGAACGAAACCATCTCTATCTTTATCAAAAGGTCTAGAGGCTGTTTTAGGGTCATCATTTCTTGTAGAAAGAGCCATCATAGCGTTAAATCCACCCACGCCACTTGCCGTTACTGCAGCTTCAGAGCCTCCACAAACAATAACATCTGCCTTTCCAAGTTGGATTAACATTTTAGAGTCTATGATTGCATTTGCCGAAGACGCACAAGCCGATACGGTAGTGTAGTTGGGTCCGTGGAAACCATATTCGATAGAAATATGCCCTGGTGTAATATCCGCAATCATTTTAGGAATAAAAAACGGATTAAATCTAGGAATATCAGATTTAGCCCAGTCTAAAACCTCTTTTTCAAAAGTTTCTAGTCCACCAATACCTGATCCCCATACAACCCCTACTCTGTTTTTATCAACCTCTGTACTAGTTATACCAGAGTGTTCTATAGCTTCTCTAGCAGCTACAATTCCCAACTGAGTATTTCTATCCATTTTCTTTGACTCTTTTCTATCAAAAAAGTCTAATGGATTGAAGTTTTTAACCTCGCAAGCAAATTTAGTTTTAAAATTAGTGGCATCGAAAAGAGTAATTGGAGCAGCACCGCTCTCACCTTTTACAAGGTTTTCCCAATATTCTTTAGCATTATTTCCAATAGGCGTAATAGCACCAAACCCGGTAACAACTACTCTTTTCAATTCCATAAATTTAATTTTTGATAAAAATACTAATTATTTATTTACCACTTCTTCTACATAAGCAATAGCGTGCCCTACTGTAGTGATTTTCTCCGCTTGATCATCAGGGATTTGGATGTTGAATTCTTTTTCAAATTCCATAATAAGCTCCACAGTATCTAGCGAATCTGCTCCTAAATCGTTAGTGAAACTAGCTTCTGGAGTTACTTCTGTTTCCTCCACATCTAACTTATCTGCGATAATCGCTTTTACTCTTGATGCAATGTCTGACATAATATTACGTTTTTAAAAATTATTATTCGGTGCAAATATATGAAATTTCATATCAAATTATATTCTTTTTGAAAAAATTTAAGGTAGTTTAGGTAGAGTAGGTGGGTGGATAGAAAGCCTCTATACCCTTGATGGAGAATATAGAGGCTGTGATTTAGAAACTGTAGCCCAACCTTAGATGGAGGTCTATCTCGCCATAGTTACGATTATTAAACTCGTGTCGGAAGCCTAGCCCTGCTCCTACCTCATAATGCAAGTTGTTGCCCAAATTACGTCTAATCCCCCATTTGGGAACAATGGAAATACTGCTGTAATCGGTATAATTTGAACTAAAAGACTTTTCGGGTCTGTAAGATATGCCTACGGTTAAGAAATTGGCTGCATTAGACGATGTATCTCGCCCTTTCTCTGCTCTTTTTTTAATATTGTAGTAGTATCTCGGTTCTACAGATGCATCTAGAAACCAAGCCGTGCCTGTGCCTACATACCATTTGGGCATTGTTCCTAATTCGGTGCGTAGTGCAAGTTGGTCTGCCAGACCTACTTCGGTATTCACCCACGCTCCCACAAATCCTATCTGCACATTGTAGGCGGTGGATTCTACTTTCCCTCCTTCTTGCCCAAAGCAAAGAGTGGAGGCTAATCCTATTAAAAGTGTTAATTTTTTCATTGTTTACTATTTTCTCGTGTTATCTATTTTAAAACCCTACCCTCCTATTTTCTTTAACTATGATATTTTGTCCTTTACAAATGATTGTCCTTATCTTAGAAAGAGTCTTCGCTTACCCTATTTAGGTTTTCAGCTTTCCCTTTCTAGCATAGGCTCTTCGGATAGAGGGCACTGGTTTTATTTTACACCTTTTAGGGTCTAATTTACACCCTATAGGGTCTGTTTTAGAGGTTGCAGGGTCTAAAATAGAGCCTACGGGGTTCAGTTAAGACCTTACAGAGGTAAATCTAGTGGTGGTAAGGTCTAAATTAAAGCCTCCCAACTCTATTTTTAGCCTTGTAAGGTCTTCGTTTGCCCCTTTAGCCTTCATTATACTATTATCTAGGCTTTATTTTCTTCGTCTTTGGTATTGGTAGTACCGCTAGTGGCGGCTGCTCTGGTCTGATAATGGGTGCTAAGATCTTTGTAAATACTGGTAGTCCCTGCTTGGTTTTGGGTGGCTAAGAATTTTACATAACGGTAGTAAGATACTGCAGCGGTGTAGTTGTCGTAATCCAAAAGTGTTTTGGTGTCTGTCATCATTTCTATCACTCGGTCTAGTTTCTTCAGAGGAGCTTCTAGCTGGGTTCTTGCGAGATAGTCTTTATCAAATTCTGCCTTGTCTATGGTAGGCGGCACTGTGCTAGGGTCTTGCTCCATATAGAGTTTGCATTTGTCTACCAGCACCTTGTTTTTGTCTGCTATACGCCCGTATTGTCTTCTTTCTTCTGGAGAGAGGTTGATTGCCTTGGATTGGATAACGCCGAGTATCGCTCCGATGGCATCATCTATCGTTTTGAGTTCTTGTGCCGAAAATTCTACTGAAATTAAATTGTCAATTGCCATTTCTTTTGTTTTTTTGGTGTTAAAAATATACGAATTACACTATTTCTCAAATATAAAAACAACAATAAGTCAAAATCATTGCATTTCTATCGTTGAGTGTGAGCCAAATTTACATACTTGCATTTATATACGCAATACCTCGCCGTATTTTTTTTAATATTAAGCACTCCAAACCGCTTATACATTAAACTAAACGATAAAAAAAAGCGATAAATTGAACAAAAACTAAGACTTTTTAGCGTTTCATTAGATATTTTACAACCACACCACTATAAAGAACTCCTGAAAAAAAGACGGCTAATAGGTGGGCGTACCCTACCCCTAAAATCCCAAAATAGGGTTGTAAGGCAAAGATGAGGAGGACGAGCAATACTACCGACAGCGTGGAAATGATAAGATGCAACCTCGTCTTTTCAATCGCAAAGACCAAATTGCTAAACGGCGTCCTAAGCATCATACCTATCACCGCCGCTCCTAAGAAAATATTAAATAAGTGAGTTTGCCCTAAATATTGAGTTCCAAAAAGACTCATAATCTCATTGGCATAAGTCGTCCCCAGTCCCAAAATCAATACCGATAGTACCGAGAATAAGACTAAATATTGAGTAATGTACCTTTTGATAAATGCTTTATCTTGATGGTGTTTGCACAGTTTAGGGTAATCGTTATGAATGAACACTCGTGATAAGAAAATTAAATTTAACGGTATGAGCGAAGCCGTTTTGTATTCCGCCAAGACCCCCTCATTAAACAACACCCCAATCATAAATATATCCGTAAGCAAAAACAACTCTTGCATAAGGCTCGCAGCGGCGGTAGAAAGGTTAAATCGCCAAAGTGATTTTACCGAGAGTGGTTTCAGTTCTACTTTTCTGAACTTCCTAAACCCCAAAAAGAAGATAAAGTAAGGCGACAAACACAAGGCTAAGACATAACCCCTAAGCCCTAACAATGGGGTAAGCCCCAATGCCAACGCCAACAAGGCAACACTACTGACAATCTCCAAAAGAGCAAATTTTCTATTACGGAAAGAGGCTCTACAAGAGGCTTTATACACTTCCAAAAAGAATAATCCCACAAGCCTTACCAAGAACCACAACACCAAAAAAAAGACTTCTAATTGTTGCCCAAACATTACCAACGCAAGTATGAAGACCAACGCATTTATAACCAACTGCCCCAACAAACCGTAGTACAATGAATAAGCCTCTAGGTTTTTAAAATCGGTTGAGTGGTCCAGCTGACTGCCGTATTTTAGCAATCCTTGATAAGTCCCCAACCCCATAAAAGGAATAAAAAAAGAAATAAAATTTTGAGCCTTAAACACCATTCCCAAATCTTCTTTTAGTAATACTCTAGCGACATAAATATTAACGAGGAGCAAGGCTAATTTGGAAATCAGCATTGCCGAAGCCGTCCAAAAACCGTCGTTCTTGAAAAAAGATTTTAGAAAAAATATATTTGATTTTAAGACTTTTAATACTGACAAAATAGCTGTAATTTTGTTTCGGTAAAAATAATAACTTACAGATGACTTTCCTAAATATAGCCTACCAAAAATCAAAAAAGATGTATTATTTCTTTGTAGGATTCATCGTACTCACTTTGATAAGCCACATCTTTAGGACGAGTAGCACCCCTTTTTTCATCTATGCAATGTACTCCGCTCCCGTCCCCATACAGAATGACTTTTCGTTTTTTGTGATAAAGAAAAGCGACGGCAAAATTTTCAATCATCCTGAATTGTGGAATCATCATAAGCGAATCGTGTTTTACTATTCGTCAAGAACTTGGGAGCAACTTTTAGGTCAAGACAACCCAGAAACTGTATTCCACAAAAAAGTCTATCCTTCCGCTGATAAAAATTACTTAAATACACATTATCCCAAATGGCTCTTTAGATACGTACAACAAGTGGAAGGCAGGAAGTTAGGCCACATCACTCTGTATAAAGTAACTGTAAACTACGACGAACACAATAAATACTCTGTAAAAAATGTTGAAAAAATATTTACGCAAAGACAATAGTTCCATTAGAGATTTAGCCAATTATCAGTCTTTAATTAAAAGAAGTGTACTTTTATGCTTTGGTTTGTCGTTCTTATTCAGAAGTTACTCTTCTGCATTGAATTTTCAGATGGAAAACCCTTCGTTCCAAATTTCAGGAGGCGATTTTTTGACGAGTTTATATAATTATTTCGGCATCAATTATTTTGTCTTTACACACCCTATTTATAGCATTGTATTTACTGTTCTACTATTTATATTTTGGATACTAAGTTTCATATTCCCAAATAAAAAAGCTATCCCTATTTTATTCTATATCTTTTTCTTGATTTATGCCATTGGCTTTAATTCAAATATGGGGTTTCTCTCTAGCTATCTTAAAGGGTTTATCATTATAGGCTTTATATTTTTTGTTATTTCTCCCATCAATTTTAATCTTATGTGGGAAGGATTAAGATATTATGCTTGTTGGATTTACTTTTCTGCTTTCCTCTGGAAGTTTATACATAGAGCTATGTTTATGCCTCGATTTGGAGAAATGTCTTTCAAAGACAACTTCTCTTGGTATATCTTTACCAATCCTGATAGTATTTTAAGTAAATTCTATCTTTTCTGTATTGAACACTCTTGGATTCTCAACATTGGGGATAAACTTGTATTCTTATTTGAGGGTCTTTATTTTATTGGATTTTTTACAAAAAAATACGATGCCTTTTTAGGTTGGGGCATCGTAGGACTTCATTTATTTTTGTACTTTTTCAGCGATACGCTTTTTGTGGAAATATGGGTTTTAGGGTTACTCTTTATTTCAAAATCGCAGTGGAGTAGCTTTTCTCAATTCACTAAGACTCTACATAAATACCTGCCCAACTTCTCTTAAGCGGCAAAAGAAAATCCGATAAAAAAGCCACGTAGGTAGATTTAGAAAAATCAAATACTTCTATCTCTTGAGAGAGTTTGCCCTCTTTTAACGCCGAGCGGAACTCTTGTAATTTCATGGTTTTCACTTCGCCATTTTCCACGAAACAGGCCTTCATTCGGTCAAATAGTCCTAGTTGATAAGTAGTATCTATCTCTCTCATCACACCATTAAGAGCATCTATTGAACACCCCGAAGCCACCTCTTGTTCCTCATCTATACTAATGATGATAAATTGATTTTTTTCAATCTTAAAAGATGATGAAAGAGGCTTACCATGTGCTGCCCAAACGGAAAGAAAGTCAAAAAGTTTTTCTGTAATTTCTTTACTTTCTTTAGGTAAAAAAGGTCTAGAGGCTGGATAAATAAGCACTCTATAATCGTTGGTTTCTACTATATTAGACTCTTCTATTTTCATATAACAAGTTTATAAGATAACTCAACTATAAATCCTCTGCTTCTGCCAAAAGCTCTACAATATCTTTAACTTCTACTTCTGTGTTTTTATTAAAATGCTTCACACCGTCCGTCATCATCGTATTACAGAAAGGACAACCTGTTGCAATAACATTAGGTGTTTTTGCTAAAGCCTCTTCTGTTCTTTCTATGTTTATGTCTTTGTTTCCTTTTTCTGGTTCTTTAAACATCTGTGCTCCTCCTGCTCCGCAACACAATCCGTTTTGTTTGCAACGCTTCATTTCAACCAGCTCTGCATCTAATTTTTTGAGTAGTTCTCTAGGTGCTTCATACTCGTTATTGGCTCTACCGAGGTAACAAGGGTCGTGGAAAGTGATTTTCTTACCTTCAAACTTACCGCCTTCTATCTTCAGTCTTCCCTCCTCCATAAGTTGCTTTAAGAACTGTGTATGATGCAACACTTGATAGCTCCCGCCAAGGCTAGGATACTCATTCTTTAATGTATTAAAACAATGCGGACAAGCCGTTACTATTTTCTTTACTTCATAAGCATTAAGGATTTCTATATTGGTAAGAGCCATCATTTGAAAAACAAACTCGTTCCCCGCTCTCTTAGCTGGGTCTCCCGTACAACTTTCCTCTTGCCCTAACACCGCAAACTCTACCCCTATTTTGTGGAGGATTTTACAAAAGGCTTTGGTAATTTTTTTAGCTCTATCATCAAAACTTCCTGCACAACCTACCCAAAACAAAACTTCGGGAGCTTTACCTTCGGCAGCGTATTCTGCCATTGTTTTTATTTTGAATTCCATTTATTTGTAATCTAAATTAAAACTATTTTACTTTGTTTCTTGACGATAGAACTATTAGTCCTCATTAGCCCAATTAAGTCTATCTGCCTGATTGTACTGCCAAGGTGCGGCGTTGTTCTCCACATTGGTCATCATCAAGTTAAGCTCTTGTGGTGCCGCTGACTGCTCCATTACCAAAAATCTTCTCATCTCAAAAATAATAGACAATGGGTCTATGAGTACAGGACAAGCCTCCACACAAGCATTACAAGAGGTACACGCCCAAAGTTCTTCACGAGTAATATAGTCGTCTAGTAGTTTTTTGCCATCATCTACAAACTTTCCATTCTTGTTGATGTTTTGTCCTACTTCTTCCAAACGATCTCTTGTAGACATCATTATTTTTCTAGGAGATAATTTTTTTCCTGTTAAATTAGCAGGACAAACCGCAGTACACCTTCCACACTCGGTACAGGTATAAGCATTTAGCAACTGTACTTGGTTTAAATCAAAAATATCCTCTGCTCCAAACTTCGCTGGTGGTTCAGCCCCATCTGGCGAAGCTGCATAAGGGTCTGCATTAGGATCCATCATTAGCTTAATTTCTTTCGTAACAGAATCCAAATTATTAAATGCTCCCTTAGGTTTAAGATTGGCAAACCAAGTATTAGGAAATGCAAAAATAATGTGCAAATGCTTGGAATAGTAAAGGTAATTCATAAAGAATAAAATCCCTAATATATGTACCCACCAAGCACTTCTTTCAACGAAAATAAGAAAAGAACTATCAAAACGAAACACCTCCATAATAGGTACTAAAAATGTTCCGCTCACTGGGAACGCTCCTAAATGATGATAACCTTCTACGCCTCGAGCCTGTAAGATAGAGTCTGCTGCATTCATTTTAAGAAATGCCATCATAAGTACAAACTCAATTACCAAAATCCAGTTAGCATCATTCTTAGGCCAGCCAAACATTTCTTTCATATTGAAACGCTTTACAGACAGCACATTCCTTCTTATAAAAAATATAACCACTGCAACAAGAACTAGCAATGCCATAATTTCTAAAGTGCCAGTAAACAGAGCATATAGCGTTTCTCCCATCACACTAGCTAGAAACCTGTGTGTACCGAAAAGTCCATCAACTATAATTTCTAACATTTCCATATTGATGACTAAAAAGCCAACATATACCAAAACATGTAAAAACCCAGCCACAGGTCTCGCTCCCATCTTACTTTGCCCTAAGGCTATATTCGCCATAGTACGCCACCTTTCAGGCTTATTATCAGTTCTATCAATAGCCTTACCGAGTTTGATATTGCGATAAATCTCTTTTAAACTCTTAATAAATAGACCAAAGCCTACCACCAAACAAATAAGGAACAATATGTTATCTATGTACTGCATTGTAACTGTTTTTATATTCTACTTCCCAAACACAGAGATGTTAATGTAGCGTTTAGGATTATTTTTAATATCCTCTATTAACCCATTAAGATTTTTTGAGGTCTGATTAAGATTATTGTAAAGCTGCTCATCTTTAGCTATCTTTCCTAAAGAGCCCTCTCCGTTTTGAATTCCAGAGATTAGTGTATTTAATTTATCAGACGTCAAACTTAGTTTAGCAACAGCATCATTTAGTTTATTGATGTCTAGCTTCTCTGCCACATTACCATACTTGTCTAATGTTGTCTTTGCACTCACGGTTGCCAAGTTAGCATTATCTAGCATCTTTTGTATTTTAGGGTCTGTGTTAGAAAGCATTTGGTTAGTCTGAAGAGAAGTCTGTCTGAACGACTCTACCGTATGATTAAGACTTTGTAAAAGTTGCTTGATTTCTCTTCGGTTTTGCTCGTCCATTATTTTATTAGTACTTGCGAGAGTAGAGTCTAAGTTAGTTAAAACATGAGATAACTGGTCTTTAACAGGCTTAACTTCAGAAGAAAGACTATTAAACACTGATTGCTGGAGTGCCCCCATTAAAGTATCTCCATTTTTGGCTTGCTCACCGTCATAAATAAGATTAATTTTAACTTCTTTACCAGACATCAATCCTGGTTCAAATATCTCAACCGTAGATTTTTTAGCAAATCCAAACTTATTATCTACAGTAATCTTAACTACAAAATAAATATGACCATTGGCTGCTTTTACTGGCTTAATTTCCTCTACTTGACCTACTTTTAGCCCGTTTATAGAAACTGCATTAGACGCCGAAAGTCCTTGCACATTATCATACTTTACATAATAGACATTGTCCATAGAGAATATATTTCTCCCTTTCATAAATTGATAAAGAAGTACAAACCCTACAATAGCCAATATTGCAATAAGCCCCGCTTTTAATTCTTTAGAAAACTTCATTTTATTACATTAGGTTCAACTAAGCAAAGATAAGATTTTTAATTTTCAACATCAAAAAAGCGACTATAAAGTCGCTTTTTAATCATATTTATATTAAATCTAAATTATTGCTCTTGAGTTTTATTATAAACTTCAATTCTATAATCTTTTATATCTGCATTATCCTGAAGACTCTTCAGTAAGCTTTGTGTAAACATTTGTGCATTCTGTTGCTCTAACATTTGTACAAACTGCTTAGCATCTCCTGGCTGTTTGTTCTCTGACACCTTTTTCTTAACCACAACATAAACACCAGTATTTCCTTCTATTGGTTTAGAAACTTTATTAGGAGCTACACCAAAAGCCGCACCCGCTACCTTAGGTTCCATTGCCATACCTAAACTAGGAGTTAGCATATTTATCTGTCCGCTCTCTTTAACCGCTCCAAACTGTTTAGCTATTTGATCTAATGATGAAGACTTAGAAGCATTTAATTTTTCAACGATTTTCTTAGCCAATAACTGATTTCTTACTATTGGCTCTATCTGCTCTCTCACAGACTCTGGGTCAGCCAAGCCTGCCTCTTGTTTTCCATTAAGATAAGCTACAACATAATCCCCGTTACTTGTAGTAAATATGTTTGTATCTCCCTTACCCGTATCTTTATTGAATGCCCAAGCTAAAACTTCTTCGTCTTTATCTGTTCCTAAACCTTGTATTTGCCCCTGAAAACGACCTACCATTTTAGGATTAGCAAACTGATAGTTGCTTTTCTTAGCTAAATTAGCAAACTCATTAAACGATTTACCCTGAATCTGCTGTATAAAAGTATTTGCCTGTGCGTAAACTTTATTCTGTGTTTCTTTAGAAGCTCTTATATCTTTAGCTAAGTTAGCTATTTTATAAACAGGCATCTTATTTTCATTTACCATAACATGGTATCCAAATTGAGTCTCCACAACACCTACTGCACCTTTAGGATTAGACTCTACCCAATCTGCAAAAGGCTTTACAAAACCACTCTTACCAGGAAGAACCCATTGTAACATTCCCCCTTGTTGTGCAGACCCTTTATCAGCTGACAATGACACAAACTGAGCAAATTTAGCAGGATCAGCCTTCACTTGAGCAGCTATGCTATCCGCTAATTTTTTAGCTTCCTCTTTAGTTCTTTTTATTGAAGGATCTTGCTTAGCCACATCTGTACCTGCAAAAGCAATCAGAATATGCTTAGGTAAAGTTGCCTCACTTTTACCTGCTAATTTAGTCACATAGTATTTACCTCCTGATTTATATGGACCGTAAACTTGACCTACAGTAGCTGTCTTCACAAAAGCCTGTGCTTCTTGTGGAACTTCTTGCTCTGACACAAAGCCATATTTAACAGGAGCTTCTGAATTTATCTCTACAAACATAGAATCACTAGGAGAGTTCAAGAAGTTCTCTCCCTCGCCGTTATAAAGTTTTTTTAACTCTTTTAGTGTCAAGCTATCATCCATCGCACTAGGTTTGGCAGGAAACAAAACTACTCCTAAATTTCTGCTTGCTTCTGCTTTAAAAGCAACAGGGTGCTTCTTGATAAAATTAGCTAAATCTTCAGAAGTTACTTTTACAGGATTCTTTTGTGCAAATGTATTGTAATCTATCTTCACAAAATCTATATCCGCCACCTGATCTCTATTTTTCATGATAAGCTCAGCTTCTTTTTTGCCTACCGTAATACCATTAGTTACGTTAGCAAAAAGCTGACGAGCCATCATTCTGTACTCTATTGTTTTTCTGATATTAAGCCACTGATTATACTCCTGTACTCTACCACTTTCTCTAAGCCCTTCTATTTCCTTTTTAATTTCGGTTAGCTTAAAGTTTCCTTTAGCATCAAAATTTTGAGGATTTTGTGAAAACATAGGATCGTACTGTAGCTGATTCCAAAAGAAATCTTCAGTAAGTTCTAATCCCATTTTCTCAAACTGTTGCTTGATAAGTTTAGACTGTACCAAAGTCTGCCAAGCCTGCTCCTCCAATCCTACCAAAGGTTGACCTTGGCTTTCCGCTTGATTACGCATTAGCATAAGTTGCTCATTATACTCGTCCCTAGTAATTTCCTCACCATTTACTTTACCAAGAATGTTAGGATCTTTACCAAAAACCTTATCTAAACTATCTGGATTTACCAAAAATGCTAGTAGTGCAATAGCAATAAAACCTATCAATATCCAAGGTCTTTTTCTAATTTCTCCTAAAACTGCCATTTCTAATATTTAGTTTTTAAAATCAATTTGCGAAAATACACATTTTTAGAATAATATAAAACATTATTTTCTTTTATTTTTCTCCCAAAACTTTAGGAAATAAACAAATTTATTTACTTTTGTGTCTTCAAAATCTTAAAGAGAACTGTATGGAAATAGGAGAAAGACCTTGGGGAAAGTATTTTGTATTGGCTGATATGCCACATTACAAACTAAAGCGTGTGGAAGTATTATCTGGACAGCGCCTCTCTTACCAATACCACAACAAGAGACAAGAAGCTTGGACTATTATACAAGGAACAGCTAAGGTAACTTTAGACGGCGTAGAAACCACCTATAAGTATGGTGAAACTGTACTTATACCTCTAGGCGCAAAACATAGGATAGAAAATATAGGTGATGACTTGCTCGTTTTTATAGAGGTGCAGACTGGGACTTACTTTGGAGAGGATGATATTGTAAGACTACAAGATGATTATGCAAGAGAATAAACTAAATCTCTCAATGAAAATAGACCAAAACGCCTTATTGGTTTCCCTTAATGATTACCTTATGTTCTCGTCTAACATTTGATTTTGATGAAAACATATCACAATTTAGTCCCAATCACTCTCTGATAAAATACCAGATGAAGTATGTCATTTTTTGAGTGAAAGAAAGCTCTCATGATAGAGAGATGTTGCGATGCAAAACCATCAGATAGATTTTTACCGAAAATATTTTAAACATCCTTTATGTATAATTTAAGACAAACAACAGGACGGAAATATTGAATGGATAAAACCAAAAATTCCCTTAAAAGAACATCCAAATTATAAATTCATTTTGAAGTTGCAGGGAATGGTGTGGCTACGAACCTCAAACGGATTATATCTTTCAACTCTATTGCTGTAATGCCTAAGACTACCATAGAGTCTTAGTCTATGGAAGGAACTCTAGTTGGTGGGAAACATTACATTGAACCCAGACATTCGAATCTGGAAGAACAACCAAGTCTTTATACCTAAAAACACCGAAATTTGCTTAGAAATCCTTCATAATACTTATCAACACTGTCTCCAATTTTGGAATTTCAATACAGAAGACTTGTGTAGCCTATGGGTACTTGAAAAGTATTTTGAATTTATTCACCCATAAGTTGCTTATATTTTTTAGGTTTGAATATTGTGTATATTAGCTTTCTATACCAAGTATTGTAATATTTTTTTTTGTACTTTGTATTATCATTCACAGAAGTTATAAGTGTAGAAATATCCAAACCATTAAGCTTATAAAAATCATAATGTTTATTATAAATATAAAGTCGGGACTTATCAGACACATTTTCAATTTCATTCAAATCAGTTAAAGATTTATTTTTACCAGTATGTTTCCTATATTGGTATAAAATTTTGTTAATTTTCTTTACTCCTCCACCCTGTTTAACAATCCGAATCCAAAGTTCCCAGTCTTCAGTATACTTTAAATGACTATCAAACCCTCCTAAGCTCAAAAAGGTATCTTTTTTAATTATAGGATAAATTGGAATACAATTATCTACTAAAAACTGTTTCAATGAAAACTCACTTAAATTCCACTTTCCACTCTTTCCTTCAAAAAATTCAGCATCAGTATATACAATTTCTAACTTGGGATTTTCAGAATACGCATCCATACAAGTCTCAATAAATTCAGGGTAGATTTTATCGTCGGAATCAATGAAGCAAAGATATTTTCCCCTAGCCTGACTAGCCCCATAATTTCGAGACGCAGAAGGACCTGCATTTTGCTGGCTAAAAATTTTTATGAAATCATTCTGATAAGCACGAATAAGCTCAAAAGTGTTATCTGTTGAACCATCATCTACAATAACAATCTCTATACTTTTATAACTTTGCTTTAATACAGATTCTATTGTCTCTTTAATAGTTGCTTCCGCATTAAAGCAAGGGATTATTATACTTACTTTTGGAATCATATGTTACTTTTTATATTATTAAACCAACTCTCAAAACTATATTTCTCTATAATAGTTTCATCTAAATCCACATATTCTCCTTTGAGAAAAGGAATTAGTTCTTCCAAATTTCTATCACCAATTATAAAAAAATTATCTGGGTGATAAAAATCATAATCTTTAACAGTTTGATTAGTGGTAACTACTTTTTTTCTAAGGTACAAAGCTTCAAAAATCCTAAACGATAATCCTTGATGCTCTTCTATCAATATATCAAGTATAAATTTACTTTTAGCTACCTTATTCAAATACTCACTAAAAGGGAGCATCTCGTATAAAACATTAATATTCTCATGTCTCTTAATGTACCTTCTTTTTTCCTTTTGAAAAACGATATTAAAATCAAACTTTATCCCATTAAGCCTAAAAAAAGAAGACAGTTTATTGAGAATTTCTAATCTTGATTTATGAAAAGAACCTAAAAAATAAAAATCATTATCAAACGTCTCTACATCACTATTGATATTATCATCTTTAAAATAAAAATTGGTTGCTTTTCTTAGACCATACTGTGAATAAGTTTCAACATCTGAGGAATCAAACACATAAAACGCATCAAAATACTGAATTAAATCAAAGACACTCGGACTTCTTTTCAATCCATCATATTGGTAAGCTACCATATTTCTACTTTTCGTTTTTGCTTGCAATAACACATTAGGTAAAAAAAAATCTGCACGAAAAACCAAACAAAAATCATAAAATTCACTACCAATGTTAATCAATTCTTCCTGTCTGGATAAGTTATGGATTTCAACCAATGTTCTCTTAAATATTTTATCTTTATAAACTGTTTTTCTAAAAGCATTATATAATCTCTGCCTCAAACTCTTGTATCTAAATTGATACTCATTATGAACAACCGTAACTCTGTATCCCATACTTTCTAGGGCACGTTCAATCAGTTCATAAAGATTATAATCTCTTGGAATTAATAATAAAATATGTTCTTTTCTCACTTTTAGAATATAATAAAACCTATCAATCTAATATATCTCCTATCCAATTTGTAAAACTATAAACTTCCACTATATCAGAGCAAACAACATAAGGCATTTTAATAAAACGCAATAAATCAGAAACTTTACAGTTGTCATCTACAACAAAGATATTGTTTTCATTATAAAAATCATAATTTTTAACTAATTTATTGTTAGTAATCAGTTTCTATTGAAATTATAGTTTTAAACCATTCTTCAAAGGAATATTTAGACTTAACACACTCAGGTATCTCAGTATATGGTTTTTCTAAAAATGATGCCAACTGTTCTTTTGTCAACTTAAACCAATCTTCTACCACAAGAATATTATTAGGATGATAAAAGTCGTAGTTCTTAACCGTAGGATTATCGGTTATTGTTTTTTGGGAAAAATGCAATGCCTCAAAGAAACGAAAGGATAAGCCATCGTGAGCATGAAACTTAATATCCAAAATACAACGGCTTTGAGAAGAAATACGTTCAACTTCTTGATAAGATAATAGTTTATTGTTTATTATGATAGGGGACTCTTGGTTAAAACTACGTCGCTCTGTATAAATTCTAAAATAGCTTACAAAATCTGTAGCATTTGTGAGCGAACTTATATAATTTATAATTTGTACTCTATCATTCTGTTCCGCACCTATATAACATAAATCAATCGTTTTGGCTTGGGGTACAGAAACAAAATCAAAGTAAAAATTATGGGTTAAAAATAAATTTTTATGTTTTATAGAGTACACTTCAAAATCATTACTATCAAAAACACCAAAAACATCAAACGAGTCAATTAATGCCTCTGAATGCTGAAACCGTTTCATCCCATCCCACTGATAGGCTATAGTTTTTTTTGATATTTTATTGATATACTCCATCATCTTGGGTGTATAAGCATCTGGTCGTATAACCAATGTATAATCAAAATAATTTTCAGGACAATCTAATAAAGTAACTAAAGATTTTTCTAAATGAGATTCTTTGAGTTGTTTTTTGTAGTTCTTATCGTTTAAGAATGTTTTTCTTATAAAATTAGTAAGCTTTTGAAACCAATTCTTATACTTAAACCCTGTGTAAACAGATTCAAAATAAAGAACTTCATACCCCATCAACTCTAAATTTTTGATAATATTCTGATAAATAGAGTAATGCGGAGTCATTAGCAACAAAATGCGTCCTTTCATTTTTTTATTCCATTTTTTGCCCAAAAAGAAGCATCCGACAAGGCTCTTTCCATTAGTTTATGATTAGCTTCCAAGTTATTTTTGGAATTTTCTTTGTGGTAGAGGTGGTATTGGATTGCGGCAAGTTTTATTTTCTTTCGAAAGCAGCCTTTTTTGATTAACCGGATGACTATATCCGAATCTTCGCGTCCCCAGCCTACGAAATCTTCGTCGTAGCCGTTTATTGCCAGTAGGTCTTCTTTCCAAAAACTCATGTTGCAACCGCGGATTCTGGTGGTCATTTTTTCCATAGGCGAGTTTTGGGATTTGGACAACTTATTAAAAAGAGGAAATCTAAGAGCGTTAAATCTATTTTTAATACCTTTTGTAAAAAAACCTAAATCTATACTTTTAGTTTTAAACACTTCTTGCGTTTTCTCTTCCAGCAACAAAGCCCTAGAACCTGTAATAAAACAATTTTTCTCTGCAAATTTTTTATGGTCTTTCACGAAATCTGGATGCAAAATTACATCTCCATCTATTTGTATAATGTACTCATACTTAGCCTCTGCTATGGCTCTATTTCTTATCTCAGAAAGCCTAAAACCTTTATCTTCATGCCATATATGAATAAGAGGAACCTTGAGTTTGGCTTGCCATTTTTCAACTAACGCCAAGGTATCTCTCCCAGAACCATCATCTGCAACAAGTACCTCATCAGGAAGTTCGGATTGTTGCTGAACACTTTCTAAAACCAAAGCCAAAGCCTCGGGCCAATTATATGTAGAAATAATAAGAGAGGTTTTCAAAATTATTTTTCCACAAATTTATAAATTTGTAGTATCTTTTTCAAAAATTATTTAAAAAATAAAAATGTCCGATTATTTTTCTCAGCTAAGCACCAAAAAAATTTCTTTTTTCATCATTGATTATTCATTCGGTGGTGGTGTAGAAAGAGTAACCTCTGATTTAATATCACTATTTAACAAAAGCAACCTTCCCGTTTCAGAATTAGTATCATTGTACTCTGCCAATGAGAACCCTTCTATAGATTACCCTAAAGATTTAAAAATAAACATACTAAACCCAAAATCTAAAAAAGAATTAAAATCTATTTTCATCAATTATTTTAAAACTCATCGCCCTGATTTTTTTATATTCCAAGGAGATAATATGACGATTTCTCTAGCCATTTTAAATGCAGCAAAAAAAACCAACACCATAGCTATACCACAATATCACGGTTCCCCTTATGCTTATCTTAGAAAATATCCTACCGCAGAAAAAAGTCTTTTGCTCAAAAGAATTTGGGCACCTTTAGTTCTCTCTTTTAAGAAACGAAAACTAAAAACTTTTGTTAATCTAGCAAAAAACGGAATCGTCTGTGTAAGCAATGGCTCTAAGAAAGAAATAAGAGCTCTTCTCGGCACAAAAGCAACAAAAAAAATTATTACTATATACAACCCATTAGATATACCTAACTATAAATCAAATACTAAAACCAATACCATCAGTTTTATTTCTAGACTAGAATCTAAACACAAAAACGCTTTTCTTATTGCTAAAACTTGGGAATTACTCTCTCCAAAACACCCAAATTGGCATCTTAATATCTATGGAGAAGGCTCCTTAAAAGATAAACTAAGCACCTATTTTACAGAAAGAAATATTAAAAACGTAAGCATTAAAGGTTTTGTTAAAAATATCCAAGAAGAATTATCAAAGTCAAAAATAAGCCTCTCCACCTCTAACTGCGAAGGCTTTTCTATGGCAATTGCTGAAGCAATATTAAATCAAAACGCTATTGTTTCCACAGATAGCGATGGAGGTATCAAAGATATGCTTATACACAAAAAAACAGCTCTAATTTCTCCTAAAAATGATGCCAACAAATTATGCGAAAACCTGGATTTACTAATAAAAAACGAAGCTCTATCTCAAAATTTATCTGATAATGCCAAAATACATTTATCCCAAATAACGTCTCTGAATCCAATAGAACAATGGAAAACGCTTTTAACAAAAATGCTCTAGTCTAAAGACCAGAGCATTCTTTTTTGTATGAAAAAATAAATTATCTCTTAAACTCTAATACTGTTTTTTCTATAATAGCAACACACTCCATTAGCTGCTCCTCTGTAATTACCAAAGGTGGAGCTAAACGGATAATATTACCATGTGTAGGTTTCGCTAGTAATCCATTTTTAGCTAAATCTAAACAAAGATTCCATGCTGTTGGACCATCTTGGCTATCATTGATAAGAATAGCATTTAATAATCCTTTTCCTCTTACCTTATAGATTAAATCTGTTTTTGCTATAATTTTCTCTATTTCTGCTCGGAATATTTTACCCAACCTTTCTGCTCTTTCAGATAATTTCTCCTCCTGAACTACATCTAAAGCTGCTATTGCCACAGCACATGCCAAAGGGTTACCTCCAAAAGTAGAACCATGCTGTCCTGGGTGGATTACCCTCATAATATTATCATTTGCTAAAACAGCAGATACAGGATACATTCCTCCAGACAATGCTTTACCTAAGATTAGAATATCTGGCTGCACCTCTTCGTGATGACACGCTATTAGCTTACCCGTTCTAGCAATACCTGTCTGCACTTCGTCTGCAATAAACAATACATTATACTTTTTACAAAGTTCTTGTGCTTTCTTCAAGAAACCTTTTGTAGGTACATATACCCCTGCTTCTCCCTGTATAGGCTCTACCAAAAATCCAGCTATATTTTCAGCTTCTTCTTCTAATACTTTTTGTAAAGCATCTAAGTCATCATAAGGTATTCTTATAAACCCTGGTGTAAATGGTCCATAATTACTATGTGCATCAGGGTCGTTAGAAAAAGAAACTATAGTTGTAGTTCTTCCGTGGAAATTATTCTCACAAACAATAATTTTAGCATTATTACCTTGAACTCCTTTTACTTCATAAGCCCATTTTCTCGCAAGTTTTATGGCTGTTTCTACAGCTTCTGCACCAGAGTTCATAGGCAATACTTTATCAAAACCTAAAAGTTTAGTTATCTTCTCTTCATAAATCCCTAGTTTAGAATTATAGAATGCACGAGAGGTTAATGACAATACCTTAGCCTGCTCTACCAAAGCATTTACAATTTTAGGATGAGAATGCCCTTGATTAACTGCCGAATAAGCAGAAAGGAAATCATAATACTGTTTTCCTTCTACATCCCATACCAAAACACCTTCTCCTCTGTCCAAAACCACTGGTAGCGGATGATAGTTGTGAGCACCATGACGATCCTCCAAATCTATAAAATACTGAGCTGTTTTCAAATTTTTATTATTTGACATATTACTATTTTTAAATAAATACAAGTATATCGGCAAATTTAATGATTTTTTATTTAAACCACCCTTTTGCCACTCTTTATGAAAAACCCCTAAAAATTATTTCTAGGGGCTAAATACATTACATATTTTCGTAATCTTTATTCATTTTAAAGGTCTCCATAAACTTGGTAGTATAATTACCAGCTACAAAGTCCGGATCATCCATCAACTGCCTATGGAAGGCTACCGTAGTTTTAACTCCCTCTATATAAAACTCTTCTAAAGCTCTCTTCATTTTAGCAATAGCTTCTTCTCTAGTTTGAGCCGTAGTAATGAGTTTAGCTATCATAGAGTCATAATTAGATGGTATGGTATAACCAGAGTAAACATGAGTATCTACCCTTATCCCATGTCCTCCTGGAATATTAAGACTAGTAATTTTTCCTGGAGATGGTCTAAAGTCTTGATAAGGATCTTCCGCGTTAATCCTACATTCTATTGAGTGTAGTTTAGGATAATGATTTACACCAGATATAGGCGTTCCTGCTGCTAGAAGAATTTGCTCTCTAATAAGGTCATAATCAATAACCTGTTCTGTAATAGGATGTTCTACTTGGATACGAGTATTCATCTCCATAAAATAGAAGTTCCTATGCTTGTCTACCAAAAACTCTATAGTACCTACCCCTTCATAACCAATATATTCTGCTGCCTTTACAGCTGCTTCTCCCATTTTCTCACGAAGCTCATCAGTCATAAAAGGAGATGGAGTTTCCTCTGTTAATTTTTGATTTCTTCTTTGAATAGAACAGTCTCTTTCAGAAAGATGGCAAGCCTTACCATACTGGTCACCAGCTACCTGTATTTCAATATGTCTAGGCTCTTCTATGAGTTTTTCCATGTACATACCACCGTTACCGAAAGCAGCGACAGCCTCTTGCACAGCAGAATCCCAATGATTTCTAAGTTCTTCTGCTTTCCAAACGGCACGCATACCTTTACCACCTCCTCCAGCTGTTGCCTTTATCATTACTGGATAACCAATTTTCTCTGCAATTTTCGCAGCCTCTTCATAAGAACCTATCAAACCATCAGAACCTGGCACACAAGGTATCCCCGCTGCCTTCATAGTTGCTTTAGCAGTAGCTTTGTCTCCCATTTTTTCTATCTGCTCTGGGCTTGCCCCTATGAACTTGATATTGTTTTTCTGACAAATTCTAGAAAAATTAGCGTTTTCTGACAAAAAACCATATCCTGGGTGGATAGCATCAGCATTGGTAATCTCGGCTGCAGCAAGTATATTAGGTATACTCAAATAAGAGTCTTTACTAGTAGGAGGTCCTATACAAACCGCTTCATCTGCAAATCTTACATGTAGACTATCTTTATCTGCCGTAGAATAAACCGCAACGGTTTTAATCCCCATCTCTCTACAAGTACGGAGAATCCTCATTGCAATCTCTCCACGATTGGCTATTAATATTTTTTTAAACATTTTATTAAGAAACTTTAAATTAAAAATAAATTACCCCATATCAACAGAGCAAACTATAACACTTTTTTGACTTAAAATTTCTCTACTTAAGACGGATCAACAAGGAATAGTGGCTGATCATACTCCACAGGAGTTGCATCATCTACCAATATTTTAACTATCTTACCACTTACCTCACTCTCTATTTGGTTAAATAGTTTCATAGCTTCTATAACGCAAACTACCTTCCCTTCAGATACAGAATCTCCTACATTTACAAAAACATCCTTATCTGGCGATGGCTTTCTATAAAAAGTACCTATCATTGGTGATTTAATAGCGATATATTTACTATCGTCATCTGCTTTACCCTCCTGAGCTACAGGAGCAGATGGTGAAGATACTACTGCAGGAGCTACTGGCGATGCCACAGGCGAAACTGCAGGAGATTGTGATAAAGATTGCTGAACGTAAGTTATATTCTCATTAGAGCCAGGATTTTTAATATTTATTTCGTAATCCTTCGTTTTGTATTTAACCTCAGCTACTTCCGACTTAGAAACAAACTTAATGAGGTTTTGTAAATCTTTTAAATCCATAAGATAATTTTTAGCACCCAAATATAATAACAAAAACCACTCAATCCAAAAAAAAGAGCGGTTTTATGCATAAAATAATTTCTACTACAGTAGTCTAGTTTTCTTCTGTAGTTTCTACATTTTTCTCCATTACTACCTTTCCTCTGTAGTAAAGTTTTCCTTCGTGCCAGTGAGCTCTGTGATAAAGATGTAACTCTCCTGTAGTAGCATCTTTAGCTAACTGAGGAACTACTGCTTTGTAGTGAGTTCTTCTTTTATCTCTTCTGGTTGACGACTGTCTTCTCTTAGGATGTGCCATTATTACTATTTTTTATTTTTCTATATTATGTTAATACTCTTCTTTATTTATTTTTTAACTTGCTTAATGCCTGCCATCTAGGGTCTATATCTTCATCAGATTTTTCTTCTTCCAATTCATCTAAGACCTTAGGACTATATCTCTCTAACAAAGCCTCATACTCTTCATTCCCCTCTACCTCTGGCGAAACTTTCTTCATTGGAATAGATAAAATCACTGCCTCGTAAATTAATTGAGCCACATTAAAATGATAATCACTTGAAGGAATTGTAATAACTTCCTCGTTACTATCATCATACTCTTCTCCAAACTTCACTAAAACTTTGGGTTCGTGTTCTATTTCATAAGGAAAATCATTTCCACTTATATCGCAAATCAAAGTTACTTCTCCCGATACTTTCACCCAAAACTCTAAGAAAGTGGTATGTTTCTCTAATAAAACATCTACCAAAATCTTAGGTTCACTAAAATCTACATCTGCATTAAATAAGCTAAAGAACTCTTTATCTATCTCAAACTCAAACTGGTGTTTACCATTTTTTAAGCCTGAGAAAACAATATCATATTTTCTAAATTTATCCATAAAAATGGTCTGCAAAAATAAGTGTTTTTTTTTATATAACAAAATCTACATTACAAATTAAACAGAACCGATGTTTTTTCCTCTATTTTTTAAACATCTTCATCTGGCAAATCTTCATCTACTCCATTATTTCCGCTTCTTTTAACTTTCAGCTTATTCTCCATAAGAGATTGATATTCGCTCCTATTTTGGAAAATTTTTATCCCTGTAAATACAGCTTCCTCAAAAGAGCTATGATCAGCCATATTTTTTCCTGCTATATCATAAGCTGTCCCATGGTCTGGAGAAGTTCTTATAAAAGGTAAACCCGCCGTATAATTTACTCCCTCCTCGTACGCCAAAGTTTTAAATGGTGCTAAACCTTGGTCATGATACATCGCTAAAACAGCATCAAAAGCTTTATATTTTTGTGGCTGAAAGAAACTATCTGCAGGATAAGGTCCGAACGCCAAAACACCATTATCAAAAGCCTCTTTTATTGCTGGAATGATAATTTCTTGCTCCTCTTTGCCTATCGCTCCACCGTCTCCAGCATGTGGATTAAGCCCTAAAACTGCTATTTTGGGTTTAGCAATACAAAAATCTTCCACCAATGTGGCATTTAATATATTTAGGTAGTTTTTTATCTTTTCTTTGCTAATGTTTTGAGCCACTTCCGAAATTGGGATATGATGCGTTACCACGGCTACTTTTAAATCTTCGGTTACTAAAAACATCAATCCTTTCTTCCCAAATTTATCTTCTAGAAAACCTGTATGCCCTGCATGCTTGAATCCATGTTTTAGCATTTCGTCTTTATTGATAGGTGCTGTTACTAAAACATCTACCTCTCCTTCCCTCAAAGCCTCTGTAGCCGCTTCCAAAGAATCTATCGCCATTCTTGTGGATTCCTCCGTAGGTTCTCCTAAATTTACATTAACATTATCTTTCCAAAGATTAACAATATTAATTTTACCAGCAGACGCTTCTGTGGCTTTATTGATATAATTAAAGTTAGTCTGAATTTTAAATATATTTTTTTGATAAGAAAAAAGTTTCCCTGAACCAAATATCACAGGAGTAAAAAAATCGGTAATAGATTTATCCTTTAATGTTTTTAGAATAATTTCAGGACCTATACCGTTAAAATCTCCTATGGAAATCCCTACTCTAGGTTTGTGATGTTTTACACTCATTTTACTTATCTTTGTTTTCTAAAGTTACAAATTTAATAAATTATTTAATATGTTCACAGGAATTATAGAGGCTACGGGAATTGTTGAAAAAATACGTAAAGAAGGGAATAATATACACTTTACCCTATCTTGTCCCTTTACGCAAGAACTCAAAATAGACCAAAGCCTTGCTCATAATGGTTGTTGCCTAACCGTGGTGGACATCAATGAAAACCTCTATACCGTAACAGCCATCAATGAAACTTTGGAAAAAACCAATCTTTCCCAGTGGCAAGAAGGCAGCATAATCAATCTAGAACGATGTACTATGATGAACGGAAGACTAGATGGACACATTGTGCAAGGACATGTAGATGGAGTAGGAACCGTAGAGTCCATAGAAGAAACTAACGGGAGCCACATCATTACAATATCTTATATTTCCGATTTTGTAACTGTTCCACAAGGTTCTATTACCATTAACGGCATTAGCCTAACAGTCGCCAAAAGTATGGATAAAAAATTCTCTGTCGCTATTATTCCTTACACTTGGGAACACACCAATCTAAAACATATTAAAACAGGAGAACTCGTTAATCTTGAGTTTGATATTATCGGAAAATATGTTGCTAAACTAATGAATTTAAAATAGATGTCACAAAAAAGCTATAGTGGTTTCAGTATAAGAAATAGAATTTTCTTCGGTTTTCTACTTATATGTATTTTAAGTATAGTAGGCTCTACCTTTATATCTTATATGATACTGAGACAAAGTGCTCTAACTCAAAATAAAATAGAAATACAACAAACAGCAGAAGTACTTACCGCCTCTTTAGATTATGCTGTGAGTAGAGAAACTGTAACTCCACAAAACATTAAAACCGTTTTAGACAACAAAGTCAAAGAGATTGCCGACATCAACAAACACGATATCATTATTTATGATTTAGAAGGTAACTTTCTTTTGTCAAATAAAAACAGTTCCCTAGTAAAGGATAAAAGAATACCAAACCAGCTCCTAAAAAAAATAATTTCCTCTGATGCAAGAATAGATATACAAACCTACGATGACACTCTCAATAATCAAGTAACCTCATCTTATTTGGTCTTAAAGAATAATATTTTTGAACCTATTGGAATTGTGTACTACCCTTCCTATCACAGTAATATTTCCTACTATGATTTAATAGACAAATACATATATAATATATTTATCATCAACATATTACTAGTTCTAACCAGTATTATTCTTAGCTGGTTTATCTCTAGAAGAGTTACCAGAAGTCTTACTAAAATCTCTGAGTTTCTATCTAAAATCAATCTATTTAATAAAGAACTAAAACCCATAAGATACAACAGAAATGACGAGTTAAGCATCTTAGTAAAATCCTACAACAGTATGATTTTTCAGATAGATGCTCAAAAAGAACGCTTGACACATATCGAAAAAGAAAGTGCATGGAGAGAAATGGCAAAACAAGTTGCCCATGAGGTTAAAAACCCACTAACCCCTATGAAACTACTTATGCAAAGCTTCGAAAGAAGATTTGATGCCAACGCTCCTGATATAGAGCAAAAGGTAAAAGAACTCAGCAACTCTATGATCACTCAAATAGATATTATTTCCAAAGTAGCTACGGCTTTCTCTGAGTTTGCGAAATTACCTGAAAAAGAAGACCAACTTCTTAATTTAAACGAAGAAATCAAAAATATTATCACCATCTTTGATAGCAAGAACATTTTCTTCCATTCTAATAGACCTAATATTATTTTCTCTTTAGACAAGAGCTACTTCACCAGAATATTAAACAACCTTATTACCAATGCTATACAAGCGGAATCTGAAAAAAGAAAGCTAATCATCAATATAGATTTAGAGGAGCGATACAATTACATAAAATTCACTGTAGAAGACAATGGGGAAGGAATGAGCGAGGAAAAAATGGGTAAAATTTTTGAACCTAACTTTACCTCTAAATCTAGCGGAATGGGACTAGGACTTACCATGGTAAAAAAAATGATTGAAGAGTACAAAGGAAATATTAAGGTAGAGTCTACACTAGATAAAGGAACTAAATTTACCATTACCATTCCTAAAAACATTTAGCCTGATGTCAAAAGATTTAAAACCTTTTCTTTTTAAGAATTTCTCTATAAAACAAAATACTAGCGTTTTTAGAGTTGGTACAGACGCTGTTCTATTAGGAGCATTAACAACAGTAGACAATATTAAAACCGCACTTGAAGTAGGCTGTGGCACAGGTATCATCAGTCTAATGATAGCTCAACGAAATCCTAACTGCTCCATCATAGCCATTGATATTGACGAAAGCACCTCTAATCTAGCACAAGAAAACTTTGATAACTCTATCTATCAAGAACGACTTAAATCCATCAATATTAATTTTAAGGAGTATCAACCCAACCAAAAGTTTGACCTTATTTTTTCTAATCCTCCATATTTTGAAACTAACACTTCTGATAAAGACAAAATAGCGAGGCAAAGGCTCACTCTAGATTTTGAAGATTTAATTAGAAAAAGCTCTCAACTTCTTTCAAAAGACGGACTTTTCGCGGTCATTATTCCTAGCGAATATGAGAACCTTTTTATTGAAACTTGTAAAATACATTCGCTTTTCCTACAAAGAAGAGTCAACATAAAAGGAATTGAATACAATCCTAAAAAACGAGTTATATTAGAGTTTTCTTTCTCTAAAAATGAAACAAAAGATGAGGATTTTATTATAGAAAAAAGTCCGAGACAATACTCGGACCAATATTTAGAAACCACAAAGGACTTTCATATTTTCAATTCTTAAATATATATATTACTCAAACAACTCCTCTGTAGCCATTACTGAAACCTTGCCTGCATTACACTTAATAGCCTCTCCAGGAAAGTTTTGTATCATATGATAATCATGCGTCGCCATGAGTACGGCCGCTTCGTTCTCCTGTGCCACCCTCTTTAGCAAAGTCATAATATCATTAGAAGTTTCTGGATCTAAATTTCCCGTTGGCTCATCAGCCAAAATAAGTTGCGGATGATTAAGCAATGCTCTTGCTATGGCCACCCTCTGCTGTTCTCCTCCAGATAGTTCATGTGGCATTTTATGCTTCTTGGTTTTCATACCAACACTTGCCAACACCTCGTCTATTCTAGCGTCCATCTTTGCTTTATCGCTCCAACCTGTTGCCTGAAGTACAAAACGAAGGTTTTTCTCCACACTTCTATCTGTAAGAAGTTGGAAATCCTGAAATACAATCCCCAATTTTCTTCTAAGATTAGGAATATCCGAAGTTTTAAGACTTGCTAAATCAAAACCCGCTACCGTACCTTTCCCCTCTTTTAAGGGCAAATGCCCATAAAGAACCTTAAGTAAGGAACTCTTACCAGAGCCTGTTTTACCAATAAGATAGCAAAAACCACCCTTTTTAATTTCAAGGTCAACACCATCTAAAACCGTAAAGTTTTTCTGAACTATTTTAGCATTCTTAAGGCTTATGATACTACTTCCTTCTTCGTTTCTATGTGGCATTTTGGATATTTTTAATATGAACTTCAAAAATAAATAAAACTTTTGAGGTTCAAATCAATTTTAGGAAATTTTAACAACAAAAAATGCTTGAAAAAATTATCTTTCAAGCACGATTTTATACAGTAAAGTAAAATAGCATAATGCCTGTACAGTACAGACAATATTTACATACTATCTTTTAGCACGAGATACACTCACTGTTAATCTTTTTCTGCCTTTAGCTCTTCTAGCAGCTAATACGCGTCTTCCGTTAGGCGTTGACATTCTCTCACGGAATCCGTGCTTATTTCTCTTTTTTCTCTCTGATGGTTGAAATGTTCTTTTCATTACAGTCTTTATTATAGGTCAGTAATATTCTTTCTTTTTTGAGACTGCAAAGATAAATATTTTTTTAAAATATACAAACCTCAACACAAAAATATTTTTTTATTCTGTATTTACATCTCATTTTAATTTGGCTTATCTATCTTTGCAGTCTCATCAAAAAAGAACAAAAAAAATGTTTAGTTCACAAGAAATTAAAGATATACAAAACCTGATAACACCTGATAATAAAATTGTTATCATCACCCATTATAACCCAGACGGAGATGCTATAGGCTCTAGTTTGGGACTAAAACATTTTTTAGCAACTCTAAATGTGGAAGCGGAAGTTATTGTCCCTAATGACTTTCCAAAATTTCTTAAATGGATGCCCGAAGCTAAAAAAATTACCATCGCAGAGTATAAAAAGAAAAAAGCTTTTGAACTGATAAAAGATGCGGATGTTATTTTTTGTCTAGATTTCAATACACTTTCTCGTATTGGTATTGTAGGAGAATGGGTGAGTAAATCTTCTGCTACTAAAATTTTAATAGACCACCACCAACAACCAGACGCTTTTGACTTCGTCTACTCCGACACGAATATCCCCGCAACTTCTCAAATGGTATTTCATTTTATAGAGGCACTAGAAAGCACTCAAAAACTCAACCAATCCATTGCAGAATGCCTCTACACAGGAATTATGACTGACACAGGTGGATTTAGGTTTAGATCTACCAGTGCTACCACTCATAGGATTATCGCTCAACTGATAGAACACGGTGCAGACCCTGCCAATATTACTTCAAACACTTGGGATACCAATACTATTTCAAGACTCAACCTATTATCTTTAATATTAGGTAGAATAGAATTGATAAAAAATGGAGAAATCGCCATTCTTTGGCTCAAACGCTCTGAATTACAAGCGTATGGTTTCCAAAAGGGAGATACCGAAGGTTTTGTAAACTATGGACTTAGTTTACTTGGTGTAAAAGTTTCCGCTTTCTTTATGGAAGACCTTTATGAGGATTTTATAAAAATTTCATTTAGAAGTAAAGATACTGCTGATGTTAACCAGTTTGCTAGACAATATTTTAACGGAGGTGGACACATCAATGCGGCGGGAGGAAAATACCACAAAAGTATAGAAGACACCATACAAGACTTTAAAGAAATAGTCTTGCAATGGGATATTTAGCACATATAAAAAGCAGTACAAATATAAATATTTGTACTGCTTTTATTAAATTTAATCCGACTTTAGTAAATAACTTATTTTACTAATTTCATTTCTTGTATTAGGTTTTTAGCCCCTGCATATTTGTCTATTACCCAAAGTACAAATCTTACATCTACATTTATAGTTTTCTGTAATTTAGGCTCGAATACGATGTCCCCACTTAGTGCTTCGCTATTTCCATCAAAGGCAATACCTATTAAATGTCCATTAGCATCTATCACTGGTGAACCCGAGTTCCCTCCTGTAATATCATTATCAGATAAGAAGTTTACAGGCATATATCCCGCCTTATCTGCATAGATACCATAGTCTTTATTTTTGTATAGTTTTAATACTCTTTGTGGTAAATCAAATTCCTCATCTCCTTTTTTGTACTTAGCGATAAGACCTTCCATATTAGTGTAGTAATTATTAGTAACACCATGATAAAGTCTATCTGAACGGAATGGAAGTGTATCTACTTTACCGTAAGTTAAACGCATTGTAGAGTTAGCATCTGGATAATATTTCTTCTCAGGAACCGCTTTTCTAAGACCGTCTAAGAATAATCTAGTATTCTTATCAAAAGCTTCCTCTACTTTCACATAAGTTTCCGCTTGGAGTCTTTGGTCTGTAATGTAAGCGTTAGCCCATTGATAAAGTTTATCTCCATCAATTTTAAGCCTATCAGGGTTATTAAGGAATTGAATTGCAGACTGCTTATTAGCAAATATAGAAGCGTAAGCTAAATTAGCAAGTTCTGATGCATTAGCACTAGCTAGTGTTTTAGATTGAGCCTCTTTTTTTACTCTTAATTGGTACAAACTTACTAGCTTGCTTAACATTTCTCCTTCTAGCTGAACATCAAAGTGTTCGTAGTAGTCATTTATTGCCTTCTCAAGTTCTGGCTTCATTTTATCTTGCCCAGCTTTATCTTGGTCTGCATAAGTTTTAAATAAGCTTCCTAAACGGTAAGCTACACCTATATACTTAGCATTTCTTTGTAAGATAAGGCTATAGTTTTTCTCCACATTTCTATCAGATACTTGGTTATAGTAAGCCTTTATTTCATTAAGCACATTACCATAAGTAGCATCATTAGCTGGTTGAACAGCCCACTGTAAGTATCTATTTTCCAAATCTTGCTTTTCTCCAATAGTACCATTTTTATTAACAGCCTCTATAGTACCAGCTCTGTTCTTCCAATAGTTAGCCACAGAAGCATATTGTGAAGCATAACCTAATCTTGTAGCATCATCTTTATCCATATACTTCTTCATCACATCCATAGCTGTTTTAGAAGCCTCTACCCATGCAGGATAATCTTTATTAACAAGTTGAGAAATACCATAAGAAGTTAAATATCTATTAGTTCTCCCTGGGTAGCCCATTATCATTGCAAAATCTCCTGGCTTCACTCCTTTTAAAGAGATAGGAAGGAAATGTTTTGGCTTAAGAGGAACATTATTAACATTGTATTCAGATGGATTTCCGTTTTTGTCTGCATACACACGGAAGATACTAAAATCTGCTGTATGTCTAGGCCACTCCCAGTTGTCTGTATCTCCGCCATATTTACCCAAAGATGCAGGCGGCGTGCCCACCAAACGAACATCGGTATAATCTCTGTACACGAAGTAATAGAACTCGTTACCATTAAAGAAATCCTTAATAACAACGGTATATTTACCATTTTCGGAGTTTTCTTTTTTGATAGCCTCATATTCAGCTTTTATAATAGCTTCTCTTTCAGAAGCAGTCATATTATTATTAAGTTTAGAGTTAATGCGTTCTGTAGCATCTCCCATTCTTTCCAAAAATCTTACATAAAGCCCTTTAGCATTAAGTTCTTCAGACTTTTTCATTGCCCAAAAACCATTAGTTAAGTGGTCTTTTTTAGGTGTAGAAAGTGCCGCTATAGCACCGTAACCACAGTGGTGATTAGTAAAAATCATACCTTCTGGAGATACAATTTCACCTGTACAGAAACCACCAAAACTTACAATAGCATCTTTAAGGCTGGAGTTATTAACAGAGTAAATTTCTTCAGGTGTTAGATGAAGCCCTTGCTTCTGCATATCCACACCATTTAATCTTTTAACTAGCATTAGAAGCCACATACCTTCATCTGCTTTCGCTTGTAGGAAACTCAACAAAAATGTGAGTCCAAGAAACAATCTTTTCATGTTAGATTTATAATTTTAAATATTTAAAAAGTTCGATGGGCTAAAATTAAGCATTTCAAAATAAAACAACAAATTGGGAGAAATACACTCATCAATCTAGTTTTAAACTTTTAAAATATGCTTTAAGCACCTCTTCCGAAGAAGCATTTTTGGTATAAATTTCCAATATTTTAGGTTTAGCATCAGGAGAGAAAAAATGAGGCAAACTCCGTTCCACGGTTACCAAATCTTCTGCTCTGAAATACGAAAACCCAAAATGCTTCGCAATAGTTTCAGCATTTTTAGAGTGTTTAGTAGCGATAAACTCATCCATTGCATTAGTGGTATCAGGTCCTGGTATGATACGGAAAATATTGCCTTCTCCATTATTGAGAATGATAATCCTAGTGTAAGGCGGAATATAAGGATTCCAAAGTCCATTGATGTCATAGAAAAAGCTAATATCTCCCGTGATGAGGAGTGTAGGTTTTTCGTTAGCAATAGCAAAACCCATAGCCGTAGAAGTACAACCATCTATACCGCTAGTTCCTCTGTTACAGTAGATTGTATTTTGATACTGAAAATCAAATAACTGAGCATACCTTATAGCTGAACTATTAGAAATGTGGATATTGTATTCTTTTGGTGTGTTTTGGGTAATAATTTCAAAGCATTTAAAATCGGAAAACGGTGCTAGAGAAACATATTCCTCATGCTTAGCATCTAGTTTATTTTTAAGACTATCCCAAAGGTTAAAATAGGTTCTTGGCTCTAAATTAATACCTTGTATAAGTTTTTTGAAGAATTCTTCAGCTTTGGTTTTAATTTTTCTATTAAGTACAAAATAGGTATCTGGGTGCCAATGCTCATCTATATGCCAATGGTTTTTGATTTGAGATTTTCGTAGAAAATGTTTTATCTTTTTAGAAACTACATTTTGCCCTATAGTAATAAGTAAATCTGGAGCATAATTTGGAAAATCTTTATCCTCTAAATTGAAAATATAACGGTCTATATGCCCAAAAAACTTCTCGTTATGAAGGTTAGAATTAACCTCCGTTAAAACCACAGCCGTATGATTTTTAACTAACTGAGAAAGATAAGCTTCCAACTCTGGATTTTTATCCAAAGTCCCCGTAAGAATCATTATCTTTTTGGAAGTATTCCATTCTGCTACTAAAGTACTATCTAACTCAAAACTATTATTTTTGCTCTCTTTTTCTATGGTAGGCATTACGGGAATTTCGGATACCAAATTGTATAAAGGTTCCTCTAAAGGAATGTTAATATGCACAGGACCTTGCTTCTCTAAGCAAAGTTCTATGGCTGTTTTAATGGTTTTAAAATTATGCTCATCGGCTTCTTCGTGGCTGTCTTCCAAAAGTTGAAAATCACCATAAGAATGCTGTTGAAAAATCTGATTTTGCCTGATGGTTTGTCCATCAAAAATATCAGTATAATCAGAAGGTCTATCGGCAGTTAGTAACAACAAAGGAACATTTTGATAAAAAGCTTCTACCACTGCAGGGTAATAATTAGCTACCGCAGAACCACTGGTACAAGACAAAGCCACAGGCTTCTTCTGACTCTTTGCCATACCTAATGCTACAAATCCTGCACTTCTTTCGTCCACTATACTATAAGCATTAAACTCTTCAAACTCCGTAAAATGTATTGCCATTGGAGCATTTCTAGAGCCAGGAGAAATTACAATGTTACTGATGCCATATTGAGATAGCAAATGTGCTAAAATTTGTATACTGCGTTTAGAGGTATATTGTTTCATAGAAAATCTTAAAATCTTAATGCAAAGGTAAGGTATTTTTGAGGTAAGGAAGAATGTAGTGCCGTGTAAATATTATATTTATAATATTTTTTTTAACTTTATCAAAAAATTTAATCAAATGAAAAAACTAAGCTGGTTATTAGGAAGTGTTTTAGCTCTAACCTCTTGTGTTACAAGCAAAACCTACACCATACAATCTAAAAGTAATACCGATACAAAGGGTACAGCTACTTTTACCCAAAAAGCTAAAACGGTTACTTTGAATATAGATGTTCACAACCTAACGCCTGGTAAACACGCCATTCATATTCACGAGTTTGGAGATTGTTCGGCTAAAGATGGTTCTTCTGCTGGTGGACACTGGAATCCTACAGGACATCATCATGGGAAATGGGATACCGAGCATTTCCATATGGGGGATATAGGAAATCTTAATGCCGATAAAAACGGTCACGCAACACTTACATTCAGCACAGACAAATGGTGTTTGGGCTGTAAAGACGAAACCAAAAATCTTTACAATAAATCTATCATCATCCACGCTGGAGAAGACGATTACCGTACTCAACCCACAGGTAATGCAGGTGGAAGAGTGGGCTGTGTAGAGATAAAGGAATAATTAGAATACAATATTTTTAGGCGAAGTGATAACAAAAGGATTACTTCGCCTTTTGTTTATAACAGATATGTTTACAGACGAATACTTTATGCGAATGGCCTTTCAGGAGGCTTTAAATGCGTTTGAAAAAGACGAAGTGCCTGTGGGCTGCGTAATTGTACACAATGAGAGAGTAATTGCTAGAGGTTACAATCTTACAGAAACTCTAAACGATGTTACTGCCCATGCAGAAATGCAGTCTATAACTTCTGCGGCTAACGCTCTAGGAGGCAAATACCTTAAAGACTGTACTATGTATGTTACATTAGAACCTTGTACTATGTGTGCAGGAGCTTTGTTTTGGTCTCAGATTTCTAGAGTGGTTATAGGTGCTAGAGATGAGCATAGAGGTTTTCTAAATCAAAACATCAGCCTTCATCCCAAAACCCAAATTACCATCGGTATTATGGAAGACGATTGCCGCAATCTAGTAAAAGAGTTTTTTAAATCTAAAAGGTAATAAGTTGCTTAAATTATCTTATCATACTCTCTTCCTTTCTGATTAAATTTTGATTATATTTAATGGTTTCTCTAATATTCTGTAAATGAACAGCAAGTATACCATCTGAAAAGTCTCCTATACGACCTTCAATTTTATTTTCAATTACTTTAAAATCTTCAAAAGTATTTAATTGTGATTTTTTATTGTGACTTAGAGTATCTGACATTTTGATAATATTGGTTGATTCTTGAACGACCTTTCTTTTTAAACCACTTTCAATTTTAGTAGATAAAACAATTCGTTTTGCTTCATTAGATGTTTTTTCTATTATTTTTTTATTAATCATATTATTTATTTTGTAAGTACCTGATTTTTTTGCATAATCAAAAACTATTTTAGTAATCTTACCTGAGTTTTCCTGTAACGGCTTGTTATGAAGTGCTAGTTTTATGCCTAAATGTATTTGGTTAATAGCGATTTTAGAAACAGAAGCTGTACCAAGAGGTACAAAGTGGAGGGCAGAAAAAAACATATCTGTTTGTAACTCTTTTTCTTTTTGTAAAGCATGTTTTTGGTTATCTTTAATTAGTTCTTGAACCTTTAGAAGAACCTCATCACTCAAAATAATTTTATCCAAAGTATAATAAGATTTAAATGAATCAATAGGAATTTTATACTTGTTTGAATATTCTAAATTCATTCTTTCCAAGTCATTTAAAAGCTTTGAATATTCATAATTTACATGTAAATCTTTTGAAACTAAAGAATCTAATGCTTTTATTCTAGTTGTTTGTAAATATTGTTGATATTCTTTTTCTGAGGTAGAAGAATATATCTTATTTTTTTCAATTTCTTCCAATGTTATCTTATAAGTGTCTAATATATCTTTAATACTAGTATTTAAAATGTATTGCAAATCTTTTCTGTAATAATCAATAAGATTAATAGAATTAGATGTATACTTATCAATTGTAATAAGAGGACGAGAAGGATTCGAAGAAAGTCCAAAAACTGATTTATCCTCACTTACATCTTCTTTACAGGAAATAAGTATAATTGTGTATAAAAAGACATATAAAATAAATCTTATCTCCATGTGTGTTAAAATTTTTTTACTTTACCAAGGTTAAAAAGATTAGTAACATGCCCACTATTAAACTTCTTTTTTACTTCAAAATACTGGTTACCTTTTTTTTCAAAAAAATCTCTTGAAACATTTGCTACAAAAACTTCTCTTACCAATTTATTGTTCTCAAAAATTAAGTCATGAACAGGCTGAGAAAAATAACCTTTTTTATATCTCCTTATTTCCTTAAGAACTGGCTTGGATCTATTTGTTGCATCAAAAGTATAAATGTAATAGTTATTTTTGGCATCATAAAAATATTTTATTTCAGAAGGATTATCGTTAAACCTATAAGTTACGGAACCGTTATCTGTTATTTTTAGGTCTATAATTCTAAATATATTACCATCATCTTCTAATATGAAAGGTGATTTTCTCTCAAAGAAATTTATAATACTCAAATATTCAGGAAATTTAGTTTTCATATGATTCTCATAAATCTGTTTTTTTATATTTTTTATTGAATCAGATTCAACCACTACATTTTTAACCAATTCACTTCCTTGTTTTATATTTTTAATACTTTTAGAAACAATATCACCACTTTTTTCTTTATGGCAAGACAAAACAATAAGAAATATTGTTAGGACATATAATCTTTTCATATGAAAGAAATAAAATATTTTTAGGTAGCAAAAATAAAATATTTTTTCATATTGCTTTATTTATGGTTGAAAAATAAATTATATAATAGATATGTAATATATGAAAAAGTTAAAAAAATAGGTTTATAAGAGTTTTGGCTGTAATAAGTATATATCTAACTTAACCATTCAATTAGGGACAAAATCTAAACTTATAGAATTCATACAATAGCGTATGCCTGTGGGTGGAGGACCATCATTAAATACATGCCCTAAATGGGCTTCGCATCTTTTGCATAAAACTTCGGTACGCTCCATACCGTGAGAAGAATCTCTCTTATAGATAACACCTTCTTTATTCACTTCAAAAAAACTTGGCCAACCGCAGGAAGACGCAAACTTATAGTCTGACTTAAACAAATGGTTGCCACAAGCTGCACAATAGTAATTTCCCTTTTTATCAAAATCGTTATATATACCTGTGAAAGGTCTTTCCGTTGCAGCTTCTCTAGCAATAGAATAAAGCTCTGGTGAAAGTACTTTATGCCATTCTTCATTGGATAATTTAACTAAGGTAGAGTCTGTACGAGAATAATAAGGATTCTTTTTGATAGACTGAGGCTTTTCCATATTAGAGTTTTTGGGTAAACATTGTAGTAAAGAAAAAATCCCTACTAATGAGATAATTATTGATTTCATCATCACAAAAGTAGAGATTTTTTTAATGATATATTCTGTTTTTACAAACCAAATTTTTGCATGAGGTAAGTATTTACTTCTTTCATTTCCTCATTAGTTAATAGCTTATCAAAAACAATAACTTCTGCTATCTCACCACGCCAAGAGCGATTGGTTTGCCCCCTATCTTTAGAGATATAACGCACTCGTGCAACGGTGTTGTCATTAGCAACACGGAGAGCATAAACAGCTAGATTATCAGTAGTAAAATTAGTTATAAAATAGTTTTTATCCACACCGTTAATCATCGTTTTACCACTTTGTAAAGTATCAAACCTTTTGTTGTCTGACATATATCTTGCACTAAAGATACTACCCAATCTGCCTCCGCTATGAAAATCTGCATAATTATTATCTCCTAATAAGAAATTAAAGTTATTATTAGCATTAGGATTTACTTTAGAAGCCACAAAGAAGGTTTTACCTTCATAAGTTTTACCCAAGTCTATATAGCTATCACCAGATTTAAAGCTTAATACTTTTTGTCCATTATAAAGACTAGGGTTTTGTTCTAATGTTATATTATTAGAAGCGTTAACTAAACTATAAGATTCGTTAGTAACTCTATCAACTACGGTTTGATTTTGTTCATTTGTCTTTCCTGCATCTACCCAAACTAAGGTATTTCCTATCAAGTTTTTCATGATATTCGGAGCATCACACGCACAGTAAGGATACACCGTGAAAAAATCAGGGAAGGTTTGGCTGTAAGTTTTACCATCACTATCGGTCAGAGTTAGTTTTACACCGAATTTTCCGTATTTATTATACACTACAGAAGGCTTATCCGTATCGGCATTGCTTACTTGTTCGGCTCCAGGAAACTCCCATTGCTTCTTCACAATATTCTTGCCATAATAGAGTGAAATATTAGTGGGTTGGAATACAAAGTCTTTAATAATGGTTGTTTTCTTAGGTGCTTCAATATTGATTTTAACTACATTCATTTTAGCCAAAACCTCATCAGGAAGTCTTCTCGTCCAAATCCCACTTCCGCTAGTTGCCATAAAAAACTCGCCCGTACGATATTGTATTTTAGGCTCTAGAATATTGAGATTAAAAGGTAAATCTTCACTGTATTCTTTCCAAGCCCCATCAATATAATAATACACTTTGGATTGGTTATTTCCAAAAATGAAAATCACATCAGTCCCTCTCACATTAAGGATATGTCTGTAGTTTCGGCTAGTGTTTGGATTACTAATATTTTGAAAGGTATTTCCACCATCTCTACTGATTTTTAAAATATCGTTTCCTGTAGTATAGGTTCTTAATACATAAATGATTTTAGGATCACTATCCGAAACCGCTAAATTCATATTATTAGCGAAAGGTGTTGTTTTTTCTTCCCAATTTTTTCCTCCGTCTGTAGAAGCATACAGGGTGTTATTTACAATTAGATACTGATACAAAGGGTTAGAGAAAGATACTGTATACTGTTGTGGAGCCGCAGTAGGTACGGTAGTCATTTCCTTCAATAAGTAAACTTTATTATCCTTATAGTTATAAACTTGTAGATTAAATTTACCTAGAGCTTTTTCTTCATTGGTCTGAGTAAAATAGTACATATTTCCATTATGATCCCTTTGGGTGTAATAAGGTATCCCTCTTCCTGCATAGGGTTCTAGAGGAATTGGGTCTAATTTATACGCAGGCGTATAAGTGGTATTAACGTCAGGAGAAACAATAACACCTTGAAAATCTGAGAATACAAAATGTCTTTCATCATTCCCTGGAAGAATATAGCCTGTAGAACTCTCACCTCCACCTAAGGCTTTGAAAACACCTTTACCATAAGTAGAAACGTGGTAGTTGTCTCCATTATGATACATACCACCACCCATATTGGTGTTATATTCCCCAAGGTCAAAGCCCCAGTAATCGCTACCCAGTCCAAAAGTTCTTACTTCATTCATGGTTTCAAAAAAGTCAGTAGAGTAGTTAACTCCTCCATCGGTACTTAACCATGTGTCTACACTACCATCTGTATTGGTCTGTTGATAAAAGGTTTGCATATCAGGATGCAGTTGATTAGGTCCCCAATAACCTCCAAAGTATTTAAAAGTTTGACCGCCATCTCTCGAAATATAGGCGTTAAGCCCCCCCACTATGAAAGTATTAGCATCGGTAGGCGAAGCGATGATAGCACAATTATAAAACCCTTGTGTATAACTTCCCGTTGGCTGAAAGGGAAAAGTAGCTATATTGATATTAGTTGAACTATTATATCCGTTAGCTCCCGCTCCAGGACCATTAGAGTTAGGTAACAGCCATGTTTCTCCAGCATCATCACTTCTATACACTCCCCAATGCCCATTATCTCTGGAGGTTTCGTTGGCAATAATATAAGCATAAACCACTTTATCATTAGCAGATGTTACTGCAAGTCTTGCTCCCCAAGTACGCAACATACTTGTTGCAGGTTCGTACCAACCTTTACCATTGACTCCTTTTTTTACCCAAGTTTCACCTCCATCGGTGGACTTATAAAAGTACATAAAATTGGTAGTTGCATCGTAGGCTACGGCATAAAATTCATTATTAGAGTTAGGACGTTTAATAATATCTGTAATACAAAGAGGAAGTTTAACTTCATATTGATAGCTTACAGACGACCCGCTTCCAACTTGTTTTAGTTTAACAATACCTCGGTTAGTCGCCATTAAGACATTGTCATTCATTGCATTTCTATCAGTAGAAACACTTATGATAGTGGTAATATTATTACCTATTTTAGCATATTCTTTTAGGTTGTTAAAGTCAGACAGAAGTTGCCAAGTGATGCCGCCATCTCTAGAGACATAGAGTCCCGTTCCTGCTCCAGCATAAATTATATTTTCATCTGAAGCCGAAAAACTTAGTGCAGTAATATTTTTAATATCATAATCTTTTGTTGCTAAATGCCACATTTTGCCTTTGTTGTGTGAGATATAAATGGTTCCATTCTCCACCGCACACACGGTATGATTAGGGTTAGTAGGAGATTGAGCAAAGGCTCTCACATTAGCTTGGCTAGTAACATTATTCTGTCCCATATTAGAGAGCAACTGAACAGGACCATAATAATGCCACCCCGAAAAAGTAGCGTGATAAGGTATTTCAGAACTGTCATAGATATTAGATGAGGTACTGCTAGTTGCTATACCTAAACTCCTTAAAACTCTTCTTAGTAAAGGTGTTTTAGGTCTTTGCGAAAAAGTTTGATTGAGCTCTTGTGTGGAAGGATAGTCTATATAACCCTTTTCGTTTAGGTAAGGTTGTATCTCTCTACGCCACTCAAGGTATTCTTTTTCATATTCACTACGGAATTCTTTTTTGATAGGACTATTCTCTTGTCTAGCGTTAGATAACCAAGGTGATTTTTGTACTTTATTTGGATTGGAAGCTTTCATTTTTTTGATTTCTTCCAAGGTCTCAGCATCAAAATCTAAAGAGGTATTTGCTCTATGAATATCATATAAGGAATCTACAACGAATACATTAGGTTTGTTTTTCTGCATTTCTTTGTAAAATGCAGGAATTTCATCATTTTGTGCTTTTAAGATTCCTACCAAACATAGAAAGATAGAAAATAAATATCTAAACATGCTTCTTTATCTTTTATTTGTATTGAACTAATAGGCTTACAGGAGTGTCACTACCTCCCACCTCATAAGTGAAGTTGAAATTGCAACAGTCATTATAAGTTGCCACAATTTCTGCAGTGTAGCTACCTGCAGGAAGCTCTTTTATGGTTAATAGCTGCATATTGCCATAGTAGTCTGTAATACCATCAGATAAGAAGGTGTTAGATGCTTTATCTATAATTTCCGAAGTATTATCTGCAGTCTTAGTAAGTTTCAACTTGAACAACGGAGCAAAAGCTGAACTTCTTCCTTTGAAGTTTATAGTACCGTTAAACTGTACTTGCCTACTTTCATTTAGAGTAAATTGCACGATAGTATTAGGTATAGTAGTCTCTACAGAGCCTTGAGTTACAGAAATACTGCTTGAACTCCTAGTATCCTTAAAATAGGCATAATTTTGAGCGGCAGGATTTCCCTGACTGATAGACACCCAAGAAGCTCCATTCCAAAAAAAGAATGCGTTTTCTTGAGTATTAAATATCAGTTGCCCTTTCTCATTTCCAGAAGTTGGATTTTGGGATACTCTAGGTACTAGAATACCAGCGGAAGAATCTGGCGCATCAGGATTTTTGGTTACAATATCTAAGGTAGCTTTAGGATAAGGTGTGTTAATCCCTACTTGAGAATAGGCAACTGTAGATATTGAGATTAAGAATAAAGAAAATGCATATTTTTTCATAGATTGTTTTTTTAAAAAAGGGGTGCAAATTTATGACAAATAGTTTAAATAGGCTAAACCGAGCTTCTTTCATTTATCTGCTTGAAAAGATTTAATGCATGACACCTCTTGTAAAATAATTAACTTACGCATCCAAATACCCTAAAAATTTCTGCTAGAAATAGGAAATAAAAAAAGAGAACTTTAGAAAGTTCCCTTTAGTTTAATTAGTGGAGCTGGAGGGATTCGAACCCTCGTCCAAACAAGCAATACGCAAGCTTTCTACATGCTTAGTCTGTTTTTAGTTTTCGTCATAAAGCAGACAACAGACCGCCAACTTTACGCTTATCTTTTAAGATTTTCGTCCTTTAGCCAAAGCTTCTAAAGGCTTATTTCCGCATTTCCTATGCCTCATACTCGGACGCCGCAGAACAGAGCTTCCGTGAGACATCTTGTTTCCTTACTATACTTCGGGAAAAGGCTTATCCTACTAATGCTTCGGATTAAGCAGCAAGAGCAAACTCTTCGTTGCCAGTTAAACTTTGTAGCAAGGGATTAAAGAGATCGCGCTACGGTTCTCTGCATGCTTACTTACCTACTGACCTTGCTGTCGAAACCAGTCAGCCCCCGTAAACTTTAGTCCGCAAAGATAGTAATTTTTCTGTTTAGGGAATAAATCTTTAACCCAAGTTTAAATGATAAGCGTTAAATAGTCTTAAAGACTATTAACCTACTGTTAAACCAATAACTCTATATTACTTTTTGGATTACATTTGAAACCTGCATAACCTTACCTTAAAAACTATGATGAAAGCTCTATATATTATTATCCTTCCTTTATTACTAAATCAATCTTTGTTTTCTCAAAAAATAATCACAGGGAAAGTCGTTAGTGAAAATCATATCCCTTTAGGGAATACCCTTGTTATCAATATAACCACCAATCAACAAACCACTACGGATAACAATGGTGCCTTTAATATACCTGCTTCTGAAAACGAAGAACTAAGATTTGTAAAATACGGTTATGAAAGGGTGGCTCATAAAGTAGCTTCCAAAAGTTTCAGCAATGAATTAAACATAATGCTACTCCCCTCTTACAAAGAAATCGAAGAAGTGAAACTAAGCATAAAGACTACAGGCAGCATAAAAGAAGACCTAAAACAATTTAAACCCAATAAAAATTTGGAGCAACTAAAATTGGATTTATTTCTTGATTATAAGAAAACGCCTTATAGCTATTACCAAAAGTCAAAACTAGAAAACCCTATGCTTTTTACTCAACCAAAAGGAGAAGGGTTCTCTTTAGGAAAAGTAAATAATAAATGGACGCTACTAGATTTACTCCAAATTTTAGATAAAGAATTAGGAGAAGACTATTTCAAGGAACTCAATATAAATTATGACGAAAAAGATGCCTTCATTTATTTTGTACTTAAAGATTTTGACACGAAAGATATTTTAAAATACGGAAGATTAACTCCTAACCATATTGTTCAGTTTATGATTTTAGCAGAACAAAAACGACCTCTTTTTCAAAAAAATAAGTATTACTTAGGCAACCTTTTATAATTTCTTGCGTCTTACTCTATAGAAAACCTAAATAGATTTAATTTTTTAACACAGATAATCAATTAGTTAAAATAAATTACATAAAATATTTACTACTTTGTATTGCATAATAGTGATTTATTTACATATCTTTGTATCAGAAAATAAAACTAATAATCTTAACAAAAGAGTCGGGTTTCACATTCATTTAAACTAATAACCACCGCTCGGCTCTTTTTTAAAAACAAAAGCTATGAGAAAGACTTATTTTTTACTCGGAATTTTGGTTTCTACAGCCGCATTTTCACAAACCAATTCTAAAACCGATTCTACTAAAACTAAAAAGTTAGAAGAAGTTACAATCACCAAGAAATTCATTCAGCAAAAATCGGATAGAATGGTGTATAATGTAGCAGCATCTCCCGCAGCCAAAGGGAATACTGTTTTAGAGCTTCTACAAAAAACGCCAACCGTTACTACTACTGATGGGAAAGAGTTTAAAATTTTAGGAAAGTCTAATACCACCATTTTCATCAATGGAAGAAAAGCGAATATGAATGCTGATGCTTTGTTAGCTCTACTAAAAAGCACTCCTTCTGAAAACATTTCTAAGATAGAAGTTATTAGTGTTCCTGGTAGTGAGTACAATGTGGAAGGCGACACAGGCATCATTAACATCGTTATGAAAAAGAAGAATACCGATGGTTTTAATGGTGTCCTAAGAATGGAAAATGAGCAAGCATTTTATAATAATACTTCGTCTAACCTCAGCTTAAACTACAGAAAAAATAAACTTGGCATAAGCACAAGTTTAGGATATAGCGAAGACAACTATAAACAAAAGTTTACAATAGAGAACGGAACCTCTACAACCAAAACTCTTAGCCTTGTGGATATTGATATGCCTTCTCAAAGAACTAATTTCAATATTACCGCAGATTATGAACTCACTGAAAAGAGTAACTTAAACTTTAGTTTTAATTCTGGACTTTCTTTTCAGAAAGAAGGCAAAACTACTTCTAACAACCAAGACTTCATCAATGGAAACTTATTCCAAATACGCCCATCAGAAGGACTAGAGAAAGAAAACACTCAAAATTTCTCTACCGCTCTTAACTATGATTTAAAAACAGATAAAAATGGGAGCGTGCTAAAAATCAATCTATCTCACCTCAAATTTAATCGACAAAACAACAGTAATTTACTATTTTATTCTGGCGTAGGCAATAATGCCGCTTCTCTTAATTCGGCTATGAATCAAGAGGCGCCTCAAAACATCAATAATACCTCTGGATTTTTAGATTATATTTGGAAACTCAAAGATAATTCTACTCTATCCGTAGGTGGAAACTTCAGTACTACCAAAACAGATAACAATACTATTTTTGATATTGCCGCTTCGGATTTAGTATTTTATAGAAATAATGCACTGAGTAACCACTTTATTTATCAAGAAAATATAGGTACTGTCTATACCAACTACGAGAGAAATTTTGGCGAAAAGCTTTCTACAAAGGTAGGTTTACGATACGAAATGACCTCTACAAAAGGTGATGTGGAAGGAAAAAATGACCCTTATTATCATTTCAAAAATAATTACAGTAATTTACTTCCGTTCCTCAATTTAGCTTATCAGGCTAATGACAATCACTCTATCAGCTACTCTTTTTCTAGCCGAGTACGAAGACCTTCATTTTGGGAACTCAATCCTGTAAGAATGTACACCACAGAAACTAACTTTGGACAAAACAACCCCTTTATGAAAGCATCTACCAGCTACAACCAACAGCTAATGTATATGTTTAAGAGTACTTATTTCCTAAGCCTTAGCCAAAACTATACTAAAGATGCAACCACTCAAATACCTTTACAAAAGACCAATGGCAACATTACGGAGCTGAGATACATAAGAACTAACTATGGTAACAAAAACCAGCTATCTGCAAGTATAGGCATGCAAAAAGCCTTCTTTAATGGTAGATGGATGGGAAGTTTTAACGCTACTGGAGTTTATACCCGTTTTAGTGGTAGTGTAGGCAAAGACCCTTTAACTCAAGAAGTTTTCCCTACTTATATTGTGGATAGAACTACCGAATATCTAGTATTAAGTTCTAACAACCAAATTGCTCTTAACAAAGCCAAAAATCTTTGGTTAGATGTAGATTACTTTTGGATTTCTAAACAAAAAATGGAAATAGGAACTATCAGTGCTCTACAAAAGCTAGACCTTTCTATAAAAAAGAATTGGGAAAACTGGACTTTTCGTTTTACAGCGAATGATGTCTTTAATACAATGGGATACATTCATATAAAAAACCAACAAGAGAATGGATACATTAGTGATGTTACCCAAAGACAATATAACCAAACTTATGCTCTTTCGGTTACTTATAATTTCGGAAACCAAAAGGTTAAAAAAGTAAAGAAAAACGAAAACTCTAATAACGATATCCAAACTAGGACTGGAAGATAAGTTTTACATTTAATCTTAAATAAAAAGAGGCTTCGTAAATGAAGCCTCTTTTTTTGTTATTCTAAAACTCTATCTCATCTTCTGGATGAAGGTGCTTATAGTCTGCTTTCATTAAAGCATCATAATCTTTTTTGTCTTCTTTAGCAAGTTTTCTTTCCAGTTTTACTACAATTAAGTATACCACTGGAACAATTACTAATGTAAGGAATAATGATGATAATAACCCTCCGATAATTACAATAGCTAAACCGTTATTCATCTCTGCTGCTGCTCCCGAAGCCATCGCGATAGGAAGCATACCAAACACCATCGCTATCGTAGTCATCAAAATAGGACGAAGTCTAGCGTGGTTGGCTTGTATTAAAGCATTTTCTATGATTTCACCTTGCTCTAATCTATGGTTAGCAAAATCTACCAAGAGAATGGCATTCTTCGCCACCAAACCAATCAACATAATAATCCCTAAAATGGTAAAGATATTTAAACTCTGATTGGTAAGAGCCAATGCCCACAACGCCCCAATAAAGGAAAGAGGAATGGAAAATAGTACAATAAACGGTTTTACAAAGTCGTCATAAAGCACTACCATAATCATATATACTAATAATATTGCCGCTAGTAATGCATATCCTAGAGAACCAAAACCTTCACTTTGGTTTTCCATATTACCACCCCATACCCATTTTACGTTGGCAGGTTTCTTTACATTCTCCAGCTTAGCAAGCCATTCGTTAGCTACTGCTCCCATACTTTTACCTATGGTTTGAGCTTGTATAGTAACAGCTGGTGAACGGTCGTACCTCTCCAAAACTGCAGGACCAGAAGAGAAATCAACCACAGCAAATTGTGATAATTTTATCCTCTGCCCTTGAGCATTGGTAAACTCAATATTTTTTACATCATCTATGCTACCTCTTTTAGATTCGTCTAAGATGATATTGATGTCGTATTCACTATTTCCTGTACGGAATTTGTTATCGGTATTTCCACTAAAAGCAGTTCTCAATGTCTGTCCTACAGTTGCTACATTAAGACCTAAAGCCGTCATTTTATCTCTGTCTACATTTACCGAAATCTCTGGGTTACCTTCTTCTACGCTCAGCTTTACTTCCGTAGCACCTTCTATAGATTTTAGTACTTTTTCTGCTTCTTTAGCATAGCCTAAAGCTTCATCTAATGTAGTCCCCATTACTGTCATCTGTAATGGTGCTTGTTCTGCCCCCATAAGTCCCATAGGCACGGTAGTTACTTTTGCACCAACCAAAATAGGCTCCAGCTCTCGTTTTATTTTTGCAGCAAAAACATTACTCGGCTCACTTCTTTTAGATTTATCTATAAGTTTAACATTAATTTCTGACTTATACGGCGTGGACTGTACTGCTCCCATACCACCACTAGACTGCCCTACCGTGGTAATCATTGTAGCTACATTAGAATTTTTAGCAAGATAGTTTTCTGCCTTTTGGGTCATAAAATTGGTTTGCTCTATAGAAACATCTTTTGGCATTTCTATTTGAACCAAAAACTCTCCTTTATCTGTTCTAGGGAAAAAGTCTGAGCCAATGTAACCCATTACGAGCAATGCAATAGAACTTACAAAAAGTAAGAAGGTTACAACAAAGGTTTTAATCTTATTATTTAGACACCATTTAAGTAAATCTGTTACAAAATGAGTGAACTTAGTTAAACCATCTTCAAAAGTGTAAATTACTTTACCAAATATAGAATCTTTGCTAATCAGCTCAAGTTTACCAAAACGAGAGAACAGCCAAGGTACTACGGTAAACGATACTAATAAAGACAACATTGTAGCTATAACCACCGTTACACAAAACTGTCTAATAATATCGGATACCAAACCGCTACTTAAAGCTATAGGTAAAAATACTACCACAATTACCAAAGTAATAGCAGTAACGGTAAAGCCTATTTCTTTAGCCCCATCATACGCCGCACGAACTTTATTTTTACCCATCTCCATATGACGGTGGATATTCTCGATTACCACAATGGCATCATCCACCAATATCCCTACTACCAAAGATAACGCGAGTAAACTCATCAAGTTGAGCGAGAACCCAAACAACGCTATCCCTATAAATGTTGCAATAAGAGAAGTAGGAATAGCTACCATTACGATAAGAGCATTTCTAAAACTGTGCAAGAAAAACAACATCACAAATGCCACCAACGCCACCGCAATAAGTAAATCCTTCAGCACCGAATCTGCTGCCGCAAGTGTAAATACGGAAGTATCATTAGCTAAATTGATTTTAAGCCCTTGGTCTTTATATTGTTCTTCTATAACTTTCATTTTCTTCTGAACCAACTCACTCATTGTAACCGCGTTGGCATCAGTTTGTTTCTGAACTTGAAGTAACAAGGTATTCTGTTGATTGATACGAGCAATTTTTTCTACCTTTTTCTGAGTGTCTTGTACTTCGGCAACATCAGAAAGTTTAATGTTAATACCATTCATAGAGGCAATGGTAAGGTTTCTAAGCTCTTCTACCGAAGCTATTTTCCCTGAAAGACGGATAAGTGTAGAGTTATCTCTAGTCTGCAAATTTCCTGTTGGAAAATCTAGGTTAGATGCTGTAATTATCTGAACCACCTGCGGAATGCTAAGCCCATAACCTTGTAATTTACTAGGGTCTAAATTGATACGAATTTCTCGCTCTTGCCCTCCTACAATATTTACCTTAGCGACACCTGAGATTCTAGAAAATTCTGGTTGAATTTTTTGGTCTATCAAATCATAAAGTTCATTTTCAGATAAGTTGGCGGTAACCCCCATACTTACAACAGGTAAGTCTGAAAGTGAAAATTGCGATAACGAAGGCTCTTTAACCCCGTCAGGAAGGTTTGACCTAATGGCATTGATTTTCCTTTGGGTATCATTCATTGCGAAGTCTGTATTAACATCATTATTAAACTGAATGATAACAATGGAAAGACTTTCGTAAGATTTAGTTTGTATTTTCTTCACCCCTTCTAGTGCAGAAACCGCATCTTCTATTTTTTTGGACACGGTGTTCTCTACCTCGGTAGGAGATGCCCCTGGATATATGGTAGCCACAGTAACTACCTTTACTTCAAACTTGGGTACTAGCTCATAATTAAGTTGTTTATAACTAAACAGCCCTCCTATGAGAAGTAACGCCAAGATTACAATAACTAAACTGGGTCTTTTTATGGATACTTCTGCTAATTTCATCTTATATTTCTCTATTAAGTCATTAAAAAATCAAAAAAACATCGATTTCTTAAATCCAAATGATTATTTTAATACTTTAACTTTAGCACCATCTACTAAGTTGATTTGCCCACTAGTTACCACCATATCTCCAGCATTAAGCCCTCCTGTAACCTCTACTTTATCACCATAGTTAGCACCACTTTGGATTTTAGTAAGATGAGCTACACCGTTTCTCACTACAAAAACCAAATTATCACTCACACCGCCCACGAAAGCGTTTCTAGGAATACTCAAAATTTCTTTAGCTCCAGTTCTGTCAAATGTTGCTGTTCCGTACATACCTGCCTTAAGCAGATTAGAGGCATTATTGATTGTAATCTCTACAGGGAATTTAAGAGCTCCATTAGATGCAGGTGCAATAAAGGATACTTGTCCATCTATCTCGGTATCTACCACACTAGGTTTTACTTTTACCGTATTACCAACTGCTAGTTGTGTTACTTGAGACTCATCTACCTCTACTTTTAGTTTAAGTGATGAAATATCTACCACCTGTACAATAGGCATACCTGCTCCCACAACACTACCCAGCTCTACCATTTTTTGATTAACAATACCACTTACTTTGGACACTACATTGGTATCACCAGACATAAGCTGAGCCGATTGTACCTGTGCTCTAGCATTTTTTACCTGCAATCTCGCTTGGTCTAGTTGTAATGCTGTTACTCCACCTGTTTTATAAGCGGCTTCAAAACGATTAAGTGCCGAAATAGCTTGGTCTAAATTAGCTTGAGCGTTACCTACATTCACATTAATTTTATCTCCTTTGAGCTTAGCTATTACTTGCCCCGCTCTCACATAACTACCTTCCTTTACATAAAGAGCCACCAACTGTCCGCCCATCTCTGCAGAAATATTTGCCTGTGTTTTAGGTAAAAAAGTACCATTAACACTAAACGCACCGCCGATTTCTTCTCTTTTTACAGCTTCTGCTTTTACCGCTATTTCGGTATTTTTTTCTGCTACGATATTTACCTGCTCTTGGTTCTTAGCTTTATTTTTTTGAAGAATAAAGAAAAAGCCTACAGCTACGCCTACTACCGCTATAATAGATAATAATGTTTTTTTATTCATGATGATTTATTTTTCTGTTAAAGTTCTTAGTTTACCTTGTGATTTTAGAAGTTCTATTTCTGCTAATTTATAATCTAGTTTAGATTTTGTGAGGTTATTTTTCGCATCAGCCAAATCTCTTTCTGCTCCCAAAATATCATTAAGCGTAGCCAAACCATACTGATAATTAGACCTTGTATTCGCCATAACCTCTTCTGCCAACCTTACATTATTCTCTTGGTTTTTAATGGTGATACTACTATTTTCTAATTGAGTTTTTGCGTTCTTATAAGCTAAATCTAACCCTAACTGAATTTCCCTTAGGTCAGCTTGTGCCTTTTCTATATCTATTTTGTCTTTTTCTATTTTTGATTTAGTAGAAAATCCATTAAAAACAGGAATACTAATATTGAGACCTATTGAGGCTATATCCGACCAATAGACCTTATCCTTTTCCCCATGCCACCAAGGCATTTTAGCACCTTGCCCTAGCCAACCATAATTGGCAATTAGAGTTGCGGTTGGATAATATTCAGATTCCGAAGCTTTTTTCTTCCAGTTAAGTAGTTCTAGCTGTTTCTTCAACACCTTAAGTTCTGTTCTTTCAGAAAAATCTGAGTTAGAATTTTCCGAAATAAGTATAGACGGCTCAAAGCTCTGCTCTGGAAGTTCTATCTCTTGCTCCATAGGCATTCCTACCATAAACTTAAGTGCATTTTTACTCAGCTGTACGGCATTGATAAGCTGCTGCTGATTTGCCTTTACATTATTAAAAGAAACTAGAGCTCGGTCATAATCTATTTTCTTTGCTAAACCAGCGTCATATAATCCCTTAATAATCTTAACTGTTTGCTCTACTATCTTTAGATTATCTTGCAGATTTTGTAACATTTGCTCCGTCTGATAAACTTGATAATAGGCATTAGCCACCTTTTCTATAATCTGCTCCTCCGTAAGTTGTGCATTGATGAGATAAAACTCCTTAGTAGATTTAGCCGCTTTTAACCCCGTAAAAACCGTTTGGTTAAAAAGCACCTGCTGAAGCTGAGCCATATGGGTAGATTGCCATCTTTGCCCTAGTGTAAGCCTCATATTTTGAGTAGGATTCATAAAATTAGGCATAATAACCTCCTGTAACAAAGGGTTATAGGTTGTATTATTATTGATAGTTATTTTTGGAAAAGCATTAGCTTTAACCTCAGCAATTTCAGCATCACCTCTTTTTATGTTTAGCCTAGCCTTTTCGGCATCTGCTTTATGCTCCATGGCGTGATTTATAGCTTCGGACAGAGACAACATTTTTGACTCCTGAGCCGAAAAAGCACCCTGAAAAAATAAAGCCACAAGACCTATAATTTTAATGCTATTTTTCATTGTTATATGTTAGTTGATTTAAAAATTCTTTTCCTTTGGGAGTTACTATAGCGTTGAGATAAAACCTAACCACCCCCTGACAATAGTTACTCCTACCTATCCTTTGTTCCTCTTCAAAAAGAGGAGAGCTATCAAACGCAAACATCAGTTCTAAAAAATACTTAGCATAGGTTTCTATATCAAAGTCTTTTTCATAAAGCCCTTGTTCTCTGCCTTTAATAACATTATGCTTAAGTATCTCGTAAATACCTTTATAGACATTCACAATGTGTATATTGTAGATTTCTGGGTAATATTTGATGAGCTGTCTTACGAAAACAGTCCTGTTATTCTCAGAAATCTGCTCTATCTTAGTCTCTCTTAAAAGCATTTTTTCTATTGGGTTTAGACTTTTCTCTTCCTCTGCTTTAAGCTGCTCTAAAAGTTGCTTCAACAGAAAGTCTAACACCTCTTCTAGCAACACTTCCTTGTTCTTATAGTTTTGGTATAGTGTTTTTTTAGATATAGAAAATGCCTTAGCTATATCGTCCATAGTGAGGGATTTAGCTCCGTTCTGAACAAAAAGCTCTGAGACTTTTTTCAAAAAAATAATTCTATCTTCCATAATTTTAACGCTGCAAATATAGAATAAAAAACTAGAAAACAAAAAAAGTTTCCAAGTTTATTCACCTGCCTCATTTTAATTACATAGATTTTTCAGTCCTGAAAAAACATTATCTTTGTGAAAAATATTTTATGCAAACCACCAATACTGTTTTAATGATAGAGCCTGTGGCATTTGGCTACAATGCACAAACCGCAGAAAATAATTATTTTCAAGTTAATTCCGAAAATGCAGATACTCAATCTAAAGCTTTACAAGAGTTTAAAAATTTTGTGGAAAAACTTCGTTCTAAAGGTATCACTGTTGTAAGCATACAAGACACTTTAGAGCCACACACACCTGACTCTATTTTTCCAAACAACTGGGTAAGCTTTGGTGCAGATGGGAGAGTAACCCTCTACCCTATGTATGCTCCTAACAGAAGAGACGAACGCCGTATGGATATTTTAGAAAACCTTAAAAACCAAGGGTTCAAAATAAATGAAGTTGTAGATTTAACCTCTTCTGAAAAAGACAATGTTTTTCTAGAAGGTACCGGCAGTATTATTTTTGACCATGATAATAAATTGGCTTATGGCTCAGTTTCGCTAAGGTTAGACGAAAAGCTTTTCCGTGAGTTTTGTGAGAAGTTCGGTTATACGCCTATAGTTTTCCATTCTTACCAAACGGCTGGTACGGAGAGATTGCCTATCTACCACACTAATGTGATGATGTGTGTTGCAGACCGCTTTGTAGTTATCTGCCTAGATTGTATTGACGACCTTCAGGAACGCCAAAATGTAATAGATACAATAAAAAAATCAGGGAAAGAAATTATAGAAATATCTGAAGAGCAAATGCAAAATTTTGCTGGAAACATGCTTCAGGTACACAATGATGAAGGAAAGAAATTTTTGGTAATGAGCCAAAGTGCGTATCAATCTCTTTCTCCTAATCAGATAGAAAGTATAGAAAAATACTCAGAAATTATTTACTCTGACCTTAATACTATAGAAACCAACGGTGGCGGTAGTGCAAGATGTATGTTGGCAGAAGTTTTCTTACCCAAATAAAAACAAGAAGGTTATTAAAATAAATAAGGCGAAAATCTAGAGTTGATTTTCGCCTTATTTATTTATAACCCGTAAGTATCGTAAGATTCTGGACTGAATAAAGTCTTAATTTTTATATTAGATTTAACAGGAACCCCATTACAAGTTGCGGGTTTCCAAGCTTTCTTAATACGCTTTATTGCATATCTTACATCTGTCTGAAAATAGTCATCATTCTTTAATCTCGGAAGAACCTCTGTTTTACCAACTCTTCCTTTTTCATCTATTTCCAAATTGATAGAGAACAGTCCTTTGGCATAGTAAGTATCTTTATCCAAATAAGTTACCAAATACTTCGCTAAGTCTTTAGAAAAAAGTGTATCTCCTCCTTCAAATCTAGCATGCTCATAGTTTGAAAAGCATTTATTATCAGCTACAAATATCGGCTTACTTATTTTAACAAGAATGTGTGTATTGGTTCCTCCAAAGAAATTATACCCCTCTTGCATATCCTCTATATCCTGCCCAAATGCAACGGTTGTAATAAAACAAAACAACACTAGAACTAACTTTTTCATAACCCTCCTTTTCAATATTCTTAGTGTAAAGGTACAAAAAAATGTCGTTTTACAACGACATTTTGATTATCAAATGACTTCTATTTGGTTTCTTAGCAAATCTTCGAACTCATCTCTTTTCCTTATTAGATGAGCTTTACCATCTAACCAAAGTACTTCTGCAGGCTTAAGTCTAGAATTAAAGTTAGAACTCATCTCAAAGCCGTAAGCTCCTGCATTTCTAAATACTAAAACATCTCCTTCTCTCACTTCATTTATTTTTCTATCCCAAGCAAATGTATCTGTTTCACAAATATTTCCTACCACAGTATAGATTCTTTCTGGTCCGTTAGGATTAGACAAGTTTTCTATTTTATGATAAGAATCATAGAACATTGGGCGAATTAAATGGTTAAACCCAGAATTAACACCAACAAACACAGTTGCTGTAGTTTGCTTAATTACATTAGATTTCACTAAGAAATGTCCACATTTTCCTACTAAAAACTTACCTGGTTCAAACCAAAGTTGAAGTTCTTTACCTTGCTCTTCGTTAAATTTAGCTAAAGCCTTTTCTACTTTTTTACCAAGACTTTTAACATCGGTCTCCATATCTCCCTCTTGATAAGGAATTTTAAAACCGCTCCCCATATCTATATACTTAAGGTTAGGGAAATGCTCCGCCAATTCAAACATAATTTCCAGACCTTGTAAGAATACATCAGGGTCTTTAATCTCACTTCCTGTATGCATATGAAGTCCCTCCACATTAAGCCCTGTGGTCTTAGCCACTCTCTCAATATGACGCATCTGGTGAATAGAAATTCCAAATTTGGAATCTATATGCCCCGTAGAAATCTTATAATTGCCTCCTGCAAAAATATGCGGATTCACCCTTACAAAAATCGGATAAGAACCGCCAAATTTAGTCCCAAACTGTTCTAGGATAGAAATATTATCAATATTGATATGCACGCCTAATTCTACCGCTTCTTCTACCTCCGAAATATCCACAGAGTTAGGTGTAAACAAAATCCTATCTTTAGAAAAACCTGCCCTCAAGCCTAGTTTAACTTCGTTAATAGATACACAATCTAAAGAAGCCCCTAACTTTTCTACATATTTAAGTATATTGATATTTGTAAGTGCCTTAGCTGCATAGAAAAATCTCGTTTTCTCCGAAAACGAAGAAGTTAATTTTTCATACTGTTGCTTAATAGACTCTGCATCATACACATACACAGGTGTACCGAATTCTTCTGCTACACTTAGCAAATTCTGATTAGTTATCATAACATTATAATTATTGTAAAGTTAATGTATTTGGTTTACTTCCACTTGTCCCACTTACCATCTATATCCTTGGGAGCAAATACAGACATAAGACTCTTAAGCTCTGCCATATTTACGGAAGCGTTGTTACCGTTATTGAAAATATTATAGATTTCGTCCTTTTTTGTATCAATAAAAATATTGAAAGGATAATTCATTTGAAACCCATTTTCATAAGTTCTAAGATTTAGCAAAGCGTCAGCCACAGCTTTTTTAGAATTATTATTGATACTTAGATTGTACATATTGTCTAACCCATTGCGATGATATTGGTAAAACGCTTGTCTAAAAGCTGAAAAGTCTGGTTTAAGAATATTATCTATCAATGCTCCACGTGTCCTTTGCCCTTCCATCTGCGACCACCCTTTATAGTTTTGATTTTGGGAGTTTTGAGCAATTTTTTGTGATTTTTCAAACCAAGGTTCGCCACCTTTATTTTGGAAAGAATCTGCATCGTAACCCAAAATAAGGTAAACATAGAAGCTTACCATATCTATTAAATTTTTGCCTGAGAATTGCCTTTCATTAAAAATTAAATTCTCGTTTTCGGCATATTCAAAACTAAAATTGGTATCGTTGATATTGAGAAGTGGACTTTCGTATTGTGTATTAAACACGGGACGAGTAGATTGCACCACCAAACTACCTCTAAACGAATTATTACCCGTTCTTTCCGAGATAATAATGGCAAAGTTGCATTTTATTTTTTCAAAATTTTGAAGTTTTTTTCCTGTCCAGCTGGTATTGTTTATAAACTCTCTTAAGTTTTTTTCTAGCGTCTTAAATACTTGTGTATTGCTCCCTCCTACCTGTGCAAAATTAATCTGCACATTAGCTTGAAGCTCTTGCCCAAAAGCCAAAGCCCCAAAAAGAATTCCAAAAAAAGCGATTATTTTTTTCATATCAAAAACTTATAAACCAAGTATCTTTAACGCTTAAAAAGAGAATATATTTTCTTAGTTAAGGTGAGGTTGCTCGTTATGCCTCAAACATACTTCCGCTTGAGGATATTTTTCTCTGATAAAATCCGCAGTTTTAATTGCCGCATACACAGAACGATGTTGACCTCCCGTACAACCAAAGGAAACTTGTAAACTTTCAAATCCTCTTGCTAAATAATCTTCTATGTTTATAGAAATGATTTTTTGTACCAAATCCAAAAACTGAGGCATTTTAGTTTTTTCTTCTAGATAGAGTTGCACCTCCTGTTCTGCTCCTGTTTTGGTCTTATACTCTTCTTGTCTACCAGGGTTTAAGATACCTCTACAGTCAAACACAAAACCGCCTCCATTATCTGTATCATCTTTAGGAATGCCACCTTTTTTATAAGAAAAGCTATATACTTTTATCTTTAATTTGTTCTGTTCCATTACCCTATATTTTCTTCCTCGCCTTTCATTTTCTCCGCATTTTCCGCCATGATTAAGGCATCTAGCATCTCTTGAATATCGCCATTCATAAAATTATCCAAGTTGTAAATAGACTTGTTAATCCTATGGTCTGTAACTCGCCCCTGAGGATAGTTGTATGTTCTAATTTTAGCCGAACGGTCTCCCGTAGAAACCATCGTCTTTCTTTGAGCCGCAATATCTCCTTGTACTTTTTGTAACTCTATATCGTAAAGTTTTGTTCTAAGCATTTCCATTGCTAACTCTCTGTTTGCTAACTGAGAACGAGCTTGCTGACATACCACTACAATACCTGTAGGTTTGTGCGTAAGCTGTACCTTAGTTTCTACTTTGTTTACATTCTGTCCTCCAGCACCTCCAGAACGAGAAGTTTGCATTTCTATATCAGCAGGATTAATTTCCACATCTACCTCTTCAGCTTCAGGCAATACCGCCACCGTAATTGCAGAAGTATGTACTCGCCCTTGAGATTCTGTCTCTGGAACTCTTTGCACACGGTGCACACCAGATTCAAACTTCATAATTCCATAAACGCCATCTCCCTCCACTCGCATAATAAGTTCTTTATATCCTTTTGATGCTTCGTTAGAATCGGTTACTTCATGCTTCCAGCCCTTAGATTTAAAATACATGGTGTACATTCTGTAAACATCTTCAACAAAGATAGCTGATTCATCTCCTCCTGTTCCCGCACGAAGTTCTACCATTACATTTTTATCATCTGCTGGGTCTTTTGGAATGAGTAAATATTTTAACTCTTCCTCTATTGAAGGAATACGGTCTATCGCCTCTTGCTTCTCCATTTTAGCAAGGTCTACCAAGTCTTTATCAGAACCGTCTGCTATAATTTCATCTGCCTCTTTTATGGCATTGAGTGCAGTAGAATATTCATCAAAAACCTTTACTATTTTCCCCAAATCACTATATTCTTTATTAAGTGAGGAATATCTTTTTTGGTCAGAAATTACATCAGGCTGAATAATCAAATCCGCTACTTCATTATAGCGTTGTTTTATGGCTTCTAATTTTGGTATTAAACTCTTTGACATTGTTCTCTAAACTATTAGTGAGCAAAGATAAGGATTTTTTTATGTAGTAAGAGATACTAAACACTATTACATTTCTAAGAAAAATAATTATCTTTACAAGCATAACTAATCATTTTGAAAAATGAAAATAACTCTCAACAGAATTAATGACGATTTTTTATTTGAATGTACTAATAGTGCGGGCAATAGTATACTTCTAGATAATACCTCTCAACCTAATCCCAAAGGCGTTTCTCCTATGGAAACCATGTTAATGGCAGTGGCAGGCTGTAGTGGAATAGATATGGTTTCTATCCTAAAAAAACAAAGACAAAATTTAACGAGTTTTAAAGCTGAAGTGGAAGGAACAAGAGTACCTATTGATGATGCTAAGCCTTTTAAAGCAATCTCCGTGAAATTTTTATTGGAAGGAGAAATCGACGAAAAGAAAGCTTTGAAAGCTGCTCAGCTTTCTTTTGAAAAGTATTGTTCAGTATCCAAAACTTTAGAACCCAATGTCAGCATTGATTATGAAGTTTATCTCAATGGCTCAATCCTTTCGTAAACAAGAAATAAAAAAGGCTACCTATTCTAAGTAGCCTTTTTTATTTTTTATAGTTTCTGCATTAGCTCGTCTGTAATTTCCATATTATGATATACATTCTGTACATCGTCATCTTCCTCAAACCTTTGTAACATTTTCATATTCGCAATAAATTGCTCTTCTGATACAGATTTGCTAATATTAGGTATCCTCTGTAATTCTGCATTCTTAACCTCTATCCCCAGCTCATCTAATTTATGTGATAAAGACCCAAAATCTTCAAATGCTGTAGTTACCATAACTTCCGTTTCATCAGAGTCTATATCTTCTGCACCTCCATCTATCATTTCCATTTCAAACTCTTCCCAATCCATCTTTATCAAAGATTTTTCTAGCGTAAATATCCCTTTTCTATCGAATAGGAAAGAAAGCTCTCCATTCTTCCCAAGATTACCATCAAATTTATTAAAGATAGCTCTTACATTAGCCACAGTTCTAGTTGAGTTATTAGTAGTACATTCTACAAAAAATGCAACTCCACCTTGTCCATAGCCTTCGTAAGTAATCTCTTCATAATTCTCAGCATCTGCACCACTTGCCTTTTTAATGGCTCTTTCTACATTATCTTTAGGCATATTAGCCCCTTTAGCATTTTGTATGCATCTTCTCAACGCAGGGTTAGAATCTGGATCTGGACCTCCTGCCTTTACAGCTAATGCAATATCTTTTCCTATTTTAGAAAAAGTTTTTGCCATTTTATCCCAACGAGCCATCTTAGAGGCTTTTCTATATTCAAATGCGCGTCCCATAATTATAATAACAATTTAGATGTGCAAAAATACTAATTTTAATACAATAAAAAAACGCCCTCTTACAAGAAGAGGACGCTTTTATTTCTAAGATTAGAAAATACTAATTATTTTCTTTTCTTTTTTACTACTTTTTTCTTCACTACTGGAAGATCAGACTTCTGAAGAGCTTCCCAAGCAGCTGCATCAACAGCTTCTACAACCACTTTTCTATCTTTCATTCTCTCTTCGTTAGAAGCAGATGCAGGTACTGTAGCTTCAGCAGAACCAACTCCTTTAGATTTCAACTGAGACGGATTAACACCTCTAGCCTCTAAAGCAACTACTACAGATGCAGCTCTTTCTCTAGAAAGTTTCAAGTTATAGTTAGCATTACCTTTAACATCTGTGTGACCTACCACTAAGAAGGTACCTCCGTTAGAAGACTTAATTACTTCAGCCGCTTGATCTAACTTAGGGTTAGACTCAGTTCTGATAGATGCTTTATTAAAGTTAAAGAATATTCCATTCAATGCTCCAGTAGCATCTTTAGCATACTCAGACTGTGGCTTAGGACAACCATTGTACTGTGGAAGACCTGGAACTGTAGGACACTTATCATCTTTATCTAATACACCATCATTATCTGTATCTGGCCAAGGACAACCGTTATTTTCAGCTGGTCCTGCAACTTCTGGACATGCATCATCCTTATCTAGTACGCCATCTCCATCTGTATCTGGCCAAGGGCAACCGTTGTTTTCAACTGGTCCTGCAACTTCTGGACAGTTATCATCTTTATCAGCGATACCATCTCCATCTGTATCTGGACATCCTTTTAACTCAGGTAAACCTGGTGTATCTGGACATGCATCATCTTTATCTAACACTCCATCTTTATCTCTATCTCTGTTACCAAATCTAAAGTTTAATGAAGCTGACGCTTGCCAAAAGTTAGCTAATCCAGACTTATCTGTTGGAGTAGAAACATAATCTCCCTGGATACCAAGACCAAAGTTCTTAGTTAACCAAATGTTAGTTCCTAAACCAGTTGCTAAAGCAAAATGATCAGCTCTTCTCTGAGTGTATGCCTTATTTTCGCTATAACCTGCGTAAGTTACACCATTGTAGTAGTCAGTCACAGGGAAAGTAACACCTGTATAGTCATGTCTCAAGTAGTTAGCACCTACTCTTACATATGGGTCAAACCAAGAATCTTCGTTTCCAAAAAGAAGACCAGCAAATTTAAGCTGAAGACCAAGACCTGTCATCAACATAAATTCTTTACCCATTCCAATTCTCTTGTTGTCAACATTACCTACTGAAGTTTGCCAGTCAAGAACTAACGCCTTGTTTAAGTTTCTAGCAACTGTAAGTTTAGACAATGGTGGAGTGATTGTAAAGTTATTGATATTGTACAATCTCTTTCCTTCTCCTGTAAATGCTGTTTTTAAAACATCTCCAGCACCTCCTCCAGCAGCTACATGGTTCACGCCGTGAGCACCAACACCTATTAACCAAGGATTGCTAGTAGTCTGAGCAGAAACAGTAGTAGCAACAGTAAGTGCTAATGCTGAAATTCCTAATTTTAGATTTTTCATAGAATTAAATAATTAAATAATTGATAATGCAAATTAAATATATTTTTTTGTTACTGCCAAAATTTTAGCTATTTTTTTATTTTTTTTTGAATACGCGATTCAATTTAACTTTTGCTTCTCTCTCCTTAATCGCTTCTCTTTTATCGTAAAGTTTTTTACCTCTTGCTAATGCAATCAAAACTTTAGCTTTACCTCTATCATTGATATAAACCTTCAATGGCACTATGGTATTCCCTACATCTTTCATCTTCTTACCCCACTTATCCAACTCTCTTTTATGAAGGAGCAACTTTCGTTCTCGCTTTATTTTATGATTATAGAAAGTCCCTAATTTGTATTCATCTATTGTCATATTGATAATATAAAGTTCTCCTTCTATAAATTGACAAAAACTTTCTGTGATAGATGCCTTAGAAGACCTCAAGGCCTTAATCTCCGTACCTGTTAAAACAATTCCTGCTTCAACTTGTTCTAAAATTTCGTACTCAAAACGAGCTCTCTTATTGGAAATACTGACAGTCTTCTGAATCTTCATCTCGCCCTAATTAAATGCAATTACCATACCAACACACTAAAAACAAAAGGTTGTATTTTAAAAATTCTTCTTATTTTTGTGCAAATTTACAAAACTATATGTTAACAGTATCAAATCTATCTTTACAATTCGGGAAAAGAGTTCTTTTCGACGAGGTTAATATAAAATTCACTAAAGGAAATTGCTACGGTATCATCGGTGCTAATGGTGCCGGAAAATCTACTTTCCTAAAAATACTTAGTGGCAAACAAGACCCTACTACAGGTAATGTGTCTTTAGAACCAGGCAAGAGAATGTCGGTGTTAGAACAGGATCACTTCGCATACGACCAATACACAGTGCTAGAAACCGTTTTAAGAGGTAATAAAAAACTCTTTGAAATCAAAGAGGAAATGGACGCTCTATATGCTAAACCTGACTTTTCTGACGAAGACGGTATAAAAGCTGGAGAACTAGGCGTTATTTATGATGAGATGGGTGGTTGGAACGCTGAGGCTGACGCTCAAACTATGCTTTCTAATGTTGGTATCAAAGAGGATATGCACTACCAAATGATGAGTGAATTAGAAAACAAAGATAAAGTAAGGGTATTACTTGCTCAAGCTTTATTTGGTAGTCCCGATGTACTCATCTTAGACGAGCCTACCAACGACTTAGATATAGATACTATATCTTGGCTAGAAGATTTCCTTGCTGATTATGAGAATACAGTAATCGTAGTATCTCACGACAGACACTTCTTAGATGCTGTTTGTACTCACATTGGAGATTTAGATTATTCTAAACTTAATCTTTATACAGGTAACTATTCATTCTGGTATCAAGCCTCTCAATTAGCTACTAAGCAAAGACAACAGGCTAATAAAAAAGCAGAGGAAAAGAAGAAAGAACTTCAGGAGTTTATTGCCAGATTCTCTTCTAATGTGGCTAAAGCAAAACAAGCTACCGCTAGAAAGAAAATGCTAGACAAACTTAATATTGAAGATATAAAACCTACTTCTAGAAGATACCCTGCCATTATTTTTGAACAAGAAAGAGAAGCAGGGGACCAAATCTTAGAAATTAAGGATTTAGAAAAGACTAAAGACGGAGAGCTACTATTCTCAGGGATAGACCTCAACTTAAAGAAAGGAGATAAGGTAGCTGTTTTATCTAAAAACTCTCTAGCTATTACTGAATTTTTCCAAATTATTTCTGGAAATTCTGAAGCGGATAAAGGTTCTTATCAATGGGGCGTAACCACTTCACAGTCTTATATGCCTTTGGATAATACTGAATTCTTCCAAGAAGACATCAACCTTGTAGATTGGCTAAGACAGTTTACCAAAAACGACGAAGAAAGACACGAAGAATATATGAGAGGCTTCTTAGGGAAAATGCTCTTCTCTGGAGACGAAGCTCTTAAATCTTGTAAAGTTCTTTCTGGAGGAGAAAAGATGCGTTGTATGTTCAGTAGAATGATGCTTCAAAGAGCTAACATTCTACTATTAGATGAACCTACCAACCACCTAGACCTAGAGAGTATTACTACACTTAACAACTCTTTGGTAGCATTTAAAGGAACTCTACTTTTAGCGTCTCATGACCACGAAATGCTAGAGACTGTTTGTAACCGTATCATAGAATTAACTCCTAAAGGTATTATTGATAGACACATGACTTACGATGAATATCTTCAGGATAAAAAAGTAAAAGAACTAAGACAACAGATGTACTCTTAAGAGTAAAAAGAATAATGACAATAGGAAGAGAGGGCTGTAATTTGGTAGATTTCAGTCCTCTTTTTCAATATTAAAAATAAGGCTATGACAAAAAAATTAAAACTAGAAGAACTAGGCAGAATTGATATAGAAACTTTTAAAAAAACTTCTAAAACACCTCTCGTGGTTGTTTTAGACAATATTAGAAGTATGCACAATGTTGGTGCTTTGTTTAGAACTGCCGATGCGTTCTTAATAGAGAAAATCGTGCTCTGCGGCATCACACCACAACCACCTCACAGAGAAATACACAAAGCCGCATTGGGTGCTACCGAAAGTGTAGATTGGATTTATCAAAAAGACATCTCAGAAGCTATAAAAGAACTAAAAACACAAGGCTACAACATTATTGGAGTAGAGCAAACCACAGATAGTATTTCTTTATCCGATTTTGAAATCAATCCTAACCAAAAGTACGCTTTAGTTTTAGGAAACGAGGTTGAGGGTCTATCCGAAGAAGCCCTTTCTTTATATGATAGCTTTATAGAAATACCTCAGCTCGGCACCAAACATTCGCTTAATGTAAGTGTTTGTGGTGGTATCGTAATATGGTCTTTTTTTAAAGCCTTAGTATAAAATTTTTAATTACTTTTGCTTGCTATATAATTTATTGAATATGAATACCACAAAGTTTTTTTCAAAGTTTATCATATTATCCTCCGTTGTACTAGCCTTATTTTCATGTAAAAAAGGAGATACACCTTTTGTTGTAAATACCACACCTAAAACCAGTTTAGACAGCATAGCGGAGGAATACTATGAAGGTTACCTTCAGTTTCATCCATTAGAAGCTACTGCACAGGGCGACCCAAGGTACAACGATAAATTACCTAGCTTAGAAAAAACTAAAATTACTGAAGAGATTGCTTTCTACAGTGATATGATTAAAAAGCTAGAAACTGTAGATTATGAATCTCTTCCTGATGATAAAAAAACGGTTTTCAATGTACTAGATTATTTATTAAAAGATTTAGTAGAAGGCTATGCCTATCATCCAGAATATATCCCGTTTACACAATTTTCGGGATTACCGTTAGACTTTCCTCTTTTGGGAAGCGGGAGCGGAAATCAGCCATTCAAAACAGTGGAAGATTATGATAACTGGCTAAAAAGAATGCAAGAATTTCCTAAATGGATGGAAACAGCTCAGGAGAACTTTAAACTAGGCATCAAAAATGATATTGTATTACCCAAAAGTCTAGTGGTAAAGATGATTCCTCAAATGAGAGCCGAAGAAATCATCTCTAAAGACTCCAACAAAAACATATTTTATAAGCCTCTTAAAAATTTCCCTGTAGGCTTTAGTAACGCCGAAAGAAATCGTATTACTAAAAACTATCAAGAGGTTATTGTATCTAAAGTTATTCCTGCTTACCAAAAAATGGGAGATTTTCTTGAAAAGGAATATTTACCAAAAGCAAGAACTACCGACGGCTACAATGCTCTACCAAAAGGTAAAGAAATCTACAACTATCATGTAAAACGCTGGACAACCACCAACCAAACTCCTGAAGAAATCCACAATATTGGATTAAGCGAAGTTGCGAGAATAAGAGGTGAAATGGAGAAGGTAAAAGAAGAACTAAAGTTCAACGGAACTCTAGAGGGGTTTTTGGTGCATTTAAAATCCGACCCTAAAGCAGTGCCTTACCAAACATCTCAAGAAATTTTAGATGGGTTTAATGCTATCTTATCAAAGATTGAACCTAAGCTAAAAACGATGTTTAATAATGTACCAAAAACAGGTTTTGAAATTAGACAAACCGAAAAATTTAGAGAAGCATCTGCTAGTGCAGAGTATCAACCTGGTACTCCAGACGGAAAAAGAAACGGTATTTTCTACATTCCAATTCCTAATCCTAAAGCCTTTAATGTAACTTCTGGTATGGAATCTCTTTTCCTTCACGAAGCTATTCCAGGGCATCATTATCAAATTGCTTTACAGCAAGAAAATCTCAATTTGCCAAAATTTATGCGTTTCGGTTGGATAGGTGCTTATGGCGAAGGTTGGGCTCTATACTGTGAATCTTTAGGAAAAGAATTTGGACTTTATACCGACCCATATCAAAAAATGGGAGCATTGAGTGATGAAATGATGAGAGCCGTTAGACTCGTTATAGACACTGGACTACACACAGGGAAACTTAATAGAGAAGAAGCTATAAAATATTTCCTAAGCAATGTAGCATACGATGAAGCTGGAGCTACAGCGGAGGTAGAACGCTATATGTCTATGCCAGGACAAGCACTAAGCTATAAGACTGGAGCATTAAAGATACAAGCACTAAGAGCTAAATATGAAAAAGATTTAGGCACTAAATTCAACTTAGCGAAATTCCATGATGAGCTCTTAAATCAAGGTTGTCTTCCTCTACAAGTTCTTGAAAGAAAAATGGAAGTCTGGGCAAAAAACCAAAAATAGAGGTGTAATGTATAAATAGAGGTTTGTATTTTTAAAGACTCTTACAACCATCATTTTTAACACAAAATTTAGTTAGAAACTTTATTAAATTTGATTCATTGAAAAATAGTATAAAAAACACACTTAGAATAGGAGCTATTATTTTAGGAAGCGTTGTTATAGTATTAAGTATACTAGTACTTAGCCTTAATATTCCTGTCGTTCAGAACTTCGTTAAAGACCGTGTTGTAAGTTATGTTGAAACTAAAATAAAAACTCCTATAAGTCTAAAAAGAGTTTACATTAGCTTCCCTAATAAGTTAGGACTAGAAGAACTTTATTTAGAAGAAAAAAATAAGGATACACTAGTACATATCAACAAGTTAGATGTTGGTTTAGATATTTTTCAGCTTTTGCAAAACAAAGCAGACTTCACATCTATTGAATTAGATGGACTTAGAGCCAATGTAAAAAGAGACGAACAAGGGCGTTTTAATTTCGATTATATACTGGACGCTTTCGCTAGCAACAAAGACGAAGAAAAACAAGATTCTAAGCCTTTCATTCTATCTCTAAATAAAATAAAATTACAACGCGTTAATGTCAATTTTAATGATTTTCAGCAAGGAAACCATCTGAAAATAGAATTCAATAATTTCGAAACAAAAGTTAAAGACTTTAATCTTGAAGAAAATATTTATGCCCTCAATGGGCTTACTGCTGATGGTCTCAAACTAAAATTAAAACAAGAGATATTAAAGGAAGCTATAAAAGAAACTGCAAAAACAATAGATAGTCTTTCAGCCAAAAAACCGATGCAGATAAAACTAGATTTTCTGCGTTTTACCAATTTTGATGTAGATTATGCAGATAATACCACTCAATCTTATTTCAAGGTTTTATTCAGAGAATTATCAGGAGATTTTAATAATATAGATTTACCTAAAAACAAATATGATATAGACCAAATTAAACTTCTAGGTGCCCAAATAAATGTGGACCTCAAAAGTTCCTCTCAAAACAAATCTTTACAAGATGAGCTTCCAGAGAACCCTGCAAAAGTCAAGAGTAAAACTCCCAATGTAAAACTTAATTTGTTCGCTTTAGATGATGTAATGTTATCCTATAATGATAATTCAAAAAAGCATCAACAAGGATTTGATGCTAATCATTTAAACTTCAAAAAACTCAATGTAAATATTAGAGATTTTAGAATGTTGAATGAAGAGCTGACTGGTTCCGTAAAAAAAGTAGAACTCTACGAAAAGAGCGGGCTTGCAGTAAAGAATTTCAAAACCGACTTCGCGTACAAGAAAAATATAGCATACCTTAAAAATCTGCTTTTGGAAACCAACAACAGTATTCTTAGAGACGAAGCTGTAATTACCTATAATTCTCCGCAACAACTGTCTAGTAACATAGGCTCTGCTGGGCTAGCCATTAACCTTAGAAACTCTAAAATAGGCTTCAGTGATTTGTATTTATTTGCTCCTGATTTAAAGAAAAATGAGATACTTAAACAATATCCCAAATCAGTACTAAATATAGATGCCAGCTTAAGAGGTAAAGTAAATGATTTAAATATAAACGCATTACACATTAGTGGTTTAGGTAGTACAATATTGGATATTTCGGGACAAATAAAAAATGTAACTAATCCTAATTTACTAAATTACAATATCGCCATTAACGAGTTAAAGACAACTAAAAAGGATATACAAAACTTAGCTCCTAGAAATAGTATCCCCTCAAACATTGAGCTACCCCAAACTATTTCTTTAAAAGGTAATGCCAGAGGTAATACCTTCTCTATTCTATCCCATCTAAATATAAATACCAGTTTAGGAAACCTTAGACTAGATGCCTATGCTAACCTTAAACCCAAAAATAGAGAAAAGTACACCATTCTAGTGGATGCGGACAACATCGTTCTAGGAAAATTATTAAGGAATAAAGATTTAGGAATATTTTCAGGAGAAATAAAAGCAAATGGAGTAGGGTTTAACCCTAAAACGGCCCAAACATCAATCAACGGAAATATTAAAAAATTTGACTTTAAAGGCTATCGCTATACAGGTGTTAATCTCAAAGGTAGTCTAATGACAGGGAGATTAACTGCTCATATTATGTCTAAAGACCCTAATGCTAATTTAGATCTTAAGCTAGCAGGCAACCTCAACAAAACCTCGAATATAAAACTCAACGGAAATATTGAATTACTAAATCCATATAAGCTAAATTTATATAAAGAACCGCTAGCCATATCAGGTAAAATAGATAGTGATTTTAGTAATATTAACCCAGATTTTCTCAACGGCTATATTCTTTTAGAGAATTTTAAAATCACACACAAAGACCAAACTTTACCTTTACAAGAGATTAAACTTGAAGCATTATCTACCCCTAATGAGAACAAAATAAATTTAAAATCTCAAGTTATAGATGCCTCTATACAAGGCAAATATAAACTTACCCAAATTTCTGATGTTTTCCTAAAAACACTTAATAATTACTATGAATTCAGCCCTGCCTCTAAGTACAAAAAGAACTTAGAACCTAACCAGCACTTCACGTTGAATGCTAAAGTAAAAGATGACAATCTTCTAAGAATATTTGTACCTGATTTAAAATATTTTGATGGAGGAGATATAACAGGTGCTTTTGATTCAAATCAACAAAAGATAGAGTTTCAGGCGGATTTCCCAGTAGTAGAATATGCAGAATATAAACTTAGTGGGCTATCACTTAACATAAACAACAGTCAAGAAGAACTAAGATATAGACTCGGTCTAACAGAGGTAACTAATGAAAATTTAGCCTTACATCAACTCGATTTGAATGGAACCATTAACAATAATAATATCGGAATTAACTTTAGCACTAAAGACTCCAAAGGGACAGAGCAATATGCGTTAGCTGGTATATTTAGAAATGAAAAAAACATCAATAAATTTAGTTTTATTCCGCAAGGTTTAATGCTCAACTATGATAAATGGCAGGTAGAAGAGCAAAATGTTATCGGCTTTGGAAAGGAAGGTATATTTGCTGATAACTTTAATCTTACCAAAGGAAACTCTTCCATTTCGTTACAAAGCCAAGAACAAAAATTAGGTAGCCCATTAAATATCTCCATCTCTAATTTTAAAGTAGAAGATATTACAGAGATGGTAAGAAAAGACAGTCTTATTGCTAGTGGCTCTGTTAATGGTAATGCATTAGTCTCTACTTTTAAGCCCAATTTAAAAGTGGAAGCAGACCTAAATATATCTAATCTGAAACTAAAAGGAAACAAGGTAGGAAATCTAGATATACAAGCCAATACTAAAGTGGTTGATTTAATTGATACCAAAATTACCCTTACAGGGGAAGGCAATGATGTACAATTAGAAGGTAACTATCACCTCAAAAAAGGAGATTTAGGGTTTATTTTAAATCTTAATAATCTTCCTACTAAAACTTTAGAGGCTTTTGCCTTAGGTAATATAAAAAATGGAGAGGGCTATTTTAGTGGAGAACTAAACATCAATGGTACGGCTCAAAAACCTCTAATAAGAGGTGGAATAAAATTCAATAATGTAGGGCTAGAGATTGCTAAAACAGGAACTGTTTTTAAAAATATTGAAGATGAAATAAGATTTTCAGGACAAAATATTGTTTTTGAACAATTTAAATTGCGTGATACAGAAAATAACAATTTACTCATAAACGGAGATATACAAACCGAATATTTCAAGAAATATGCTTTCAATCTTGATGTTAATGCCAAAGATTTTAAGCTAGTAAATTCTGAAAAAGATAATGATAAAATGATGTACGGTGTACTCTCTCTAGATACCAATCTAAGGATAAGAGGTAATTTAGATTTGCCAAAAGTGGACGGGACATTATCTGTAACCGATGCCACAGATTTTACCTTTATACTCCCTCAAAGTACTCCTACGAAACAAGATAGAGAAGGGATTGTTGAATTTGTAGACAAAGCTAAATTTGGATTGGCTAAAAATGAGGTAGCAGACACTTTAAGCTCCAATAACCAGCTTAAAGGTATGGATATCTCGGTTAATATAGATATAGATAAAAATGCGAAAATGTCTTTGGTCATAGACAAAGCCAATGGCGATTTTGTAAAACTACAGGGGCAAGCACAGCTCACAGGAGGTGTATCTCCTTCGGGAAGAACCACTCTCGTAGGTGTCTATGAGGTACATTCTGGAGCCTATGAGATGTCCGTGAATATGCTCAGAAGAAAATTTGAAATAAAAAAAGGAAGTACCATTACATGGAACGGAGAACCTACTGAAGCTGATATGAATATAACAGCAATTTATACCACAGAAACGGCTCCTCTAGATTTGGTACAGCAACAGTTGGCAGGACTTAGCCCAAGAGAGCTTAATCAGTATAAACAACGTATTCCATTTAATACCCACCTCATTATGAAAGGTGAACTCATGAAGCCCGAAATCTCTTTTGACATTACAACAGAGGATAAGAACGCCGCAGTAAGTTCTACCGTAATATTAAATACAGAGCAAAGACTAGCTCAGCTTCGTCAAGAAACTTCAGAGTTAAACAAACAGGTCTTTGCCCTTCTACTCCTCAATCGTTTTATTGGAGAAAATCCTTTTGAAACGAGTTCAGGAATATCCGCTGAATCAATGGCAAAACAAAGTGTTAGTAGAATTTTAAGCCAAAGTTTAAACGATTTAGCTGGAGATTTAATTGCTGGTGTAGAACTTAATTTTGATCTAGAATCGTCAGATGATTATTCTACTGGAGAAAGAACCTCAAGAACAGACCTAAATGTAGCTTTGAGTAAAAAATTACTTAATGATAGGCTCAAGGTATCTTTAGGTAGTAACTTTGGATTAGAAGGAGCTACTAGACCTGGAGAACAAGCCTCTAATATAGCAGGAGATATTATGGTAGATTATATGCTTTCTAAAGACGGCAGATATCTTCTAAGAACTTACAGAAAAAACCAATATCAAGTAGCTCTACAAGGGCAAGTTATAGAAACAGGATTAGGCTTTGTAATCACTCTGGATTACAACGACCTTAGAGAAATTTTAAAAAAGAAAAAGAATAAAAAACAATAGAATATCTTTCTTCAAAAATGAAACATATAATCAAACAATATTCAATATTCATACACATTGTTTATATCAGTATTTTTATAATAGGCTGCTCTGGAGCTTCTACCCTTAAAGAAGGAGAAATTTTATATACTGGAGCTAAGGTTAAAATAAAATCAGACCGATTAAACAAAGGTGATATTTCTGAACTGAAAAAAGGCACAGAGAGCAAACTTTCTCCTAAACCTAATGCTTCATTTTTAGGAATGCGTCCTAGATTGTATTTTTATAAATGGGCAGGAGAAACTAAACAAAATAAAGGTCTGCGATATTGGATTAAAAATAAACTAGGAGAAAAACCTATTCTTCTACAAGATGTAGATAGAGAGTTTAATAAAGAAATTGCTGTTAATTATGCAGAAAATATTGGCTATTTCAATACTAAAGTAAGATATGATACCCTCACAAAAGGTAGAACTGCTAAGGTTTTATATACTATAACTCCTTACAATAGATATTTTATAGATACCGTAAACTTCCTGTCTTCCACCAATGAAGAGGTAGTAGAAGATATAAAAGCAACACAAAAACAAAGCCTAATAAAACCACAAGAACCCTATAATCTCGAAATAATAAAAAATGAGAGACTCCGTATAGATACTTATATGAAGGAGAATGGATATTATTATTTTAGTCCAGATAACATCATTATTCAAGCGGATAGCACTGTAGGAAACAATAAAGTTGCAGTCAATGTAAAACTAAAAGACCAAACTCCAGAACTTAGCAAAAAAAAGTTTAGTATAGATAAAGTAATTATTTACCCCGATTATAGCATACAAAATGTAGAGAAAGGAAGTATAGCTATTCCCACCACGACTGACGGTCTAAAAGTTTACAAAGACATGTACATTATAGACCCTGAAAAAAAATTTAAACCACAAGTTTTTGATAGGACTATGTACTTTCACTCAGGTGAAATTTATAACAGAAGAGACCATAACCTTACGCTTAAAAGACTTATAAATCTAGGAGTTTTTAAATTCGTTAAAAATCAGTTTATTCTTTCCGACTCTTTAAATAATAAATTTGATGCGTACTACCTACTCACCCCAAACAATTTTCAATCACTCCGTATGGAAGCATTAGGTAAGACTAATTCTGCAAACTTTAACGGTGGAGAGATAAATATCAATTGGCTTCACAGAAACTTATTTAAAGGTGCAGAGCAACTAAGAATTACTGCTTATGGAGGTATGGACGTGCAAGCTGGAGGGCCTAGAGCTTTCAGTAATATATTAAGATTTGGAGGCAACGCTCAACTTACTTTCCCAAGGATTATAGCTCCTTTTAAGTTTCATACCAGTTCAGAGTTTGTTCCAAGAACACAAGTAAACCTAGGGTATGACTATCAGCGTAGAACGGGACAATATACTTTACATAACTTTAGTACCTCTTTTGGATATTTGTGGAAAGAAAATGCACAGAGAGAGCACGATCTTAAAATATTTAGTGCTACTTATGTTAACCCTCAGAATATTTCAGATGAATATAAATCCCTAGCAAAGAGCTATCCTAGTTTAGCTAGAGCAATAGAAAGACAGTTAGTTTTTGGACCTATGTACCAATATACATACACCAATACCATCATACCTAGAACACACCAATTCTATTTTCGTGGTGTAGCCGACTTATCAGCCAATCTTACAGGATTACTGTCCAATGCAAATGCAAAAGAAGGTAGACAAAAAACCATACTAGGTGTACCCTTTAGTCAGTATGCAAAATTGGATACAGACTTTCGTTACTACTATAATATGAACTCTAAAAATGTTTTAGCTGCAAGACTAATGATGGGATTAGCTTATCCTTACGGCAATTCTCTTACAGTACCTTTTTCTAGACAATTTTTTGTAGGAGGAAGTAATAGTATCAGAGCCTTTAGAGCTAGAACACTAGGTCCAGGTAGTTATGACCCAAGAAACCAACAAGGTAGTTTCTTTTTAGACCAAGCCGGGGATATTAGACTGGAAACTAACCTAGAATATCGTTTAAACATCTATCGTTTTCTTAATTTAGGTTTATTTTTAGACGCTGGTAACATTTGGCTTATCAATGATGACCCTACTCGCCCAGGTGCCAAATTTAGTAAAGACTGGACTTCCGAAATTGCCGTAGGAGGAGGCTTGGGACTTCGATTTGACTTTAATATATTTGTACTAAGGACAGATCTTGCCATTCCTCTAAGAGTACCCTATTATAGTAAAAATGAACGTTGGAGGTTTAATCATATTGATTTTAATAACTCTTCTTGGAGAAAGGATAATCTAATCCTAAACATAGCCATCGGCTATCCTTTTTAAAAAATTTAGAAAAAAGACCGTTATGAAAAAGAATTTTAAATTTTATTGGGAAACTATAAAAAAAGCTGTAACAGAATGGAGTAGCTCTAACGCCGATAGAGATGCTGCAGGAATTGCCTACTATGCCATATTTTCCATACCTGGATTACTTATCATTTTAATTTGGCTTATGGGATTTATTTTTGGCGATGCTAATTTCCAACAGAAAATACAAGAAGAAGTAACCCAGGCTATGGGTTCCGATACCGCAAAAAGTTTAGATGACATTCTAAAATCCTCCATGATAGACCAAGACGGAATCATCATGAGAATTATTGGAATTGCGACACTTATTTTTGGTGCTACCACCTTATTTTTTCAGCTTCAAAAATCACTCAATGAGTTATGGGATGTAAAAGCAGAACCCAAAAGAGCTTTATTAAAATTCTTGACAGATCGTGCTAACTCGTTAGGCATGATACTCATTATTGGATTTTTAATGATGATAACCATGGTACTCTCTACACTTATAGGGCTGGCTAACGAATTTATTTCTCAACACCTAGGGTTAGAGACTTACTATATTATACAGATTATAAACATTTCCGTAGGCTTCTTCATCGTTGTATTACTATTCGCTCTTATGTTTAAAGTCCTTCCAGATGTTCAGCTCTCTTGGCGTTCTGTATGGGTAGGAGCATTTATTACTGCATTTTTGTTTACTTTAGGTAAATTTTTATTAAGCCTTTATTTCAGTAATTTCAAACCTACATCTGCATTCGGAGCAGCAGGTTCTGTTATTTTAATTATGATGTGGATAAATTATACTTGCAGACTCATCTTTTTTGGAGCAGTATTTACCAAGGTTTATACCTACCGTAGAGGTCTAAAAATACAGCCTTCTCAACATGCTAAATGGACTTCCGACAGAAGAGAGCCTTCTTCATACTAACTATTTTTTCTACTAGGTATGAGCAAAAAATTTCAGCATAAAAATATCCTCATCACAGGAGGCGCTAGCGGCATCGGGAAAATTATGGCTAGACTTTCGTTAGAGAAAGATGCTAAAGTAATTATTTGGGATATTGACCAATCAAAAATTGATGAAACTATCCTCCAGTTTTCATCACTAGGTTCTATCTTTGGATACAAAGTAGATGTTTCCAATTATGACGAAGTACAACACATCGCTACAAAAACTAAACAAGACATTGGTAATATTGATATTCTAATCAATAATGCCGGAATTGTGGTTGGCAAATATTTCCACGAACATTCTCAAAAGGATATTTTAAAAACCATAGAAATCAATACCAATGCACCGATGGTAATCACTAATCTATTTTTACAAGATATGCTCACAAAAAATTCAGGACATATCTGTAATATTGCCTCTTCGGCAGGACTGGTATCTAACCCTAAAATGTCCGTATATGCAGGGAGCAAATGGGCTGTTGTTGGTTGGTCTGATAGCCTTAGGTTAGAAATGGAGCAGTTGAAAAAAAACATCAAAATAACCACCATTATGCCTTACTACATCAACACTGGAATGTTTGATGGCGTAAAATCTGTTCTACCTATATTAGACCCTGAAAAAGCAGCTAAAACTGTCATCAGTGCCATAGAAAACAACAGAAAAATGGTAACACTTCCTGGCTATATCTATCGTTTAACTCGTATAGGTCAAGGGTTATTCCCACTTCGTTTTTTTGATTGGTTTGCAGGAAGTTTACTAGGAATCTATAAAACAATGGCTGACTTTAAAGGTCATAAAAAATAATTATACCAATGGAAACTCCAAAAGCTCAAATATCAGCACTCGTCCAAAAACAAAAAGCGTTTTTTGCGACTCAACAAACCAAAGCTATTGATTTTAGACTAAAGCAGCTATCTCTACTAAAACAAGCCATACTAAAGTATCAGCACGAAATAGAAGAAGCCTTATGGAAAGATTTACACAAATCTAAAGAAGAGGTTTACCTTACAGAAATCAGCATTGTTCTCAACGAAATTAATTATCATTTAAAAAAATTAAAAAGTTGGGCTCGTCCTAAGAGAGTTTGGTCGCCTATTTCGGTACTTCCTGCATCTAGCCGTGTCATCTACGAACCTTTGGGTGTGGCTCTTATTATCTCTCCATGGAATTATCCGTTTCAACTTCTTATCAATCCTCTAATAGGAGCTATTTCCTCTGGCTGTTGTGCTTTACTAAAAGCCTCTCCTGACGCTCCACATCTTGCGAATGTAGTGGAAGAAATGCTAACAGAATATTTTCCGCTAGAGTACATTACTCTTGTTAAAGGTGGACGAGAAACCAACACCTACTTGCTAGAGGAACGCTTTGATTTTATTTTCTTTACAGGAAGTCCATCTTTAGGAAAAGTGGTTATGAAAGCCGCGGCAGAAAATCTAACGCCTATCGTGTTAGAATTAGGTGGCAAAAGCCCTTGTATTGTGGATAAAGATGCAAACCTCAACCTTGCTGCTAAAAGGATTGCGTGGGGAAAACTCATCAATGCTGGACAGACCTGCATCGCTCCAGATTATCTTTGGGTACACCGTTCAGTAAAAAAAGAGCTTCTTGAAAAAATAGCTTATCACATTAAAGAAATGTATGGCTCTGATATTAAATCTAGCCCTTTTTACCCTCGTATTGTAAATGATAAATCAGTAGAAAGGCTTTCTAAATTTCTTAATGAAGGAAATATCTATTTAGGTGGAGAAGTAGACTCTAGTCAAAAATACATCGCACCAACTATTATAGATAATGTAGAGCCTCACTTCGCTATTATGCAAGAAGAAATTTTTGGACCATTGTTACCTGTAATGACATTTGACCATATTGATGAACCTATCTCGTACATCAATCAACATGAAAAGCCATTAGCATTGTATTATTTTGGTAAAAATAAAAATGCTAAAGAGGTAATTTCAAAAACAAGTTCGGGCGGAGGTTGCATCAACGATACGCTTATGCATATTGCCAATCATCATCTTCCTTTTGGTGGTGTTGGGAATAGTGGTATGGGCAAGTACCACGGAAAGTACAGTTTTTTAGCCTTCAGTAATGAAAGAGCTATCGTAAAAACACCAACATTTTTAGACCTTCCGTTCAAATATGTTCCATTCAATTTTTTTGAATGGGTAAAGAAAATGATATAGTTTTGCTAATAAAAAAACCTCAGTACGAATATTTCGCCTGAGGTTTTTAAAAAAGTCAATCAAGTATCAAAAATGTAGAAACTAATCTACATCTTTATTCAAAAATTTGTTTTCTCTAAGTTCTACTCTGCCATTGTTATCAGCTAAAAAACTACTGATACGCTCATCAGAAGGGCTATCATCTAGCTTAATATTTTTTCTTCTAAAAGCAGGTACTGTTTCAAAAGTATTTTCTTCATCTACATTTTGGTAACGAGAATTAAATTCTTTTAGCTTATTTCTTCTCTCTTGTACTTTAGAGTCTTCTACTTTTTTCTCTATAAAAGTAAAAAGCGTTTCCTCTTGAGCTATTTCTTCATTACGAAATATAGGTTTCTCTTCTACTTTCTGAGTTACTTGAGGCTCTTGAGGTGCAACAGTATTAGATACTGTTTTTACTTCCTCTTCAAAAGCAAGCTCTTCTTCTTTTATTTTAAAACTGAACTCTACAGGTTTTTCATCTAAGAATAAAGATTTGGTAGGTTGTATGCTACTTTCGTCTTTTGATTCAAAAGTAAAAGATATTCCTTTTGGTTCTTCGTATCCTTCATCATAAGAGAATAAATCTAATTCATTACTTTCTTCTTCAAATTCTTCATTAACCTCTTCAACATAGGTCATTGGTTGCACTTCTTGAACCGCTAACTGCTCTCCGCTTAATCTATTTGCTGAAAATTGTGGTGAAGAAAAATCATCTTCTTCATCTAACTTTACAATATTTTTCTCCATAACAACAGAACCTAATCCTGCATTCTTAGCATCAGAAGAAATTTTAAAAGGAGACTCTCTTCTAACTGAATTTGCCGTTTCGTGCAACGGTACCTTAACTACTTCCGTAGGACCTGCATTGATGTGGTTTTCATTAGTAAATCCCGTAGCAATTACCAATACTCTAATAGCATCACCAAGTTCTTCATCTGTACCTACACCAAAGATAATATTAGCTGTATTTCCTGCTTCGTTTTGGATATAATCGTTGATAAGACCAATTTCGTCCATCGTAGCTTCAGAAGCCTCATCAGAACCACTCTGAATAAGAAGCAATACATCTTGAGCTCCTGTAATTTTGTTATCATTAAGAAGCGGAGAGTCTAATGCCTTTTTAACAGCTTCTTCTGCTCTCTTCTCACCTGTAGCACTTCCTGTGGACATCAAGGCTGTACCTGAATTCTGCAATACCGACTTAGCATCACGGAAGTCAATATTGATAACAAAAGAACCCGTAATTACCTCTGCCATACCTTTGGCTGCATTGGTAAGCACCTCGTCTGCCTTAGAAAAGCCTTGTTTAAATCCTAAATTACCAAACTGTTGTCTTAGTTTATCGTTGTTTATCACGATGAGAGAATCCACATTATTTCTTAGTTTCTCTAACCCTGCTTCAGCTTGGTCTAATCTTCTTTTTCCTTCAAAAGAAAACGGAACTGTAACGATAGCCACCGTTAAAATACCCATTTCTTTAGCCGCCTTAGCAATGATAGGTGCCGCACCTGTACCTGTACCACCGCCCATACCAGCAGTAATGAACACCATTTTGGTATTTTGTCCTAGAGTGCTTTTTATTTCGTCTATACTTTCTATTGCAGCCTTTTCTCCCACTTCTGGGTCTGCACCAGCACCTAAGCCTTCTGTAGTTGTGATACCTAACTGAACTTTATTAGAAACGGGATTGTTATTTAGCGTTTGTGCATCTGTATTACAAATGACAAAATCTACGCCGTGAATCCCTTTTTCGTACATGTGTTTTAAGGCATTGTTTCCACCACCACCTACACCTATTACCTTGATAATAGATGAGTTGCCTTTTGGTAAATCAAATTCAAAACCTGTTTTATTGGTATTTTCCATTACTTCATTTTAAATGACTAAATTACTTAATTATTCCGATTCCTCAAAGAATTTTTTTATCTTTTCTAAGATGTTTTGCCCTATGGTAGGCTTTCTAGAGGCATTTTGCTGAACCACAGTCTCATTATGAGTTGGTTCGGTACTATCTAAAACTTTATTCTCTTGGCTTGTTTTATCAGTAACTACTTGGTTAGAAACAGACACTTCCTCTTGAACTAAAGAATTAGTTTTCTTATCTCTAATAGACAAACTCTCCATTAAAAGCCCTATAGATGTTGCAAATTCAGGGCTTTTTAAATGCTGATTTTTATCGTTCGAAATATATTCATTAGCGTAACCTATACGGCTATCAAACCCTGTGATATAATTTGCAAGTTGTCTTAAATGCTTTAGGTTAGAACCACCACCAGTAAGCACAATCCCTGCAATGAGCTTTCTTTTTTTCTCGTGTGCCCCATAGGCTTTAAGTTCGGTATTTACCATCTCCAAAATTTCTTCTACTCTAGCATGAATAATCTTCGCCAATGTTTTTAGAGAGATTTCTTTTTCAGTTCTTCCATGAAGCCCAGGAATGGTAACGAAAGTACTCTCTTTTTCTAATTCTGGAACGGCAGAACCAAAACGAACTTTAAGTTGCTCCGCGTGTTTTTCGATAATAGAACAGCCATCTTTAATATCTTCGGTAATAATACCTCCTCCATAAGGGATAACACAAGTATGGCGGATAATATTATCCTTAAATATTGCAATATCAGTAGTACCACCACCTATATCTACAATAGCCACTCCAGCCTCCTTTTCTTCCTTAGTAAGAACCGCTTCAGACGATGCTAATGGTTCCAAAGTAAGCGATTCCATCTCTAGCCCTGCTTCTTTAACGCATCTGCTGATATTTTTAATGCTACTCATCTGCCCTACCACCACATGGAAATTAGCTTCAAGACGCTTTCCGTGCATTCCTATTGGCTCTTGGATTTCGCCCTCCGAGTCTACCTTATATTCCTGTGGAAGTACATGGATAATCTCTTCACCAGGAAGCATCACCAATTTCTTAACTTGATTTTTAAGCTCTTCTATATCCTCCTCCGTGATGTATTGGTCTGGATTTTCTCGCATAATATAATCCGAGTGTTGCAAAGAACGGATATGTTTACCAGCAATACCCACCGTTACCTTAGTAATAGGCACACCTGCACTTTTTTGAGCCTCGCTAACAGCTGTTTTAATGGAATTGATGGTTTGGGCAATGTTGTTTACAATCCCTTTATGTACACCTAAACTAGGTGCCACACCTACTCCCATAACCTCTATCTTACCGTACTGATTACGACGACCAACGATAGCAACAATCTTGGTGGTCCCAATGTCTAATCCTACTGAATACTCTTGGCTTTCCATTTATCTTGATTTGAATTTGATTTTATTGATTCTTTTCTTCTTCTTTATCTGTTTCTTCTTTGTAATCTTTACTAAGTGTAGTTACAATCTGATTATCATATTTCAATGATATTTTGGTGTATTTATCAGATGGTTGATAAACCAAATACTTTTCTACAAACGCTTTGAAACCTTTAACTTTGAAATCTATATTTTCCAAACTTCCTAGTTCCACTCTGTAGTTTTCTTCATTGGCAATAAGATAATAATTTTCTCTCTCTTTTACAATACCAATGAAAAACTTCTTACTAAAGTCGTCTTTATTTATCTTTTTTACCAGTTCTATCAATTGAGGATATTCCTCTGGTTGTACATTGCCACTCACGAGCATACACGATGCTGAATAATTACGATTGATAGGAAATTCCACCCCTTTCTCATCTACATAAACCTCTTTCTTCCCTTTGCTTAGCCTAAAAACAGGCACTCTTTGCACAATATCTAAATGCAATATACCATCAAGGCTAAGATAAACATTGGCACTATCTACCGCAGAATATTCTGCGATTTTTCTTTCTAATTTTGGGATATCAATATCCCCAACTCTATTGGTAGTATTGGCTTTTTTAACAATGCTTTCTATTTCTTTCTCATCAATAAAATAGACTGGCTTCTCTCCTTGAATAATATTAACAGCCACTTTATCCATAGAGGTATTATTAAATCTTTTCAATGAAAAGTTTAACAAAAATCCCAGCAGGATAATCGTAACAGCTATTTTTAATATTCTGTATTTGTTCTTCATTTTAAAGTTCTATGCTTCTTTTAACCAGCTTACAATACCATCATAAAGCGTGTCTATATCTCCTGCACCTACCGTAAGTAAAATGTCAAAGTTTTTATTTTTAATTTTACCAAAAGCATCCGACAAACTAGAAACCTCCTTGTCCGCCAATGTTACTTTCTCTAGCAACCAGTCTGAACTGATGCCCTCAAAATCCTTCTGCAATTCTCGCGCGGGATAAATATCTAAAAGCATCAACTCATCTCCTTGCGATAAACTTTTAGCAAAATCATCTGCAAAATCTCGCGTTCTACTGAACAAGTGCGGCTGGAATACTACCAAAAGTTTCTTATCGGGATAGAATGTTCGGATAGAACCAATCACCGCATTAAGCTCCGTAGGATGATGAGCATAATCGTCTATATAAATCTTTCCGTTAGGGAAAATATGCTTGGTATATCTCCTTTTGATACCTTTAAATTTAGCCAAAGCCTCTTTTAAATCTTCTAAAGAAACACCTATTTTATGCAAAACAGCCAGTGCTGCCGTGGCATTTTCCACATTATGAATGCCTGGTATTTCCCAGCTAAAGCGTTGAGTTTCTCCGTTTGGAGTATAAAAATTAAACGATATATAATCTCCCTCCAACCTCAACTCGTCTGAATAATAGTCAGCCTTTTCGTTCACGGCATAGGTGGTTGCATTTCTATCCAAGTCTATACCTTTTCGCACAAAAAGCTGACGCTCCTCCGATACCAAATGGGCGAAGTCTCTAAAGCCTTTTTCTATAGTAGATTTGTCCCCATAAATATCTAAATGGTCTGCATCTGTAGAGGTTATAATTGCCCAATCTGGAGCTAAATTAAGAAAACTTCTATCGTACTCGTCGGCTTCCACTACAGAATAATCGTTCCCATTAAATATAAAATTAGACCCAAAGTTTTCGGCAATACCTCCCAAAAATCCAGAAAATGACAAATTAACTTCCTTACAAAGATGGGCTACCAAACTAGAAGTGGTGGTTTTACCGTGAGTCCCCGCAACAGCGATGCACTCGGTTTCGCTAGTAATAAGCCCTAGAACCTTCGCTCGTTTAAGTACCGTAAAGCCTTTTTCTTGAAAAAAATCTAAAATGCCTAATTGTTTAATTGCAGGCGTATAAATCACTAAAGTGTCTTCGGGTTTAAAGGCTTTTATTTGCTCATCAATATTATCTTCAAAACTAATTTTTATCCCTTCCGAAATAAGTGCCGAAGTTAGTTTAGTAGAAGTTTTATCATAGCCTAAAACCGTTTTCCCAATGGAATGGAAATATCTCGCCAAAGCGGACATTCCTATCCCTCCAATGCCTATGAAATAAAAATTTTGATATGTACTAATATTTTGCATCTCTATTTAAAAACTTTAATTATTTCATCCACAATTTCCTCTGTAGCTTTTGGTTTTGCGAAATAGGCTAGATTTTGTCCCATTTCCTTTCGTAAATTTTCGTTGCCACAAATCTCTGAAAGTGTATTCCAAAAACGCTCTTTCATCTCCACATCTTTTACCATTCTTGCTGCATTTTTCTCAACCAAAGCCATCGCATTTTTGGTCTGATGGTCCTCTGCTGCAAAAGGAAAAGGTACCAATAAAATAGGCTTTTTAACTACTGCTAACTCGGAAATAGCAATCGCACCTGCTCTAGACACAATTACATCTGCCGCAGAATAAGCTAATGCCATATCTGTGATAAATTCCTTTACTTGGATTGTATCTTCTTCTAAATTAACCTTATCTTTAATCGTTTGATATTCTGTTTTTCCTGTTTGCCAAATCAGTTGCCAACCTTCCTTTTTAATCCTATCCAAATTTTCTAACCAACCATTATTAAGTGTTCTAGACCCCAACGAACCTCCTACGGAAAGAATACTCAATTTATTAGGGTCTAATCCTAACTTTTCTTTAGCCGTAGCAGTATCTGTAAGCCCCTCCATTAAAGATTGTCTAATAGGATTTCCTGAAAAAATAGTTTGGGTTTTTGGAAAAAAATGAGCCATATCAGGATACGCCGTAAAAACAGCTTTAGCTTTCTTTCCTAAGAAAAGATTAGTTTTCCCAGGTAGAGAGTTTTGCTCCTGAACAAAAGTAGGCACTCCCAAACGAGAAGCCATATACAAAGCAGGACCACTAGCAAATCCGCCTGTACCTATTGCCACATGAGGTTTAAAATCTTTTATAATACGATTGGCTTTTCTAACACTAGAAATAATCTTGAAAGGCAGTTTAAAATTTGCTAAAAGACTACTCCTATTAAATCCTGAAATATTAAGTCCTTCTATTCTAAAACCAGCTTGAGGCACTTTCTCCATCTCCATTTTATTCTCTGCTCCAATGAACAAAAATTCCGCTTTAGGAAATCGTTTTTGTATCTCTTGAGCAATGGCGATCGCAGGGAAAATATGCCCTCCCGTACCACCACCACTCATTAAAACTCGAGGTGCAAAATCTTGATTGATATGATATATATTTTCTGACATTTTATTCTTTAATATTAAATTAGCCTTTAGGCAATATCATTTATCTCCTCTATGTTTTGTTTTTTACCAATGCCTTCTTCATCATAAATTTGTATCCTAGAACTGATATTAAGTATTAAGCCTAATTGAGCGTAAGTCACTAACATAGAAGTACCACCGTAGCTTATCAGCGGTAGAGGTTGTCCCGTTACAGGAATGAGATTAAGTGCCACCATAATATTAGCACTGAGCTGAATGAAAATCATAATTCCTAAAGAAATAACCAATAGAGAACCAAAAAAAGCTCTCGTTCTACTCGCTATAATTAGTATTCTGATAATGATAATAAAATACATACCCAGTAAAACCATTGCTCCTATCACACCATATTCTTCCACAATAATGGCAAAAATAAAATCCGATGCCGACTGTGGCAGCCTCTGTTTAAGAGCACTTTTGCCTGGTCCTTTACCTGTAATACCTCCGTGTACTATCGCCGCCTTAGCGTGCATCACTTGATAATTTTTAGCCTTTACAGCATCTCTTTCAGCACTATCTAATTGTGCGTCTTTTGAGGAGGAAAAAGATTCTACCCTACTTATCCAAGTATGAACACGGTTGTTAGGCATTAAATTAGTGTTCAATGCTACCAAAATAAAAATAATAGACGCTAAGCCCGACAAAGAGACAAACCCTGCAATATACTTCCACGGGAATTGCCCTATTACAAGTACAATTAGAGAAGTAGCTAAAATCATCAATGCCGTGGAACCGTTATCTTTGGCTACTAAAATAAATACCAATAGTATAGGTCCAAAAACATACATAATGTTTTCTATAGGAAGCCTTTGTCTTTGAATATTTTTAGTTAAATAACGGCATAGATAGATAACTAACATCAAAGCTGCCAACGCTGACGGCTGAAATGAGATTGCCGTACCTGGTATTTTAAGCCATCTAGAAGCACTCGCCCCATCTATGGTTTGCCCTGTAAAAATAGTAACTCCTAAAAGAATTACAGAAATTACAAGAAGTATGGAACTCAACTTTCCTATAAACTCATATTTTATCGCTCCGATGACTCTCATCAAAAATAACCCTAAAGCAATGAACATCACATGCTTGATAAGGTGGCTGGTGGTTGTCCCTGTATTTACAATGTACTCTAAGTTAGAACTCGCCGAATAAACAGGAAGTATAGAGAATACAGAAATAAGAATTACTGTAATCCACAGCACTCTGTCTCCTTTTAGATATTCTATTTTTTTATTTACTTCTGTATGCTCCATTATTTATTATTTTAAAACCTCAGCTTTAAACTTTTCGCCTCTATCTTCGTAGTTTTCAAACAAATCAAAACTTGCACAGCACGGCGAAAGCAGTATAGCATCTCCCGCTTCTGCTATAGATTTTGAAATTTTAATAGCTTCTTCCATACTAGAAGTATTATAAATAAACTCTTTTTTATCTCTAAAGAAATCTATAATCTTTTGGTTATCTATACCTAAGCAAACAATCGCTTTTACTTTCTTTTTAACCAATTCTTCTATTTCGGTGTAATCATTGCCTTTATCCACTCCTCCCACAATCCAAACGGTAGGCTGAGTCATACTTTCTAAAGCGTAATAAGTAGCGTTTACATTAGTCGCTTTACTATCATTGATAAATTTAACTCCGTTAAGATTAGCTATTTCCTGTAACCTATGGTCTACAGCTTGGAAAGTCATCAATGAATTTCTAATACTTTCATTGCTAATATTAAGTATTTTACCCGCTATAGACGCTGCTAAGCTATTAGCCACATTATGATTTCCGATAAGAGCTAAATCTCTAATTTTCATAGTAAACTCATCTTGAAGTTTTACCACAATGTTTTCATCGTCCATATATCCACCCTCTGCTAGAGTTTCTTTTATGGAGAATGGCACTTTTTTAACCTTTAAATCTAACTCTTGAAGAATTTTTTGACTCATTTCATCATCTTTATTATAGATGAAAAAATTATCATATTCTTGATTTTCAGTAATTCGGAATTTAGCTAAAGCGTACTCCTCATAATTATAATTGTATTGGTCTAAATGGTCTTGACTCAAATTAAGAAGCAACGAAATATATGGTCTAAAATTCTGAATATCATCTAACTGAAAACTACTGATTTCCAAAACATAATAATCAAAAGATTCATCGGCTACTTGTTTAGCAAAACTCTTGCCTATATTGCCTCCCAAACCTACATTCATTCCATTATCTTTAAGGATATGATAGATGAGAGAAGTAGTAGTAGTTTTACCATTACTACCCGTAATTGCCACAATTTTGGCATTAGTAAATTCCGACGCAAATTCTATTTCGGAAGATAGCCTTATTCCTTTCTGATTGATTTTAAATACAATATCTGCCTTTTTAGGAATCCCTGGGCTTTTGACCACCCAATCGGCATTTAAAATTCGTTCTTCATCGTGCTGACCTTCTTCAAATTCTATATTGTTCTCTATCAGTTGTTTTTTGTATTCTTCTTTTATACTTCCTCTATCGGATACAAAAACCTCCATACCTTTCTTTTTAGCAAGGTAGGCTGCTCCAAAACCACTTTCTCCAGCTCCTAAAACTACTATTTTCATATTCCTTAATGTTTTTATTGAAAATACTTATCTGATTTTAAGTGTAATTAAACATACAATTGCTAAAACTACCCCTATGATTATCATTCTATTAACAATCTTACTTTCGTGGTAACCACTCTTCTGATAATGATGATGAAGAGGAGACATTTTAAACAATCGGTTATTTTGAGCATATTCTAACCCATACTTTTTCTTTCTGTATTTGAACACAGCTACCTGAAGCATTACCGATAAGTTTTCAATTAAAAAGATTCCACATAGTACAGGTATCAATAATTCTTTTCTTAGAATGATGGATAAAACTGCGATAACTCCTCCTAGCATTAAACTCCCTGTATCACCCATAAACACTTGGGCAGGATAGGTATTATACCAAAAGAAACCTATAACCGCTCCTACCATCGCCACCGCAAAAATGGTGGTTTCTCCCATATTAGGCAGGAACATAATATTGAGATAATCTGCAAAGATGATGTTCCCCGAAACATACGCAAAGAAAGCCAATGTGAGTAAGATAACGGCACTCGTACCTGCGGCTAAACCATCTATACCATCGGTAATATTAGCTCCGTTAGAAACGGCTGTAACAATAAATATCGCCATCGGAATGAAAACCACCCAAGCCCATTCTTCTGCTTCTTGCTCATCCATCCAAAAGAGAATACCACTGTAATCAAACTCGTTATTTTTAATCATTGGTACGGTAGAAATCACTTTTTTCTCTTCCTTCATAAAGTTCTGCTCTACATTGTTACGATTAATTTCTTTTGCATCTGCATATTTTCTTTTAACGGTAACATCAGAATTAAAAAACATTGTAACACCAACAATCAGCCCTAAACCAACTTGACCTATGACTTTAAATTTACCACTTAAACCGTCTTTATTCTTCTTTATTTTCTTAAGATAATCGTCTATAAAACCTATCGCTCCCATCCAAATTACAGATACAATGAGTAGAATAATATAGATATTCGTAATCTTAGTAAATAGTAATACAGGTATTAAGGTGGCTATAATGATGATAAGACCTCCCATAGTAGGAGTACCTTCTTTTTGTTTTTGCCCATCTAACCCTAAATCTCGCACCAACTCTCCCATCTGTTTTCTACGAAGAAAATTGATGATTTTTTTACCATAAACCAAAGCAATAATAAGCGATAATAGAACCGCCATAGCAGCCCTAAAAGAAATGTACCTCAACAGGTTAAGACCTGGTATATGTATGCCGTTAGCCGTAAGATATTCGTATAAGTAGTATAACATATTTGTATTTCTTATTTTTAAATTATTGTTTTTCTATTTACTCATCATTTTACACAATTCTAATATCACCTCTTTATCATCAAAGTGATGTTTTACCCCATTAACTTCCTGATAAGTTTCGTGACCTTTCCCTGCCACAAGTATAATATCTTTTGGCTCTGCAAATTTTATAGCCATTTTAATAGCTTCCTTTCTGTCTGGAACTACCGTATATTTACTAAAACATTGTGGCTCTACACCTGCCTCTATTTCTTGTATAATGGCATTAGGGTCTTCTGTTCTAGGATTGTCTGATGTAATAATTGCTAGAGTAGATTTCTGTGTAGCTATTTTACCCATTTCAGGGCGTTTGCTCTGGTCTCTATCACCACCGCAACCAAACACACTAATTAGCCTTTCGTTTTTGGTTCGTATTTCGTTGATAGAGTCTAGAATATTCTCTAAAGCATCTGGCGTGTGTGCATAATCTACCACAAAAAAGATTCCGCCTTCTGACTTTATTGTTTCAAATCTACCATTAACTCTTTTCAGTTGAGAAATTGCCGTAAGTATTTCCACCTCATCAAACCCTAACTCTCTCGCTATACCAAACACTAAAAGCAAATTATAGACATTAAACTTCCCTGTTAGGCTCGTCCAAACTTCTTTACCATTAAAATTGAGCAACATTCCATTAAAATCTACCTCCAACAATCGTCCATGATAATCGCTCAAAGTTTTTAACGCATAGGTTTTCTTTTTAGCCTTGGTGTTTTGGAGCATTACCAATCCGTTTTTATCATCTAAATTAGTAATTGCCACCGCAGAATCTGGCAAGTTATCAAAAAATGATTTTTTGGTATTAAGGTATTCCAAAAAAGTTTTATGATAGTCTAAATGGTCATGAGTAATATTGGTAAAACCTGCCACTTTAAAATGTAAACCTTCCGTTCTGTTTTGATGAATGCCGTGAGAAGAAACTTCCATAAAGGCATACTCGCAACCTTGTGCCACAGCTTTTGCCAATAGCTCGTTAAGTTTAACCACGTCTGGTGTAGTGTGTGTAGATGGGAAAACTTCGTCGCCAATTCTATACTCCACTGTAGAAATAAGTGCAGACGGATAACCTAAATTCTTAAAAACATCGAAAAGCAAGGTAGATACTGATGTTTTACCATTAGTCCCTGTAACACCTACTAGATTAAGCTTTTCCGAAGGATTACCATAGAAGTTAGAAGCCAATTGCCCCAATACTTTAGACGAATTTTTCACTTTAATATAAGTGATGGTTTCATCTAAAATTTCAGGTAAATCTTCCAATACAATAACTTTAGTTCCTTTTTCTATTGCAGAACCAATGAACTGGTGTCCATCTGAAACACTCCCTTTGATAGCTACATAAAGGCTTTTTGCTTCTGCTTTTCTACTATCAAAAATAATAGAGCTTACCTCGATGTCTAATGCACCTATGGTTTCTAAAACTGGTATATTATGTAATAACTCTCTGAGTAACATTTTTATTTTCAATTTTTATTTTTGTAGTGTAAGATAAATTTTTTGGTCTTTTTTTATGATAGTTCCCTCTTTAGGAAACTGTTCTAAAACTTTACCTACACCTTTATAATCTACACGATAACCCAAATTCTCCAACTGAGGAATAACTTCTCTACCCGCCATACCTACTAACGCTGGCATCTGCTGACGGTTTATTGCTATCTTTACCTTAGGAGCGGTCATCTTGTTTAAATTCACTTTTTTATCTTGGAGCATATCTTTTTCCACATTTAGTGGTGTTTTTAAGAAAGTTTTTCCTGCTATCTCCTTAAACACAGGAGCCGCCACCGTACCTCCATAAAAACCAATAGAAGTATCAGGCTGATTAACCATAACGATACAAGTATATTTTGGATTATCTGAAGGATAAAACCCTGCAAAAGATGCCTGATATTTCATTGGTCCAGCTTTCCAATATTCAAATCTTGCCGTTCCTGTTTTTCCTGCCATTTTAAGATTAGGTGTAAAGATACTTTTTGCTGTACCTTTTTCTACCGCTTTAGTAAGAGCATCTGTCATCATTTTTATAGCCTTATCTGATGCCATTTTATTTACCATTACCTCTGGTTCGGCTTCGTATGTAATCTTACCGTCTTTCATTATTTTGTCTATAAAAAGAGGCTTTACCATTTTACCATTATTAGCAATACCATTATAAAATGTAGCTAACTGCAACAATGTAAAGTTGGACGAATATCCATAAGACAAAGACGCCAAAGTAGCTTTGTTCCACCTCTTATCTTCTGGAGTAACTATCTTTGGTTTTGTAATCCCAGGAAGTTCTATATCCATCTTATCAAACATCTTCCATCTTCTAAGATGATTAAGGAATACTTCTGGTTTATCTGCATAATATTTAGTAATGAGTTTTGCTGTACCCACATTACTTGATTTTGCCAAGACATCACTAATCTCGTAAGTTCCCCCACCATGTCCGTCGGAAATTCTTTGTTTAGCGTAAGTCCATACTCCGCCACCTACATTTACGGTTGTGTTTTCATCTATAAAACCGTCGTCCATCGCTGCCAAAAGAGAAACTACCTTAAAAGTAGAACCTGGTTCCGTAGCATTTTTTATAGCGTAATTGTACGAATCTACATAAACTCCACTTTCTTTTTTTCTGAGATTTACCATTGCTCTTACCTTTCCCGTTTGAGTTTCCATAACGATAACCGTCCCATGGTCTGCATTAAAACTTATTAGCTGCTTCTCTAATGCAGAATGAGCAATATCTTGTATCCTTAAATCAAGAGTGCTATAGACATCTTGCCCATCAACAGGTTCTTTAGCCTTCCAATGGTCAATAGGTTTCCACTGAGTGGAATTAACTCTTTGTTCTAGCCTTGAACCGTCTTTACCAGATAGATATTCACTAAACGCTCCTTCTAGTCCAGATTTATAGGCATCGTTATCCATACCTATAGTTCCAGAACCTATTTTTGCGGTAGCTAATTCTCGCTTGTATTTTCTATCAATGATAAAGCCGCCCTTATTTTTACCTTTATTAAAGATAGGGAACTTTCTTACACGGTCGTACTCATCAAAATCTAAATCCCTCTTAAGAGAATAATACTGATTGCCTTTTTTCCTTTGAGCATCAAAATTTTCCCTAAAGTAATGCTTAGGTTTTCCAAACATTTTGCTTAAAGAATCGGTAAGAGCTCCTATATTTTTACTATACAGAGTATCTTTTATAGTCTTAAAATCTATATAAACATCATACCTCATAACTGTAGTAGCAAGTATAGAACCATCTGATGCATACAAATTTCCTCGTGCCGCCTTTAACGTTGCTTCTCTATAGTTTTTGTTAATATAATCCTCTTCTATCTCCTGAACATTAGTATTTTGCAATAAGAAAATACGAATAATAAAAGTGATAAACAAAAAGAAGGCAGCACCTCCAAAAAGATACCCCCACACTAAAGTTTTATTTCTTTTCTTATCAAATTCGTTCTTAGTTTGCATTAGTAGAATCTAATTTTATAATCAATTTATGAGGATGATTTTCTAATGGTACTAAAGAATCTTTAACTACTTCTTTCCCCAATTCGCTCTCTAGTTTTATTTTGATTAATTTACTTTGTGCATACGCATTTCTAGATTTATACTCTTCCGTTTGCTCTTTCAAAGTATTAATTTGCTTTATTTTTTTGCTCGCTAAATGGTTGGTATAGATAATCCCTGCCATCATCACGGCTAATAATATAAAATACTTGTAATGAGCTTGTATCTCATCACGATTCAAGAAATTACCTTTAACAATATCGCTAAAGGTTAGTTTCTTCTTTTTATATGTCTGTTTTTTAGCCATCTCTAACTTTAGAAAAAACATTTACACCTTAATACCCACCCTCATTTTAGCACTTCTCGCTCTAGAGTTAGCCTCAATTTCTTCTTCCGTAGGAACAAATGCTTTAGATTGTAGCAACTCAAACGCTTTGGTATAGTTACCATAAATATCTCTTTCAGGCTCACCATCAAACATTCCATTCTTCAAGAAACGCTTTACCAACCTGTCTTCCAAAGAATGATAAGATATCACCACCAATCTTCCTCCTGGTTTTAGAATTCTATAAGCCTGTTCCAACATTTCCTTTAAAGCCTCTAATTCTTGATTAACCTCAATTCTTATCGCTTGAAATAACTGTGCAAAAAATTTATTCTGCTTATGTGGAGGAATATATTTAAAAACACTTTTTAAATCTTCCGTTGTCTTAATCGGTTTTGATTTTCTGTAATGAACTAACTCTCTCGCCAATCTTCTCGCTTCCCTTAACTCTCCATAATGATAAAATATATCAGCTAAATGCTCTTCCTCGTACTCATTAACCACCTTTTGAGCGTTTAAACCTTGCATTACATTCATTCTCATATCTAGCGGAGCATCACTCCTTGTAGAGAACCCTCTTTCCGCTGCATCAAACTGATGAGAAGACACTCCCAAATCAGCCAATATCCCATCTACTTGAGTAACCCCATAAAGCATGAGAGAGTTTTCTAAAAATCTAAAATTCTGATTGATAAGTGTAAAACGCTCATCGTCTAATTTATTTTCTAAAGCATCTAAGTCTTGGTCAAAACCAAAATGCCTCCCAGCAGGAGACAACCTAGAAATAATTTCCCTAGAGTGCCCACCACCTCCAAAAGTACAATCTACATAAACCCCATCTGCATTTTGCACAAGAGCATCTACACTTTCCTTTAATAAAACCGACTGATGATACATCTTTTTAATTTACTATAATTTACAAACCTTCCCAATCACTCCCCATTACTTCCTCTACCAAATTAGCAAAGTCCTCTTCTTTCATTGCTATATTCTCTTCGTAGGATTTTTTATCCCATATTTCAAAAAAATCTCCCACACCAGAAATCACTATCTCTTTTTCCATACCAGCAAAGTCTTTTAAATCTTTAGGTATCTGTATCCTATCCGATTTATCTACCTCCATCGCCTTTACTCCCGCAGTGAAAACTCGTATAAAGTCTACATTTTTCTTCACAAACCTGTTCAGTTTATTTAGTCGTCCCATTAGAGACTCCCAAGTACTCACAGGATAAACCTCTAAACATTTCTGAAACACCGCTCTCTTTATCACAAAATCCTTCCCATGAGCCTCAGACAAAAGCTTAGCTAACGCCGAAGGCAGCTTTATTCTACCCTTATCGTCTATCTTACACTCATATGTTTCAAAGAAATAATTCATCGGATACAAAAATAGATAATATTTTCTAAAAAATTCCACTTTTTACCACTTTTTAACTCATTGTGGATAAGTTTTATTTAATCCAACAAATCCACATAACCATCTGATTATCTAAACATAACAAAATATTTCACACATCTCTAATAAAATCTCAATTACACAGATTTCCCTAAGTATAAAAAAGTAAAACATTATGATTTTTATATCGTTTGTTTAATCTTTAATTTGTATTTTTGCAAGGCTTAGTAGTGTTTTTATGATTTTTAAAACTAAAAAAGAAAAGAAGTTCAATTTTATTGAAGAGGGAGAGGGACACCCTTTGGTACTCCTGCATGGGCTTATGGGAGGGCTGAGCAATTTTGATGATATGGTAAAATTCTTTTCTGAAAAAGGGTATAAAGTCTATGTCCCAGAACTACCTATATATGACCTTCCTGTTCTAAACACGAATTTAACTGCTATTTCAAAATTCGTTGCAAAGTTTATAAAAGAGGAAGTTAAAGAGCCTGTTACTATTGTAGGCAACTCTATGGGAGGGCATATAGGTCTTATTCTTACACTATCAAAACCTGAACTTGTTAAAAACTTAGTTCTTACGGGAAGTTCAGGATTATACGAAAAATCTTTTGGAGATAGTTTCCCTAGAAAAGGAGATAAAGAGTACATTAGAAAGAAAACACAAGAAGTTTTCTATGACCCTGCCGTAGCTACAGACCAGTTAGTAGATGAGGTATTTTCTGTGGTTAATGATAGAATAAAAGGCATTAAAACCGTAATGCTAGCCAGAAGTGCTATAAAGCACAATATGATAAAAGATTTACCTAAGATTACTTGTCCTACCTGCATTATTTGGGGCAAACAAGACAATGTAACGCCACCAGAGGTAGCGGTTGATATGCACAAATATATCCCTAATTCAGATTTGTACTGGATAGATAAATGCGGACACGCAGCTATGATGGAAAAACCACAAGAGTTCAACGAAATTCTCCTCTCTTGGCTCAAGAAGGTTAATAAATAAGAACTAAAAAAATAGAGGAAGCCTAAATGCTTCCTTTTTTATTATTTAAAATTTAATACTAATAAAAATGATTTCTATAAAAAGTGCCGAATTTGTTAAAAGTAGCCAAAAGTGGCAAGAATGCCCCGAAGCTAATCTTCCAGAATATGCATTTATAGGGCGTTCTAATGTGGGCAAATCCTCGCTAATCAATGCTATTACAGGAAATAAAAATTTAGCTAAAACCTCCCAAACTCCTGGAAAAACTCAACTCATCAATCATTTCATTATCAACGAAGAGTGGTATTTAACCGACCTCCCTGGTTATGGCTACGCCAAAGTTTCTAAAACACAAAGAAAAGATTTTGAAAAACTAATTACCAATTATATTCTCAATCGAAAAAATTTGGTAAATCTTTTCATCCTTGTAGATATAAGACATACACCTCAAAAAATAGATTTGGAATTTATTGAATGGTGTGGAGAAAGTGGCATTCCGTTTTCTATTGTTTTCACGAAAGAAGACAAACTAAAACCTAATGCCGCTAAAAGAAATGTAGAAGACTACACCAAAAAACTACTAGAAAATTGGGAAGAAGCTCCACAAATGTATATTACTTCCGCCGAAAAGAAAACAGGCACAGAAGCTATTCTAGAATACATTGAACAAACTAACCTATTTTTACAACAGAATAAAGTTAACTTTAATGGATAATATCAATACTACAGATTTGACTTGGTATATTAAAGCCTTTGATGAGCTTTCTGCTTTGGAACTTTATAAAATCATGGTTGCTAGACAAGAGGTGTTTATTATAGAGCAAGATGTAAAATATCAAGACGCTGATAACACAGACCAAAAAGCCTTTCATATATGGGCAGAGAATAGTGAAGGGCAACTATTAGCTTATTGCAGAATTTTCCCTGAAGGTGTAAAATACAACGAAACCTCAATAGGAAGAGTACTCACCACCTCTCTTGGAAGAGGTAAAGGCATAGGAAGACAACTCGTATCTTACGCCATAGAAGCCATAGAGAATATATATAAAACTTCCCGAATCAGAATATCTGCCCAAGACTATCTTTTGAAATTCTATTCAGAATACGGTTTTTCTGATACTGGCAAAAAGTATTTAGAAGATAATTTACCACACACAGAAATGGTTAGATAGTAATTTTAATATTACTTTAACCAACCTAAAGCTCCAAAATGAGCTTTAAATTTAGTTACTTTTGGTCCCACAACAGCACTACAATAAGGCTGAGTGGGATTCTCTTTATAATACCCTTGATGGTAACTCTCCGCCTTCCAAAACTTTTCAAAAGGAGCAAGCTCTGTAACATAAGTACCACTCCATTTTCCTGTTGCTTCAGATGTTTTTATAGCCTGTTCCGCTTTTTGTTTTTCCTCTTCTGAACGATAAAAAATCACCGAACGATATTGCGTTCCAATATCCTCCCCTTGTCGGTTAAGTTGAGTTGGGTCGTGTAGAAAAAAGAACACCTCCATCAGTTGTTCAAAAGAGATTTCATTAGGTCTATAAGCTATCTGTACCACTTCCGCATGACCTGTTTCTCCCGTACACACTTCTTCGTAAGTTGGATTTTCTTTATGACCTCCTGAGTAGCCAGACTCTACCGTTTCTACTCCTTTTAGCATATTGAAACAACTTTCCACACACCAAAAACAACCACCTCCTATGGTTAAGTACTCTATATTTTCCATATTCTCATTTTTATTTAAAGAAACTTGGTTATTTTTACAATTAACCAAACTTATAAAACTTACCAAAAGTATTAAAAAATTCTTCATCAAAACAAGTTTTCATTTTGTTAATAGCCAATTTCTATCTTAAAACCTACACCCAAAATTGGCATAGGAATTGGGACTATAAAGCACTGCTTTAATTCTACTTATTTAAAAGCAAATTAAAGACAAAAGTAACGATTATAAAAACAAAAAAGCGACACTTTGTCACTTTTAACATTTATTGAAGCCATAAAGATATGATTGATATTGAAGAACTTTCTCTAGACGGACTTTTAAATGAAAATTTCAGTTTTGTAACTGAAGAAATTCAAGAAAAGGCAGAAAATACAGAACAAAACTTATTTCCTATTCTTCCTGTAAGAGATATGGTGATGTTTCCTAAAATTATTATGCCTATTACTGCTGGGAGAGAGAAATCTATAAAATTACTACAAGATGCACAGCTTAATAACGAAGTTATAGGCATCATTTCTCAAAAAAACGCTAAAGAGCAAAACCCTACCGAGAAAGACCTATATAAAGTAGGTACTACTGCCAAAATACTTAAAATCATTAAACTTCCTGATGGTAATATCACCGCAATTATGCGAGGTGTCGGAAGGTTTAAACTAAATAAACTTGTAGAAAAAGAGCCTTTCTTAAAAGCCGAAATAGAAAAGCTAAACGAAACTTCTACCAAAAGCAAAGAAGAGTATGACGCTCTTATAGAAAACATTAAAGAGTTAGCTCTTAAAATTATAGAGCTAGACCCACAAATTCCTAACTCGGCAAGGTTTGCAATTACAAATATTGAATCTCAAGAGGAACTCCTCAATTACATTTGTGCTAATGCAAAATTTACCGCCGAGGAAAAACAAAAGTTATTAGAAACCAAGAGCTTTTTAGTTCGTGCAAAAAAATGTTACGAACTAATGCACGATGAGTTTAATAAATTAGAACTCCGCAGCATTATCCATCAAAAAACTACAAGGGAGATGGATAAAAACCAGAGAGAGTATTTTCTGAATCAACAAATAAAAGCCATACAAGAAGAGCTTGGTGGAGGTCCAGAAAACGATGCTGCAGAACTTCAAGAGAAAGCAAAAAAGATAAAGTGGAGTGAGGAAATAGAACAACATTTCCAAAAAGAAATACACCGTCTTAACAGACAAAATCCTCATTCTCCAGACTACAATGTACAAAGGAACTATCTTGATTTTTTCACAGATTTACCTTGGGAACACTACTCCAAAGATATATTTGATTTGAGTAGAGCCGAAAATGTACTCAATTCCGAACATTTCGGTATGGAAGATGTTAAAAAAAGGATTTTAGAATACATCGCTGTTCTCAAATTAAAAAATAATATGAAATCGCCTATCCTTTGCCTTGTAGGACCTCCAGGCGTAGGGAAAACCTCATTAGGGAAATCCGTAGCAGATGCTTTAGGAAGAAAATACATCAGAATTTCTTTAGGAGGGCTACACGACGAAAGCGAAATTAGAGGGCACCGAAAAACCTACATCGGTGCTATGGCAGGACGAATACTCCAATCCATCAAAAAGGCAGGCACATCTAACCCAGTTATCGTATTAGACGAAATAGACAAAATAGGTCAAGGCATACACGGAGACCCTTCCTCTGCCCTACTAGAAGTCCTAGACCCAGAACAAAACAAAACTTTCTATGATAACTTTCTAGAAATAGGGTACGATTTGTCTAAAGTAATGTTTATAGCAACCGCCAATAGCCTAAATACCATTCAAAGACCACTATTGGATAGAATGGAAGTCATTCAGCTTTCAGGCTATACCGTAGAAGAAAAAGTACAAATTGCAAAAAAACACTTAATAAAAAAGCAAATTGCAGAGAACGGATTAAAAAACACCCAACTAAAACTAGGGATTAAAGAAATCACTCATATCATAGAGTCTCACACAAGAGAAAGCGGTGTGAGAAATCTAGAGAAAAAAATAGCCAAAATAGCTCGATGGGTTGCCCTGCAAATTACAATGGAAAAAGCGTATAATCCTAAAATCAACATTGCTACCATTGACGAAATATTAGGCGTTCCTATCAAAAAAAATCTATCTGAAATGCTAGATGTTCCTGGTGTAGTTACAGGGCTAGCGTGGACGAGCGTAGGAGGCGATATTCTTTTTATCGAAAGTATTTTATCCGAAGGAAAAGGAAATCTCACGATGACGGGTAATCTAGGAAATGTAATGAAAGAATCTGCCACCATTGCACTAGAATACATCAAATCAAAGCACCAAAGCCTAGGAATAGAACAAGAAACTCTATCCAAAAACAACATACACCTGCACATTCCCGAAGGAGCCACACCAAAAGACGGTCCTTCAGCAGGTATAGCTATGCTAACCTCGATGGTTTCTAGCTTTAGAAATAAAAAAGTACGACCTCATATCGCTATGACAGGCGAAATTACTCTAAGAGGTAAAGTACTCCCAGTAGGAGGCATCAAAGAAAAGCTATTAGCCGCATCTAGGTCAGGCATCAAAGAAATTATCTTATGTGAAGACAATAAGAAAGACTACGAAGAGATAAAAGACAAGTCTTTAAATAGCCTAAAAATCCATTATGTAAACACAATGGAAGAAGTCATCAATCTTGCCTTAGAAAGTTGAAAATTTAAAACAATAAGGCTTATCAAATCAAAAATCTCCACTGTAGTATAATTCAGTGGAGATTTTTTTGATGCAATAACATACCTCTTTTCAAGCAAAACATCATTTAGTTGCTGGATAAGGAATAGCTTTATCCAATTCTATAGGAAGATAATGCTTTATAATCGACTCTTGCATCATTTTTCTTTTTTGGTCTAATTGAGATACTGAACTAATGTCCTCCCCATTGATATTCACAGAACCTCCACCTTTTAAAATTCTAGTCAAATACGCCACTGGATCTCTATAATCATCTAACATCAACTTCACCAATTGCTCATGATCTATTTTCAGCGGATTTTTTCCATAATAAGTTTCTAAAAAGTTTCTTGTATCATATACTTCAGGCAAAACTTTATTCTTTATCAAAACATAGTGAAACTTTCTCTCTGTATCATATATTTCGTAAATCAACCCAGGCAGACTATTAAATTTATAAGGTCCTTCCATCACTGGAATTTCTTTCGCAAACCAAGCTTCCCAATCTCTACCCCCAAAATGCGTCCGAGCCTTTTGCAATATAAAATTCTCAGGGCTTTTTTTAGTTATTGGCGTCACTTCCCAATGAATAGCATCTGAAGAAGGAATCACAAAATAATCGCCGTCATTATTAGTGAAAAAATTAAGATGTGTTTTTTTATTCCTCTCTCTCTTCAGTACTTGTTTCGTAGACGAAACGGTTCTGAAAACGTGCCCCGGCGTTTTTTTTGACAATGAATCGCTTTCCAAAAATTTAAAATCATAAAACTTAACCTCTGTTGGATTTACATCTAATACCATTAAATCCTTCTGTGGCACCTCACCCACCTGTCTGGTAAGTTGATAGATAAATCTATTAGTCTGTGCAGATATGGTATAAGTATGAACTAACAAAGCAAAAAAAATAATTCTGGTCATAATAACAATATTCCTAACTTTTAATTACAAAAGATAAACAATGGCTAACCGAGAAAACGATTAGCCACTGTTTAAATTCTAATTTTGACAAGTCGTAGTTGTGGTAGTTACACATCCTCCTCCGTCAGTAATAGCTAAACTACTTGTTTGTGATGCATTCACAAATCCCGCCACTCCTAAAGCGGCTACTAATATAATTTTTTTCATAATTAAACACCCAAGAAGCTTTGGTTTTCATATCTTGGTATCGCCAAGCTAGAAATAAAATCTGATTTATCCAAATTTTTCATGATAAAAATCATGTTTTAGTATAAGTTTAATACTAGAAATCATATATCTAAATTATTCTAGTATATAACTCTATGTAACAAAAAAGACTACAATATGCAAATTTCAGTCGCTACCCCTCCAATGAGTTACAACTTCAGGTAAGCCTTTTAAACTTTCAGAAAACACTGCGAGAAGTTATCCTATCTCTCGCACCGTTTTAATCAAAACGGTGCAAGGAGTTTTATAATCCTACGCCGATGTGGCGTCTGATAAGACAACACACCTCCTTCCTGAACACTCCAAACAAAAAAGCCTCTAGCAGTATTGCTAGAGGCTTTTCAAAAATAAAAACTGGCGGCGACCTACTCTCCCACTTTCGTAGTACCATCGGCGCTGGTGGGCTTAACTTCTGTGTTCGGAATGGGAACAGGTGAGCCCCACCGCTAAAACCACCCTAAAGGTCTTTATAAAGAGATTAGATGTCCGATATT
>NZ_LEKU01000007.1:0-30349 GCF_009932355.1 Riemerella anatipestifer
CCTCAGATAAAGGCAGGTTGCACACGTGTTCCGCACCCGTACGCCGCTCTCAAGTATCCGAAGATACTCTACCGCTCGGCTTGCATGTGTTAGGCCTCCCGCTAGCGTTCATCCTGAGCCAGGATCAAACTCTCCATTGTATGTTTTTCCTGTCTCACTCAAAGTTTTGTTACGCTTTGGTTTTTTTCCTTACTTGGTTGTTATATTATCTTTCAATGTTCTCTATTCTTCTCGCTAAATCTCTCACTGATTACCTCAGTTCCGATTTGCGAGTGCAAAAGTAAAAAGTTTTTTTTTATTGACCAAATGTTTTTGAAAAAATTTTTAAATATTTTCTCTCAACACTACTAAATACCCCTCGCAACACCCCTCCTTATTCTTAAGGCTTATCACTACTAAGTATTTAATCTATCAATCTACTCCTACTCTCTCGTATCGAGGGTGCAAAAATATAAATTCTTTACCATTAACTCCAAATGTTTTATATCCTTTTTTTATCCATAATATATAATCGACTGATTTGCAAAAGAGAAAAATTTTGAACCTAACTAATGAGATGTGTAGAAATTTAATAAATAGTTAGCATAAACCTCGTCTAATCTTTCTAAATCTCCTGTCTTTAGATTGAGAAAACCGTCTTTTCCTCTAAGTGATGTATTGGATACATTAAAATATAATGAGTTATTAGTTCCTGTTTTCGTTGGAAGTTTAATCCTAGAACCAAGAAATCCACCTACTGAAACATCTATTGGCTTTTCTGTTAAATTTATTTTATAATAAGATTTTGGTAAAAGAGTTAATCTTTTATCTTCTATTTTTAATTTCTGAGCTTTGTCTCCTGTGTTAAATAAATAAACTTCATCATGAACCCTTGTTATATTTTCTACATTTATAGAGTACAATAATACTGTATAGTATTGTTTATTTTTAGCGTTTAGCCCATCTATAGTTTCAGGAAATATAATTTGATAAGCATTAGCTCCTATAAATTTAGCCTTATTGTATATTGCTACATAATTAACTCTGTCGTCCGAAGATGCATTAGCTACCTCTAATTTACCTAAATAGTGTGCTTTTTCAATATCTTCTTGGATAAGTCTAAAGAACGATTTATCTGTACTTTCTATTTTATCTTTAATTTCTACTAGGTCGTATCGTTGAGAAAACCCAACAATTGATAGACATAGGCTAAGGGCTAAAACAAATTTATTCATTTTCTTTAAGGATTTCTATGCAAGACTCTAAACTAGGTTGCCAATACTTTATTTCTATCTGATAATCTTTTTCTATTTTATCTAAAGCAAAGGTACTTCTATGTGGTCTCTTAGCTGGAGTAGGATAGGCTTCTGTTGGAATAGGGTTTAGTTTAATATTACTTTTTGAGAATTCTTTAATTTTTGTAGCAAACTCGTACCAAGTGGTCTCTGAATAGTTAGAGAAATGATAGATACCCATTTTCTTTGAAGGTGTTTCTATGATTTTCATTACAGCTTCTGCCAAATCATTTGCATTGGTTGGCTGACCGAATTGGTCGTTTACTATATTTAATTCATCTTTTTGAGAAAAAAGGTGAAGCATTGTTTTTACAAAGTTTTTATTAAACTCAGAGTAAAGCCAAGAAGTACGAATGACTATTGTATTAGGATTATTCTCTAAAGCCAATTCTTCCCCTCTAAGTTTAGACTTCCCATAAACGCCAAGAGGATTGGTAAAATCATCTTCTGAATATGGCAAATTTGTGTCTCCGTCAAAAACATAATCGGTGCTGATGTGTATCAATAATGTTTGATTTTCTTGACAAGCTTTTGCTAGATTTTCCACGCCATTAGCGTTAATGTTATAGGCTTTTTCTTGCTCCTGCTCCGCCAAATCTACAGCGGTGTATGCCGCAGCATTGATACAAACTGATGGTTTTTCCTCATTAAAAATATCTAAAACAGCTCCTTCATCTGTTATATCCAACTCTTTTGAAGTTTTAAATACAAAGTTATATTGTGGATAGTTTTGCTCTAACTTTTTGAAACAATTACCTAGTTGTCCACCAGCCCCTGTAACTAAAATTTTACTCATATCTTATCTTAATATTTACACTATATCCCCACAAATTTATTTATTTTTCTCAAGTTATCAACTCTTTCTTGGAATGTTTTTTCCGATATTTCTACCAAGAATTCACCAAACTGTTCCATAATTTCTGGAGTGTGTTCTTGTGATTTTCTTGTTTTAAGGTTAAAGTGAATAACCTTTACCCATAATACAGCGTAAACTAAATCAGAATCCAGAGCCTTCATTAAAATTTCTACTAAAGCTGTTCTTTTATCCATCATAATGGTTTTACTTGTAATTTTAGCTTTAGTATTAGCTCTTATTTCTCTTAGGTATGCTATTTGGTTTTCTATAGCAATCCAAGTACAGCCTGTTTTTTGTGCATATTCTTGATAGGTAAATCCGTAGTTATCTTCCACATGATCTTCTCTTGCATTGAGCATATACTCCAAATATTTTACATTATTAAGATGCCCTATTGGATCACAATCTGCGAAACGAATTTTAACTATACTCTCAAACTCTTTTAATTCTCCCATATATTATATTTAAATAAAAAAACCACTCTTTTTGAGTGGTTTCATAGATATTTTCAACTTAATTAAAGTCCTAATTCTTTTTTAACAGCTGCAGTAGCATCAGCTCCTCCTTTGTAGATTAACCCCATAGTGTTAGAGTCAAAAATAAAGTCCCAACCGTTAGCTTTAGCTGCTTTTTCTGTAGCTTCCATAAATTTCTTATCTATAGGAGCGTAAGCTGCTTGTTGCTTCTCTGTATAATCTTTCTGAGCAGCTTCTGACATTTGCTGAATATTCTGTTGTTTCTTCTGCAACTCTCCTTCTTTAGCTGTTCTCTGAGCTTCAGTCATTGTAGCTGCTGCTTTTTGGTAAGCTGCAACCTCTTCTTGCCAAGCTTGTGCTTGTTTTTGAATTTCTACTTGTTTTGCTTTAAATACACTTAATAATTGTTCATCTGCTTTTTTCTTTTCAGGCATCATGCTCAAAATAGCTTCTACATCTACTGTAGCTATTTTTTGTGCCTTTGCAACTCCCATAGATACAAACATCATTACCGCTGCAAACAATACGCTTAATTTTTTCATAATAATAAATAAAGTTTAATTTTTATAGTTTTTTATTTCTCTCTGCAATTATACTTATTTTTTTTGATTTTTAAGTAAAATATCCAATACTTTATCGGTATAATCGTACTTTTTATCAGTAAAGAGTATATTTGCATCGTTACCCTTATCAAGAACTATGCCTAAACCATTTTTATCACTAACTTGCTTTATAGCATTCCAAATTTGATCTTGAAAAGGCTTAGTTAGAGATGTTCTCAACTTATTAACCTCTCCATCCGTTCCAAATCTTTTAGAGATAAGACCTTTAAGCTCTTTTTCTAATTCTAAGACTTCTTTTTCCCTTGTCTTTAGTTGCTCTCCTACAAGAAGTACTTTTTCATTTTCAAATGATGTTTTTTTAGCTTCATAATTGGTTTGCATTTGGCTAATTTCAGTTTGCCAAGTTTGCACTTGTGTTTCCAATCTTTTTTCTGCCTCTTTATATTGAGGAAACTTCTCCAAAATATATCGTGTATCTACAACTCCTATCTTCTGTGCTTTGATACCAAAGCTTATAAATAATAGACTGAGAACAAAAGCTATTTTTTTAAAAAAACTTATCATCTTTTCAATATTGAATTATAATGGTTGGTTCATTAAGAAGTGGGTATTCCAGCCCGAAGGTTGTGTGCCTCCTATAGTTTTGTCAAATCCGTAAGCAAAATCGAACCCAATTAAACCAAAAGCTCCCATAAATACTCTAATACCAACACCTACAGAACGCTTCAACTGGAACGGATTGTAAGTTGAAAAGTTATTCCAAGTATTACCTCCTTCAGCAAAAGTAAGTGCATAGATTTTAGCCGTTTGGTTCATAGAAATTGGATACCTTAATTCTACCGCAAAACGGTTATATAATGTACCCCCACCTGTTGGGGTAACATCTTCTGTTAACCCACCTGTCATAGATGCATTCTGATAACCACGCAATGGTATAAGTTCTCTACCATCAAACCTTCCTGCAAAAAGCCCTACACCTCCCAAATAAAATCTCTCAAAAGGTGGAGCTCCTAGTTGCCTATTGTATCCGTCCATAAAGCCCATTTCTGCAGTAGAACGTAATACTAGTTTACCAACAACCGTATTATAAGTTTCAGCTCTCAGTTTTACTTTATAAAACTCTAACCAATTGTATTTTGCCGCAGTGGACATAGTACTATAATCTTTATTCGAAAATAAAGAATACGGTGGTGTAAACTTTACAGAAGCCTCTATATTAGACCCTTGCGTAGGGAAATGAGGATCAAATCCTGCTGAATTTCTACTAAGTGATATATTAAATGCAAAATTGTTTGCGGAACCATTACTCACTTGTTCTGACCCAAACTGGAATGGGAAGTTATTGAAATTATAGCCCTGATAAGAAATCCCTGTATAAAGGGAGAAATTATAATCTGGCCATAATAGTCTTCTTGTCAAACCTACATTCGCAGAGAATATATTTAACCTTTGACTACCTCCTGTAAGGTCTGCATATTTTACTATGGAGTTATTTAAACTTATAGATAAAGCAGTTGGACGGCTACCAAATAACCAAGGCTCTGTAAAAGCAAAACTATAATTTTGGAAGAATTGCCCTGCCTGTGCCTGTAATGATAATACTTGCCCATCTCCTTGAGGAACAGGTTTAAAATCTTTGCCTCTCAAGAAATTTCTAAGAGAAAAGTTATTAAATGTTAGTCCTAAAGTTCCTATAAATGAGTTACCACCATAACCTGCTTGTAACTGTACTTGTGAAGAACCTTTTTCCACCAAACTCCAAGCAACATCTACAGTGTTATTTTGTGGATTAGGTTTGATATCATATTTAATTTGCTGAGGGTCAAAAAACTGCATCCCTGCTAAGTCAAAATAGGTTCCCTTAATATCTCTTTTGGAAAATAAATTACCAGGTCGTGTCTGCAAAGAACGAAGTATTACATGGTCGTGTGTAGTCGTATTACCACTCCACGTTACTCTATCCCAAGAAGCTTTTTCGCCTTCCTTAATTCTTATTTCTAAGTCTATAGAGTCTCCCTTTATTGCTTTTTCTACAGGCGTTACTTGGGAGAAAAGATAACCATTGTTAAGGTATAAAGACTTGATATCCGAATCATCTTCTTTACCACCATCTTCACCTACTTTTTTATTAAATCCTACGGCATCATAAATATCTCCTTTTTTATAACCCAATACTTTTTGTAAAAACTCTGTGCTATAAGCCGTATTTCCAATGAAATTAATGTCTCCAATATAGTATTTTTTACCTTCGTTGAGTTTTACATTAATTTCATAATTATTGTTTTTATTTCTCCAAACCGAATCGGAAACAATTACCGCATCACGATAACCCAAAGAATTATAATAGGTTACTAAGTTTTTCTTATCTTCTTCGTATTTCTCTTTAACAAACTTAGAAGACTTTAATATTCCTAATAAAAATCTCTTTTGCTTAGTCTCTTTAAATGCTTTTTTTCTAAGTTTTTTAGATGAAATATTCTCGTTTCCTTCAAAAGTAATACGGTCTATTTTTATACGCTTCCCCCTCTGTACCTCTATCGTCCAATCCATCATATTAGGATCTTTAGGGTTTACTGTATTCTCCACATTCACCTTAGCGTCAGAGAAACCTTTATCTATCTGCTGTTTAGCAATATTATGTTTTACCGAGTTTATTAAGTCATTAGTGATTTTTACCCCAGGTTTTAAATCATTATCTTTTATGATTTTTTCAGCCTTAGATTTACTGACTTTCTTATCTATCCCTACTACTTTTACTTCTCCTAAATCTTTTAGGTCTTCCAATAAAAATCTAAGCACTATATTTTGCCCATCTACACTTTGTACATAGACTTCTACCTCAGAGAAATATTTAGAATTCCAAAGTTTTTTTATAGCCTCGCTAATTTTTTGTCCAGGCACTTCTATCTGCTCCCCTTTTCTAAGTCCTGTAAATCTTAAAACCTGATCTGCACTATATTTTTTGACGCCATCTACCACTATATCCTTCAAAATATAGTTTCCTTGTAAGTCATCTACCTGAGCTGTACTCTCACTTTGTACCCCTTGTTGAGGATTTGTCTTAGGCACCTCTTGTCCAAATAAATGAGCTGACGCTGCAAATAAAAGAACTGGTAAAAATTTATATCTCATTATATAAAATCTATTCTTTTTCAATTAAAATATTAAGGAGCTACTTGCTCACTGGTTTTGCCGTATCGTCTCTCCTTATTTTGGTAATCTACGACACATTGGAAGAAGTCGTCTTTAGAGAAATCTGGCCATAGAACATCTAAAAACTGTAGTTCTGCATAAGCTATTTGCCATAAAAGGAAATTGCTTATCCTCACTTCTCCACTCGTTCTAATCAATAAATCTACATCTGGAATGTCTTTAGTAAACAAATTCTGACTTATAGTTTCTTCTGTGATAGCCTCTACAGATAACTCTCCATTTTTAACTCCGGTAGCAATTTTTTTCACCGCCGTTAAAATCTCATGTCTAGAACCGTAGCTCAGAGCCAAAACTAAATTTCCGTTAGTATTATTCTTAGTTAAATCTACTACATTTAGCAACTGATCTTTAACCAAAGAAGGTAATCTTTCCACATCGCCTATAACATGCATTCTCAACCCTTTATTGAATATATCTTCCGCCTCTGCTAATAAAGTTTCTGATAACAAATTCATAAGCGTATCTACCTCATCGGAAGGTCGACCCCAATTTTCTGTAGAAAAGGTATATAGTGTAAGATAAGGTACACCTATCTCATTACAGGCGTTGATGGCATTTCTTACCGCTTCAATAGCACTCTTATGTCCAAAGGTTCTTTCTTGTCCCTTAGATTTTGCCCATCTCCCATTGCCATCCATTATAATGGCTATGTGTTGAGGCAGTTGATTTTTATCAATTTTATTCTTTATTTCTGACATTTTCTTAATCACAATAACATGGTGGACGTCCAAAAGAGTAGGATATACCTACAGTAACTGTATTTACCCAATCGTTAGAATTTAAATTCCCTACTCTTTTCGATTCCACATAAGGTTTTATAATTGCATTTATTTCTTCTTCTGAAAGCACTGTATTTCCTCCTCTTATCGCTTTTACTGCTTCTTTATCGTAAAGAACTCTTACTTGGCTTTCTTTCATATTGCTGTAATCAATATTATCCGTAAAGGTAGGACGGAAAGTTACCTCTCCAAACAAAGCCCAATTATAGTTAAACTTATACTTTAATCCTATCCCAAAAGGAATAGACATTGTCAATTTATTAGCTACAGCCCGTTGCCCTTCAGGATAATCTTCGATTGCAGGAGGCATAAAAGTTCCTGTAGCATCTACTAGCTGATAATCAGAAAAATCTAATGTAGTATTAACACTTGAATAAAGCATAGCTCCTATACCACCGAAGATGTAAGGACTGAGCATAGGTGATTTCTGCTCGTTATTAACTGGTAAAAACTGATACTCAAAAACGGATTCTAAGGATAGTACTGTGTTATTACCTGAATTATTTCTAATTCTACGATATTCCTCTTTCGCTAAATGGTCTTGAAACTTAACATTTGAATAAGATAAATTAAATCTAAGCCCTTGATAAGGATTAAAATTCATCTTATAAAAACCTCCTAAATTAACTGGAGGCCCATAAATATCACTAAAAGTTGAAAAATCTGAAAGTAAATAATTAGTCTTACCTATATCTCCCACAAGGTTGCTCACCCCCGCATAAACACCAATCTCATGCTTTTGCGCAAAAGATAGGGTAGAAGTTGTAAAAGTACATAACAGACCGAAAATTATTTTCTTCATAATTTATTGTTTTGAGTAAAACAATGTGCAAATATAAATCTTTTTAAAGTTAAGCTCGTCTTAAAGAAGCGTTAAATATTTTTTCTAACAAGCTCAAAGTTAATTACACAATGTACTACTAAACGCAAATTTATCCATATCATTATCAGTCAACCCTTTATAACAATAGTGTGTTTTAATTTAGCTATTTAATTTAGCTATCACATCTAAACCACCCTTAGTTTTATCTCCTATTTTGCAAAGTATCTCTGTATCCTGTGGTAAAAATACATCCATACGAGAACCAAATTTAATAAATCCAAACTCGTGTCCTGCTTTGGCTGTGTCTCCTTCATTACAGTAGAATACAATCCTCCTTGCAACATAACCCGCAATCTGGCGAAATACAACATTAGACCCTAAAAGAGTTTTAACTGCAACTGTAGTTCTTTCGTTTTCGGTAGAAGATTTCTCGTGCCACGCTACTAGATACTTACCTGGGTGATATTTTTTGTAAACTACCTCCCCACTTACAGGATAACGGCAAATATGTACATTAAGTGGCGACATAAATATAGAGACCTGAATGCACTTCCCTTTTAAGAATTCATTTTCCTCTACTTCTTTTATCATTACCACTTTGCCGTCCACAGGTGCTATTACATTTTCTTTATGTTCTAAAATAGTTCTATTTGGCACTCTAAAAAACCATAAAACCAATCCTAAAATAACCAAAAGAGGAAGTATAATAACCAGTGCCCACCCCTTTAAAAAATAAATAGACAAGCCGCTTACTATAGCCACCACGCTTCCCACCACAAGTAATGTTCCTTTAGATTCTTTGTGTAATTTCATTATTATCAGTTTATTATTAAAATAACTTTTCTATCGCAAAATATAAATATAATACTGGAGCACATACCATAAAACTATCCAGCCTATCTAAAATCCCTCCATGTCCCGGAATGATATTACCACTATCTTTAACTCCAAAAGTTCGTTTTAGTTGGCTTTCTAGCAAATCTCCCATAGGTGCAAATACAGATACTAACACTCCTACCAATATCCAATTACCTCTAAGTTCCGTATAGTTTTGCTCTATAAAAAAACCTAACAACATTGTGCATAACACTCCACCTATAAAGCCTTCCCAAGTTTTCTTAGGGCTTATTTTAGGAGCCATTTTATGTTTCCCAAATAATCTTCCAAAAATATAAGCAAAGGAGTCACTGCTCCAAATAAGAACAAACATCCAAAATACTTCCATAGAAAAGGATTCTGGCAGTCCTTTAATAAAGGTAGGTAAACCCAATGCAAAAGAAAACGGTATCACAGTATAAATAACAGCAAAGATGAGTTTGCCATTTTCGTAATAAAGTTCTTTAGGGTAACGAAATAATGTTAATGCCGCAATAGGCAGTAATGCTAATCCTAATATTTCCGACAGTGTAATATTAGCATAAAAACCATTATAGAAGTATTTCATACTAAAGCGATAATACACAAGAAGAACCGCTGGAAAAACCAACCATTTCCAAAAAGTATTATCAAACTTCATCATTCTCACACATTCCCACACGCCTACAAACAACAGAAATGTAATTAGTCCAAAATAGAGTTGCTCCGCTCCTACCACATAACTACCTAATAAATTATTGATAGTAATAGCTCCATAAGGTGTTGTACAAGCAATTATCACCAGTGCATAAACACCACCAAATATTATACGGAGTAATAAATTTTTATCCAAAACAGAGTTGATTTAGTTAATTTAATCTTCTAGTAGGAGAAGAAAAAGTTTAGTATTCTTTTTTTGAGGGTCATCTAAGTGTGATTGCCCACCACTTATCGAAGTTAGATTTTTAAGAGTGCTTTTTCTCCTCTTCACTTTCATCATTGCTTCGTTAAGATTGGTTACTATCTGAGAAACAGTAGCCATAATCACAATTTTATCTGGTAGTCTAGAAGAGTTATAGTGTAAGATATTATTGTGAGAAAGCATTATTTTGCCATCGTAAGCGATAAGATATTCACAAGTGATAAAGGCTGCATCATTGAAAAGTTCTAGAGTTTCCGTAGAAGATACCCCTATCACATTTAAGAAATCTCTAAGGTTTTCATCACAACAGAAGATAGAAGACATACCTTCTAACTTAACGATTTGATTGAGCGTTTTAAGAGCTTCTGCCTCGTCTGCACAATAATTGAAAATCCCTCCAGAATGTGTAAACAACTGGGCAAATTTATAATCTAAATCTGCAGAACTAAGCTTATCACCTAATTTTATGATATTAGGCTTCTCTGCTTCCTCTTCTGTATTAAAAATTTTACCGACGATGTTCTTAAACCAACTCAAACCAACAGAGGTTTTTCAATATTTTCAACAAAAATAGTAAATATTTATTATATATGGCATTAAAAATTAAATTCTCAATCTTTAATGAAACGATAATAAAAGTCTTAATTCAATATTTTTTCTAAAATCCTCAATGTGATAAGATAGGTAGGCTTAACACCTGTAAGCCCCAATCCTCCTGAAGAAAGGGTACTCCCTGTTTCTAAAGGGTTATCCGAAGCATAGTAAGCATAACACACAAACAAATCTGGACTGATGTGATTTCTTATTTTAGAAGCCACCTGTATAGCTTTTTGATAATGAGCTCCTTCCATCTCAAGACCTATGGCTTTCCAAGAGGTAGTCATGAAGAATGAAAGAATATCCTTATTTTGCAGCGAAGTTCCTAATACCGTAATCATAGACCCTTGAAATGCCTTTAGTTCATCATCTTGAAAATCGGAAAGGCTTAATGCGTTTTCAAAAGGGTAATTATCCGCTGTCCCTTCAAAAATATGAGAAGTAGGTATCATAATATCTCCTTTTTTACCTTCCAAAATTCCTGCTTTACCCATAATAGAAATGGAACGAACTGGCATAAAACACATTTCGTCTCCTACTTTAAAAGGTTTTAAAAGCTCGTCCATAATTTCAAAGGCTTGTTCGCCAAAGGCATAATCAAACACCAAAATCACATCTTCTTTACCGATAGCTTTTCCTTGAAAAGGTGTATTCTCTGAAGTAAATTTCTTTAAATCTATAATTTGAACATCTATATTACTTCCACTTTGGTCGTCTATATAGATAAGCCCTTTTGATAAGGCATAGTCCGAAACTTTTTTTCTTAGATTGGCATCGTTGCTAATGCTTTCGTATAGAGAATAATCTACACTACCTTTATTTTTGATATTAAGAGCATCATTGGCATAAAGCATATTCTTAACACTGTGCATATTGGCACTTATGATATGCAAAGGTCTTTTGTGTAGGTTATTATTTACCAAAACTTCCTTAACCTTATTTGCCCATTTTTCGCCAAAGAAATGATGCCCCACACGCTCCTGAAGTATCGCACTAAAGAAGATTTCTCTCGCTCGTTCTTGTCGCCAATCCGCCAAACTTACCTCACCCATATTATAGATGATTTTGAATAATCGGTCTGGATTTTTCTCATCACCAAACTTTTCGTAAGCATCTAAAGTTTCCTCGAAAGTTCTTCCCAAAAAGGCAGAAAGCTGTATTAAGGCAACTTCTTTTTCTTTTCGTGTAAATTTCTTTTCGCCTTTAGCAACCTCTTCTATTGCCTTCCAAATACGGCGAGGTGTACCTCCTTTTTCTAAATCAAAGCCAATGTTTCTTATTTTATCTGCCTCTATATAGAAGAAAGTCAAGTGGGTGAGTATATCGTAAATTTCTGACCTCCCTAGAAGCACCTCAATATTCATCTGATGAGCATCTATCCTGTAGCAATTTCGTCTTCTTTTTTTAGGAACGATAGGCTGAAAACTCGCCTTGTGGAAACCTTCGTCCGAAGTTAAATGTATAAAAGCACATTCTTCTATACCTTCTGGCAAACGGTCTAGCACATAGAGTAATCCGTCTAGCTCCACCTTTTTGGGCGAAGACATAGAGCCGTAAATTTCGGGCTGTATTACCATCAACAAATCTCTAAGGCTTTCTCCTGATACGCCTCCTGGCTTGAAAAAACCTCTGTAAAATAAGTGCCTCATACTCACAAACAACCTCTCAATAGCCTCCGTTGTTTCTCTTGCTCTAGACTTTACCATAGTGTTAAAAAAGAATAAATTAAACTGCAAACTTACGTATTTTTCCAAATTTATAAGTCTTTAGCTTAATTATCCTTAGTAATATTGGTCTCTGTATGCCTTTTTTGATTTTCTTTTTAGCAGTCTATTTTAAAACCTTATTTTTGCATCAATTAGTTTTAGAAATATGGGGAGAAAGCATAAAAACATCATTATAGAAAACCTAAAGTTAGTATCAGCGGGAGCTAAAGGCGTTGCTGTGGGAAAAACCACCGAGGGCAAAACAGTGTTGGTTTCGGGAGCAGTCCCAGGTGATACGGTAAACGCTAGAGTAAAAAAATCTAAAAAACAATACTACGAAGCCGAAGCTGTAGAGATTGTAGAATTTTCTCAAGATAGGGTAGAGGCTCAATGCAAACACTTTGGAGTATGTGGTGGTTGCAAATGGCAAAACTTGTCTTACGAAAAACAGCTAGAATTTAAGCAGTCCGAAGTTCTTAACAATCTTAAACGAATTGGTGGATTAACCGATTTTGAGGCTTTGCCGATTTTAGGCTCTCCGCAAGAGTATTTCTACAGAAACAAGATGGAGTTTTCTTTCTCTAATGCTAGATGGCTGACTTCCGAAGAAATACTTAATGGAGCTGATATTGACAATAAAAACGCTCTAGGCTTCCATATCCCTGGTATGTGGAGTAAGATTTTGGATTTAAAAGAATGTTTCCTACAAGAAACACCTTCTAACGAAATAAGACTTGCTGTAAAAAATTATGCCGATGCTCACCAGCTAGAGTTTTTTGATGTTAAAAATCAAGAAGGTTTTTTAAGAACTCTTATGCTAAGACAAAACTCCAAAGGCGAGTGGATGGTACTCTTCCAATTCTACAAAGAACAAAAGGAAGAACGAGAAGCCTTGTTTGAATATCTCCTCAACACTTTTCCTCAGATTAAAACTTTGGTGTATGCCATCAACCCTAAACCTAACGATTCCATCTACGACTTAGAGGTAGAAACCTACTACGGCGATGGTTTTTTAATAGAAGAAATGGAAGATTTGCAATTTAAAATAGGTCCTAAATCTTTCTTCCAAACCAATTACCAACAAGCCTTAGCCCTTTACCAAAAGACGCTAGAGTTTGCCGATTTAAAAGGAAACGAAGTGGTGTACGACCTCTACACAGGCACAGGGACTATTGCACAGTTTGTGGCGAGAAAAGCCAAGCAAGTGATTGGGATTGAGTCTGTACCAGAAGCCATAGCTGCCGCTAAGGAACACGCTAAGCATAACGGTCTAGACAACTGCACCTTCTACTGTGGGGATATGAAAGAAATATTTACTGATGAATTTTTAGCTCAACACCCTAAGGCAGATGTCCTAATTACCGACCCTCCGAGAGACGGAATGCACCAAAAGGTAGTGGAACAAATCCTAAAACTAGCTCCAGAAAAAATAGTCTATGTAAGTTGTAACTCTGCCACACAAGCAAGAGATTTAGCCTTAATGAAGGAACATTATCGTGTAGAGAAAATCCTCCCTGTGGATATGTTCCCACAAACGCATCACATAGAAAATATTGCCCTATTAAAGAAGATTTAAAATGAAACTACTCAACCTCATTTTTGTTTTAGGAATGCTACTTTATCTCGCCTCTTGTGGAAGCGATGATGATATTTGTGAAAGTGGACTAAGCTCTCCTAGAATGAAACTTAAATTTAAAGACAGTTCTAACAAACTCTACCAGCCAGATACCCTTATTGTAGGAGTAAAACTGACAGGGGAGGAGAATATTAAAACGGTAGTTTCTGCCTTAAAACCAGATTCGGTACTCGTACCATTGAGAGTAGATGATACCAACTTTACAGACCTCTACATTAGTACCAGTGCCAAAGGAACGCCCTCCAAAGTAAGGGTGCTTTACACGCCTGTTTCAGAATATGTTTCTCCTGCTTGTGGTATGCGAAGACTCTACAACGACCTTTCGGCTGTTTTGGAGAATGCCACTCCTGTTAAAAATATAGAACTCAACGAAAAGAATGTCCACGATGAAAATAAAACCCATCTTTATCTTATTTTTTAGTGTTTTTTTCCTAAACCTATCTGCCCAAGACAAAGACAGCCTAAAAACAAAATGGAAATATCAGCCTAACGCTATGGTGGGTGTTAATGTTTTAGGGGCTGGGCTTTCGGTATTTTCTAAGCAAAAGAACATTCAGTTTTTTGTTTCAAGCGAAATTAAAGGCAAACTCAATGGAATTGTAGAAGGTGGCTATGCCCAAAACATTTATGACAAAAATGCTTATAATGCAACTACTTCAGGGATTTTTGGTAAGCTAGGAGCTTTCTATATGATGGTAACCGATGCCGAAGACCGTCGCAATGGGTTCTATGCAGGAGGTAAACTCGCTACTGCTTTTTATCAGCAAACCTACCTCGCCATTCCTACCAAAGGCTCTCTAGGGCAAGTTTTTACGACTAGTTTGCCCACTTCTCGGCAATCCTCTTATTGGGTAGAGGCTACCGTGGGCGGAAGGGTAAGGCTTTTTAATTCTAACTTCTTTATAGATGTTAATGCACAACCCAAATACTTACTTTATACCACAAAACAAGACGGCGTTTTCCCTATGGTTGTCCCTGGATTTGGGCGAAGCTCTGGCAAATTTAATATGGGATTTGCGTGGAATTTAGCTTATTATTTTTAACCATAGTTTTCTCGTCCCTTTTAGCTACGCCGAACCACTGCGTTAGGTTTAAGTCAAGCTAAAAGTACAGATATATACATCTATTTCCCTTCTTTTGTCTTGAAACAAAAGAAGCAAAAATTCAAGACTGTAACCCCTTTGGCTAAACCTCTTTAATAAAGGCTAAAATCCCCAAAACTCGCTCTAACGCTCCTGCCCACACCTTTGCTCAAACAATGGGTATTTTTTAACGCCTTTACTTACGAGGTTCTTAACGCCATCGGGATTAGAGGTCGGATATACTGACCGCTTTAAATGATAACCACTTAGCCATTATCAATGTTCTGCCGAGCAAAGGTAAGTTTAGGGAATGCCCCCGTAGCGGTATTGGGAGCGATAGCTTCCAAATAGCAGGGGACAGTCCCGTGCCGTAGGCAAACCTAACCTTTGCTCTTGAATTTTTCGTCCTTTTGTTTCAAGACAAAAGGACAAGCAGACATATTTATCGCCCTTCTTTTCCTTAATGAAACCTAACGCAGTGGTTCGGCGGAGCCAAAAGAAGCAAAAATCAAGACTTTAACCCCTTTGGCTAAACCTCTTTAATAAAGGCTAAAACCCCCAAAAATCGCCCCATCGCTTTTGCCCACATCTTTGCTCAAACAATGGGTATTTTTTAACGCCTTTACTTACGAGGTTCTTAACGCCATCGGGATTAGAGGTCAGATATACTATATCATAAACACACTCTCCACAGCAAAGATAGTTGAGACTACTAAAAACCTAGCTAGGTTTTCACAAAAACATAACTAGGTTTTAAGCAAAACATAGCTACCTTTTGGGTAAAAGATAGCTATGTTTTTTAATATCCCTAATATAAGTAGTTTCGGAGGACTTGTAAAAAGTCTTATTTCTTCTTCTCAAAACCTGCTGCTTTCATACTGTCTAATATGCGTTTACCAGGGCGGTAGTTTACACCTACCGATTTAATAAGACTTTGGTTAAAATCTTTCTCTGTTGCCGCACCACCACTGCTTAGGGTAGGATAGAGTGTCCCCAACTTTTCCAAACGGACGATTTTACTATCTGCCAAAGCGTTTTGTATCACATTCTCTAAGGCTATAATGACCGCCTTAATATCTGCCTCACTTAAAGCAGAAAACTTCTCGATTTGTTTGGTAAGCTCGTCTATACCTACCTCTCCATCAGTAGTAACACTAGCATACCATTTTTTATCGCCTCCACCAGCAACACCTGGTTGAACTCTTTCAATAACTTTGTACTTGATTGACATATCTTTTACTTTTTATGGTTTAATTTTTCTCTATTAAAAAAATCCCCCACCGTACTAAAACACACAATAGGGGAAAGGGTTAAACTATTTTACTAATAAAGATTCTAGTTTCTGTAAACGAGTCTCCAACTCCTTATTTTTATTTTCTAGGCTTTCTATTCTTGCATCTTTCGCTTTTAGAGCCTTGTCTTGCTCTATACTATGCAGATAAAGTTCTTCTATCTTCTCTACATTGGTAAGTTGTGTTGCCATAAGGTCTATATAACCTTGTTTTTTGATAGCTTCTGCAGACTGATACCCTGGTAAATGCCCGTTAGTTTTTACAAAATTTTCTACTTGGCTAAGGGTTTTAAAGCTATAATCTGCCTTTAGGCTAGAAGTACCTGTATAATACTTTTGGAATACATAGTCTGGGAAGATACTTGCTCCGTTGGTGCCTATAAAAGAAGTTGCTTTTACTTTACCTGCTACTTCTAGTTTTTCGGTTGGAGTAATTGTACCTATACCCACATTACCATTATTTTCTATTCTCATAGCTTCTGAACGTGTATCTGAACCATTCAATGTTGTTAGAAATGTAATATTTGTTCCATGTGCTACATCTGTCCAGTTTTCTGAAGCATTAACAAAAATGACCCCTCTATTATAATTATATTTGCCCCCATCATAAGCTCCTCCTCCCAAGGTTATTAGATGATCGTTTTCCATTACTGCTTCTGGGTTCTCAATTGTTCCTCTCAATTTTCTAGATAGTACCCCTGGCGACAGGATTGTATTAGAAGCCGACTGCAATAGAATTTCGCCCAAAGCATTATCATTTCCAACTAAATGTAACTTCCTTTCGGGTGATTTAGTTCCCACGCCTACATATCCTTTATCATTAATAAAAATATTATTCCCCTCTAATCTTTCGTTTATACCATCTGATAAGTTCTTAATTTTTATAGCAGAGTTAGCTGTATCATTTGTCCAAAGTCCTAAATCTCCAGAAGACACACTTCCTGTAGTTAACTTACCCTCCGCATCTGCCAATACAACTCTATTTCCTGTCCCTTTAAGATCTCCAAAACGAACTGCTCCCGCTCCTGTATATATAGAATAAGGTCTTGTACCCGCCGTAACATCACCTATAAAAAGCCCATAATTATTAGTAACTTTTGTTGCGATTGTAGGAGTAATACTTTGCGTGATATTAAGCCCCTTTATCGTTGTAATATTACCCGTATATTGGTCATTATTAAACAATACATTAGAAGAAACCCCTATAGCATCAGTAATATCTCCAGTAGCGGCTGTTATTGCGTTAACCACTGACTCTAAACCTCTCAAAGTTGTTAAAGTCCCATTTCCTCTGTGAGAAGCATAAGCTCTTACCCCAGTTAAATTAGTCATTGGATTATCAGAATAATTGGAAGCTTGTCCAAACATACCATACTGGTTGGTAGTTGTAGAGAAAGGAAAAGTTACTGACATTCCCAATGAACCTATTAGCTGTGACACGCTCCCCGTACCATTATGGCTAGATAATGCAGTTAATCCCCTCAAATTATTATAGTTTTGAGTATTCTCTGCATCTGTAAATGTATTCATTATATTCCCATTAACTTCACTTGTCTGTGCAGCATCTTTATCTAATACAAAAACAGAGTTTAAACCATTAGAAGGTTTAAGAGGATTATTTATCGTCAACTTAGATACTTTAAATAATTGACTAAAAGCACTGTTCTCAAAAAGAGAATTAGAAACTTTGGTTCTGCCCCCATCTATACTAGCGCTATAATACTGGTAGGCATCATCATTTACATTCTTCAAAATAAATTGATCTTTGGAGAACTCGGCATTTATTTTTGACAAAGGGTAATTCAATACTGCATTCCCCTCTGCGTTATATACCCATGGTTGGTTAGTCTCATTGCCTGAACCTAGCCTTACCCATTTCCCTTCGGAAACTGTTTGGTTTGTAGCACCATTAGGATTAGAAAAATAGTAAAAACCTGGGGTTACATCTACTTGTTTCCCTCCTTTGCTAGCATCTGCTAATGTTTTACCTGTGGCAGTGTTATACACCACTACACCGTCAAACCCAGAAGTTACTATATCATTTTCTACCACATCTAAATTGAATGTAAATTTAGTAAGGTCTGTCTGTGGAAAACCTAACACTTTACCAACAGATGGATCTAATTTATTTTTGAAGCTACTACCATCTAAAAAATAATTAGTATTAAATAAATCTGCCGAAGTCTGCCCATTGGTTAAAACTTGTGCTGTTGCAGTTGTTCCTAATATTAGTAATCCTGCTGTAATATATATTTTTTTCATTGTTTCTATTTTTTATTAATTTCTACCTCCTATTAAATACCACTTTGTCCCATTAGACCAAACCATTTGAGCTGAAGACGCTGTTATACCATTTGTTCTATCTGGATAAGACACCCCCATTGTACCTGTGTAATTTATAAGTCCACCCGTAGAATTTTTGAAATGGATAATACGACCTTTATTTTCTGGCAATGTAGGATCTGGCAACATTATAGCTCCACCATCAGTGGTAAATTCATAGAAATCTACATACCCTTTACCTCCATCTGTCCAATCATAATTTGAACCTGTAGTTTGTCCTAATCTTGCGGTAAATTCTTTAGTTGTAGAAGCCGCTCCTACTTTTACCCATTTGGTAGTGGTTTTATCAAAGTAGTAAAACCCTTTACCATTGTAATTAGAAGTAGTACCTGCTGTGTTAGCAGTTCCAGAACCGATGAATAACAAAGTGCCATCTTCTAACTCTGTACCCATATTTTCAGCTCTCTCGGCACTTACATTTGGGATTAAAATCCCTTCTTTGGTGTTTCCAGTTTTATTAGCATCAGATATTTGAATCTCCAAGGTAGCGTTAGGAGTATCTGTATTGATACCTACCTTACCATCGTACAATCCTTGTTGCCCGTAAGCCACTAAGCCTAAACCTAAAAAGGCGAATACACTCAATTTTGTCGTTTTTGTTGTCATAATATTTAATTTTAGAATTGTTGATATTTATATTATAGATTTTAGATGTTGGATTTTAGACTTAAGGGTTGAGGTGATACTAGGTTCTAATATCTCACCTCTAAGTTCTAACCTAAAAAAACGCCTTCCCCCTCTAAACACACACAAAACGAGAGGAAAGGCTAATACAGAAAGAGCAGAACGCTCCTCCTGAACACTAAAAGCACCTAACAAGAACGACCATGTTATTAGACAAAACAATGGTGCTTTTAGCATGTATTTATGAAAGCTAAATTTAGAATAGGATAAACGCAAAAAGCCCCCAACAAAAGTTGGCGGAACGATATTTTGTTTTAACGATAAAAGTCTAAAGAATTTTCTAGATAATAGAACGCATATACACGAAACTATCTGTGTGTGTGTGTGTGTGTGTGTGTGTGTGTGTTTACACAATTATTTGGAAGTACCAAATTTTTGTGTAAGTTTTTTTCACTTTTTTGTATGTCGCTGATAGTGTATCGCATAAATATGAAGCAAACTTATAACCTTTTGTGGAAGTGTGCAAGTTTTTAGAACATTTTTAAATATTTGGTAACTCAATTATAAGTCTATCGGCTTTAATCTTATAGCCAATCGGCATAAAAAAAATCTTTTAGCAGTTTGCTAAAAGATTTTTTTATCACTTTTATTTATCATCTAAACCAACTGATGTTTTACTAAATATTCTGCAATTTGTACCGCATTGGTAGCCGCTCCTTTTCTTAAGTTATCTGCTACAATCCAGCAGTTAAGTGTGTTAGGTTGAGAGCTATCTCTTCTTAATCTACCCACAAAAACATCATCTTTACCTTCGGAATATCTTGCCATAGGATATAGATTTTGACTCAAATCGTCTTGAAGCGTTACACCACTAGTATTGGCTAGTATTTGTTTTACCTCATCCAAATCAAAATCGTTTTCAAATTCTATGTTTACGCTTTCAGAGTGTCCACCTTGTACAGGTACTCTTACTGCTGTAGCCGTGAGGTTAAAGCTATCGTCCCCCATAATTTTCTTAGGCTCACGCATTAGTTTAAGCTCTTCTTTGGTGTAGCCTTCATCAGAAAACACATCGCAATGTGGTAAAGCATTTTTGAATATTTCATAAGGATAAACCTTCGGAACCGATGCTTCTCCACCTTCTACAGAAGTTCTAATTTCATCATTAAGCTGGTCAACCGCCGCCTTACCTGTCCCTGTAACCGACTGATAGGTAGATACCACCACTCTTTTTATTTTATACTTTTTATGCAACGGATTAAGCACCATTACCAACTGAATTGTAGAACAGTTTGGATTGGCAATAATCTTATCGTCTTTGGTTAAAACCTCAGCATTTATTTCTGGAACTACTAGTTTTTTAGTAGGGTCCATTCGCCACGCTGAAGAGTTATCCACCACAAAAGAGCCTACTTCTGCAAACTTAGGCGCCCACTCCAAAGAAGTGTCACCACCTGCGGAAAATATCGCAATGGCAGGTTGCTTGGCTACGGCATCTTCCATAGACACTATAGGATATTCTGCTCCTTTAAATTTTATCTTTTTTCCAACCGATTTTTCAGAGGCTACGGGTATAAGCTCCGTTACAGGAAAATCTCTTTCTTCCAACACTTTGAGCATCACTTGTCCCACCATACCTGTGGCACCTACTACTGCTATTTTCATATCTAAATTATTCTCTATCTATTTTAGCACCAACGCTCTAAAATACCGTAATTGTTGATTTTTTAGAGCATTGATTTAATTATTTTTTAAATCTAACTTTTAACCAAAAAGTTTATCAAAAGGGAATCTCAACAAGAATAAAACTACCGCTAACAGACCCATAATAACAATACCAAAGTTAAGCGTCTCCGATGTTTTAATTTTCTTATTTACTATCGTCATCAGTACAGCAGCCACCAACATCGTTACAGGGTGTTCCACATAAGAAAATCTTAAAACGGCATCTTTCATAATGCCTCCCATACCTATTTCTTTAAGATAGAATAGAAATTGTGATTTAAAAAACAACATTCCCAAACCTATAAGAAATTGTGTGTGAAACAAAATCATTGTAAACAAGCTAGACTTTCTAAGTAATTTGGATACTTTACCAGAATAGCCAAACATAGCTACCAAAAGCGCCACCACAAATACTGCTGCCGCTAATAAAACCAAATAAGCAAACCCTCTATGAGCGTGCAAAATCATATTTTCCATAATAATCTATTTTTCGGTAGCAAATATAGAAAAAAATCCCAACGAATACCGCTGAGATTTAGTAGAATTGGTGGTTATTCTTCTTATCAAAAATATTTTAGTAACTAAATTCTCCAATGATAGGGTAATGGTCAGACAGTGGTCTGCTTCTATCCGTTTTCAGAGAAACGGGTTTTATTTCTTTAGTTGAAAAGAGATAATCTATCCTTATCGGAAATTTATAATCGTGAAAAGTAGTTCCTAAGCCTTTGCCTACTTCTAAGAAGCTGTCCGTCATATTTTGGCTTAGATAATAATACTCATAAGAATTAGGAACGGCATTAAAATCACCTCCTAAAACCACAGGATAAGGCGATTTTTCTACGGCTAGTCTTATCTGCTCTACTTGAGTTTGGTGAGCTTTAAAAACAGGTAAAAATCGTGCTATTAAACTTTTGGCTTTTTCTTCGGAAACAGTAAGATTCGTGCTTGGTTTTACCATATCTTTATTTAACTCAAAAGGCTTTAAATAAACATTTATAAATCTTATCCGTTTGCCTTTAATTTCGGTGTCTATATAACCCGCATAGCCATTATCTGCATCAATTAGAATTCTCCCAGATTCTATTATAGGTGTTTTAGAGTAGAACTCCAAAATGTCTATTTCTTTTCTGTAAGGCATACTTTCTATCTCTTCTTTAAAATCTCCTTTCTCTTGTATTAGAATAATATCAGGAGAGAAAGATTCTAGATGATAGTCTATATTAGCGATACCAGCTTCTGCGACTTTAATATTAAAACTAACCACCTTGAAATCGGAGGCATTTTTATTTTCTGTGGAATAGTTAACCCATCTTCTGATAGGTGTTAAAAGCAATGCTAAAGCCAATAAGAAAAATAAGCCTCTCTTTTTCCAACTCAAAATCCAAAACAAACATAACAGACAATAGCCTAAAACTAAAATAGGGAAGGCTAAAGACAAAAAATTAAGTTCTGCAAATATTCTTGGCGGAATGTAGGCATTCATCATACACAAATAGAGCGATGCCAAAAGCCCTAAATGTATAATAAATACAATTATTCTAAGAATTTTCATCATTTATCGGGGCTATTACTGTATTCTGAAACGGTTTCTACTCCACATTTTTATAAGAATATATCCTACTAATGCTCCGCCTAAATGTGCAAAATGTGCCACATTATCTCCTGTCATCTGGGTAAACCCTAAATAAATAGACCCTGCTATAATGATTGGAAATAGTATTTTAGCCTTTATTGGGAATGGTATAAACAAAATCATAATCCCTGCATTAGGGTAAGCCACTGCGAAAGCCGCTAACACACCAAATATCGCTCCAGAAGCACCTACCATTGGCGTTATTAAAAATTGTTGTAATTGTGATACCTCATCACTTCTTCCGAAAATAGCTCCTATGTTCAAAGAAGGATTGTTAAGATTAGCTCCTCTAAACACCGAGGCTAAATCTACACCTTGCTGATGCAGACTGCTCGTAAGCTGATAGAAGTGATAATAGTTCCAAACATTAAATAGAATAAACGCTCCCAACCCACTAAAAAAGTAAAGTATAAGGTATTTCTTCTCGCCCAAAGCCCTTTCTAAAACAGAACCGAAACTCCACAAACCTATCATATTAAACAAAAGATGCGTAAACCCTCCGTGCATAAACATATGCGTAATGATTTGCCAAGACCTAAAGTTAGGCGACAAAGGGAAATAGGCAGGTAAGAAATTCTCTATTCCTGCTGGTAAAAAGTAACCTAGTATAAATACAACCACATTGATGATGATAAGATTTCTAGTGATTGGTGGTATATTCTGAAACATCATTTTTTAGTTTTATCAATTTTTAATTTTATTCTTCAAGTCTTCCAATGGCAGGGCAATGTAACATTTTTTTCCTGACGGTGTGTATTCAGGGAACCCTAAATCCGAGAAGTCTTTAATCATCTGTTCTACTTCGGTTTTATAGAAGAAATCAAAGCGAGACTTAGCGTTAATCTTCGTCCATTGATTTTCATAGTAAGCCATAAATTCTTCCTCGGTTTTATAGTCTAACACTTCAAATAGTTTCTCCAAAAACTCATTGACTTGCTTCTCCTTCAATCCGTTAGGTACTGCGTTTATTCTTAAAACATTGTCGTCTCCAAGTTCCATTTCAAAGCCTAATTGAGGTAAATATTTCTTTATGGAACGGTATTTATTTTTCTCCATTTCGTTGAGCAAATACTCTATAGAAAAAAGTAATTTTTGACCTACACCTGTTTCTTTTTTCTGTTTTCTTCGCTCGCTAACAACCACAGAGTGCATTCTTCCCAAATCTAGCATAAGCGTATCTTCTCCTCGGTTATAAAGCCAATAGCCATTAGGTAATCTCATTAAATCCTCATCAAAGTCTTCATCTTCAAATAAATTGATTTTAGAAGGTTCTGCTGTGGTAATATTTTGGCTATAAAGCTCTGTAAGAGCGATGCTTTCAGATGGTTTTACACGCTCTTGCTGAAACGGATTATAATCTCTATCTACCTGTATAGACGGTGCTTTGTAGCTACTATTACTAATGGACGGCGTGGCTTTAGGATAATGACTTTGCAAACCTAAAAGCTGACTTTGGCTTTCATCTTTATCAAAATCTAAACTAGGTGCTACATTGTAAACACCCAAAGATTTCTTTATCGTGGAGCGAATAAGAGCGAAAATAAGAGCTTCGTCCTCAAATTTAATTTCGGTTTTTTGTGGATGTATGTTTACATCTATTTTCTCTGGGTCTATTTCTAGATATAAGAAAAACGACGGATTGTAGCCCTGCTGAAGCAGCCCATCAAACGCCTCCTGAACTGCCTTGTTGAGATAAGCACTTCTAAAAAATCGACCATTAACAAAGAAAAATTGCTCTCCTCTCGATTTCTTAGCTCCTTCTGGTTTTGCAACATAACCATTAAGTTTCACCCAATCTAAATCTTCTTTTATAGGAATAAGTAAAGGCTGAAGTTTCCTACCGAATATATCTACAATTCTTTGTAGAAGACTTGCTTTTCTGAGTTTGAAAATTTCCTCATCATTATGATAAAGCGAAAATTCTATATCCTCATGAGCCAATGCCACTCTGTGGAACTCATCTATGATGTGTCTAAACTCTATATTGTTAGACTTTAAAAATTTACGCCTAGCAGGCACATTGTAAAATAAGTTTTTAACCGCAAAGTTAGACCCTTCCGAAGTTTGTACAGCCTCCTGAAATTGCAACTCTCCACCCTCTATATAGATATTAGTACCTACAATATCTTCCTCTTTTTTAGTTTTCAGCTCTACCTGTGCCACCGCTGCAATAGAGGCTAAGGCTTCGCCTCTAAAACCCTTAGTAGCAATCTTAAAAATATCTTCGGTAGCGTAGATTTTAGAAGTGGCGTGGCGTTCAAAAGCCATTCTTGCGTCAGTTTCGGACATTCCCACACCATTATCTACTACTTGTATCAAGTTTTTGCCAGCTTCTCTTATGATGAGTTCTACTTTAGTTGCCTTAGCATCTATAGCATTCTCTATCAGCTCCTTTACTACAGAAGCTGGTCTTTGCACCACCTCACCCGCTGCAATTTGGTTGGCTACATAATCTGGTAAAAGTCTAATAATATCTGCCATAAACTCGCTTTATCCGCCCCAAAAATAGGCATAAGATTTTTAGCAAAAAAACGCATTTATTTTGATTTTTATTATTTAATAACAGTATTAAATTTTTACTATTAAATTATCAAAATGAATTAACCAAAACTTTAAAAGTAAAAAACCTTTTATAAATATGGAGTTATTACCATATTTTGCCTCTAAAAAAGTCTCTAATAAAATTACTAACTTTGTAAAAAATTATAGAGATAGTAGATTTTTTTGCTATTACGCTTTTCAAAACTCAAAAACAAACAGGACTGTACAATCCTCGTATACTGAACATTTATTTTAAACCTAAAAGAAATAGAATTTATTTTGAGTTTGATGAAAGCTTTCTCCTAATGAGATAGGAAGATACTACTCAAAGTTGTAACAAATAAAAATAATTATTGTGAGGAGATTTACCATCATTGTATCTATTTTGTTAAGTCATTGGTCTATTGCCCAAGTGGCGATAGACAAAAGCACTTTACGAAGTAAAAGCTCCATTTTAGAGTTCAACGATATGCAAGAAAACAATGGTTCTGCTAGAGGCATTATACTTCCAATGTTGTCAGACAATTCTTTGGCAGAACAGGGTGCTTTATGGTTTGATTTACAAAACCAAAAAGTAATGTATAAATCTGCCACAGAGAATATAGCTCTTACAACTTCTATCCCTAACACAACAGTTGTTTCTTCCTATACAGGAGCAGAAAATAGTGGAACCACAGGAGTCATCATCACTCGTACTCCAGAACAACCCTATTCTTCAGACGTTGCGGTTTTGAAATTAGATAGTAAAAGTACCGCTTTTTGGCAAGTCCCGAAGCAGGCACAATTGCCTACGACGGAAAAAGTAAATCTTTGGCTATCTTCAATGGTGAGCATTGGTACTTTTGGAATTAAATATAAAACTATAATCTAAATAATATGTACAAAAAACTATTATTATTAACCTGTTTTTACGCCTCTCTAGTTATGGGGCAGCAACAAGAACTCTACGATCCTTACACTCCAGAAAGCTTCTCTGTTGGTAAGGACGACCCTGCTTGGCTACAACTCATCGTGGATAACCCAAGTGGCGTAAACTTCTTTGAGATGGAGAAAAAGTTTGGCGAGTGGTTAGAGAGTGACCCCGATGCTAGAAGAAAAACTCCAGAGAAAAAGCCTGCTGTAAACTTTTATAGAAGATGGCAAAAAGCATATAGACCTTTTGTAAATGGTAACGGTGAAATTATACTCCCAACCAAAAAGGATTATTTCGCAAGATTAGACCGACAAAACCAAAGAAGTAATCAGCTACATGTTAAAAACCAACGAGGTGGTTTAACCACTCTAGGAACAACTCCCACAAATACAAAAAAGTGGCGTAGCGTAGGACCATTTACTACTGCTAGAAATACACCAAATCCTGATACGGAAGGAAGGTATTATGTGGAATCTTATGATTCTCATGCTAATGTGTTTAGAATAGATGTTTCTAAAAGCAATCCTAACGTTCTCTATTCTGGAGCAGAAACTGGAGCAGTATTTAAAACAATAGATAAAGGGCTAAATTGGACAGCCTGTGCCTCTTATTATAACTTTGGTGATAATATAACAGCCATCAGAATAGATCCTAACAATGCAGATATTGTATGGGTAGGTTCTACTTCAGGACTATTTGTAAGTAAAGATGGAGGAAATTCTTTTGAAAGAATTAGTAATATTACAACTACTGTAAATAGTATAAGAGTGAGTGATGATAGTAGAACAGTAACCGTAGCCACAGGAGAACAACATAAATTTGGTGGCAGTAATATAAACAGACAAAAAGATGGTTTTTACATATCGGAAAATGGAGGCTCTACTTTCCGTAAAGTAATAAACGGTATTTTCTATGACCATGAGTTAAAACCCAAAGACTCTAAAGTAGTCTATCTACTCGGAAGGAAAGATTTCAATTGGTATTCTACACTCCATATATCCTACGATGGTGGAAAAACCTTTAATAAAGAAGTTACCATAATACCCTCGGCTAAGATAGGCCGTTTGGCAGTAAGCGATGCCCCAAATGGAGAAAGCTATCTCTATGCACTTATTAATATAGAAAAACAAAACTATTCTTATGGTCAGCCTCATATTTTACAAAGTAAAGATAGTGGACTCAATTGGACGGATAAAACAACCATAACAGATGAAAGATACGACTATAAAAACACTTTTTGCCCATCGATAGACGGAAAACAAGGGGGGCAAGGTTACTATGATATGATGATAGGTGTTTCAGGAAACAATCCCGAACATGTCATATATGGTATTTGTAGTGCTTATCGTTCTCTAGACGGAGGAGCAGGGGGATACAAGGACATTACCATAGGAGGTTACTGTAATGGTAATTTTTCTATACACCCAGATATGCAGGACATTGCTATTGCGGGAGATGAAGTTTGGATAGCCAACGATGGAGGTATTAAATATTCCAGCAACTTCTTTAAAAAAGATGATAATGGTAAAATCACAGGAGAAAATCGTGTTAAAGGTATCTATGCTAGTGATTATTATGGATTTGGACAAGGCTGGAACGAAGATGTAATGGTTGGTGGAAGATGGCATAATGGCGATGCTGTGATGATGAAAAGTTATGGTGAAGGTAAAGCTGTTTATGTAGGAGGAGTAGAGCAGGCGACAGGTTATGTGATGGTAAGTAACCCTAAAAAAGTTTATTTTTCTGATGCGGGTATGTTTACTATGCCAAGCAATATTGATGGTAAAGTAGTTTCACATTGGTCAGTATTTAATCAAAAAGCTCCTTATGAAATATTAAGATCTAACGGATTCTTTGGTACAGATCCTCGCTACGCACAAAGAATTTTATATCACCCTAAACGAGATGTATGGAATGCTTCCATGCAAATTTGGGAAACACCAGACGAAGGACAAACATTTAACTTAATATTTGATGCTAACGATAATATTTCCAATGTAGAGTTTGCACGCTCTAACCCAAATGTCATCTACGCTTGTGGACAGTATCACATACACAAATCTGTAGATAATGGGAAAAATTGGGAAACAATCAATATGCCAGACCTCAATGGTTTTTTCCCAAATATCTCTGTAGATCCTAAAAATGAAAATAAAATATGGCTAGTAAAAGCCTACAATCCTGGTCTTGTTTTTACCAGCTCCGATGGTGGAAAAACTTGGAAAAATGCCTTAGAAAACGATGCAGAAATGAAAAATATAGCCTTCCGTTGGGTAGTATTAGCAGGCGATGAATATAATGGCGTTTATTTAGGCACAGATGTAGGTTCAGCCGTTTATTACAAAGACGACACTATGGATAAATGGATTAACTATTCCGATGGGCTTCCACCAGCAGCAAGGCTTACTCGTTTAGTACCATTCTTTAAGGAAGGAAAACTAAGAGCTGCAACCTCCCAAGGTATATGGGAAATACCTTTATATAGAGAAAATTTTGTACCTGTGGCTCAACCATTAGCTACCAATATCAGCCAAGCTCAATTATCTGATGCCAATATGACAGTAGAGTTTGAATCTTACTCTATCGTTAATCAAAACAATGTTCAGTGGGAATGGTCATTTAATCCTCAACCTCATTATGTGAGTGATAAAAATGCCAGAAACCCTAAAGTGGTTTTCAAATACAACGGCGAGTACGATGTTACCCTAAAAGTAACCACTCCTGAAGGTACACACAGTAAAACCATCGAAAAAATGATTGTAGTGAACAATGGGGTTCTTGGTACTAACGAAACGCAAGAGGTTAGTAACCCTAAGAAAATTACGGTATATCCTACCTTATTGAACCAAGGCGACGAGCTTCGCGTTAAATTAGGCGAACCGAGAGAGAAAGCTCAATTCCAAATCTATAACACTAATGGTGCTTTGGTTAAAACGGTAGAAATAGATACCAACGCTTCTAAGGAAATCACCATTCCAACACAAGGATTACCAAAAGGAGGCTATCTCTTCCAATATTCTACTTACAGCTATGTACAGCGTGGGAAATTTATTATAAAATAATTTCCACATTAAGTAGACGTTTAATTACTAAAATCGCCCTCTATTAGACATATAGAGGGCTATTTAATTATAAACTTAATTTTAGTTTATTTATAATAACTTATTTCCAACTTCTGTTGTCTTTAATATCAGATCTTTTTACTCCTTTATTGATATTATAAGCAAAACCAACACCTAGAGTTTGTCTCATCTGAGTTTTTCTGATTTGATTGTGGTCGTACAATAAATCAAGTGTAATTACTGAAGAAACATACTTGTTAATCTTCATATTAAGTACTCCGTTGTACCCTAACACCAATCTTTCAGGGTGATTAAGGTAATCAGAAAATACAGAAGCTGTATTGATAAGAGACATATTTTCCATTAGTTGTATTTTGTAAACGGCTGTTCCCAAGAAACCAAATTGGAATAGAGAAGAATCTCCATTATGTCTTAAACCAAAATTACCTGCTCTTTGTAAATCTTTATCCAATACCAAAGTCCATCTTGCATTAGCAGGTCTTAATGTTGCTGTAAAGTTTTCATTAGGTCTATAAGTAAAACCTGCACCAGCCATTATATAGCCGGGAGCCATAAAATTAGATATTTTTTTAGCAGAAGGGTCATTACCATTCTCATATCCAGGAGCAAACTGAGTTTGTAAGCTAGCTCCAGCAGATGCATACCAATTTTGAGAAATCTTTCTACCATAGTTAGAAGAAAGGTTAATAACGTCTTGAGTTTTTCTAGTACCTACACCTTTAGTATTATTTTGTCCATAACCTAATACCACTATGTTCTCCCAAAGGTCTTTACCTTTCTCATAAGTCATATTGTAGTTAGTACCCGCTAGCCAACCCACATTATTAGCTCCACCACCTACCCAGTTAGAGAAAGCCGCTTGGTTAAGCATAAGTGTGTTTTGCCCTACTATAGACCAATGTTTGGTACTATCTGATACCGTTTCTTGTGCTGATGCTACCGTACCCACAACAGCCAACGCCATAAAAAGTGTCTTTTTCATTCTATATTATTTTTGAGGGGGCAAAAGTACAAAAACCTTTTTTAAAATATACAATTCTATTTTATTTTCAATCACTTAGCTAATATATTTTTAAAATTTTATTATACTAATCACACTTATATGACCTGTAAAAATTCATATTTTAATTTTACTCACAATTACAAATAGATTATATCTAATATTATCAATATTGATAATCAATCATATAAATAATTCATACAACTGTAAATATCACAATTACAAATAAACTCGTTGTGCATTTTAAATAATACTGATTTTTAGATGATTTAATTTTCTTTGGAAGATAAATTTATTGATATATTGAATAACCGTTGCGGCGGTTATTTTACTGATTATCCTTGTTTTAAAGCCTTCAAAAGTTTTAGCATAGTTTCTTTTAATCATAAATTGGTCGCAAAGTTGAGAGAAAAA
>NZ_LEKU01000008.1:0-100755 GCF_009932355.1 Riemerella anatipestifer
GGGGGGGAAATGAGCCATATTACAGGAAAAATACTCTTGAAAGAATAAATTATTTGGTTGAAACAATCCAAAAAGAAACTGAGACTATCTTCTTAAATGCAGATATGACTAAAAGACAGAATATAATTGAAGATATATACATTCCCATTTACTTTTAAAATACACAATTCTAAATATTTAATTTAATATGATTTTTAACAAGTTAAACAACCAAGAAATTAAGATTATTTCTATAATTGTCGGAGTTTTGGTAGCTTTATTATTAGGTTACCTATTTGGAGAAACACAATTTTACAATTTTATAGGGCACAGAGTTGATGAAGATTTTGTAGGCAGTACTGTGAAAGTTTTTAAATTTAATTATCTACTCTTCATTTGTGGATTTATTGTAAGTTCTGGTATTACATATTTATTACTTAATAATAAAGTCAAAAACAATCATTAATCCTATGACAAAGAAGTCTTTTGAAATAAGCAGAAAAGGGGAACAGTAGACGGAGATGTAATATCTGGACAAACAAGTTTTACAAGATTAGGATTAAATAAAAGATAAAAAAATAGTTATGGCTAAGAAAATAGTTGGTGAAAGTCAAATTGAAACTAATAAAAGAAAGGCTAAAGAAGCAAATGCTAGACTTGATAAACTTTTTAAAGAACTTTCAAAAGATAAAGAATGGCAAAATTTAATAAATAAAAGAAAAAAGGAAAGAATTATTGAAGCTCAACAGAGTAAAAAAGATAATGATGTACTTAAAAAACTTGAAAAGGAACAGAAACATAGTAATCTTGTAAAACAAAGTCAAGCACAAGAAAAATGGTATTCTGAAGATAAAGAATGGAATAATTTAATAGAGCAAAGAAACAGTCAAGGTTTAAATTTTAATAAAAAATTAGAGTTGTCTGTATATTTTTTGAGTTTTGTTATCCTTGTCCTATTAATCACATTATATTGGATTTTGAAGAAAAAAAATGACAAATAAAATTTCTCATTCCTTACAACATCTTACAGAATTGGGAAACAATCCCTATTCTTTACAGCAACTAGCCTATTGGCTATATGAATATGATGATTTGTATAAGGAAATAAAGGATTTCTCTAAAGAACCTTGTGAGCAATGTAAGGAATTGGAAAAACACAATTTACCTTATGATTGCCTTCAAAAACCAGAATATTGTACAAAACAATTTAATTATTTTAAAGATTTTTATAATAAAATAGACCAATGTATTAGACTTCAAGAGTATGAAAATCACTGTAAAAAAGCATTAGAAAAATATCAACTTATCAAGGAAGATGACACCCAATTAAAGCAATGGATTATTGAATATTTTGATATTGGTTATTGTAAGTTGGCTGGATTCTATTTTGATTATTTAGATTATAGTGTAGAACCAGAAAAAGAAAAACATTTACATATTGCTAATTCTCCAAATAATGACTTTGGAGTAAGCATTGATAGAAAATACTATGAAAGTATGATTGAGTTTGACGAAATATTTACCCACCTTTATTTTGAAAGAAAACTGTATCCCGAAAAGATAAAGGAAATGGAAGAAGAAATGAATAAGATAGTATTTCCAATGCTGCCTATTCCAAAAATTAGATAATTGCCACCCTTAAAGGTGGTTTTTTTATACCATTAAAAACTAATGAAAAATGAAATATACAAGCACTTAAAATTTAAGATAGGTGAAGAATCCCATAAATATGAATTTAGACTATTTCCAGAAGATGATTATTGTTGTAAAAGATACTGTTATGATGTATATCTTTTTGACAAAGAAAAAGACGAGAATCTATTTGGCTTAATGGTAAAAAAAATACTGTTTTATTACAATGCTGATATTTTAACCAAAATAGATTACTACTTCAACCCTAAATTACTAATACAATTAAAGGTATGGATAAGTCAGTTTTTAGGTTCTCCTTACAGAGAAATTAAAGAGGATAACATTCATTCATTTTCCTGGTATATTGGAAATCATTATATGATTTTAAAAGTTCAAAAGAATGAAAAAACAATGATATTAAGCCATCAGAAAAGGAAGAATATTTAGTAAAAAGGCATACTTTTGGGCATACATATATAAATCTATGTATAGTTAAACTATTATAATTATATAATGCTCAGTTGGTTAGAGGCAGGGATTGATAATCCCAGTGTCCCTGGTTCGAGCCCAGGTGGGACCACATATAAAGCACCAATAATTAGTTGGTGCTTTTTTAATTCCCGTTAATTCCAGAAAATCAGGTTTTTATACATTATCTTCTAACATTTTCACCTTACTTCTATTATCAAACCTTGTCTAAAAAGGCATACAATTAGGCTACTCATTATTAATTTTAGGTTACCCACTTTTTACTAAGTCTACAAACATATACGAAAACCAAAAGTCTCCTTATAATAAACAAGGAGACTTCTGAACACCAAATCACAAAATATTAATATGAAAAAAATTTACTTTTCAGCAAATTGTGACTCGGCTGGGATTCGAACCCAGGACCCATACATTAAAAGTGTATTGCTCTACCAGCTGAGCTACCGAGTCTAAATTTTTTCTGTGTGCCTGCGACTGGACTCGAACCAGCACATCCTTAAGGATACCACCCCCTCAAGATGGCGTGTCTACCAATTTCACCACACAGGCAAAAATCTTTTATTAAGATTTTTATCTTGTGACTCGGCTGGGATTCGAACCCAGGACCCATACATTAAAAGTGTATTGCTCTACCAGCTGAGCTACCGAGTCATTTGAGTTAGGATAATTCCGTTCTCAAAAGTGGTGCAAAGATACGGCTTTTTTTGTTTTCTCAAAATTTTTCTGCAATTTTGTTTAAAAATAAATCATGATTATTTCTCTAATAGGCTACATGGGAAGTGGTAAATCACTAATTTCCAAAAAATTATCAGAAAAAATAAATTTTAATTTATTAGACCTAGATAAGGTAATTTCTGAGCAAGAAATGAGAGAAATCCCTCAAATTTTTAAAGAAAAGGGGGAAATTTATTTCAGAAAAAGAGAAAAAGAAACCTTAGAACACCTACTCAACACTCAAAAATCTACCGTCCTTAGTTTGGGAGGTGGCACACCTGTTTATTATAATAACATAGATACCATTAACGCCCTTTCTGAAAGTATTTATCTAAGAACTTCTGTGAAAAACCTTCATAAAAGGTTAATAAAAGAAAAAAGCAGCCGACCACTTATCGCTCATATAAAAGACAGTGACCAACTGCTAGAATTTATTGCAAAACACTTGTTTGAAAGACAAACCTACTACTCCAAAGCAAAATATATCATAGATACTGATGATAAAGCTCCCGACGAAATCGCGGATGAAATTATTAGTCTTCTAAATCTTCATCATCATTAAAGAAAGCTTCCCAATCGTCTTCATCGAAGAAAGTCTCATCGTCTGTATTGATAAATTCGGTCATATCTCTACGGTCTTTTTTAGTAGGTCTTCCCTCTCCTTTTTGACGATAGTAGTCCTGTGATAATTTTCGCATTTTTAGAATTTCGTATTGCTCTTTATCCGTCATATCTTTGATATGAAGTGGAACTAACTTAGCCCCTATCCTACTTTTAGGAATTTGAATTACCTTTATTTTATAATCAATTTGATTTTTTCTAATTTTAATTATATCGCCCTCCATTACTTCTCTAGAAGGCTTTGCAACTTGCTCTCCCACCGAAACTCTATTCTTTTTTATTTCTTCTGCCGCAATACTTCTTGTCTTAAAAAACCTCACACTCCACAAAAATTTATCTATTCTCATATTTTATTTATATTTTTGTCGTTACTAAAAAATAAAATCGCAATTTAAGAAAATTGCTTATTAAGCAAAAAGATATTCTAATGAAAAAAAGCATTGCACTCAGCCTTTTGGCTATAGGACTTACCGCTACCTCTTGCAAAAGAGATACTACCACTACTACCACTACAACAGTAGATATTAGTGTACAAAACGATTATGATGCACAAGCCATTCAGCAATTTCTAAAGGACAATTATTTTGATTCTAGAGGAAATATTGTGGCTTTCGACTCTAGTAGTACAACCGATGATAATGAGAAGCCTTTATCTGATTATAATCCTCAAACTTTAGAATCTGGAGTGGTATACATTGTAAGACCAAACGCACAACCTGACAATGGCACTACTATAGGTGCTACAGACAACATAAGCCTAATGCATAAGACAATGACCTATGTTGCTACTAAAGAAAATGAAAGTGTAAAACTCAGAAGTCCGTATACTTTCTACAACACTATTAGCGGTACAGGGACACCACAGGAAGACCCTTCTTTCTATTATGTTAAAAACTCGGTACTAACAAGTAGCGGAAAGACTAGAAGTTACTACGAAATAGAAGGTTTCCAAGAGGCTTTGAAATATTTTAAAAGTTTTAATCAAGGAGCTGAAACAGATTACAACTTACAAGGAGTAATTATAGTGCCATCAAAAGCGGCTTTTGCTAGAGATGCTCATTTTAATTATGCTGGTTACTCTTTAAACGACAGAACTTTTGTATTCAACTTCCAAGTTTATAAAACTTCTGCTAGAACTAGCGATTAATTTTACAAGAAATAAAACACTTAATACTTGGGGAAAAATCAACTAATTTTTCCCCATTTGTTTTTACCCTTATATTGCTTCATGTAGTAATTTCTTAATTGAGCGTGTGCTGGGTGAGTTAAATTAGGGTCGCTTTGCACCAATAAGGTTACTATTTTCTGTGCTACTTTAATTACCGAAGCATCTTTAGTTAAATCCAACTTTTTAAAATCTACAATACCACTTTGCTGAGTTCCCAATATATCCCCAGGACCTCTAAGTTGCATATCTACCTCCGAGATTTTAAATCCATCATTAGTTTCGCACATCGTTTTAATTCGTTTCCGCCCTTCCGTAGATAGTTTATCCGAGGTCATCAAAATACAATAGCTCTGCTCTGCCCCTCGCCCCACTCTACCTCTAAGCTGATGCAACTGTGAAAGCCCAAACCTTTCGGCACTTTCTATTACCATTACCGAAGCATTGGGTACATTAACCCCAACTTCTATAACCGTAGTAGCTACCATAATTTGAGCCTTACCTAAAGCAAAATAGTTCATCGCTTCATCTTTTTCGTGAGGTTTCATTTTGCCGTGTAGCATCGTAACTTCGTAATCTTTAAAATAGTCTAGCACTATCTCAAAGCCTTCCATCAGATTTTTATAGTCTAAAGTTTCAGATTCTTCTATTAGTGGATACACAAAATAAATTTGTCTTCCCTTTTGGATTTCTTCCTTTGCGAACTGATAAACCGAGAGCCTGTCTTTTTCTCTCCTATGAGCTGTAATGATAGGCTTTCTCCCCGTCGGCAACTCATCTATTACCGAAACATCTAAATCTGAATAAAAACTCATCGCTAAAGTTCTAGGGATAGGCGTTGCCGTCATAATTAAAATATGCGGTGGAATTTTATTTTTAGACCAAAGTTTCGCTCTTTGTGCCACCCCAAAACGATGTTGCTCGTCTATGATGCCTAAGCCCAAATTTTTAAACTTAACGGAATCTTCTAATATTGCGTGAGTTCCTACCAAGATAGACAACCTCCCAGACTCTAATCCTTCGTGAATATCTTTCCGTTCCGATTTTTTTGTAGAGCCTGTTAAAAGTCTTACTTCGATGCCTGTTCCTTCTAAAAGTTGAGCTATGCTATTATAATGTTGTTGAGCCAAAATTTCCGTAGGAGCCATAAGACACGCCTGTGTCCCATTATCCAACGCCAATAGCATTGAAAGCAACGCCACCATAGTTTTACCCGAACCTACATCGCCCTGCAAAAGCCTGTTCATTTGGATAGGCTTTTTCATATCATTCCTGATTTCTTTTAGGACTCGTTTTTGGGCATTAGTGAGTTCAAAAGGTAATTTATTTTGATAAAAATTATTAAAATAATCTCCTACTAGCGGAAAGGGAATTCCTACATTGGATACTTTTTGATATTGTTTTTTAAGACCATACCCTAGCTGAAAGAAAAAAGCTTCCTCAAATTTCAGTCGTTTATTAGCCTCATCTATCCAATTTATATTTTGAGGAAAATGGATATTTTGATAAGCCTCTCTTCTACCAATTAGTTTAAGCGAACTAAGAATATTACTCGGTAAATTTTCTTCTAAAAAGAAAGAAGTCTGTTTAATAACTTCCCTGATGATGGTTTGGAAAAATTTGTTATTAACCCCTCTTTTAATGAGCTTTTCACTCCCTGAATAGATGGGTAATAGAGTTTCTGACAAGGCTTTTTTCTCGTCCAGCTCTATCTCTGGATGAGGCATAGAAAAAACTCCATTAAACCAATTGACCTTACCAAAAATAAATACTTCTTTATTGATAGGCATCTGCTCCACCATCCATTTGGTATATCTAAACCAAACCAGTTCTATCATGCCTGTTTCATCGTAGAATTTTGCAGACAATCGTTTTTGTCCCTTACCATAAACCACCTCCTGCAATTCCCTTATCTTACCCTTTAATTGCATCTCTACATCTGCCTCTTTCTGCAAATCTGCTACTTTATACAATCGGCTTTTATCTAAATATCTTATTGGATAGAATGTAAGCAAGTCTTCCACCGTACTTATTCCCAGCAGATTTTTGATGAGTTTTGCCCGCTCTGGACCTACTCCTTTAAGGTATTCTATGGAAGTTTCTAAAGTCAATTACAAGAAAACTATTAGACCGCTAAAATAGGAGTTTTGAAACTAATATAAAATTTCAACACTCAAAAACCTACAATAACCTCATCTCCGAAGGTAAAAATCCTTACTTTTGCCCTTATGTTTTTAGAAATAAAGAATCTATCTTTTTCGTACCATTCGGAACGCTCTATTTTCACTAATTTCAATTGGAGTTTTGAGAAAGGGAAAATTATTGCCATAGCTGGAGAAAGCGGTTGTGGAAAATCAACCCTCCTAAGCCTTATCTATGGTCTTATGGATTGGCAAGAAGGGCATATCTATTTTGAAGGCAAACCCTTATTTGGTCCAAAAGCCAACATCGTCCCTGGTGAAAAAGAAATGAAACTGGTGGCTCAAAACTACGATTTGATGCCTTACGGAACGGTGTATGATAATGTAGGTAAATTTATTTCTAACATCAATCTTGAAGAGAAAAAGAACAAAGTCAATCAACTTTTGGACATTGTGGGTCTTAGTAATGAAATAGATAAAAAGCCCAAATTCCTAAGCGGTGGACAGCAACAGAGAGTTGCCATTGCAAGAGCCCTTTCTCTATTACCGAAACTCTTACTACTAGACGAACCTTTCAGTAATCTAGATGTTTCTAGAACGATAGATATTAGAAAAAAGCTGTTTAATTATGTTAAAGAACAAAACATCACGCTTCTAATCTCTACCCACGATTTACAGGAAGTGATGCCTTGGTTAGACGAAATTTTAATTTTAAAAGATGGGCAAATTGTTCAAAATGGCACACCAAAAGAGTTATATAAAAACCCTAACAACAGCTATGTTGCCAAATTATTTGGAGAAGTAAATATCCTAACCGAACAAGAGAAAGAACTCCTACAATGTTCTAAAAACTTCTATTATCCTAACGAAATCAAAGAATCCCCAAACGGAACATACACTGCCACAGTGCTAGAAAGTAGATTTTCTGGAGGATTCTATTGGAACAAAATTGATATTATGAATGTAGAACTCATTATGTACTCCGAAGCAGAATTAACTGCAAAAAAAATCAGTGTGAGTCTAGATTTTTAGTTTAGCTAGAATAGACAGGTAAATAGTGTAGCCAAATCTGTCCCCTTTTAGCTCCTCTTTCAATAATCAATTAGAAGTGGGTATCATTAAAATTTCTCTTAAAAATTTGCATACTTCCTTAAAAGGTAATAAGTTTGCTTCAGTTTTATGACACACGATACCAATTACATACAAACAAGTATAAAAAAGTTACAAGATTATTTGGCTATCTCAAATAATTTCGTAAACACACACACACACACACACACACACACACACACAAATAGTTTCGTGGGTATGCGTCGTATTATCTAGAAAATTACTTCAACTTTTATCGTTAATTATAAATATAATTCCACCAACTTTCGTTGGCGGATTTTTTCGTTTATACCATTCTAAATTTAGCTTTCATAAATACATGCTAAAAGCACCATTGTTTTGTCTCATAACATGGTCGTTTTTGTTAGGTGCTTTTAGCGTTCAGAGAGGGAGTTTTTACTTTCTTTCTGCTTTAGCCTTTCCTCTCGTTTTGTGTGTGTTTAGAGGGGAAAGGCGTTTTTTTAGGTTAGAGGTGAGATATGAGAGGTTAGAACTTAGTATAGCCTCATCAACCCTTAAGCCCAACATCCAACCTCTAAAATCCAATATCTAACATCTATAATCTTAAACAATTAAATATCAATTTTTAAAATTAAACATTATGAAAAAAACAACCAAACTAAGTGTAGGTGCCTTTTTAGGTCTAAGTCTAATAGCTTACGGACAAACCGAGGGTAAAGTGGGGATTAACACCTCATCTCCCAATGCTACTTTAGAGATAAAACCCAATACAACTAACTTGTTAGGCGCAACTAACGAGGGTATTATTGTGCCTAAGTTATCTAAAACAAGAGTCGCTAAAATGCCTTCCCCTCAAGAGGGAACATTAGTCTATGTAGTAGATGATGCCAATGCAGAAGATGGAGGTGGCACAATAGCGTCTTACACTGGTACCGATGCTAGAGTAACAGATATTACAGAAAAGGGGTATTACTTTTATAATGGGACTAAATGGGTTAGACCAGCCATTGCCACAGAAACAAAATCTTTCACACGAAATTATAGGGAAGACGATAACCCTATTCCAACTATAAAAGATGACGATTATTTTGTCTATTTAACTAATCCTAGCAGTTTAACTTTGCCTACTCCTACTACAGATAATAAAGGAAGAATGTTATGTTTCTTTAGCCCTGAAAATGATGTTTCTATTTCCCCACAACCTATAGGGCAACAACAATCTTTAACAGCAGGTTACTCTTCTTGTTATATATCCACAGGAACAAAATGGCTCAATACAACAGGTCTTTAATTTTATATTATTATGAAAAAACAAATATTCATATTAGTGGCATTAAGTATCAATATTTTATCTTATGCTCAAATTAAGACGAACAAAACAGTATCTCAAAATGTAATTCCTAATCAGACTGCTTTTTTAGACGCTTCGTCCACCCCTCAATGGAATACCTCCACCAACATAGGAAAAGGGTTAGTTTTTCCGAGAACAGATTTAACCCAACTCAATACCTTAATTGCAACTCCAAATGGAGTTTCTTTAGCTTACCCTAACCGTTTAGACGGTATGATAGTATATAATACAGCAACGGGTAAATCTGCTATCGGTAATGTAGATGTTACCTTAGGATTTTACTACTATGAAAATAAAAGCAACACGCTTAGTGGGGGTACATGGAAGCCTCTAGGAGGAACCTCTCCAGTAACTACCAATATCTATACTGCAGACGGCACACTAGCAGGTAACAGAACGGTAACTCTAGGGACTAATAATCTTTCGTTTATGGGAGATGGCAATGTAGGGATAGGCACCCAAAGCCCATCGCAAAAACTAGAGGTCAATGGCAATGCCAAAATCAACCAAATGACTGATGCTACCTCATTGGAAAACGAATATACTAAAGCCGTAGTTGCAAAACCCGATGGCACATTAGGAGTAGTAAGTAGAACCAACCCTACAATACCAAACAATGTAGAAGTAGTTTATGGTAATGCACCTATTGAAACGGATATTATGCCCAATGAAACTTTTTACTCTATACAACAGAGTGCTGGCGTGCGTAGTTGGGGGTTACACCGATATTCAGGTCAATCTATTACCTTACCTCCGGGTAAATGGGCTATTTATTGTGCTTATTTAGTTACTGCCGCTCCTGCAGCAGTACTTTTGCCTACGGGAAGTTCTGTTTGGGTTAGAGCGAGTATAGATGAAACCATGGAAGAAGGTGCTTATAAAACAGCGGTTATACCCGGGTCGCCTACATTAATTTCGTGTTCCTTTAATTCCGGAGACTTATATCAAGTAGCTTCTGGTGTTTGGTTGGTAGACAATAATACCAATGCCGAAAAGACTTATTATGTAAAAATATCTTTACAACCTAATGGACTATTCAAAAGTACCGATACTCAACGGCTGGCCAATTTATCCAAATGGGCAGAAGATTACATTTTTGCTTTAAAAAGAAACTAGTTTAACTATCTAAATAAAACATCAATATTATGAATACACTAAAAGCGTGGTTGCGTCCCAACCTATTGACTAAAGATGACCCTAATGATTTTGTAGCCGTGCCTCTCTTAGGCGGTAGCCTTGGCATTACAGAAATCGTAAATGCCCTCAAAAAAGAGGGTATGGAGATACAGACTGAAACTGCGGTAGATATTATCACTCGTTTTAACCGTAAAGCCTCAGAACTGGTGTTGAATGGATATAGCGTGAATACAGGACTGGTATATATGCGTCCTGCCATTAAGGGCGTATTTTACGACAAAACTTGGGATAAAGAGAAACACTCCGTTTATGTGAATGTAAACCAAGGTTTAGATCTTAGAAAAGCGGTAGCAGACACTAAAGTAGAAATCCTAGGCGAACAATCCAGCCCAATGAGTGTATTCAGCATTACCGACAAAGCCACAAGCAAAGCAGACGGCACACTTACCAAAGGCAAAAATGCGGAAATCAAAGGTACTTACATTAAAATAGATGGCGACAATCTTAAAAACGGTATCGTCTTTAAAAACTTAGACAACCAAAACGAAGTGAAACTCTTAGCCGAGCATATTGTGCTTAACGAGCCGTCAAGATTACTCATTCTCGTTCCTGCAAATTTAGAAGCAGGAAATTATGAACTCAGCATTACCACGCAATACAGCAATGGTAAAACAGTACTTAAAGAGCCAAGAACAGAGGTATTATCTACTCCTATAGTGATTGGTTAATTAAAAAAAGGAACACAAATTTGTGTTCCTTTTTTTAGCAGTTCGCCTCTGCTCGTACGAGCAGAGGCGAACTGTCTTATCTAGCAGAGGTGTTCTGCTTTACCGAGCAGAACACCTCTGACAATATAGGCACACCATAAGTGACATTCTATACAAAAGCCTCCAAATAATTTTGGAGGCTTTTGTATTATTAAATCAAAACACCACTAAAACTTATTTTCTACTTCAGCAGCGTCTAGTAAGAATGTGTGTATATCTGTATTTCTCATCAGCGGTTTTAGGCGTTCGCTTCCTGGTCCAAACATCGCAAGTTCTGTATAGTCCGAAGAGTGGTCCATACTTATCCAACCTACGGAAGTATAGTCTTTTTGCATCTCAGAAAGGAGCTTAAACGGCAAATGGCGAGGATTATACAAACCATCTTCTTGCTTTGCCGTAGAATAGTAAGATAATAGCTGTTTCACTTGGTCATCAGATAAAACCATATTACCACAAGCCTTCGCTACTCGTTCTTTAACAAAAGAAATAGAACTATCAGGCTTTATGCCTTGTAGTACCCACTCATTAGAGTTTTTAAAGTTTTGTATATGGTCAAAATTATCATTACAAGTTTTACCATAGATAAGCCCTGGGTTGGCGTTTCCGTGGTCAGAAGTAATTACCACCAAAGTATTACCGTCTTTCTTTGCAAAATCTATAGCTACCTTTACTGCTTCATCAAAAGCCAATTGGTCATAAAGCAGAGCCGCAATATCATTACCGTGTGCTGCCCAGTCTACCTTGCCACCTTCTACTTGCATTACAAAGCCTTTAGGGTGGTCTTTCATCTGCGAAATAGCCTTCTCCGTCATCTCTGCCAAAGTAGGGATATTGGCTTTCATTTTATCACAACTATTGTGGTCTACGGTATACGGCAACGCTTCCTCATCAAAAGTACCCAAAATAGGCTTATTTTTAGGAGCTGATAACATTTCTGTTTTGTTTTTCACCACTGTATAACCTTTAGAACGGAACTTAGCATCTAAATCTACAGCGTCTTTCCTCTTGTCTGCTTCAAAATATTTAGCCCCACCTCCCATCATCACATCAAAACCTAAATCTAAATAATCTACCGCAATATCATCCATCGCACTTCTCTTTTTAGAAGTTACACTAAACCCTGCTGGCGTAGCGTGGTTGATAGGAACTGTAGTTACACAACCTACCTTTTTACCTGCTTTTTTAAACTTTTGGAGTATCGGCATATTTTCTTTTCCATCTGGGCTAATGTTAAGGCTTCCGTTATTTACACGAGCACCTCCTCCCCACGAAGAGCTTGCCGCCGCAGAATCGGTAACAATGGAGTTAGCAGATGCCATATCCATCATTGCTCTTTGTACTAAATTATTTTCATACAAACCTAGCCAGTGAGAAGCTCTACCTAGTTTTCTCCTAGAGTAAATATCCGCCATATGTAGTGTCCCCACGCTCATACCATCACTCACCATAAAGATGATATTCTTAGCTTTTTTCCCTCCAAATTCTTCTTTTATCGTATTGGCTTTTAAACCAAACGGACTGATAAGCATACTTCCTAAAGCTGCTATAGACCCGCTCTTTAAAAAATCTCTTCTTTTCATTTCTTAAAACCTTATGGAAAGCAAATATAGGATTTATATCTTAATACCATTGTAAACTTAAAGTTAAAAAATAGCATAGCTTATATTTTTAATTTTTGGTTTCATATTTTACTAAATTTGTTTCTATTATTAAAATGTTAAATCATGAGCATAACAAACGCTGCAATCATTATAATAGGTGATGAAGTTTTAGCTGGAAACACCATTGATACCAATTCTAACTTTATTGCTAAAGAACTTCATAATATAGGGATTAAAGTCGCCGAAATCTTTACCATTTCAGATGATACCGACTGCATTAAACAGGCTTTAAACGATGCCTTCAAAATCACCAACCTCGTGATAACCACAGGCGGTCTAGGACCTACCAAAGACGACAAAACGAAAAAAGCCATTGCTCATTTTTTTGATGATAACCTCATCACAGACCCCGAAACTTTGGCTCATCTGGAACAAATTTTAATCAAACGAAACAGAGCTCATCTCTTTGATATTAACCGTCCACAGGCAGAAATCCCCTCAAAAGCCAAAGTCATACAAAATCATAACGGTACCGCCCCTTGCTTAATGATGGAAGAAAACGGCAAGATGGTCTTTGTTCTCCCTGGTGTACCTTATGAAGTAAAACCATTAATTAAAGACCAAATCATTCCGCTACTAGCTGAAAGGTTTTCTTTATCACATATAGTAGTAAAAATCATCTCCGTGGTTGATTTCCCCGAAAGTCTTTTAGCCCAGACCATAGAAGATTGGGAAAACCATCTGCCCGAAAATATCAAACTAGCCTACCTCCCCATAGGAAACAGAGTAAAGCTAAAACTTACCGCTATTGGGAGTAACAAAACAGATTTAGAATCCCAACTCAACCAAATTATAGAACCGTTAAAACCTTTAATCCAAGACAAAGTCATTTCTTGGGATAATGAGGATATAGCGTCTATCCTTAAATTCATTCTTACCAAAAGAGGACTTTGCATCTCTTCTGCCGAAAGCTGTACTGGCGGTGGTATTTCAAGGTTAATCACCTCTATATCGGGAAGTTCCGCCTATTTTCAAGGAGGCATTACTGCCTATGCAGTCAATCAAAAAATCAATATCTTAAAAGTTCCCGAACAACTGATAAACCAACACACGGTAGTTTCGGAGCAAGTAGCCGAAGCGATGGCGATAGGTTGTCAAGAGTTGTTTAAAACAGATATTTCTATCTCTACCACAGGCGTTGCAGGTCCACAAACCGACCAATATCAAAATGAAATAGGCTCTGTGTATTATTCTGTAAGAGTAAAAAACAAAAGTTATAACTATCATTTGCACCTGCCTCATTTGGATAGAGAGGATTTTATGAACTTCGTTTCTCAAAGAGTTTTACAGTCTGTTGTGGAAGTTCTTGTTTTTAATCCAAACGAATCTTAAACATTTTTAGCAAAAAAATTGTAGATTTGTGGAATCAGTCTAAAAACTGTTGTAAAATAAGTTAAAAATAAACGATAAAAATATCTATTCAAAATGAAGAAAATTACATTAAGCCTATTGGCTCTTTCTGGAGCGTTAGCTTTTCAGTCTTGCTCTGTGAATAAGAAAGTGGCTCAAGTAGATCACGCTGCTCATGCAGGACATCAGCACGAAGAACATGGGATTAGCCTAGAATATATGGACACTAATGTTCGCCCTCAAGACGATTTTTATAATTTCGTAAACGGTGGTTGGATGCGTACGGCGGTTATTCCTTCGGATAAAGCTTCTTGGGGAAGTTTCAACGAATTGCGTGAAAAAACAGACGAGGCGTCTCTTACCATTCTTAAAAATATCCTTTCTGAAACCTATGCTGAAGGTACAGAAGGTAAAAAAATACAAACCCTCTACGCTTCTTTTATGAATATGGATAAAAGAAACGCAGAAGGCATCAACCCTATCAAAAATGATTTAGCTAAAATTGATGCTATCAAAAACTTAGCAGATTTACAAACTTATCTTACTGCGGCTGTTCGCACAGGAGATAATCCTCTTTACAGTTGGTACGCCTATACCGACCTTAAAAACTCTAAGATGAACACCATCTATCTAGGTGGACCTCGTCTAGGGTTAGGAAGAGATTACTACCAAAAAGAGAATGCAGAAAACACAAAAACACTCAATGAATATCAAAAGTATGTGGCTTCTCTATTAGATGTTTTAGGATATAAAAACTCTAACGATACCGCTAAAAAAATAGTAGATTTAGAGAAAACAATGGCAAAAACGCTACTTACCAACGAGGAAGGTAGAGATGCTAACAAGCGTTACAACCCTAAAAACACTTCTGAATTGCCAAGTTTAGTAAAAAATGTAAATCTTTCTACTTATCTTAAAGAGGCTGGTGTAAACACAGATAGAGTCATTTTAGGAGAGCTAGGTTATTATCAGAACTTAGATAAATTCATCAACAATGCTAATCTGCCTCTAATTAAAGATTATCTTAAATTAAGATTACTTTCTAGCAATGCGGATAATTTAGATAAGAGATTAGACGACATCAGCTTCAATTTTTATAGCAAATACCTTCAAGGTCAAAAGGAGCAAAGAGCTATGGAAAAGAGAGGACTTAGCCTCATCAATGGTGTTCTTGGCGAAGCCTTCGGTAAGCTGTATGTAGATAAGTATTTCCCTGCTGAAGCTAAAACAGAAATGGAAACGCTTATCAGCTACCTTAAAAAGTCTTATCACCAGCACATAGAAAACCTAGATTGGATGTCTGCTGAAACTAAAGTTAAAGCGTTAGACAAACTAAATAAATTTACTGTAAAAGTAGCTTATCCAGACAAATGGGAAGACTATTCTAAACTTAACTTCAATAACGGTTCTTCTCTTTATGAGAACTTAAAGCAGGTATCGCTTTGGGCTTACGAAAAAACTTTAGCCGAAAAAGTGAATAAACCTGTGGACAAATCTAAATGGGGAATGACACCGCAAACCGTAAACGCTTACTATAACCCAACCAACAACGAGATTGTATTCCCGGCAGCGATATTGCAACCGCCATTCTTCAACTTTAAGGCAGACCCTGCGGTTAATTTTGGAGGTATTGGTGCAGTAATCGGTCACGAAATTTCTCACGGATTTGATGATGGTGGTTCTCGTTTTGATGGTGATGGAAACCTTAGCAACTGGTGGACAGATGCAGACCGTAAAAACTTTGATATCAAAGTAAAACAGCTGGCAGACCAATACAGCAAGTACGAGCCTGTAAAAGGAAGTTTCGTAAATGGAGTCTTCACTAGTGGAGAAAACATTGCAGACTTAGGTGGTGTAGCCATTGCTTACGACGCGTTAAAAATGTATCTTAAAGATAAAGGTAACCCAGGGGAAATCAGTGGTTATAACCAAGACCAAAGATTCTTTTTGAGCTGGGCAACTGTATGGAGAACTAAATCTACCGAGCAATATATGATTAACCAAGTAAAAACTGACCCACACTCTCCAGGTTACTTCCGTAGTTTTGGACCGTTGGTAAATGTAGATGCTTGGTATGATGCCTTTAAAGTAGAAGCAAAAGACAAACACTACAAAAAACCAGAGGATAGAATTAAAATCTGGTAATAAAGTTTACAAAACGATGAGTGGGGCTACCTTAAGAGGGTAGCCTCATTTTTATTTCTTAAAAGACACCTTCAAAAGAAATCCTTATCTTTGCTCTATGAATTTTATTAAAAATAATCTCGCTAATGCCTTTACTTTAGGCAATTTGTTTTCGGGGTGCGTAGGAGCTATCCATTTAGTTAACGGAGCTTACGAAATTACCGCTATATGCATCATTATTTCTTTAGTATTAGATTTTTTTGACGGATTTATAGCCCGTGCCTTACACGCCAATTCGCCTTTGGGTGTTCAGCTAGATTCTTTGGCAGACATGGTAAGTTTTGGGCTAATACCAGGGTTGGCAATGTATAAACTCCTAGAACCTTATGGCGTAAACATTGGCAGTTTTGCCTTTCCATTTGAAATAAAATACTTGGGGCTTTTCATTACCCTATTCTCTTGTCTAAGACTGGCTATTTTCAACATTGATGAAGAACAGAAATACTATTTCAAAGGACTAAATACACCTAGTAATACCGTTTTAATTTTCGGTATTTACTATATCGTAGCTAATGTATTTTCGTTAAAAATATTAGAGCCACCTCACTACGGTTGGGGACTTTTAGCTTTAACTGCACTTAGCTCGTGGCTGCTAGTTAGTCCTATTAAAATGATAGCAATGAAGTTTAAATCTAAAAAACTAAGTGATAATTACCCTAAAATAGCCTTATTAGTAGGCGGGTTACTCATTCTAGCATTCTTTAAAATATATGCCATTCCTTTAATTGTAGTGTATTATATTTTAGTTTCTTTAATATTTCAAAAACAACTCAACTAATTTTCAACAATGAATTTAAAACTACATAAACCCCTGTGTATATTTGATTTGGAAACCACAGGCACCAATATTTCTAAAGACCGAATTGTAGAGATTTGTATTTTAAAAGTAAATCCAGACGCTTCTAGAGAAACCAAAACTTGGCTTGTGAACCCAGAAATGCACATTCCGGCGTTTGCAACTGCAGTACACGGAATTTCCGACGAAGATGTAAAGGACGCTCCCACCCTTAAAGAAATTGCTCCAAAAATTATGGAAATGATTTCAGGAGCAGACTTGGGCGGATTTAATTCTAACCGATTTGATGTCCCTCTTCTTGCCGAAGAAATGCTAAGAGCAGGCGTAGATTTTGACCTTAGTAAAATGAAACTGGTGGACGCCCAAGTGATTTTCCATAAAATGGAACCTAGAAATTTAAGTGCTGCTTATCAGTTCTATTGTAACAAAACCCTAGAAGATGCTCATTCTGCAGAGGCAGACACTCTCGCTACTTTTGAAGTACTAGATGCCCAAGTAGGCAAATACGAGGAGCTACCTAAAGACATCAATGGTCTAAGTGAGTTTTCTTACCATCAGAAATTTGCAGACTTAGCAGGTTTTATTGCTTTTGATGACAAAGGACAAGAGATTTTCACCTTTGGTAAATATAAAGGACAACTGGTAGAAGAGGTTTTAGCCAAAGATGCAGGTTATTTCGGTTGGGTACAAAATGCTGACTTCCCGCTCTACACCAAGAAAGTACTTACCAGCATACAGCTAAGACGAAAATTTTAATCGTTCAATCTAAAATAGTTGATTTATGAAAATCCTTTGCATCGGAAGAAACTATACCGAACACGCCAAAGAACTCGGCAATGCGATACCCGAAGAGCCTGTCATTTTTATAAAACCCGACACAGCACTGCTTAAAGGAAACGATTTCTATATCCCCGAATTTTCTAACGAGATACACTACGAGCTAGAAGTTGTCCTAAAAATATCTAAAGGAGGAAAGTATATCCAAAAGGAAAACGCCCACAAACATTTTGAGGAAATAGGTTTAGGAATAGATTTTACGGCGAGAGATTTACAATCTAAACTCAAATCCAAAGGACTTCCTTGGGAGCTTTCCAAAGGGTTTGATGGCTCGGCGGTGGTAAGCTCATTTCATAAAAAGGAAAACTTTGATTTAAACAACATTAACTTTTCTCTTTTCCAAAATAAAGTCCAAAAGCAAAATGGAGCCACTCAACATATGATGTTCGGTTTTGATGATATTATCGCCTTTGTATCAAAATATTTTACTCTAAGAGTGGGCGACTTAATATTTACAGGAACGCCCGAAGGTGTAGGCAAGGTGCTAGAAAATGACCTTTTGGAAGGCTATTTAGAAGACCAAAAAGTTTTAGATATTAGGATATTGTAGTCTTTTAGGCTTTAATAATTCAACATTTTTTTGTAACTTTAGAGAACTAAAAATCAGTAGTTATGACTAATATTATTCTTCCCGTTGATTTCGGCGAAAGCACAGATTTCCTTCTTGATGAGACTGTAAAGTTTGCAAAAAAGACCAATGGTAAAATATACCTCATCCACGTGGCGCCTTCGGATATTGGCTTTGCGATTGGCGATATGGGCTTCCAGTATTTCCCTGAAATTGAGAAAAACGAAATACAGCAAGAAGCTCTACAACTCAATGAATTACAACAGAGAATCATTGCTCAAGATGTAGACTGTGAGCATATCCTAAAGCAAGGCATCGCCAAAGATGTTATTTTGGATTATGTGCAAGAGAAAAAGGCAGATTATATTGTGATGGGCTCTCACGGTAGAAGCGGCATCTATGATGTTTTTGTAGGCAGCCTGACTAAAGAACTTACCAAAAGTGCCCCAGTGCCTGTTCTGGTAATCCCTTGCCACCAGCATAAATAACTATTACATAATACCACAAAAGGAGTTTTTAGAAATTTAAAAACTCCTTTTTTATTTAGTCTAGTGGTTCATTAGGGCGTGTCCCAAGCCATTGCTATTCCCTAGGCTAATGGGTCGGTCTTCGGGCAGTCGCTCTTTTTTGCCAAAGCCTTCTCCCCTTGCCCAAAAAAGGAGCTCCAACAATGCCCTCCGCCCTCACGCAAATGCAATATCCTTGTGAGATAATAGTTTCCCAAAATAAAATTCCCCAAAACTATTTTAATAATAATTTTGGGGAATGATTTTTTTAAGTTCTTATTAACTCCTTACAAATTTAGCAATACTCTCCAACAACTGCGGACGGTCTTCCAAAGCAATTTTAGCAATACTATAGAACTCTTTCACCCATTTTTCTAAATCAGAAAAAGCAGCATTTTTTTGCTTAGTAGCGTCTTGGCTTTCCCCTTTTTCTTGGGTATAAGTCGCATAGGCTTTTTGAGTCTTTTGCAATTGGGTGAGTTGTGCCTCTACGCTTTCTTCCGTAATCTTCAGTCGGTTAAGAGGGCTTAGCAGGGCACTATCTTCTTTTAAACTATGGTAAAAAATATTTATTTCATCTAGCAAATTCGCCATCTGGCGAGAACTTTGCCCCTTTAGACGAAGGTTTTTGAGCGTTTCGGGCTAGTCTTTGTAGATGATTTTGGCTTTTTTTCGGTCGGTTTTATAGGTTTTGAGCAGTTGTTCAAACTCGGTGGTGAATTGTGCATAAGCAGTAGTTTCTTCTTGCCCTTCTTTGATGTTTTTCTGATACACTTCCTGTGCTTTGTCGTAAAGAGCTTTGCCTTTTTGCACTTCGGCATCATCGTAGCCATACTCGGCGAGTTGAGATTTTAGTTCGGTTTGGGTCTTGATATTTTCAAATAAAATACCGTAGTCTTGCAGGGTTTGCTGGTTAGAAAAATACTTTTTCATAGAATTTATTTTTTAGGATTGATGTGTAAATATACTGATTTTTGTCATATATCTGCTCAACTTCCCAACGTTTTATCGTTGCTTTTTTGTTTCCCCCTACCGTATTTTTGTTTTTATCCTTTACAGTTGTATTTTCTCTTATTACATTTCTATTTTCCCCCGTTACAATTTGGTTTTCCCCCACTGCAATTCTATTTTTACTTATTACAATTTTATTTTCCCCTGTTGCAATTCAGTTTTTACCCTTTACATTTCTATTTATACTCATTACAATTCAGTTTTACACCGTTACAATTAAATTTCTACCCTTTACAATTATACTTTTCTCTGTTACTATGGGATTTTTCCTTACAGCTTTGCTATTTTTTCTCGTTACACCGATGTATTAGCTTTAGACCAAGATAAAAAAGAAGACAAGACACAAAATAAAAACTCGCTTTCTTAAGTGATAAGAAAACGAGCAAAATAAAATGTGATTGAAAAACTTATTCTTTCTTCACCTTTTCATAGATATGGTGTATAAGCCCATCAGCAACAGATATTTTAGGGACAAATATTTTAGAAATATCCGCCCAATTTAAAATATTATTAAAAATTTTAAGGGCTGGTACAATTACATCGGCTCGGTCTTCACGGATTTTGTACTTTACCATTCTTTCCTCTACGCTTAGTTGAGAAAATTCTTTGTAATATTTCTTCAGTTTAGATGCCGCCAAAGCCTTACCATCTTTGGTTTTACTCATAGAAAATACCTTATTGATATTCCCTCCAGAGCCTATTGCTACCATCGGTTTTTTACCCGTAATATGACTCTTAATTAAGTCTTTCATTTCCTCCCAATGGGCATCGGTTACCAAATGATTTAGAAGTCTAATTGTCCCGATATTAAACGAATGAGAGAATTTAGCCTTTCCGTTTTCATAAAAAGTAACCTCCGTAGAGCCACCGCCTACATCTATATAAAGATAGTCGTAATCTTCGTCTAAACCCTCGGCAATGTGATTTTCGTAAACCAAATTAGCCTCCTCGGTTCCTGAAATAATTTCTATCTCAATCCCAGAAGTTTTTGCCACTTGTTCTATTATTTCTTGTCCGTTTTTAGCATCACGCATCGCACTTGTAGCACAAGCACGGTAGTGTTCTACTTTGTAGATTTTCATTAAATCACTAAAAACTTTCATCGTATCTACCACCATTTTAGACCGCTCCTCTCCTATTTCTCCTTTAACAAAGACATCCATACCCAACCTCAACGGAATTCTCAATAAATTAAGTTTGGTAAATTCGGGTTGATGATTGGCGTTCAAAACCACTTCGTTGATGAGAAGTCTGGCGGCATTACTGCCTATATCTATAGCTGCTAATTTCATACGATTTTAATATTTTTTGTTTTTAAGATAATGATAAATCTCTATCTGTGAACGAATTTTATTCTTCTTAGCTCCTTTTTTCACATAATCGTTATTGAGAGCGTTATCTAAAACTCGTGCTTTAACATTATCACTCAACTGAATTTGGAGTAAATCTTTCAGTTCTTCTTTCAGTTCTGGTTGGTTAATTTTAACGGCGGCTTCCACTCTATAATCCAAATTACGCGTCATCCAATCCGCAGAAGATATGTAAATATCCTCGTTGCCTTTATTGTAAAAATACATCACTCTAGCGTGTTCTAGATACTCATCTACAATACTGATGGCTTCTATTTTAGTTTTAAATTTTTTCTGTTGCACCACACAGAAAATCCCTCTTACTATGGCTTGTATTTTCACTCCAGCTTCGGCGGCTTGGTAGAGTTTTTTTATCAACCCTTTATCACTTAACGAATTGACTTTAAGTATAATTTTGGCTTTTCTTCCCGCCTTAGCTTCTGCTATTTCCCTATCTATTAGCTCTTCTATTTTTGCTCTCATATAATGAGGACACACCAACAGAGTTTTGCAATTTTTAAGGGCTAGAATAGGGTCTTCCGTTGGTTTCCTAAAGTAATTAAACACTTTATTGATGTCCGCCATTATCGCTCTATTGCTAGTCATTAAAAGATGGTCTCCATAGACTTTGGCTGTTTTTTCGTTAAAATTACCTGTACTCACAAAACCATACTGAATGGTTTTACCTCCCACCCTTTTTTTAATCACGCAGAGTTTTGCGTGGACTTTTTTATCTGGAATACCCACCAAAATTTTGATACCTTCCACCTCTAGGCGTTCTTTCCATTTGAGGTTTGCTTCTTCATCAAACCTTGCTCTAAGTTCTATCATCACCGTAACCTCTTTCCCGTTTCTAGCGGCATTGATGAGGGCATTGGCTATTTTAGAATTTGACGCCAAACGATATGCTGTGATTTGAATAGACTTAACATCTGGGTCCATAGCTGCCTCTCTAAGTAAATCTATCACAGGCATATAGCTATGATAAGGAAAAGTCAGCAGTACATCTCTTTTGGTAATCACATCTGTAACCCTCTGTTGCCCTTCAAAGTAAGGGTGATTAAACGAAGTTCTTTCCTCTGGGGTTTTATATGTTTTAAAGACATTAGGAAAATCCATAAAATGTTTGAAATTATGAATTTTATGTCCTGGTATGATACTATCTTTCTTCGTAAGTTCTAACTTTCGGATTAAAAGCTCTAGCAAAGCTTTATCCATATCCTTATCAAACACAAAACGAGTGGGTTTGCCCTTTCTTCTGCTTTTAACGCCTTTTTTAATTTTCTCCGCTAAAGTAGTGTTAATATCATTATCAAGGTCAAACTCAGCATCTTTAGTTACTTTAAAGGAATGAGCTTCAAAAACATCGTACCCGAAATAAGAAAAAATATGAGGAAGATTAAAACTAATGACATCTTCTAGCAACATCACGCTAGTTTCCTCTCCTTCAGATGGCAAAATCACAAAACGCCCCGTTACTCTAGACGGTACTTCTATAATGGCATAATTGCTCTCATACTGCCATTCTTTTTTACGCATCGCCACTCCTAAATAGAGGCTTTTGTCCCTTAGATAAGGCATTGGTGTTTCTTCCCGAAGAAGGATTGGAATTACATTAGCCTCTACCTCCTCGTCAAAATAATCTTTTACAAACTGCTTTTGGGCTTCGGATAAATCCTTCGAAGTTCTAATGAATACCTTTTCAGCAGCCATTTCTTTTTGTATTTCTTCCCAAGTGGTATTGAAATCGTTTTGTTGTTTAATTACCACTTTATTGATTTTATCTAAAATCTTTTGTGGTTCATCAAAAAAAGAGTTTTCTCTATATTTAGGTTTAAAACTCATTGCTCTTTTCAGCCCCGCCACACGAACACGGAAAAACTCGTCTAAATTATTAGAGAAAATTCCTAAAAATTTAATTCGTAAATGGAGCGGAACAGTCTTATCCATAGCCTCTTGCATTACCCTTTCGTTAAAGGCAAGCCAAGTAATATCTCTAGGATTAAATTGCGGCATAGCGAAACATTTTAGTAATTCCAAAAGTAAGAAAAACAAAGCATAAAAAAAACTCTTTGGACTTCCCCAAAGAGTTTAAATTATTAAAAACTAAGCTATAGTTATATCGGAAAAAGCCTTTTGCGATGAAATATTACTAATTTTTCTATCATTACCTAAACTCCGCCTTTTGAAAATACTATATTATCTAGCGTTTTATTAGTTGGTAATATTTATATGTGGTAATTTCTCCTTAAACTTTTGCAAGTCCGACTCTTCAAACTCACTTGTATAAAGCAATTTACGATTTTTTGAATCCAAAAATATTGTTCCAAAATATTTGATTTTCCCTTTTTCAATATTGAATTCAAGATTTTTTTCGATTGGATACGTCAACAATTCTTGAATATAACCTGAATTAAAAAAATAGGTGTATTCATTAAATCTATAATTACCAGGCTTTTCTTTTAGAACGAAAAAGAAATATACATATTTATCTTCCTTATCTTTTTGAAAATCAGCAATCGTTTTTGGATCGATAGCACCAGTTCCAATATAAAGAGTAAACTTCTGTTTATTATTCTTGTCTTGCGAAATTAATTGCTCAATATCTTTGTTTGTATAATAAATATTCGATCCCGAAGAGTAAGTTCTTTTCAAAATTCCTATAACTCCTGCAATTGCTCCTTCATCCTCATTAATTCTAAAATTTTCTGCACTTAGACTCTTGGAAGGTACTGTTGCACAAGAAAGCAATGTCGTAAATACTAATAATGTTAAAATCAAATTTTTCATATCTTACTAATCATTGTTTTACAAAATAGTAGATAACAGTTTAGTGCTGTATCATCTCCTGAATTCTTTCTTGTAAAAGTTCTTGGTCTGTTAAAGCTTCAAAGCCAAACAATATTATCAATGCTACATAAGCCAAAACATTTAAAGCACTCAATACAATACCGATAATAGCCAATACACGCCCTGTAGTTAGATTGCTATAATTAGCATACAGTTCTGGATTAGCCAAATAAAGCTGGTTGTCTTTTTTGTACATCACTAAAGCAACTACACCTAAAATAATCCCCGGAACTCCATAACAGCAACAACCTAGAATAGATAGAATCCCTAGTACAAGCACTAGTGTAGCGTTTGGTAAATTTTGTTTCATAGTAATTTGAATTTTAAAGTTTAGAAATTTTTACAAAAATAAGAAATAATCATAGTGATTACACTAACAAGAGCTAAAAAAATCATTACCTTACCGTAATGTCTTTTTTTATCTATAAAGTTAATAGCACTCACTAAAACAAATAATATCAAAGGATAGATAGCAGGAAACATATAAAATGCCTCTACAAACTTACCTTCAGAAATAAGCAATAAAGCCCTCTGTGAACCACAACCAAAACATTCCATACCAAATATTTTTTTGTTAGGACATGAGAGCATGTAATCTTCTATAGCCATTTAGTCATCAGTTATTTAAACTGCAAAAATAAAAAAATAGACTACAAAAAAGTAGTCTATTCTTAGTCATATTATTATTTAATCTTCATCGTCATAATAATCATCATTAAAATCATCAGCAAAGCCCTCATCATCGTCAAAATCGTTTTCAAAACTATCAAAGTCGTCAAAATCATCACTCATCATAGTAGGTGAAGGTTTTGATGAGGTATTTTTGCTAGGAGCCTTTAGTGGCATATTACCGTATCTAAATACAGTTATAGGGTAGTTTACTGCAGGTTTTTCTTTTATCACTTCTAAAAGTTCACAATAGAATTCCCACAGGTCTATAAAACCGTATTTGAATAACATTTTGCTACCCCTCTCTGGAAAAGCCTCTGTGATGTATACATCGGACATGATTTCTCCATCTCCATCATCAGACATATCCTCTAGTGGTATCGCGTTAAGCTCCGTCCATTCATCATCAGAAAAGTAAAACGAAGACAACTCGTCTCCCTGAAGGCTGAACGCACTTTTGATACCGTTATGCAAATTCCACAAGGTTTGCTTTCCTCTCACCTCAATGTCTCTAAAAACATTATCCTTCGTGTCTAAAATAACTCTGATTTTATAAACCATAACCTTAAATTCTGCTTAAATTCGTTTCTTTAGAAATTTGCCGCAAATATAAAACAAATGATATTCGAAGTAAATTTTTTTATTAGTTTTTTTTTCTTAAAAAGAAAAACACCATAACTAATTATTTTACAATAAGTTAAATTTTACATATTTTTAAATCATCAGTCATTTTTATGGGCTAGAGATTATCTAACACTAATCTTTTAAGTTTAGTAGGAAAACCTTATTTTTGCACCCAAATAGAAAACGAAGAATGTTAGAACACATCGAAGCATATTTACAAGAGGTAAAGCAATTTCAGTCTTCAAATAAAGATGAAATAGAACAGTTCAGGATAAAATTTAACGGTAAAAAAGGAATTTTAAACGCCATCTTTGATGAGTTTAAACAAGTTCCGAACGAACAAAAAAAAGCTTTTGGACAAAAAATAAATGTTCTAAAACAAGCTGTTGCCGAAAAACTAGAAGAGCTTAAAAATGCAACTGCCTCTAATATTGTAGTAGAAAAAGAAGATTTAACTCGCCCTGGGTATCCTTTGGAACTAGGAAGCAGACACCCTATCAACTTAGTCAAGAATAGGATTATTGAGATATTTAAATCCATAGGATTTGCGGTATCAAACGGTCCTGAAATAGAGGACGACTGGCACAACTTTACTGCCCTTAATCTGCCTGAATACCACCCTGCTAGAGATATGCAGGACACCTTTTTCATAGAGCAGAATCCTGATATTCTTCTTAGAACACACACTTCATCTGTGCAGATAAGACATATGGAGCAAAACGAACCTCCTATGCGTATTCTATCACCAGGTAGAGTGTTTAGAAATGAGGCTATTTCTTCTCGTTCGCATTGTATTTTCCACCAAATAGAAGGACTTTATATTGATGAAAAAGTAAGTTTTGCGGATTTAAAGCAAACTATACAGTTTTTCACTACGGAGCTTTTTGGAAAGTCTAAAATTAGAATGAGACCGTCTTATTTTCCATTCACCGAGCCAAGTGCGGAGGTTGATGTTTATTGGGGGCTTAACTCCGAAACAGACTACCGAATTACTAAAGGTACAGGTTGGTTAGAAATTATGGGCTGTGGTATGGTAGACCCTGCTGTACTTAAAAATGTAAACATAGACCCTGACAAATATAGCGGCTACGCTTTTGGTATGGGAATAGAGCGAATTGTAATGCTTCTCTACCAAATGAGCGACATTCGTATGTTCTTTGAGAACGATGTAAGAATGCTAGAACAGTTTAAAACGCTATAAGTAACAAAAAAGGAAACTTAAAATTTTAAGTTTCCTTTTTTATTTTTAATGAGTATATGCCGCAAAGGCTTCTTCTAAGGAAGCATACTTGCCTTTGAACTCTTCTATTGGAGAATCTTGTACAATGTTACCTTTGTGTATCAATATCACTCTACTGCACAACGCCTCTACCTCTTGCATAATATGTGTAGATAAGATAACCGTTTTTTTACGCCCTATTTCTTTAATCACTTCTCGTATCTCTAAAATTTGGTTAGGGTCTAGTCCGTTTGTTGGCTCGTCTAAAATTAGCAAATCTGGCTGGTGGATAATAGCTTGAGCTAAACCTACCCTCTGCTTATATCCTTTGGATAATTGCCCTATTTTCTTAGATTTTTCTGGTGTTATTCCTACTAAATCTATCACTTCATCTATCCTTTGTTTAGATATGTGATGAATATCTGCAACCAACTCTAAATACTCTCGCACATACATTTCCATATAAAGCGGATTATTTTCTGGTAAAAAACCTATCTTTTTCTTAGCATCTAATGTTCCTACTGACAAAGATGTTCCATTGAAAGAAATTTCCCCTTCTTCTATATCCAAAACACCAGAAATAGTCTTCATTAAAGTAGATTTACCTGCCCCATTAGGTCCTAACAAACCTATAATTTCATTTTTTTGTATGGTAAGGTTAATTTGGTTTAATGCAACCTGCTCCCCAAACTTTTTAGTAAGATTTACAATATCTAAAATCATATATCAATAATATCAGTAACAAATGTATAAAAATAACTATTCTTTCTTCGTCCCAAGTTGAGATTGATACAGCAAGGCATAATAACCATTGAGTGCCAGCAGTTCTTGATGCGTCCCCTCTTCTACTATTTTACCTTTATCCATCACTAGAATTTTATCCGCCTTCTCTATGGTAGAAAGCCTGTGAGCAATAATGATAGAAGTTCTATTTTTAGTAATTTTCTCCGTGGCTTTTTGAATCAATTTTTCACTTTCGTGGTCTATAGAAGAAGTGGCTTCATCAAGAATAAGAATTTTAGGATTAGAAAGATATGCCCTCAAAAAAGAAAGCAGCTGACGTTGCCCCAAAGAAATAGACGCTCCTCGCTCATTTACCACATAATGATAGCCATTAGGCAAACTTTCTATAAAATCGTCCACCTCTATTTCTTTTGCTATGGTTTTAATCTGCTCTAGAGTAATGGTTTCGTCTCCGAAGGTTAAATTTTCGTAAATGCTTCCGTGAAATAAGAAAACATCTTGCAATACTACTCCTATATGTTGCCTTAAACTATACAAGTCGTAATCTCTAAGGTCTTTACCATCTAGTAAAATTTGCCCAGAACTCACATCATAAAAACGAGTAATAAGATTGATGATAGTAGATTTACCCGCTCCTGTAGCTCCTACAATCGCCACAGTTTCTCCTTGGTTTACTTTAAAATCAATCCCTTTAAGCACTTCCTGTTTATCATCATAAGAGAAATGCACCGCCTTAAAGTCTATCTCTCCTTTAATATCTGTAATAATTTCTTTCCCTTCGTTAGGCATCGCTTCATCTTGATCCATAATCCCCAAAACCCTCTCTGCTCCTACCAACCCTCTTTGGATATTGTTAAAACGGTCAGCAATTTGGCGTAGCGGTCTTATCAGCATATTTACAAACTGTATAAACGCTATCACTTCCCCAGGCGTAGCATTTTGATTATACAAAGCATTATAACCCGCATAGAACAGAATAAGCCCAATGAACAAAGAAGTAATAAGCTCCACCACAGGGAAAAACAAGGAGAAATAAAACACTGTTTTTAGCAACGCTTTTTTAAGACTTGCATTGATGGATTCAAACTTTTCAAATTCTGCATCTTGTCTGTTAAACACTTGAATGATAGACATACCAGAAAGCCTTTCCTGTACGAATGAATTTTGTGTTGCCGTCCATTGCCTTTCATCACCAAAAGATTGTTTAAGTTTCTTTTGAAAAAAGCGAGTGATAAGCACCATAATTGGCAATATCGCTAATGCCACGAAACTTAACTGAACATTCACATTAAACATCGCTACAAGCACCATCACTATTCTTAACACATCTCCAAAGACCATTAGAAAACCATCTGTATAGACCGTAGCTATGGTTTCCACATCTCCCACGGCACGAGTAACCAATTGCCCAATAGCCGTTTTATCAAAAAATGAAGTCTTGAAGTATATCAGTTTGTGGTAGAGCTTTTCTCTTATATCTCTCATTACATTTTGAGAAATATAGTTGGATAAAAACACCAACAAAAAATTAAGAATAGTCTCCGCAATCACCAAACCAACTAGCCAATAGATACTCTGCATCAAAAGCGTAGTGCTTTTCAGCTGCATAATATCGTGGTCAACAATATTTTTGGTGAGAATAGGACGATAGGTAGAAACCACCGCCAAGATAATGGATACCAATAACGCTAACAGAAACCATCGCCTAAAATTCATTCCGATGAAAAATAAGCGTTTAATCAGTGTTCCTGTAGTTTGTTTCTTCATACCGTTTTAATTTCTAAAAATCTGCTCCCAATTATATCCTACATCTACCAAAAATAACCCTTGTGCAGGAGCCGAAGTCCCTGCTGCATTTCTTTCTTTGGCTTCTATTACCTTTCTTAAATCTTGTGGTGCTATTTTACCACTCCCTATATCCACCATCGTCCCCACGATAGCCCTTACCATATTTCGCAAAAATCTATTGGCAGAAATGGTAAACTTAAGTTCTGCACCCTCTTGTACCCAAAAAGCCTTATAAATTTCGCAGAGGTTGGTTTTGGTATCGGTGTTTAGTTTAGAGAAACTTGTAAAATCGGTATATTCAAAAAGGATTTTGCAAGCCTCGTTCATTGCGTCTAAGTTTAGCGGACGCCTCCAATAGCCCCACGCCGAATTTTGCGTAAACGGATTTTTCTCTAACGAAATATAATATTCATAAGTTCTGTAAGTGGCATCAAACCTTGCATGAAAATCATCAGATACTCTAAACAATCGTTTCACCGAAATATCTGGTGGCAAAAAACTATTGAGCCTTTTAGGCAATAGCTCTTCCTCTAAAATTAAATCTGTATCAAAATGAGCAAACATTTTCTTTGCGTGTACACCCGTATCGGTACGCCCTGCTCCTGTGGTTTTTATTTCTTCTCTTAAAATGGTAGAAAGTGCCTGCTCTAGGGTTTCTTGCACAGAAATCTGCTTAGGTTGTATCTGATAACCAAAATATTTTTCGCCGTTGTAAGAAAATTCTATGCAATATCTTGACACTTGTATCTTATTTTTAGACCACAAAAATCGGAAAATATATTGACTTATAATCCCTATAATTAAAAGAAATCTTATAAATTAGCCCCGTGAAACAGATATTACTTCTTTCGGATACACATTCTTACCTTGACCAGCGTATTTTAGACTATGCTAAAAATGCAGATGAAATTTGGCATTGTGGCGATTTTGGAAATATAGAAGTGGTGGAAACTCTAGAAAAAATAAAACCTCTAAGAGGTGTTTATGGCAATATAGACGGCACCGAAATAAGAAAGATTTTCCGTGAAGTATTAAGGTTTAAATGTGAGGAGGTAGAAGTTCTGATGATTCACATTGGTGGTTACCCCAACAAATATAGCCCTCTAGCGAGAAAAGAAATTCTAGAAAAAACACCTCAACTATTCATTAGTGGGCACTCGCATATTCTAAAAGCGATGTACGACCAAAAGCACCAACTCCTACACCTCAACCCTGGAGCAGCAGGTACTCAAGGGTGGCACCAAGTGCGAACCATGATGCGTTTTAAAATTGATGGAGCAGAAATCAAAGATTTGGAAGTGATAGAACTCGGTAAAAGATGAAAATAGGAGATGGCGTTTCTGTAATTGATGATGACTTGTGGGGCATCGTTACTTCTATACACGGCAACGAGGTGGTTTTCCGAGACGAATATCATTTTATCCATCGCTATCCTAAACATTTGCTCACTTTAAGAGATGCCTCTCTGTATGAACAAACACCCATTGTACAAAAACAAGAAGTCAATCAAACCTCTAGACCTCCTAGAAAGAAAAATCAGCATTTGATATTAGACCTTCATTTTGACCAGTTGGTAAACAACCCTGAACATTACGATAGTTTTGAACGGCTATTTATTCAAAAACACAAACTGGAGGAAACACTTGATTTTTGTAAACTCAATAAAATAAAAAAGCTAGAAATAATCCACGGCATTGGAGATGGCATTTTGCAAAAGTTGGTCTTTGATACCCTCAAAGGTAAAACTAATATTGAATTTGAAGAAAGCGATTTTTTCTATCATCAATCGGGGTCGGTTATGGTTAATTTCATTTAGAGTTTGTATTTTTACGCTTTAAATCAATGTAAATGAAATCCATCAATCCAAAAGAACTTCCTCCATTTGAGGTTCAGATGCTACTACAACACGCCATTGCTCCTAGACCTATTGCTTTGGCATCCACCATAGACAAAGAAGGGAACATTAACCTATCGCCTTTCAGTTTCTTTAATCTTTTTAGCTCTAATCCGCCTATTGTGGTTTTTTCTCCTGCCAGAAGGGTAAGGGATAACAGCACTAAAGATACTTTAGAGAATGTACTGCAAGTCCCTGAAGTTAATATCGGTATCGTAAATTACCCTATCGTGCAACAGATGTCTCTTTCTTCTACGGAATACGATAAGGGCATCAATGAATTTGTGAAAGCGGGGTTCACAATGAAAGATGCCGACCTAATTGCTCCCAAACTCATAGAAGAATGCCCCGTAAACCTAGAATGTAAGGTCTTAGAAGTAAAACCTCTAGGCACAGAGGGTGGTGCAGGAAATTTGGTGATTTCGGAAGTGGTTAAAATACATATCCGAGAGGAGTATCTTAACGAAAACGGCACACTAGAACAAGCCAAACTAGACCTAGTGGCAAGATTGGGAGGCAACTGGTATTCTAGGAATAATGCAGACAACCTATTTGAAGTCCCAAAACCCCTAGTAACTAAAGGCATCGGCATAGACCAACTGCCTTGTGAAATAAAAAACAGTAAAGTATTTACAGGGAATGATTTAGGAATGCTCGCCAATGTAGAGCAACTGCCTAAAGGAAACTATACCGATGATGAAGCCACTCATCTAAAGGCTCAACGCTTACTTACCGAAGCAAAAATAGAAGAAGCGTGGCAATGTTTAATCTATTAAAAATTAAAACACCCTTTTCTTAAAATAGAAAAGGGTGTTTTCGTTTATTCTCTCAAGACTTTTATCCTGTTGTCTTTCCATATTCTAATGACAGAAGATCCCGTCCATTGGGATACTTTATCTTTTTGTTCTTCTACTACAAAATCTACGGCATTTATCAGTTCGGGGCTAATATCCGAAAATTGCATCGGACTTTTATCACCGCTAAAATTCGCCGAAGTAGAAACCAGCGGAGCATTGAGCTTGCCAATGAGTTTTTGACAAAAAGCGTCTTTTACGAGCCTAATTCCTATGCTGCCGTCCTCTGCCAAGAGTTCTTTGGGTAAGCCTTTGGGAGCATCGTAGATTATCGTAACGGGTTTTTCGCTAAGGTCTATAATTTCCCACGCCATTTCTGGTACTTCTACTAAATCTTGCAGCCTTTTTTCGGTATCTACCAAAATAATGAGGGATTTATGTGGCTCTCTTTTTTTGATTTTGTAAATCTTTTGTATGGCTTCTGGGTTTGTGGCGTCGCAACCTAGCCCCCAAATGGTGTCCGTAGGGTAAAGCACTGTTCCCCCAGACTTTAAAACTTCTACTATCTCTTGCATTGGGTTAATTTTTTAAAACGCTACATTTTAATGGCTGATTTTACGGCAAATTCTTCTGCTTTCTCCTCTAGCCATTGGGCAACATCGTCTTCCCCTGTGGCTCTCTGGTAAGTGTGCCCCAAAGAAACTAATATCTGATGGAAAAAACGCTTCATATGGTCCACAGGCATATCTTTAGTCCAAAGGTCTATCCTGAGGGCTTCCATCGTTTTGTCGTCCCAAACGGAAATCATTGTGGCTTTGGTTTCTTGAGCTTCTATCCCGCCATCTTGGGCGTGCCAAGTCATTTTCTCTGGAATATGGTTTTCGTCTAGCTCTACATTTACTGTTATCTGTGTTTTTCTCATAATCTATCTTTAATTTTTTTTAATTGTATGCTACTTACCTTGATATTTGGATTGGTTAAAAATCTCCTCGCCCTTCATACTCAAAAATTGAGGAAGTGGTGTTTCTGGCTTTTCTTTAAAGAACTTCCTGCCAATCTCCCACCCTGTATAAACGCCCACTCTAGGCGAAGACTCGTTATCTACTTCTGTATAAAACTTAGAGAATGGTGCGGGTGCTAAAAATCTCCCCGAAAGCTGCATATCATCACTAAACAATAAATCGTTTTCTACGAAAAAGTTCCAAATGTTACTTTTGTTTTGAGTCGCCCACTCGTATTGTTTAGGTGTGTAGCCTATCTTTAAATAATCGGCTGTGTTGGGTAACAGAGCGTCTTGTAAAAGCATTAGTTTTCCTTCGTACATCATTTTGTCTATGAATTTTTGTTCGCTCCTATCCATCGGCACGATGTGTTCCGACAACGCTAAAGCTGCTTTAGGTAATAAGTTTTGAGGATTCATAGAAACTTGTAAATACTGATTAACACCTCTATAATAGCGGTTGCCTTCCCCCATAAAGGCTGCAATATCTATAAAGAGCCAATTTTTTTCGGCGTGATAGAAGACAGGTACTTCCACGTCTTGCACAGCAGAAGAATAAAGGTAAACCACAGGCGTTTTGAATTGAGGAAAATAGTGCTGCACGCGTGCAAAGAGTTCGCACAAACCTTTTTCTAACTCTGGCACATTCACTTTTTTGAGGGCTTCTTTGTAGATGTTTATCTCCAAGGTGTCTTTTCTTCTTAACATAAAATCTTCATCAGAAACCGTCCCTTGAAACCAAGGGTATTCCTTCTTAAAATCGTCCAAAGAATAACTTTCATCGTAAAACTGATGAGAAATATCTACTATTTTCACCTTAGGTAAAGGTTCTTTAAGGTCTATATTCCAGCCTTTGTCTTCCTTCTGACAAGAAACCAATACTCCGAGCAATAAAATTAACCAACTAATATATTTCATCATTGTTCTAAAGATTTTTCTAAGTCGCAAAAGTAATCATTTTTAAACGCTTATTTTAGTCTATAATCCAAAAACTTCTGTATTTTTACGCTTCTAACTTTAAATACCACAAAAAGCTATGCAAACAGATAAAGTAATTCAGCACATTGTAAATTGGTTAAAAGATTATGCCCAAAAAGCTAATGTAAAAGGCTATGTAGTGGGAGTTTCTGGCGGTGTAGATTCTGGAGTAGTTTCTACATTATGTGCAATGACGGGACTGAAAACCCTACTACTAGAAATGCCCATTAGACAACAGCAGGACCAAGTGAGCCGTGCGTGGGAACATATGGAAGACCTCAAAAAACGCTTCCCTGATAATGTGGAAGCAATGAGCGTAAACCTCACTCCTGCTTTTGAGGAGCTTTATAAGACTTTTGATGTCCAAGACGACCTCTACCCTAACGAAAAATTGGCTTTTGCTAATACTAGAAGTAGATTAAGAATGCTTACCCTCTACTATTACGGGCAAATTAACGGACTCCTCGTGTGTGGTACAGGCAACAAGGTGGAAGATTTTGGGATTGGTTTCTATACCAAATATGGCGACGGTGGCGTAGATGTTTCCCCAATCGCTGACCTTTACAAAACGGAGGTTTACCAACTTTCTAAAGCCTTGAATCTCGTGAAAAGTATCCAAGAGGCAATTCCTACCGACGGGCTTTGGGATACAGACAGAACCGATGAGCAACAAATAGGAGCTACCTACCCAGAACTTGAAAAAATACAGAAAGAATACCCTAACAAAACCCTAGAAGATTACACAGGAAGAGACCGTGAAGTCTATACCATCTTTGACCGAATGCACAAAGCAGCTCAACACAAAATGAACCCAATCCCAATATGTGATATTCCTGAAGAGTGGAGGTAATATCGTAGTTAGCTGAAATTCTACACAAATGGAACAGATTAAAATTGAAGAACTTAAAGATTGGATTACTCCATATTTGACGATTACTGGAAATCATCCTAAAATAAATGAAAAGCTTAGAAAAGAAAGTATTATAAGCTATTTTCGACAATTAACAATTCCTAATATTTTTGATAATTACGCATTAATTCTTCATCCATATTGGATATATGATTTACCTAAAGAGAAAACTAAAGAAAATCATATAGAAGGAAAAGACATTGAAAATTATAAGTCTGAATTTCCAGAAGAAGATTATCGTCCTGTTAAATGGATTGACTTTTATAATTACAAAAATGTAGAATTTTCTTTAGAAACTGCTATCACAGAAAATGTAGAATGGAATAGACCATTTTCACAAATGAATAATGAAATGTGGCCATGTGAAGGAGGAATTGATATGAGAACACTACAAAATATTTCTGAAACTATTTTAAAATTTCACGGAGATTGTAATATAGAACTGTATTACATTTTTATGGCTACTAAAAACTATGATGAGGATGAAATGTACAAAGGAAAATTATCTGAACTCATTTCATTTTTAAATAATTATGACTCTGTTCTGACTCCAAGTTTAATATATGATATTGAAAAAAAATGGGCAATAACAAGTGATTTTGATTTACCTTTTTCTATAATTGGTGGAGAAAAGAATTTAATTATTGAATTACTTGAGAATAATCAAAATGAAATATATTTAATTGAATAATAATAACTTCAGCTAACATAGTATTTCCCTAGGCTATTTGCCATTCCTTCGGCAATATCCTCCCAAATCAAAAAACACTAAAAAATATTATATTTTCATAAAATGTTTACAACTTATAGATTAAATTTTACGAAGGATAAACTAATCTTTTCATATAGTTCTAGGAAACTGAATTTGCTTATTGCCATTCTGTTTTCGGTATTATGTTTTGCACAAAATGATAGTTTAAAAATCGTACAACCTCACAGAAAAAATACCGAGTGGGCAATGAAACAGCCTTATGTTATTTTGATTTCTGCCGATGGGTTTCGCCATGATTATCCCGAAAAATATAACGCCGAAAATATCATCAATCTTGGTAAAAGTGGCGTTCGTGCCAAAACTATGATACCCTCTTATCCTTCTATTACAGGTCCCAACCACTATACTTTAGTTACGGGATTATATCCTTCGCACCACGGTATGGTGGATAATCATTTCTATGATGAAAAAAGAAAAGAGGCATTCTATTTTGGTAATCCCAAGAATATTCGTGACGGCTCTTGGTTAGGAGGTTATCCTATTTGGGGTGTAGCGGAACGAAGCGGTATGCTTTCTGCCGCAATGATGTGGGTTGCAAGTGATGGCGATGCTGGTGGCATAAGACCTACCTACGCTTACAAATATAGCGGAAAAGTAACTCCTCAAGAAAAAGTAAACCAAATTATAGATTGGCTAAAACTACCTGAAGAAATTCGTCCGCATTTTATCACACTATACTATCCCGAAGTTGACCACGCAGGGCACATCTACGGAACAGAAGCTCCTGAAACACAAGATGCCGTACAACTAGTAGATAAAAGCATTGGTGAACTGGTACAACGCGTAAAAGAACTAAATCTACCAAATGTGAATTTCGTGTTTGTGTCGGACCACGGAATGACTAATGTAGATATTAAAAATCCCTTAGAAATACCCAATTTTCTGAAGGATAAAAATCAATACCGATATGTTAATTCTCAAACACTAGTCAGAATTTCTGTTTTAAACAAACATAATATTAACGCAACTTATAAGAAACTAAAACAAGAGGTTACACCAGGTTATAAGGTGGTTTTAGCCAAACGACTACCAAAAAAATTGCATTATGCTACTCGTGATGACCGTTTTAGCAGAATGGGAGATATTTACCTTTTGCCCAAAGCTCCAAAAATATTTTTAGAACAAGGACAGAAAACCACCTTGGGTAAACATGGCTACAACCCTTATTGGGTAAAGGATATGAATGCAATGTTCATTGCTAATGGAGTTCAGTTTCAATCAAACAAAGAGATTTCGGAATTTAGAAATGTAGATGTTTACCCTTTTATTTTAGAAATTTTGGGCTTAAAACCTTTAGAGCAAATTGATGGTAAAAAAACTTTGATTAGAAAAGTGCTGAAGTAGTTTTCTATTTTTCAAATTACAATCATATAAAAAACAAAACAGAGAAGAATCCTCTCTGTTTTTATTTTGCATTCATTTATATTTTTTTAATCTACTTTATGCCAAACTTGCGTACGCCCAGCTATAGAAATACCTATATAACCTCTCACATTTAGCTTATTACCTTCCCTTTCGATAGAACATTTGTAAACTTTACCGTTTTTAGGGTTAGTAATAGTTCCTCCGTCAAAGGTATTACCATCTTTTTTGATACCTCTAATTACTTCCATTCCCAAAATAGGTTTTCCTTTTCTATCGTCTTTACACAAAGAACAGTTAGGGTCAGCAGGCTTAATAAGTAGCTGTATCACCTTACCATAGTATTTTCCGTCAGACTTCTTGAAAATTTCTACAATAGATTTAGCTTGTCCTGTTTCATCATCAATAGTTTTCCATTTTCCTTCTATCTGAGCATAAGACATCACACTAAACATTAGAGCCATAGTGGCAAACATTAATTTTTTCATAATTTTATTAAATTTAAATATGGGTTAAAGATATAAAATTTAATTAAACAAACAATATACCATTCCATTTTTACATATATAAAACAATGTTTTAGATTATTAAAAAAATTTAAACACTATTTAATTCAGTTTTCTATTGATAACCCTATACATATAGTCTTGATACCATGCCATACAGAGTTTTTTGCCATAATCCACCTCGGGTTTATTGATGCTTTTTATAAGGTTATTCTCTAAACCTAAATCAGTTTTATTATAAACACCTATAATGTCTTTACCATTAAAAAGGTAAATATAATTACCAATGATAAATTGCTCCTGTATCCCGTCCGAATTTATAATAATAGCTTCTTCATTTTTAGGAGAAACTAAACTCCTTCCCCAACTTCTTATAGGCTTGTTATAAGCTATTATATCGGCTAATGTAGGGTAGATATCAGACTGTTGTGCCAGTCTTTCATCTATTCCTCTGAGATTATATTTAGGGTTAGGAGAATAGAAAATGAGAGGAAGTGCAAAGCGGTTCATTGCCTTTTCGTACTCTGGATAAAAAGGCTGATTGGTATGGTCTCCCGTAATTACAAAAATGGTATTCTGAAACCAAGGCTGTTTTTTAGCCGTTTCAAAGTATTTTTTTATGGCATAATCAGTGTATTGTATAGGCTCGTGCATTGGGATATGCCCTTTTTTAAATTTTCCGTTGTATTTTTCAGGGATTTTAAAAGGGTGATGAGACGATGCCGTGAATACAGTCGCCATAAAAGGTTTTTCTAAACTTTTTTGATACACATTTTTAGCAAAATACTGTAAAAAAGGTTCGTCCCAAATTGCCCACATACCATCAAAGTCATCATCATTATTATATTCGGTTTTGCCATAATATTTTTGAAACCCAAGGATATTCCCAAATCCCAAAAAGCCCATGGAACCATTAGGAGCTCCATGATAGAAAGAAGTGTCATATCCTAACTCATTACACACAGATACAATAGATTGTATTTTTTGATTAGAATATGGAGAGCTTGTAAAAGCATCTTTTAAACTTGGGATACCTGCTAAAATACTACTCATACCGTGTATAGATTGCCTTCCGTTAGCGAAAGCATTGGTAAAAATAAGACTTTCTTTCGCTAAGCTATCTATAAAAGGAGTATATGAAACATAGTCTTTGATTTTACTAGAACTATTAAATGCACCAGAATATTCTTTACCAAAACTTTCTACAATAAAAATCACAATATTGGGCCTTTCTTTAGGCACATCTCTTTGGTATAATTTATAAGGTTTTATATGCTCTTTAATGAAGTTTTCCTCCACAAAGTGAACCTCTTTAAAGTTGTTAGAACCTAAAGTTCTCAAAAACGAAAAAGTACTATTAAGCACAACATTTGCGTGGATTGGATTTTCCGTATGTCTATTAGCATCTACCAAGTTGATAGGTCGGGTACTGTGTTTAAAATCGCCTCTTATACCACCCACCGTAAGTGTAGCCACTATACACAGAGTCACCACAGAGCCTATAAAATAAGGTAGTAATTTTTGAGGCTTTTGGTAAGATATACTTACTCTTTTGTAAAGCCAAATCCACACCGCTAATAAAGCAATGAAAATCAAAGGAATTAAAGGATTTTCTATTAAGGAGACACCAAATACTTTTAAAATATTAGACTCGTGTTCTACCACATCTAGCACCGCAGAGGTTAATCTAGATTGACTAAACCGATAATAAATAAAATCGCCAAAATTCATAGAATAAGCAATGCCATTGGTAATAAAATATACCCAAAAGAGTAATTTTTGATATCCTTTTTTAGTATTGATAGTGAGTGGAATAAGGCTTAGGAATATAAATAACGAATTAACATACAATATTGCCGTAGTATCAAACGCGGTACCGTAATATGCCAATTTAAAATATTGAGAAAAGCTCTCGATTTTTATTAAATCTTTATTGAAAATCCAAAATAAAAATCTAGCAATTTGAAAGAAAACAAATACCAGTAAAACCCTATATAATAAAACCAATATTTCTCTTACGCGGAGATGTTTCATATTTATTTACGAATTGAATAATGTTTGCAAATTTATGAAAAACGAAAGTACTGCATCATATAGTCCTCAGTAATAACCTAAAAAAAATCATAAATCCAAAAATTCCGTCCCTAAAAATCGTTTTTCTCCAAAAATAATTTCTATATTGCGAGACTTTATAATAAGACGATATATTATGGCGAAACATAAGGTAACTTACGAGTTTGCAATGCATTGCTTATCAGAGATTTTGTATGAATATCTAGCGACTGCGGAAGGTTTAGCGGAGTGGTTTGCTGATGAGGTAGAAGAGAGAGGAGATGATTTTTATTTCAGTTGGGGCGGTGGTCCTGCTGAAAAGGCGACGCTTATAAGATATAAGCCTGAAAGTTTTGTTCGTTTTAGATGGGAAGAAGATGAAGGTACTAAGAGTTTCTTCGAGATGTCTATTGTGATAGATGAAATAACGGAAGACCTATCTCTTAACATTACGGACTTTTGCGAAAAAGGAGATGAGGAAGAAAACCGTCTTTATTGGGAAAACCTTGTAGAAAACCTAAAAATAAAACTAGGTGCAGCTTAGTTTTTTGATACTTAACAAATTACAATGAGCGATTTTTATCGTTCATTTTTTCTTTATTAAAATAGAACAACATGTATTTAGATGGCAATTTACTTTCTCAGGAACAATCATTAGCCTATGCCAATAGAGCTTTTATGAACGGAGACGCTGTAAAAGTTTACTTTTTTTTCAAAAATAAAAAAGTGATTTTAGCAGAAGATGTTTATTTCTTTCTGATGTCTTCTATGAGAAAAATGAGAATGAACATTCCATTAAGTTTTACTTTAGAATTTTTCACAGACATTTTTTCTCAAGCTATCCAAAATCTCCCATTCGATAATGGTTATATTAAAGTGTTAGCATTTAGAAAGATAGAAGATACTTTTTCCGCTAAAACTCCTATTCATTTTGTCTACGAAGTGGTTAGAGAGGACAACTTGTTTCAAATAAAGAAAAATATAGAGCTAGATATTATTAAGGAAATAAGTGTTAATACACATGTTTTAAGTAATATACACACCCATTGTCCAGAAAATATCTATGCTGAAATTTACGCTCAGGAGAATGATTTGGACGATGTTATTCTACTCAATCCTAATAAGCGTATTGCTAGAAGTATTTACGGCAATCTTTTGTTTTTAGAAGGCAACACAATTAAAATCCCTAAGCAAACGGAAGGAGCATATATTTCCCCATTGATGGAAAGCTTTATTACCTATGTTCATAAAAATCGTTTGGCAGAAATAGAACAAGTGGAAATGATTGCTTTTGAAAGCCAAAAAGCTGATGAAATTTTAATGATTTCTGACGAAAAGGGTATTTTCTCAGTAAATAAAATCAGAAATAAAGAATTTACTAATTCTCGTTTCTCTGAAATGATAGAAAAATGGAATTTGACTTTGGTTTAAATCAAAGTCAAATTCCAATAATGTTGTTACAATTACTTACCAGGATATTTCACTACAAGAGCTTGCAATATAGCCCAAGTTTCTGCATCTAATACACCATCACATTTCTCTGGACGAAAATGATATTGAAAAGCCTCGATAACCTGTTGAGAAGATTTATCCCAAGTTCCAGTAGGAGTAATGTCATACCCAAAACTTCTTAAAGTATTTTGCACTTTTGAAATAAAAGTAGAGTTGTTATAATTAAACTCTAAATCGCTTAAAGCAGTTTCATAAAAGTTTTGCTTGGTAGTTGCATCATACCACATTCCTAGATCATACTCATCATAGAGGCGTTTCCAAGGGAAAAATGGACCTGGGTCTTGCTTCCTAGTTGGAGCAATATCAGAGTGGGCTAAAATTTGAGTTGGAGGAATATTATAACGCTCTACAATATCTTTTGCTAAAGCGGCTACTTTCTTAAACTGATGTTCAGGAAATGGATAAAATACTTTTTCTCCTGCTGTACCAACAGTATAACCTTTATTAACAATTTCTATCCCTATGGAATTATCATTCATTTCGGTGATATTTCTCCAAAAGCTAATACCTGCATGGTAGGCTCTTTTATTCTCATCAACAAGTTGCCAAATGTCATCGTCAGGTAAATCACTTACAAGATAGTGAGCACTCACACCTCTTTGGGTAAGCACTCGTACTGAGGTCTCATTATCAAGAGCTGTATAATGAAGAATAAGAAAACGCTGCCTAAAATTCTGAGCTACAGATGGAAAATTCTCATAATTTACCTTATATCCTTTAGGTTTAGCCGTAACTACAGAACCATAGCTGGTGGTATTATCGTTTTTTGTAATATCACTAATATTAGTTTTGTAATAGAAATCCCCTTTAGTAGATTGCTCCACTTTAGGTTTTTGAGGTGTACTTACTACTTTTGAATCTAATTTTGGTTGAGGTGCAACTATTTTTTGCTGAGTGCTACAAGAAGTCACCACAGCACCTAAACTTATAATAAACAAAATATTACGCATTATTCACTTTTATTTTTAAAATTGACTGCCAAAGATAGTGATAAAAATTTTAGATTTTTTTTGCATTTTATTTGGAGGTTTCAAAAAAACGCTCTATATTTGCACTCGCAATTACAGAACAGAAGTACTTAAAATAACAACGAAAAGGAGGGTTGCCGGAGTGGTTAACGGAGCAGTTTGCTAAACTGTCGACTCGCAAGGGTCGCATGGGTTCGAATCCCATACCCTCCGCAACTCAGAGAATAATATTCGGGGCGTAGCGTAGTCCGGTCATCGCGCCTGGTTTGGGACCAGGAGGTCGCAGGTTCGAATCCTGCCGCCCCGACAATGTTTTTCGGAATTTTTACACTAAAAATTCTAAATGGGTGCGTAGCTCAGCTGGATAGAGCATCTGCCTTCTAAGCAGACGGTCCCAGGTTCGAATCCTGGCGCGCTCACAGAAACCTCACTTTTTCAAGTGAGGTTTTTTGTTTTTATTACTTATACAGTTTCCCTACAAAAAAAGATGACACTATACATAATAGCGCCATCTTACATATAAAATTATAACCTATACAAACTTTAGAATCTATACCCTATTGATATTCCTCCTCTAACACCCGCCCAAGGTCCATTTACTTTAACATCAGCCCCATTAGCATTGGTAGTTACACTATAATCAACTAAAGGTACATCTAAGCCACTCAACTCTTTCTTTAATTCTGCTTGCTCTTGCTCATTTAGCGTTCTATTAGTAAACCCTTGTAAATCTCCTCTAGAAGCTCCATAGTGAGCTCCAATAATCCACCAATCTAGCACCCAATCTTTCTTTTTACCTAAGAACCACTGAGTTCCTAACATCAATCCAGCAGAATGAGCATTCATCTTCCCCTGAACATTTACAGGTATGTTTTGATTATTTTGATCTTCGATATTTACTGTAATATTACTTACATTAACATTGGTGTATCTATAATATGGTGCTAAGTAAAACCCTTTGCCATAACCTTTACCTAGATAAAATCTACCTTCTAAAGTAAACGCCGTAGTAGACATTTTAGCATCATTTATAGATTCATCTAGATTAAATTGTCTAGCGTAAGGCACACTTCCTTTTGGCACAAGATTAAGACCTCCAGTAACCGAAAACCACTTATTTATAGGACGCTCATAAGTAATATTAAAATTTCTAAACAATAAGCCCGTAACATTGGTTTTCAAAATATTCATTTTTTCTATGGTAGGAGTCTCCTCCGTTTTAACCATATTTCCTTGTGAAAACATAACCGAACTCGCCACCAAAGTGGATAACATAAATAGTTTTTTCATAGTTATATAATAATTAAATTTATCACAATATAGTTTTATTTCCTACTCTTAACCCAATTTTTTAGATGAAAATCTATACTATCCTCAACAGAAATAAATTCATATTGAAGAAGATTTTTTATCTTTTCGTTAGAAATAAGCGTTTTTGAGTTTAAGGCATCAGTATTAGCTTTATTAAACAATTTCAATACTGGCAAAGCCCACCCTATGATTTTGGATAGAAAACACCCTAAACGCCATAAATAAGATGGGAATATTTTAGATGAAGACAACCCTAACTTTTTACGAACTAAATTAGCGACTTCAATGTAAGTTTTATTCTCGGAAATAAGTATAAATCTCTGCCCTGACGATTTAGTTTTTTCAGCAAGAAGTTTTATGGCAATATCAGCAACATCTCTCACATCTACATAGCCTGTATTCCCTTCAAAACTAAAAGGTAATTTTTTAATATTATCAAATAAAACGCCACTACTCTGCTCCCAATTTCCAGAACCTATGATAACTCCTGGATTTATCACCACCACATTCATTCCTTCCGCAGAAGAACGCCAAACTTCCATCTCCGAAAAATGCTTAGAAATAGCATAGCTAGAATGAGCCAATTTAGGATTAAAATTAGACTCTTCATCAATGGCTTCAAACTCATTGGCAGCGTCTAGAACAGCAATGGAACTCACATATAAAAATTGCTCTACATTTTTCTCTTCAGCAATGTAAAGAAGATTTTTAGTCCCCTGTATATTAGTCTTATACATAGACTTTTTATCCCTAGGATGAAAACTTACCTTTGCCGCGGTATGATAGACTTGCTTAACACCGTCTAAAGCCACTCTTAAAGAATCTAAATCCTCAAAATCTACCTCTACCCATTCTATTTTTTGATAATAATAATCTGCTTTATCCGTATAAAAAGAAAAAATATCTTTCAGTTTTTCTACTTGAGAACCACAACGCTTGGTAGCACGAACCTCTTGCCCTTGCTGAAGAAGTTTTAGAACAATAAGACTTCCCAAAATCCCTGTAGCTCCTGTAACTAGTACCATAATTTCTATCTATATTAAACTAAAAACTCCTTAACCGCAACAGCAAAATCTTTAGGGTTTTCAGCTTGTACCCAATGTCCTGCATTAGAAATTTTAATAATTTTAGCCTTTGGAAATTGTTGTTTTATCAAGAATTCATCTTGAGGCAAAATATAATTAGACAAAGCCCCTCCAATGAAAAGCGTTTCTCCCTCAAATACACCAAATTTAATAGCATTCCCCACAAAATCACCATATTTTTCTGCTAAAGTAGCCAAATTAAATCTCCAATTAAGTTTCTTAGTTTCCGTCCAATAAAGGTTTTTAGCCAAGAACTGTATTACTGGTTTTTCTTTGATGTATTGAGCCAAATGTTCCTCCATCTCTTGGCGTGTACTCACGGTATCAAAATCCACCGTTTGTAATGCCTTAATAATCCCTTGATGATGTGGTGGATAAGATTTAGGAGCTATATCCACAACAATAAGTTGCTCCACTTTTTCGGGATATTTTACTGCAAACTGCATCACTGCTTTTCCTCCGAGAGAATGCCCTAAGAGATTTACTTTCTGCAAATTATGAGCAGACATATAATTAAGAATATCCTCTGCCAAATCATCATGAGACATATTTTCGGAATGAAAACTCTTGCCATGATTTCTTAAATCTATCAAATGTGTGGGCATTACTTCACCAAAATCTCTCCCAAAGCCACCCCAATTATCTAACATTCCGAATAAACCATGAAATACTAAAAGAGGGGTTACTGACAACTCTCCACCATATATTTTAGAATGTAATATTTCTGTTTGATTTACCATTTTGCTAATCTTTTAAGGTAACTTTGAATTGTATTTTCTAGTCCTAAATAAAGAGCTTCTGAGATAAGGGCATGTCCAATGGAAACTTCTAACAAGTTAGGTATTTCATCTGAAAAATACTTTAAGTTTTCTAAACTTAAATCATGCCCCGCATTGATTCCCAAACCGTTATTTATCGCTTCTTCTGCTGTTTTGATATAAGGCAATATGGCTTGTTCTCTATTTTTAGTATAACCTTTAGCATAAGCCTCCGTGTAGAGTTCTATCCTGTCCGTGCCTGTCTCCGCTGCATATTTTACCATCTCTGGATTAGGGTCTAAAAAGATAGAAGTTCTTATCCCTTCTGCTTTAAATTCGGCTATAACATTTTTTAGAAAATCTAAATGCATTTTACAATCCCACCCTGCGTTAGAGGTAATGGCATCGTCTGCATCTGGCACCAATGTTACCTGCTCTGGCTTTACCTCCAACACCATATCTATAAACGGACGATGAGGATTCCCTTCAATATTAAACTCGGTGGTTACCAATGGTTTTAAATCGTACACATCTTTTCTTGTGATATGCCTTTCATCTGGTCTTGGGTGTATGGTAATCCCTTGTGCTCCAAATTTTTGAGCATCTATAGCCACCTGAGTTACACTCGGCACATCGCCGCCCCTAGCATTTCTCAGAGTAGCTATTTTATTTATATTTACGCTTAGTTTTGTCATTATTTTATATTATTGACATTTAACATTATACTTTGATACTGACTTGCATTACCTCCAAATCAAATACCTGTGCCGCTACGAGAAGATGGTCAAAAATATCTGCTTGTATCTGCTCATAATTTTCCCACTTAGAGTTGTTGGTAAAACAATAAATTTCCAAAGGAAGTCCTTGGGCTGTAATTTCTAACTGTCTTACCATCAGCGGACTTTCTTGTTCTATATTATCATTATTTTTTAAATAATTAAGAGCATACACTCTAAATGTACCAATATTGGTAAGCTGTGGACCATTGATAATTTCAGAAGAGTTAGCAATTCTCTTTTTTGCTTCTGAAATTTTAGCATTTTTTTCTTCTAAATAGTCTTTAACTAGGTTAATTTTAGACAGCTTCGCCATCATTTCATCATCTATAAACTTGAATGATTTAATATTGAAAATAATAGCTTTTTTTATTCTCCTAGTATTGGTTTCAGACATTATCTGAAGATTCTTAATCTCTGTAGAAAGCAGGTCGTAAGTAGGTATAGTAGATACTGTTTTATCAAAATTCTGAATCTTTGTCGTCAATAGGTTAATGTCTTCTATTGTACCTTCAATGTTATACTTCGGGATTCCTATCCAATCACCTACTTTTAGATTTCTAGAGGTAGACACATGAATACCCGTAACAAAACCCAAAATAGTATCTCTAAAGACAAGAAGTATCACCGCCGTCATTGCCCCTAAACTACCTAAAATAGTAGACGCTTTGATATGAAATAGTACCGAAACTCCTACAAAAATAAATATAATATAACCTAATATTTTGAGGGATTGTGTAACGGCTCTAATACCTGTAATTCGATAAAAATCTCCTTTAAAAACATAGTATTTTTCGGTGGTTTTAAGCAACCTAAAATACAGTATAGCAAACGCTAGTACAAACATTAACGAAAAGAATGTTTCTAAAATACTATGACTTTTAGGGTGTCTATAGAAAATAGAATAAATCATTTCCTGAGTAATTCTAATAGCAAAAAAATGAGCCACCGAATTTAAAATTTTACTCTCATAAAAAGCTCTAAGAATTGGTTTTTGTGTATACTTTCTAAAAACTAAAAATAAAGCGTTAAATGAAATTTTAAATAAAAAATCCAAGGCAACCAATATCACTAAAAGTAAGAATAGTTTTGCCGCTATTTGACACAACAAAATAATTCCATCAGGCATCTCTGCCTTTATCCAAAAATGAATTTGATCACTTATTTTTTGTAAAAAATCTTTGGTATCTTTTATCTCCTCATTCATATTGGCAAAAATAAGAAAATAGGTTTGTTTAGATGGTACTAAATATGTACTTTTAACCAAATTTTATAGTATTATGACAACTCAAGATTGGGTAACTATTATTAGTATCATTATGGTTATCATTGGTATACTAGGAACTATACTTCCTGTATTACCTGGTATTTTACTAAGTTTTGCAGGAGTGCTGCTCTACAAATTTGGTACTGATGCCAATCTATCCATGGTATATATTTGGACTTTTGGACTTCTATCTTTAGCCTCTTTAGTTCTAAATTACCTTATTCCTGCAAAGCTAAACAAACGCTATGGAGGTACTAAATGGGGCAGCATTGGCTCTATTGTAGGAACTTTAGTAGGATTTTTTCTACCAATTCCTTTTGGATTTTTAATAGGTATGTTTCTAGGAGTTTTTATTGGCGAAATGTTACACGATAGCAAAAATTACCTCAAAGCCTACAATTCTACCAAAGGGGCTTTTATAGGGTTTCTTGCGAGTAGTTTATTTAATTTCTCGCTTGGGGTAGCTATGCTATTTGTAGTGCTGTGGGATTATTTTAAAAATTTAATGTAAAAGCCTTTTAAATTTCCAATAAGAAACTCAAAAGGCTATTTTACAATACATTAAACTTTAGCCTCTCTATCCAAAAGCCCGTGTTAGTAAACTTTCAACTTTAGGTTCCCTTCCTCTAAAGTTTTTATATAAGACCATAGGGGCTATAGTACCTCCACTGGATAAAAGTTGTTTGTACTTTCCAGCTATCTCTTGATTGAAAATTCCATTCTCTTCAAAATACTGAAATGCGTCCGCATCTAAAACCTCTGCCCATTTGTAAGAATAATAACCCGCTGCATAACCTCCTTGAAAAATATGAGAGAAGCTAGGGCTTACTGCTGTTTCGGAATGAATTGGATAAAGCTGAGTAGCAGCCATTACTTTATCTTCAAAATCTTTTATTTTCAACTTTTCCTCGTCCGAAAAATGAGTTGTATGATAATGCATGTCTAACAAACCGAAACCTAACTGTCTAAGTGTCTGATAGCCTTCCATAAAGTTTTTAGATTGAGCTATTTTTTCAATTTTTTCATTAGATAAGACCTCTCCTGTTTTATAATGTTTAGCAAAAGTTTTAAGAAACTCTGCCTCGTAACAATAGTTTTCTAAAAACTGAGATGGTAACTCTACAAAATCCCATTTCACGGAAGTTCCAGACAAATTAGGATATTGCGTGTTAGCCAAAATACCGTGCAAAGCATGTCCAAACTCATGGAATAAAGTAGTAACCTCTTGAAAAGTAAGTAAACTAGGTGTGTCAGCCGTAGGTTTAGTAAAGTTACACACTACCGAAATATGTGGACGATGATTCTCATTTCCCTTTTTATATTGATTTCTATAACTTGTCATCCAAGCTCCAGCTCGTTTACCTTTTCTTGGGTGATAATCTACATAAAGAAGTGCTTTATATTCACCTTGCTCCGTAACTTTGTAGGTCTTTACTTCAGGGTGATACTTTGAAATATCAGTTATTTCTTCAAACTCTAATCCAAATATTTTTTTTGATAAATCAAACACCGCTTGTTCTACTTTATCTAACTGAAAATAAGGTTTAAGTTCTTCATCACTCAAGTCAAACTTTTGTTTTCTCAACTTTTCAGCATAGAAGGCATGGTCATAGCTTTGAATATCAGTAATCCCATCTTTCTCAGCTAAAGTTTTTAATTCTTCTATTTCTTTTAAAGCGTAAGGCCTCGCCTTTTCTAAAAGCTCATTCAGAAAAGAAAAAACCTCTACTGAAGACTTAGCCATTCTTTCTTCTAGAACATAGGTCGCATAGTTTTCATAACCCAATAGCTGTGCTTTTTTCTGCCTTAGAAGCACAATCTCTTCAATCAATTTTTGATTGTCAAACTCTCCTCCATCAAAAGCTTTTTTACCATTAGCTACAGCTAACTCCTTTCTTAAAGCTCTATCTTCTACATAGGTCATCAGTGGTAAATAACTAGGATATTGTAGCGTAATTACATAGCCTTCCAATCCTCTACTTTTAGCCTCTTCTTTGTATTGATTCAAAACATCATTAGGAATTCCTTTCAGCTTATTTACATCTGTAATATGTTTAAAATAATTGTTAGTAGCTGCTAATACATTTTGCCCAAATTTCAAAGATTTTATAGACAAATCTTTATTGATAACCTCTAACTTCTTTTTATCTTCCTCACTCAATAAAGCTCCATTGCGAACAAATCCTTTATAGGTTTGTTCTAACAACATCGTTTGTTCCTCATTCAAATCTAAATTCTGCTTAGAGTCATACACAGACTTAACTCGTAAAAAAAGTGTTTGATTTTGGAAGATTTTGGAAGAAAACTCTGTAAGAAGAGGAGAAACCTCTTGTGCTATCTTTTGTAATTCATCATTTGTTTCTGCCGAATTAAGATTGAAAAACAAATTAGATACCACATCTAACTGTTTTCCAGAATAAGACATAGCTTCTATTGTATTTTTAAAGGTAGGAGCTTCACTATTGTCAGCGATATTTTTTATTTCTTCTTCAGTAGATTTTATCAGCTCAATAAATGCTGGTAGAAAGTCAGCTTCTTTTATTAAATCAAAAGGTATCGATTTGTAGTTCGTATTAAATTCTTTTAAAAGTAGATTCATTTTTACACAATTAATTCTATTGCTACAAAGTTACAACTAAAAAAGAAAAGCTGCTTCACAATTGTGAAACAGCTTTCTAATATTAGCAAATTCAACTATTATTTTGCTTTAAAGTAAACTCTTCTGTTAGCTTCATTTTTCCATTCTGGACACTTAGTGTATGGGTTACATTCTGGATATTTTAAATCCTTTTTACCTCTACCTTCAGCAGTTAACATAGAGCTAGGAACACCTTTTCCAACAAGATATCTCACAACAGACTCAGCTCTTCTTTGAGATAATTTTTGGTTGTAAGCATCAGATCCTCTGGTATCTGTAGCGCCAATTACTAAGTACTGCTTATCAGTTCTTAAAGTCTTCATGATAGCTACTGCATTATCTAACTTATCAAAAGATATAGCTCTAATGACATCACTATTAAGATCAAACTCTATACCTTCAAAGTTTTTGTTAATTGCCACAATTTGCTCATCTTCTTGCTCTAATTTTTGCTGTACAATTTGTTTTTCTTCTGGACAACCATTATTAGAAACTGGACCAGGAACAGTTACACATTTATCATGTAAATCGATTACACCGTCTAAATCTGTATCCAAAGCAACACCAGCACCATCTACTCTAGCCCCAGCAGGAGTATCTAGTTGTCTATCCCAATCATCACAAACACCGTCATTATCAGCATCTCCACTTTTACATACTTCAACTACTGGAGGTACTGAAGCCAACTCTATTTTGTTATAAAGCTCTTGATAAGGGTCATGCCACATTAGATGGGAAATATGTTTTCCAAACTTATATGAAGCTCCTAGTGTCACATTGAAGAAATTATCAGACACTTGATCCTCCGTCATATTTCTATCACTATATTGAGCTCCTCCTCCATCAAATTCATCATCTCCTGTTACTACATACATCACTCTAGTCTCAAGGTCTACTCTTCTAGAAACCTTAAATTTAACTCCTGCCCCCGCTTGTCCAAATAAAGATGTAAATTTAAACGGTTTAACTTCGGTCATCAGTGTCTGTGGTCCTCCATTAGTCTCTGCATAAGCTCTATAAGCTAACGTTCCAATCCCTGCATAACCATGGATAGCCCATCTATAGTTAGAATGGTTATCTACTCTTCTAAATAGATTAGAAAAATTAATATCTCCTAATAAAGATATAGCATCATACTGAGTTCTAGCAGCATATCCTGTACCACCTGTTCCTGTTCTATATGATCCTTGTCTAGTTTCTCCTCTATCATACTGAAGATTTAACCCAAAAGCATGAGTTATTGCTCTATCTACACTAAGGTACATTGAATAGCCATACAAATTCTTACCATTACCATTCTTGATAGAAGTAACATCTGCAGATTGAATAAAAGGTATACCTACACCTGCCGATACTGACCAGTCATTGAATCTTTTTACATCTTGTGTAAAAGGAACAACATTTGACGACCACGAAGAAAAAGTATTTGGGTACTTACTACCTGTTGTATCAGTTACTGCTTGAGCATCTAAAATAGCAGGAAAAGATAATACCAATGCTATACTTGCCAAATTTAATTTCATAATATTTTTTATATTTTTACTTCTATTTTTCTGAAAAATACACTCTTCTATTAGCTTCATTTTTCCACTCAGGACATTTGGTATAAGGGTTACACTCAGGATATTTCAAATCATCCTTACCTCTACCTTCTGCTAATAACATATAAGGATCTACTCCCTTATCAACTAAGTATTTAACTACAGCATCTGCTCTTCTTTGTGATAATTTTTTATTATAAGCAGCCGAACCTCTAGTATCTGTAGCCCCTATTACTAAATACTGAGTTTTAGAATCTAAACTTTTGATGATTGCAGCAGCTTTATCTAGCCTATCAAAAGATATAGATCTGATTACATCACTATTAAGATCAAACTCTATTCCTTCAAAATTCTTATTGATTTCTACAACAGATTGCTTTATATCAATCTTATTTACATTTATTTTGAGTACTTCAGGGCAACCATTATTCGAAGCTGGTCCTGGTACAGTTACACATTTATCATATAAATCAATAACACCATCTAAATCAATATCAAGTGCCACACCTGCTCCATCAACTCTGGCTCCAGCAGGAGTATCTAATTGTCTATCCCAATCATCACACACACCATCATTATCATTATCTCCTTTTTCACAAACAACAAAATCGATAGGTGCTCCCAGTTTGCTTATTCTATTTTCTAGATATTCTAGCGGATCATGCCACGCCAAATGAGAAAGATGTTTACCTAATTTAAATGTAAGTCCTAAATTAGCAGTAAACATATTATCAGAGTTAGTATTCTTTATTCTATTATATGGGTACTCTACAGATGTATTATCCCAACCACCACCATCAAATTCATCATCACCAGACATAATATACATAAGTCTTGCCTCTATATCTAACAACTTGGAAATTTTATATTTAATACCTGCACCTGCTTGATAGAAAAATGAAGCAATATCTAAATCCTGATTCACCTCTAACACACCTCTGCCATTCCACAAAGCAGACTTATCTTGTAAATAGGTCTTATATCCTTGCAACCCTAATCCCGCATACCCATGCAAAGCCCATCTATATGTAGAGTTATTATCTACTCTCAGTAGTAGATTAGAGAAGTTAACATCTCCAATCAAAGAAACCTGTTTATACTTAGTATTAGCATTTGCAACTCCGTAAATAGGATTTATCATCCCTTGCTGATTGGTTTGACCCTGCTGATATTGTAAACTCAGTCCGAAAACATGAGAGATTTGTTTATCCAAACTTATGTAAGTGTTCCAACCCAAATTGACACCCTTGCCATAAAAAGAAGTTAAATCAGCTGATTGCATGAATGCCCCACCTCCTCCAACGGAGATAGACCAATCATTAAACAATCGAGATTTATTATCAAACTTTTTTACATAGGTAGATCCTGAAGAAAAGGTATTTGGATACTTCTCCGTGTTTTGTGAATACATTACAGCAGGAATAACCAGTAGCGACAATAAATTAATTTTCATATATATATATTTTCTCTTTTTGTTTCACTTTGTGATTCCTATTTCTCTCAACAGCACTTGAGAAAAGTCACGTTCGTGAACATGTTTATAATGAGGTATATCCAGTCTTCTTGACTTGTAGGTGATATTACCAATACTCACCACATCAATATCTATTACTCTATCTTCATATCCTCCTAACTCTTTAGAATCACTAATCCTCCCCATAGCTTTTTCTATACTTTTCACTTCAGTTAAAATCTGAATAGGTGAAATTTGTGTTTCTAATAAGACTGCAATATTACAAAATATATTAGAACTAGCAAATTCTACAGGCTCTGTTTCTAACATTTGACTCTTTTTTATTATTGCCCCTAGCCTTTTCTCTATCAACAAAATAGCTTCTTCTATATTTTTTTTAGGATTTTTTATGTTACTTCCTAGTAACAAAATGACCTTTCTTTGCGACATATTAACAAAATTATTTATAGTATGCGTAGTTTTATTAAAAGTGTATTAGCCAATATCACGGCTATAACCATCGTTTTTTTTATTTTCTTTGGTTTCATTATTATTGCTATAATTGGCAGCGCTATTGGAGACAAAGATAATGTAAAAATTAAAAGTAACTCAATATTAACACTAGATTCTAAATTCAGAGTTATCGAAAGCGAAACTGAGAAAGATCTAAATGTCTTTGATTTTAAAAACCAAGTACGAGATGTTGCTCTACACGATGTCATCAGAGCTATAGAGAAAGCCCAAACGGACGACAATATCAAAGGAATTAGCATAGAAAATGACAACATCAACGCGGGCATCACTCAAATTGAAAGCATAAGAAACGCTATAGAAGATTTCAAAAAAAGTGGAAAATTCGTGTATTCTTACGGTAATTCAGTTTCTCAACCATCCTATTTCTTAGGTTCCGTTGCGGATAAATTTTACCTCAACCCCGCAGGAGGAATAGAACTTAAAGGTATGGCATCAGAAGTGGTATTTCTAAAAGATTTTGCTGACCAATACGGCATCGGCATCAACATTATAAGACACGGCAAATATAAAGCTGCTGTAGAACCTTTTTTAAGAAATGACATTTCTCCCGAAAATAAAGAACAACTAAGCACTCTACTTTCCGATTTATGGGGTAGAGTTTCTAACAAAATTGCTTCATCTAGAAAAATTAGCATAGAAAACTTCCAATCCATTACAGATGGTCTTTACGGAATGATACCTGATTTTAGTTTGAAATATGGCTTAGTAGATAAGCTAATACAAAAAGGAGAATATGAACTATTACTAAAACAAAAAATAGGTATAGACACAGATAAGAAACTTAATAAAGTATCTATAAGAAAATACATTAAATCTATCAAAGACGAAAGCAAATCTAGTGAAAAAATCGCAGTTTTATATGCTTCAGGAAACATCATCAATGGTGATGAAGTTACCAATATTTCTGACGAAAAATACATAGAGTACATCAGAGATTTAAAAGATGATGATGACATCAAAGCAGTAATTTTAAGAATCAACTCTCCTGGAGGAAGTGCCAATGCTTCTGACCAAATACTATTTGAATTGCAACAGCTTAAGCTAAAAAAACCGTTAATTGTTTCCTTTGGAGATTATGCTGCCTCTGGAGGTTATTACATTGCAATGGCTGGAGATAAAATCTATTCAGAACCTAACACTATTACAGGATCTATTGGTGTATTTGGTGTAATACCAGACTTTAAAAATTTGGCTAACAAAAACGGAATTCGCTCTGATGTGGTTTCCACAAACGCCAACTCACAAATGATGTCTCCTATCAGTGGTATTACCGAGGGCACCAAAAACATGCTTCAAAATAGTGTGGAGCAGACTTACAAGAGGTTCGTTTATTTTGTAACTAAAAATAGAAATAAAACTTTTGAACAAGTAGACGAAATCGCAGGTGGTAGAGTTTGGTCTGGTAAAAAAGCAAAAGAGTTAGGGCTAGTAGACGAACTAGGAAGCCTCAATGATGCCATTAACTTTGCTGTTAAACAATCAAAGGTAAAAAATTATAACATAGTTTCTTATCCTTCAGAAATAAATCCTTTAGAAGAATTTTTTAAAGGTATGGATGAAGAGAGCATCTCCACTTATTTTATGAAACAAAAAATGGGAAGCGAGCAATACTATATTTATGAAACCATCAACAACTTCAAGAAAAATAATTCTAAAGTAATGATGCAATCACCAGTAAAAATAGCTTTCTAAAAAACTAATAACATCAATATATAACAAAAACGAGCGAATATACTATGATGTATTCCGCTCGTTTTTCATTATTTATAGAAACCGCTATCTTATTTTAGAGTCCATAATTATAGTTACTGGACCATCATTAGTTAAGTTCACTTTCATATCCGCTCCAAAAATACCAGAACTAACAGTAACGCCATATTTAGCCATTTCTGATTTAAAATATTCAAACATAAGAACCGCCAAATCTGGCCTAGCTGCAGTAATAAAAGAAGGTCTATTCCCTTTTTTATAGTCCGCCATAAGTGTAAACTGGCTCACACAAAGCACTTCTCCATCAACTTCTTTTATAGATAAATTCATTTTACCTTCATCATCACTAAAAATTCTAAGATTAACAATCTTTTTCACAAGCCAATCCGCATCAGCCTTTTCATCAGTTTCTTCTACACCTACTAATAATAAATACCCTTTGTTTATTTTTGACACTTCTACCCCTTCTACCACTACAGAAACGGAGGAAACTCTTTGCACAACTACTTTCATTTGTATTAATTTCTTATAGTTAAAACATTAGATACAGTATCATAATAAGTGAAATAAGTCTTAGGCGGAACTTGCGAAACTTTAGTAGGTTGTCCAGATAAGGAAGCTAAAAGATACCATTCTGCTCCATCTTTAGGGCAAACTATTTTAATATCATCTTTAACTTCTAATGTAGTATCAGATGCTGGGCAAATATGTGGAGCATTTCTATCATACGCCTTAAATGTAGCAGTTCCTGTTCTTACCACAATCAATCCTCTAGTACCCGAGTTTTGCTCATTTACATAAATCCAACCGCCAACATTCATTAACTTTTGATACAAAGGTAAATTTAGGTTAAGATTAACATTAATCATTGTATTAGGAAAACAAGATACCGTTTCTTCTCTATTTTTACACGAATTAATAAAAACTAAAATACTGATTACTAATATTTTTAAAACCAATAATCCCCAAAAAGTTCTTTTCATTTAAAATAAAATTTATATATTTGCACCAAATTATTAAACACAAAACATTGTCCGGCAAATGTCGGATTATTTTTTTATACTAACGCTAAATTAACGAAATTATGGCATATGTAACGAAAGAAGGCTTAGAGAAAATGAAAGCCGAGCTAGAGCAACTAGAAAGCGTGGAAAGACCAAAAATAACGCAACAAATAGCCGAAGCTAGAGATAAAGGTGACCTTTCTGAAAATGCTGAATACGATGCTGCAAAGGAAGCTCAAGGGCTTTTAGAAATGAAAATTTCTAAACTAAAAGATTTAATAGCTACTTCTAAAGTTATAGATGAAAGTCAACTAGACATTTCTAAAGTTTCTATATTGACTACTGTAAAGCTATTTAATAAAGCCACAAAAAAAGAACAAGTATTCACACTAGTTCCAGATAACGAAAGTGATTTAAAATCAGGGAAAATCTCTGTAAACACACCTATTGCTAAAGGTTTATTAGGTAAAAAAGTGGGCGAAACAGCAGAAATCACATTACCTAATGGTAACCAGCTAACATTTGAGGTGTTAGATATTTCTCTATAATTTTAAAATTTGACTGTTATGGCTTCTATTTTCACCAAAATCATCAACGGAGAAATCCCTGCATATAAAATAGCGGAGGACGAAAACCATTTAGCCTTTCTAGATGTGATGCCTTTAGCTGAAGGACATACTTTGGTAATTCCTAAAAAGGAAGTTGACCTTATTTTTGATTTAGACACGGAAGAGTTTAAAAATCTTTGGGCATTTGCACAACAAGTGGCAAAAAAAATTGAGAAAAACATTCCTTGCGAAAGAGTGAGTATAGCAGTTATCGGACTAGAAGTACCACACGCTCATATTCACTTAGTACCTATCAACAAGATAGAAGACCTTAATTTTAAGAAAGAGAGAGTGAAATTTTCAGCAGAAGATTTCAAAGAAATACAGCAAAAAATTTTAAAATAAAACACCAATAATTCACCTACACATTCAACACTAAATATGAATAATAACCAGTGTTCTTTTTGCGGAAGACATCGTAAAGAAGTTCAAATGCTAGTTTCGGGACAAAATGGACTCATCTGCGAACATTGTATAGAACAAGCTCACGCATTTGTTAAAGACAATATTCAGAAAGAAAAGTTTTCTCCTGTAAACACCCTCTCCGAACTAAAGAAACCTAGAGAAATTAAAAAAACTCTAGACGAGTATGTTATTGGACAAGACCAAGCTAAAAAACAACTTTCCATCGCAGTCTATAACCATTATAAAAGACTTCTACATTCTTCAACAAAAAAAGACAATGATGTTGAGATAGAAAAATCTAACATCATTATGATAGGTGAAACAGGCACAGGAAAAACCCTTTTAGCAAAGACCATCGCTAGAGAACTCAATGTACCTTTTTGTATTGTAGACGCCACAATACTTACCGAAGCGGGTTATGTAGGCGAAGATGTAGAGAGTATTTTATCTAGACTTCTTATGGTCGCTGATTATGATGTAGAAAAAGCCGAAAAAGGCATTGTATTCATAGATGAAATAGATAAAATAGCGAGAAAATCAGACAATCCAAGCATCACAAGAGATGTATCAGGAGAGGGTGTACAGCAAGGATTATTAAAATTATTGGAAGGAAGCATTGTAAATGTACCGCCTCAAGGAGGAAGAAAACACCCTGACCAAAAATATATACAGGTAAACACTCAGAATATATTATTCATTGCTGGAGGGGCTTTTGATGGTATAAAAGAGATTATAGAAAGGAGACTAAACAAGCAAGCCATAGGATTTAGCAAAGAAAAGTTAGACTCCGAAAAAGATTTGGCACAAATATTGCCACAAGTAAACTCAACGGATTTGAGAAAGTTCGGATTAATTCCAGAACTTTTAGGTAGATTCCCTGTAATTACTTATTTAGACCAACTAACCAAAGAGACCATGGTAAGAATAATGAAAGAGCCAAAAAACTCTATTGTTAATCAGTTCAAAGCTCTTTTCAAAATGGATGGTATAGATTTAGAATTCACAGACGAAACCTTAGAGAAAATTGTAGACGAAACTTTTGAAAAAGGATTAGGTGCAAGAGGACTTAGAGGCACTACAGAAAAGGTTTTAGAGAATTATATGTTTGACATAGATACTATTAACAATAATATTTTATTGTAAAAAATATTGGTTTATACTATATTTTTGTATCTTTGCTTAATTATTTATAGATAACAAAAAACTCATATATGAAAAAAAGTGTATTCTCTGCAGGGTTGTTAGCTCTAGGATTAATGTCCATCAAAGCTCAATCCTTGACTTATGTAGCAGCAACGGCGAATTTATATGTAAAACCCGGAACATTAATGTACAATGGGGGTACTGTAGAGGTTAAAAATACAGGATTAATAGAAAATCAAGGTAATATACAAATAGATAAAGGAGGTCTTCTTACTGATGATAGTACGGGTAGTAGCTTTGTAATAAAGCAAAATACACCTACTGTTACTGGTGACCCTTATGGCAACTACGGACAGCTATGGATAAACAATGACAGCCAAAGTAATATAACGGGTGTTGTTAAGAAAGAATTCCAAACAACAGATAATGGGCACTATCAACAGTTAGCTCTTCCTTTTGAGAATAAAGTTTTTAACGATTTATCTTCAGGATTAGGAAAAAACTTTTCTACTTCAAGATGGAGTAAGAATGAAATTTTAGTATATAATAATACTTTAGTAAGGTCTGAGCATGTTACGGATTTATCAAGTCAGAATAGTGGCATGAATGCAACCTCTGGAAATTATAGATCCGCTTATTATATGCTAGGTGCTGATGGTACTAGTTTTACTTCCGTAAGAACAGTAACAGGCACACCTTTCGCTTCTGCTACGAGTATGCACACTGTTTCATTACAAAATGCAGGTAATGGCATTAACTTCGGAGCAGGAGGGAATGGTTTAAATATTTATAGAGAAAAATATAATACCTATATGTATGATTCTTTCTATAGCTATCCTACTGCATGGGAAGGAACCTATGGTAGAAATATTTATCAATTTGGAAACCCTTTCTTAACCAATTTAGACTTAACAAAGATACCTACTGATTTACAAAGCAAAATTCAAGCTATTAGAGTTGAGGTTAAATCTGTGGCTTATAATAGTACTTCAGGTACAAGTTATTCTGGATATAAGTATATTTCTTTTACAGGAGGAGGAGTAATTGTAGGAGATATTGATTTAGCTATTGTAAGACCTATGGGAACTTTCGTTATCAAAATGAAAGACGGAGAAACAGGAAGTCTTGATTTGGCAACACTTAGAACTTTTGACAACAGAGCGTCTGTTCTTAACACTGAACAAGGAGAGGGGACTATGTCATCAGCTACAAATGCAGGTAATTTAAGGGTACAAAATAATGGCTTCAAAAGTTTAACAGCTAGTACTTCTAACTCTGTAAAACAGTTAGGTGTTATAGCTTTAGATAATGAAGGTAATGAGATAGGAAGAACTTATTATGCTGTTTACCCTAATGCTCGTACTGGAACAGGAGTTACTTCATCTACTCAAGTTACAGCAACTTCTTCTGATGTCATAGGAACATTTGAGGAAAGCCCTGCAGGTGGATATGACCAAGAAGCAGCAAATGCTTATTGGTTATATATTAATGAAGCTAACGAAACTGATTACAAAGGAAAAGATATTTTACTAGGACTCTATAGTGATAAAATAAAGAAAGTTAAATTTGAGATTAGAGAGAATACTGAGTTTCTTCCAAAAAACACAGAAACTCTTTCTAATGGAGAAAGTTTCTACATCAGTTCTGGTGAAGGCAATTTAGTTGCTTTGCAACAAGGAACAGAATATCCTGTATCTCAGCAATACTATAATCTGTACTACGGAAAACCTGAAAATAAAACTCTAGCTGTAGCTGATGTTCAGAAACCTTCTGACTGTATGGTGGTTTATGACAAAAATATTAAAGCTCATAGATTAATATTTGACTCTAAATGGGTAGAAGCTGATGTAAAAGTTTATGATGTAAGTGGTAGATTGATAATTTCGGAATCTACTGTGAAAACAGATTCTGATTTTGTGATTAATCTCCCTGAAACGCAAGCTACTTATATAGTTACAGCTGTGTCTAAGGATGGACAAAAATTCTCTCAAAAAATAGTAAAGTAATAGATTATGTACAACAATATCAAACTAAGATTATTATTTCTAATCATAGCTTTTCTTAATACAGATTTAGTTTTTGGTGCTGGTGTTGCTGGCCCTGGTGCTCCTCCTGCTGGTGGAGCACCAGGCGGTGGAGGTGTCGCTGGTCCTGGTGCTCCACCACAAACTCCAATAGATTTATACTCTATAGAGCTTGCTTTATTAGCAATAGGTTTTATATTGGTTACTTCTTATTATTTAAGAAAAAAACAATTAAAAAGTTTATAATATCCAAAAACTCATAGAAAATTCTATGAGTTTTTTTTATTTTTGTTCTTATGAAAAAAATAATTTTATTAGGAGGTATATTTCTATATGGGATAACCTCTGCTCAATTTAAAGTAAATATAGAAGCACCTGATACTTTCAGCAATCAAGAAATTGTTTTGTACACCCTAAACGGTTCAAAAGATTATATAGCAGGAAAGACTAAGAAATCTAATGGTAAATGGAGTTATACTATTCCTAATAGTTATATAGGTATGATGCGTGCCTATTTTCCTGAGAATGGTAAATCATTCAGTTTTATTTCTGAAAACAAGGACGTAAGTGTAAAACTAGACACCGATAACAGCACCATCAACAAAATCAATTTCTTAGATGAAGCCAATAGTACCATGCAATATCTCATCAAAGAAAAACAAAAAAAAGAGAAAGTATTACCTGTATTGGTACAGATTAGAGATATTTACAATGATAACTCACCATTTAATGAAGCTCTAAAGTTAGAAATAAAAAAGCTAGAGCAAAGTGATCTTAAGAACTACTCTAAACACCCTTTTATAAGCTACTACTGGGATAATGTAAAATATACCAATCGTGAAATACCTAAAACCACAGATGATTATATCAATTTTTTAGCTAATACGGGAGAGTTGTTAGAAACCTCCTCTTTACTCAAATCTACACTAATTAACTTTATTTCTTCCGTTCCTAGGAATCAAGTTGTTTCTCAGACAGACGCTCTGTTAGATAAGGTAAATATAGAATCGCCTAGAGGACAAACTATTTTATCTGAACTGTTAAATATATTTGATGCCTATGGTCTAGACGCTGAAAAGGATAAATATTACCAACAAGCCTCTAATTTAAAATGTTCTATAAACAAAAATTTAGAGGGCAGACTAGAGGCAATGAAAAGCACTATGGTGGGGAGTAGCTTTAAAGATTATATCTTCTCCAAAAGTGTAATAAATACTAAATCAAAGAAACTAAGCGATATTAAATCAAACAAAAAACTCATCTTGTTTTGGTCTTCAGAGTGTCCTCACTGCGTTGCAGAATTGCCTCTAATTTTAGAAAATTACAACAAATTGAAAAGCAATAATATAGAAATTATAGGTTTATCATTGGATACCAACGCAGAGTCTTATCAGGAGACTGTAAAAAATCTCCCATGGATTAACGATTCTGAACTAAAAGGTTGGAACTCTAGCTATACAGATACTTACAATATCAATGCAACACCGTCTTATTTCCTATTAGATAGCAATAATAAAATATTGAGTAAACCGAATAGTTTTGGTGCATTTTTGCACGAAAATAATTTAAAATAATTTTGTAGTTATTGTAATTATTTCTATATTTGCACCACTCTAATGGCGAGGTAGCTCAGATGGTTAGAGCGCAGGATTCATAACCCTGAGGTCACGGGTTCAATTCCCGTCTTCGCTACTAAAAACACTCCTTTTTTAAGGAGTGTTTTTTATTTTCTATTCAAAAATTACTCTATCTATTGAAAGCCTAATTTTTCTTATTTTTGTGCCGTGCATATTACTAAAGACAGTTTACAAGAATTAGAGTTTCCGCAACTATTAGCGGAAATTGCTCCATACGCCTATTCCTCAAAAATAGCTCAAAAAATTTCGGATTTAAAACCTCTTAAAAAAGAGGAAGCCTTAATTTCATTAAAAAAAACTTCTGAATTTTTAAGCAGTTTTGAAAGTGAAAATATTATTCCTTTCAATGAATATGAAGATGTGGAAACAGAGCTAAAACTAATGCTTATTGAAAATTTCCGATTAGAAAATAGGGCTTTTATAAAGATTAAAAATATCACTTCCCAAATCGGAAAACTCCAAAAGTTCTTTACACAGTATTCGGAGATTTTTCCTGAATTATTGAAAGGTATAGAAACTCTTGATTTCAAAAAAGAAATTATTGAGAAAATAGACCACGTCTTTAACCGATTTGAAGAGGTTAAAAGTGATGCCTCCCCTACTTTAAAAGAACTCCGAGATGAAATCCAAAAAGCTAAAAAAGCCATAGATGAAAATTTTAATAGAGCTTTAGGGCTCTATTCTCAAAGTGATTTTTTAGACGAAATCAGAGAAACAATTATAGAAGACCAAAGGGTATTAGCTGTAAAATCAGGCTTCAAAAAAAGGGTGCAAGGTAGAGTTTTAGGCGTTTCAAAGACAGGTTCCATTACCTACATTCAACCAGAAACCGTAGTAAAACATTATTTTAAACTAAAAGAAAATTTAGAAGAAGAAAAAAAGGAAATAGACCGTATTTTAAGAAAGCTAACTGCTGAAATAGCTGTATTTCAACCTGAAATAGCGTCTTATCAAAACTATATTTTTGACCTAGACCTCACGAGAGCTAAGGCTAAGTTTGCGGAAAAAGTAAATGCGGTGCTTCCTAAAATTAATGACCACCAAACACTAAAACTAAGAGATGCCTATCATCCTCTATTATGGTTACAAAACAAGGCGGAGAACAAAGAAATTTTCCCACAAACCCTTGCCCTTACCGAACATAATAGAATCATTTGTATTTCTGGTCCAAATGCTGGTGGTAAATCAATTACATTAAAAACCGTAGGGCTATTACAACTTATGCTCCAATCAGGAATTTTAGTTCCTGTACACCCAAAATCCGAAATGTTTTTCTTTGATAAAGTAATGACGGACATTGGTGATAATCAATCTATTGAAAACCATCTTTCTACCTATTCGTCTAGACTTAAGAAAATGTCGCACATTATCAGAAAAGCGGATAAAAATACATTACTACTCATAGACGAATTTGGAACTGGCTCCGACCCCGAACTTGGTGGTGCGTTGGCGGAAAGTTTTTTGGAGTTTTTCTACGAAAAAAAATCCTTTGCTATTATTACTACTCACTACACCAACATTAAGCTAGTAGTAGAACAACTCCCTAATACCCAAAATGCAGCGATGCTTTTTGATGAAAACAGCCTAGAACCCCTCTATAAATTAGAAATAGGACAGGCAGGAAGTTCGTTTACTTTTGAAGTGGCAGAAAAAAATAAAATTCCACCTTTCATCATTCGCTCGGCGAAAAGAAAAGTAGAGAAAGATGTGGTTAATTTAGATAAAACCATCGTAAAACTTCAACAAGAAAAATTTGAGGTAGAAAAACTAAAAACAGATTTATCTCAGAAAAAAGAATCGGTAGAAGATAAACGAGACAATCTGCAAAAGCTTAACGAGCAACTACAGCAGAAACTTTTTAACTTCCAAAAACTTTATGAAGAAGAACACCGAAAATTGCAGTTCGGGAACAAAGTAGAAAATTTTATTAAAGACTACATCAATGGGCGTTCTAGAAAGGAATTAGTCAAAGACTTTGTAAAAATATTAGAACAGGAGAAATACCGAAAGTTAGGCTCTGATAAAGATGAGTCTAAAAAATTACAAGTAATCAAACGCAAAATCAATCAACAGCTTAAAAGAAAAGATGTCAAAGAGAAAATAGAAGAAACCACCCAAAAATTGGAAGAAAAAAAACAAAAAGAAAGAGCGGTTTGGTTAAAAGTAGGACAACGAGTAAGAATTATAGGAAGCACTAGCGTAGGAACCATTGAAACTATTTCTAAAAATAAAGTAACCGTAAATTATGGGTTATTTAAAACTCAAATCAATCCTAACGAACTAGAACGCGTATAAAATTCTATCTTTATTTCAACCCAAAAATTGATTCGATTTAGCATCAATTCAAAAAATTAAAAACAATGACTTTAGTACAATACATACAGTCTTTATCGCAACTGCAACCCAAATCTATAGAAAATACACTAGCTCTTCTTGCTGAAGGTGGCACTATTCCCTTTATTTCTCGCTACCGAAAAGATGCAACAGGCAATTTAGACGAGGTTGCCATAGAACAAATTCAGAAACTTCAAAAGCAATACGAGGAAATCGTCAAGAGAAAAGAAAGTATTTTAAAATCAATAGAAGAACAGAATAGCCTTACACCTGAACTTCAACAAAAAATTGAACAATCATTTAGCCTACAAGAATTAGAAGATTTATATCTACCTTACAAAAAGCGAAGAAAAACTAAAGCGGATACCGCTAGAGAAAACGGATTAGAGCCTTTGGCTAAAATCATTATGGCTCAAAATACTAATCACTTAGAGCACTCTGCACAGAAGTATACTTCTGATAAAATACCTACAGTCCAAGAAGCCTTAGATGGTGCTTGCGATATCATCGCAGAATGGATTAACGAAAATCTATTCATAAGAAAACGCCTAAGACAACTGTTTCAACGACAGGCTAAAATCATCAGTAAAATCACAAAAAAAGCCAAAGAAAACGAGGACGGAGCTCAGAAATATCAACAATATTTTGATTGGAGCGAAGTTTTACTCAAAGCTCCTTCCCATAGATTGTTAGCTCTATTAAGAGCAGAAAACGAAGGCTTCATAAAACTTAAAATTGAAATAGATAATGATGAAGCAATTGGTTTTATAGAAAAAAGCATCATTAAAAATAATAACGAAACGGCTCATTATATCAGCATCGCTATAAAAGATGCTTATAAGCGTCTTTTAGAATCTTCTATCGCTAACGAAATTTTACAAGAAGCCAAAAGCAAAGCAGATGATAAGGCCATTAGTATATTTTCGGAAAACCTTAAGCAACTGCTACTTGCCGCTCCACTTGGTGAGAAAAGAATTTTAGCCATAGACCCTGGTTACCGTACAGGTTGTAAAGTGGTGTGTTTAGATGAAAAGGGTGATTTGCTTTACAACGAAACTATTTACCCTCACGCTCCTCAAAATGAGACAGGAGTTGCAATGAAAAAAATCCGCAGTATGGTTAATGCCTACCAAGTAGAAGCCATTGCCATAGGAAACGGAACTGCGAGTAGAGAAACAGAAGCATTCATCAAAAAAATAGCCTTTGATAAAGATTTACAGGTGTTTGTAGTGTCAGAAGCGGGTGCTTCAGTCTATTCGGCAAGCAAAATCGCTAGAGATGAGTTTCCTAACTATGATGTTACCGTTCGTGGAGCTGTATCTATCGGAAGACGACTTTCTGACCCATTAGCAGAACTTGTAAAAATAGACCCAAAAAGTATCGGGGTTGGGCAGTATCAGCACGATGTAGATAGCACCAAACTTAAAGAGGAGCTAGACAGCACAGTAATACATTGTGTAAATGCCGTAGGTGTTAATCTAAATACCGCCAGCCAATCTCTATTAAGCTATGTGTCTGGCATTGGAGAAAAAATGGCTGAGAATATCGTAAAATATCGTTCGGAAAACGGAGCTTTTAGGACAAGAGCAGAACTGAAAAAAGTTCCTCGTTTGGGAGAAAAAGTATTTCAACAAGCGGCGGCTTTTGTACGCATTAAAGACTCGGAAAACCCATTAGACAATTCGGCTGTACACCCAGAATCTTACGCTACCGTAGAAAAAATGGCTAAAGATTTAGGACTAAAAACCAAAGAGCTCATTGCCAACAAAGAACAAATCCAAAAAATAGTTCCAGAGAAATACACCACTCCAGAGGTGGGAATTCTAGGAATTAAAGACATTTTAAAAGAATTAGAAAAACCAGGGTTAGACCCTCGCCAACAAGCTAAAGTATTTGAGTTTAATCCTAACATTAAAACAATTACAGATATAAAAGTAGGCATGTGTTTACCTGGGATTGTAAACAATATTACGGCGTTTGGCTGCTTTGTAGACATTGGTATTAAGGAAAGTGGACTTATACATATCTCCCAACTTACCGATGGTTTTGTATCCGATGTTAATGAGGTGGTAAAACTTCACCAAATTGTAGAAGTACAAGTTTTAGAAGTAGACGAAGCTCGAAAAAGGATTGGGCTAAAACTTATTAAGTAGATAATGTTTACAAAAATTTCCTTATCAAATAAAAATAACTATTTTTGCATATCAATACTTAAAGACAATGAAAGAATATACATTTAGAGAAGTCATCGCACAAGCTATGAGCGAGGAGATGCGTAAAGATGAATCTATCTACCTTATAGGAGAAGAAGTAGCAGAATACAATGGAGCTTATAAAGCATCTAAAGGAATGCTAGATGAGTTTGGTCCTAAAAGGGTAATAGATGCACCTATTGCAGAAGGTGGTTTTGCGGGGATTTCTGTGGGTGCAGCGATGAATGGTAACCGCCCTATTGTAGAATTTATGACTTTCAATTTCTCTTTGGTAGCTATAGACCAAATCATTAGTAACGCCGCTAAAATGTATCAAATGAGCGGTGGACAGTGGAATATACCAATCGTGTTTAGAGGTCCTACAGGTTCTGCAGGACAGCTAGGAGCTACACACTCACAAGCGTTTGAAAGCTGGTATGCTAACTGCCCTGGTCTAAAGGTAGTAGTACCATCTAACCCTTATGATGCTAAAGGATTACTTAAAACTGCTATACAAGATAACGACCCTGTAATTTTTATGGAGTCTGAACAAATGTATGGTGATAAAATGGAGATTCCAGAGGAAGAATACTATATCCCAATAGGTAAAGCTGATATCAAAAAAGAAGGTAAAGATGTTACTTTAGTTTCTTTTGGTAAAATCATGAAATTGGCTTTACAAGCAGCTGAAGAACTAGAAAAAGAAGGCATTTCTGTAGAAGTGATAGACCTAAGAACTGTTCGTCCTTTGGATTATGATACTGTTTTAGCATCTGTTAAAAAGACCAATCGTTTGGTAGTATTAGAAGAGGCTTGGCCATTTGGTTCAGTAGCTTCAGAAATCACTTATATGGTTCAACAAAAAGCGTTTGACTACCTAGATGCTCCTATCAAGAGAATTACAACTCCTGATGCTCCTGCACCATATTCGGCAGCGTTATTCGCAGAGTGGTTCCCTAAATTAGAAAAAGTAAAAGAGGAAATTAAAAAGGCTCTTTACATTAAGAACTAATATATAATTTAGATATAAAAAGAGAGGTAATTTTTTTAAACTACCTCTCTTTTTTTTATTACTAAAAAGTAAAAATTAAGCCTTTCTCACAAACTCTGACTTTAAGCCCATAGCTCCAAATCCGTCTATTTTACAGCTGATATTATGGTCGCTATCATAATTTAGTCTGATATTCTTTACTTTAGTTCCTGCTTTTACTGGCTTTGGTGCACCCTTTACTGGTAAATCTTTTATTACTACCACAGTATCACCATCTTGCAACTCATTACCATTAGAGTCTAATATTTTCTCTCCATCAGAAGCTGAAACCTCCGCTGGATTCCACTCGTGAAAACATTGTGAACACACCATCAAATCATCTTGTGGATAAGTAAACTCTGAACCACATTTAGGACATAAAACTACTTCACTCATAACTCTTTATTTATTTTACTGCAAAGATAATCATTTTTATCCGTTAGAAAATTTAATTCCATTTACAAAAAAACAAAGAGAGACTTTTAACTAAGTCTCTCTTATTAAATATTTATTGTCAACAAGTTTTATATCGGCTTAAATGAAAACCCTTTTTCTTCCAAAAGTTGTTTTTCTTGCTCCTTATAATAACCTTTTACCAACTTATCGTGTATCGCTTCAAATGCTGCAATAGTTTCATTAATTTCAGCATCTGTATGAGAAGCCGTAGGGATAAGTCTTAATAAAATCATTCCTTTAGGAATCACAGGATACACCACCACAGAAGTAAATATACCATAATTTTCTCTTAAATCTTTTACCAATAGGGTAGCTTCCACAGGGCTTCCCTCTATAAATACAGGCGTTACGCAAGTATTGGTATCTCCTAGATTGAAGCCTCTTTCTTTAAGACCGTTTTGTAATTTGTTTACATTCTCCCAAAGTTTAGCTTTAATTTCTGGATGACTTCTAAGTAGCTCTAATCTCTTCAAACCTCCTATAACCATAGGCATAGTAAGAGATTTCGCAAAAATTTGAGAACGCATATTGTACTTTAAATAGCGGATAATCTCCTTATCTCCTGCTACAAACGCTCCAAAACCTGCCATAGATTTCGCAAAAGTAGAGAAATAAACATCTATCTCATCTTGGCACCCTTGCTCCTCTCCTGCTCCTGCTCCTGTTTTACCTAATGTACCAAAACCATGAGCATCGTCCACCAACATTCTAAATTTGTATTTCTTTTTAAGAGCAGCGATTTCTTTAAGTTTACCTTGCTGCCCTCTCATACCGAAAACACCTTCTGTAATCAACAAAATACCGCCCCCTGTTTCTTCTGCTACTTTTGTAGCTCTTTGTAAGTTTTTCTCTACACTTTCTATATCATTATGGCGATAAGTAAATCTCTTACCCATATGAAGACGAACTCCGTCTATAATACAAGCGTGAGAATCTACATCGTAAACAATAACATCATTTTTTGACACCAAAGCGTCTATAATGGACACCATACCTTGATAGCCAAAGTTTAGCAAATAAGAAGCTTCTTTACCTACAAACTCTGCTAACTCTTGCTCTAACTGCTGGTGATAAGGCGTTTCACCAGACATAGCTCTTGCTCCCATAGGATAAAACATACCATACTCTTCCGCTGCTTTAGCATCAGCTTCTTTTACTTCTGGGTGATTACAAAGCCCTAAATAGTCGTTGGCACTCCAGAAAATAACTTCTTTACCCTGAAATTTCATTCTAGGACCTATGGGACCTTCTAATTTTGGGAACACAAAATAACCTTCTCCGTAATCAGCAAACTGACCAAGTGGACCAGGATTTTGTTTTATTCTATCAAAAATATCCATTGATTTATTTTTATAAAAATTTTAAGGTACAAATTTAGCTAAAAAATAAAAAACCTCCATAGTATATAGAAGGTTTTTATTCGTATTTTAACACTTAAATATTCCATTATCTTGTAATCGAAAAAAACTAGATTTTTTTAATTCGTTTTTCATATAAACTAATTTTTCATATAAAAAAGTAGAGTATAAAAGCTATACAAATAAACTCAAGGATATTACAAATAGAAGTTTGTCCCATAGGGTACTATGAGTAAGAATTTTCTAATTCTTTTATCAATTCATAATTATACTTAAATTTCCGTTTCTTTTCAGAATTAAGTAATTGATATTTATACTTATCAACCAAATAGTCTTCAATTTCTAATCGACCGAAGTTAACTTCCATAAACGATACATATAAGTCATTATCAAAATAGTTATCTAATAAAGCTTCTACATTATCATCAAATTTCCCGCCTAATATAGTACCACTAAATCTTTTTTTACCTAGTTGTTTTCTAAATGTATGATTAAAAGTCCTGGTAATATCACTCATCCTCTTAATCAGATTTCCTGTCTCTCCAATGTAAATTAAATCATCCTTTTCAAATAAAGCATAAATTCCAGCAGAATCTATTAAATAATTTTTTCGCCAAGCAATGTCTCTTTCAAATTTAATTTTAGGTAAAGAAAAAAGTGTTTGCTCAGCATCAATTAAAATTCTATAAAGTTCTACTTCAGACAAATTAAACTTCATATTTACACTCCTAAATATATTCCGCTTTAATTATTTTATTAAAACATTCTTCAATAGCTAAAAATACCTTTTATTTGCCTTCCAACACGCATAGATGTATAAACTGCTTTTTATATTAAAACTTCCGTTCTATAACATAGTCTAGCATCAGATTAAGCGAAATTTTGGCTTCAGAATCTGGAAATTCCTCTAGTATATCTTTTGCCTTTTGCTGAAAGTCTTTCATAACCCCTATGGCATAATCTAACCCTCCCGACTGTTTCACAAAATCAATCAGTTCTTTAACTCTCTTTGGATTATGATTGTAGCGTTTTATGGTATCAAAGTAGTATTTACGGTCTTTTTCGTTGGCATTTTTCAAAGTATAGATAAGTGGGAGCGTCATTTTCTGTTCCTTTATATCTATCCCCACAGGTTTTCCTATGATATTTTTAGACAAATAATCAAACAAATCATCTTTAATCTGAAATGCCATTCCTGTATAAGTTCCGAAGTCTCGCATCTTTTTAGCCATAGTTTCATCTACGCCATTGGATAAAACTCCTATCTCGCAACAAGCCGCTATCAGAGTAGCTGTTTTCTGTCTGATGATTTCATAATAAATCTCCTCCGTAATATCTAGTTTTCTAGCTTTTTCTAGCTGAAGTAACTCTCCTTCGGACATTTCTCTAATAGTAGTGGATATTACGGATAGTAAATCAAAATCTTTATTATCAGTAGATAACAACACCGATTTGGACAAAAGGTAATCTCCCACCAAAACGGCTATTTTATTCTTCCACAAAGCATTGATTGAAAAGAAGTTTCGCCTTTTAAAACTTTCGTCCACCACATCATCGTGCACCAGCGTTGCGGTATGGATAAGCTCTATCATAGAAGCTCCTCGGTAAGTTTTCTCATTAACATCGCCCACGAGCTTGGCACACAGAAACACAAACATCGGACGCATCTGCTTACCTTTAGTAGTTACAATAAAGCGAGTTACCTTATCCAATAAAGGTACTTTACTCTGCATAGATTCATAAAACTTCTGTTCAAAAAGTTTCATTTCCGCACCAATCGGTCGCTTTATTTCCTCTACAATATTTGCCACAGATTACTTAGATATTATTAAATTATGCTACAAATATAAGCTATTTCAGTTTATTGTAAGGCACAAAATACAGCGGTTGTTTTACATCTTTTATTTTAGTTTTAAAACGCTCTCCAGAAATGTAAAGACCTTCTTCTGTAGCGGTAATCCCTTCTATTTGACCTAATTTGAAACTCATACCCAAATAATATTTCTGTGGCTTTGCTTCAAAAAATCTGTTTGGAGCTGTTTCTTGAAATACCGCAAGATAAACTTCCGCCTTTTTAGTATAACCTATAATGTAGAGTTTGCCATCTTTGTAAGTAGCATCAGTCGCCAAATAGCCCAATGGATACTCCTCTAAAAGAACCGCAGGTTGTCTTTCTTCCGTATCGGTTTTTATTTCGTAATGCCTTGTATTATAGCTAGCCCACTCTTTAGAAAAGATTTGGATATTGCCTTGATGATAAATCATAGATTCAGCATCAAAGTTATTCTTCCTATTAAGTGGAACAAATTCTTCTTGGTTAGGATAATAGAACCTCATTTTTTTCTCGTACTTAAGAGATGGCTCCCCATCGTGAAACGGAATTTTGTAAACCATTAGATTACTTCTAGTCCCCATATTGTTCCCAAAATCGCCAATGTAAAGGTTTTTACCATCGGTGCTAATGGCTTCCCAATCAAAGTTAGTGGCATTGGTAGCTATTTTTTTAACATCGCCATTCTGTCTGTCAATTTCGTAAATATCTGCCGAGTTCCCACTATCATTAAAGGACAATAACTTTCCTCCTATTTCTGTAAGCCCCGAAGTTTCGTTAAGTTGTTTGTCTAGAGTAGCTACTTTGTATTTTTTAAGTTTTAGAAATTTAAGGTCTTGTGCATTGGCATTATAACCCCAAAAAAATACTAGAATAATAAGAATAACTTGTTTTTTGAACATCGGTAAATAATTTAACTTTGTGGCACAAAATTAAGAAAAAAGCTTCCTAATGAAAATAGACAAAATAAATATTCGAGTTTATGGCATCTGTCTGAATGACGAATCTGAAATTTTAGCTTTAGAGGAGAAATATGCTGGAGAAGACCTTACCAAACTCCCTGGCGGTGGACTAGAATACGGAGAAGGACTGCTAGATTGCCTTCGAAGAGAGTTTTGGGAAGAGCTAAATTTAACTATAAAATCTGTCCAACATTTCTACACACAGGAAGATTTTCTAGTTTCTAAGTTCAGAGATAACGAACAATTACTTACAGTCTATTATTTAGTAGAAATAGAAGATTTAACATCGCTAAAAATAAAAGAGCCTAGTATAGAAAATATCAAATGGGTAGCTCTAAAGAACCAATGCCCTTTTAGACTACCCATTGATAAAAGAGTTTTTGAAAAACTAAAAATTATCTATCTTTAAACATTTTACTCTTTCATTGCTTTATTTAGTTTTTTAAGTATTGATAAACCAAGTAGAGTTGCTAATAAAAGTAATACAAAATTCACCAAAAAGAAGTTGGCTTTGTTATCATAGCTATACCACATACTAGATAATACTCCTGAAAGTTTATTACCTATGGCTGTGGATAAGAAAAACCCGCCCATCATCAGAGCTGTAATTCTAGGAGGTGATAGCTTAGATACCAAAGATAACCCCATAGGAGATAAACATAACTCACCAACCGTAATTACACCGTAAGCTGCCACAAGCCACATAGCAGAAACTTTCACTAAACCATTATCTCCCGCATACACTGCACCTACCATAACTAAACAACTAAGGGCAGAGATGAATAGACCTAAAACTATTTTAGCTGGAGTGGTAGGTTCTTTTCCTTTCTTTCTAAGCATTACAAAAAATCCGACTACTACTGGTGTAAGCAAAATTACCCAAAATGGATTGATGGACTGAAATAACTCTGTATTATAAAGATAAACCTTATCATTAGGATTAGCCTCTAATTTTTGTTTTTGTACCTCATCTATATTTCTAAAATAAATATCCTTCCCTTGTTCTTTAATAGGGTTACCTTCTGCATCTTTTACTGCCTGATATTGCTCGTCATACACAGGTACTTCTTGGGTTTTGTAGTCTTTAGTATCTACTAAATAGATGTCAGCCAAAGGTTTTTCTACAACAGAAGGCACACTTCTATCAGTGTAATATTTTGCCCATCGTGTAAGTGCAGTTCCGTTTTGCTTAAACACAGCCCAAAACATTAGACTTACCGCAAATATCGCTAAAAGCGCACCAATAGGAGCTTTATCCTCCTTATTAGCTTTCACATAAAGAGAAACATAGAAGATAATTACAGGAATACACGCAAAAATAAACGCATCGGTACTATCCGCTCCAAAAATATTACCAGGAATAAACCATCCCAATACTCCTACTAAAATAGCAGGTAGAAATACTTTTGTGAGTATGGCACTAATCTTAGTATCTCCCTCCTGAACAGGTTTAAGAATATTAGCATTTAAAATATGTTTTCTACCCAGACTAAAGATAATAAGTCCCAAAAACATTCCTACCCCTGCGGTAATAAAGGCTTCTCCCCAACCAAATTTATTCCTCATAAACGCCGCAATAATATTGCAGACAAAAGCCCCTATATTTATTCCCATATAGAAAATATTGTATCCCGCATCTTTATTAGCTTTATAAGGTTCTTCCGAATACAAATTCCCAAGTAGTGTAGAAATACTAGGCTTAAAAAAACCATTCCCAACAATAATAAGCCCCAATGAGGTATAAAACATAGGCATATCTTTAAAAACTCCCAAACCTATATAACCTAACCCCATAAGTAATCCCCCTATATAAACCGCCTTAATGTAACCTAGCAATCTATCCGCTAAAAAACCTCCAAGAAATGGTGTGAGATAAGTTAATGCGATAAAAGTTCCAAATATATCATCAGCATTTTTGTCATCAAAAGCGAGACCTCCTGTCTCCGCAGGGTCAATCATATAAAGCACGAAAATCCCCAAAATGAGATAATAGCCAAACCTTTCCCACATTTCGGTGAAGAATAAAAAAGGTAGCCCTTTAGGATGTTTTGTTTTCATAAAATTATCGTTTTGTTTAATGGGTAACAAATATAGTTATTTTCTATAATAAAGTTCAACCTAATAGAAACTACAAAATAAATGCGATGTAGAAGAATCTACACCGCACATACTTACTTTAAAATTAAACTCTAACTTTTACTCTCCTAACGGAATGTTATAAGAGAATCCTGCTCCTATACTTCCTGTATCGAAAGCTTGATTACCAATCTTACCGTTATCTCCTGTAAATACCTTAGTATATTGGATAAAGAAATTCCAATCTCTATTATGGTAACCAATTTCTGGTCTTAAGTAGAAACCACCATCAGGCATTGCTGTTGTATAGTTAGAAGCTACTTTATCATTACCTACGATAAATCCGTAACCTAAATCAGCACCTCCATAAAAACCAGTTTTTTGTGGATACACTCTAAATAGAGCTGCAACAGGAACTACACCAAAATCATTATTTTTGATCCCTCCGTTGTCTTTAGCAAAAAAGTGATTGTACCCTGTAGCTAAACCTAGACCGAAACCTGGAGTTACTAAGTGTTGATAAGAGATGTTACCTCCAAGGTTAGCAGAAGTATTATCTCCTGTAGCTACACCTGCGTTAAGACCTACTTTAATCATGTTCTTCATGCTATTACTTTGAGCACTTGTTACTCCTGCAGCTAAAATACCAGCTAAAAGAAGTGTTTGTTTAATCATTTTCATTGTAAAAAATTTATTTTTGATTTCATGGGTCTGTATGTCAAAAGCGTGCCAAACTTTTTTCACTAAACACACCTAAAATTAACATTTCAATAATAAAATGAATATAAAATATATTATTTATCATTTTTAATAGCCTTTTTTTGAAATAACAAAATCAAACAAGTGTTTAACCACCCAAAATAATTAATTTTATTTTTTTCAACTATTCGTTTAAATGCTTCAAAATAATAGGTTGCTTTTTTATTGAGTTTTTGTTCTTTATATTTGTACGATATTTTCAGTATTGTGGAAGACAAGTTTTTATTAGACCTCATAGAAAAAGCAAAGAATAAGGACCAAAAATCCCAGACCAAACTTATCAATAAGTTTTGGGTAAGCGTTTTTTCTTTTGTGATGAAAAAGGTAAAAAATGAGACAGAAGCAGACGAAATCACAGTAAATGTATTCTCTAAAGTACTATCAAAAATAGACCTTTACGACCCTAATTTCCAATTTAAAACTTGGGTGCTTACCATAGCCCAAAATACTATAATAGACTATTGGAGAAAAAAAAGTAGAGATAGTGAAACATCAATAGAATACATGGAAGAGTTTAGAAACACTTTGGTAAAATCTCCTGAAGAGTTACTAATTTCCGAAGAAGAGGACAAAGAAATCATCAAAGTTATAGAATCTTTAGAGGCTAATTATCAAGAAATTATCAATCTAAGATTTTTTGAAGAAAAAAGTATTAAAGAAATTTCGGATATATTGAATATTTCGGTTTCTAATACTAAAGTAAGAATAATGAGAGCTAAAAAAGTATTAAAAGAACTACTCAAAAACAATATCAATGGAAAATAATATACAAGAAAACAATACCGTAACACAAAAACCAAAATGGATAAGAGTAAAGCTTCCCACAGGTAAAAACTACCGCGAGTTAAGAACCCTTGTGGACAAATACAAACTCAATACTATTTGCCAAAGTGGTTCTTGCCCTAATATGGGCGAATGTTGGGGAGAAGGCACTGCCACTTTTATGATTTTAGGTAATATTTGCACTAGAAGCTGTGGTTTTTGTGGAGTAAAAACAGGAAAACCACTAGATGTTAATTGGGACGAGCCAGAGAAAGTAGCTCGTTCTATCAAACTAATGAAAATAAAACACGCCGTGCTTACTTCAGTCGATAGAGATGATTTGAAAGACATGGGTTCTATTTTATGGGCTGAGACGGTAAATGCCGTTCGTAGGATTTCACCAACTACTACAATGGAAACTCTTATCCCAGACTTCCAAGGAATTACAAAACATATCGACCGTATAGTAGAAGTGGCTCCAGAAGTGGTTTCACACAATATGGAAACGGTAAAAAGACTTACCAGAGAAGTAAGGATACAGGCAAAATATGAAAGAAGCCTAGAAGTTTTAAGATATCTAAAAGAAGCAGGACAACGCCGTACCAAAACAGGAATAATGCTAGGTTTAGGGGAAGAGAAAGATGAAGTATTCCAAACTATTGAGGATATTAGAAATGCTAATGTAGATGTTATCACACTTGGACAGTATTTACAACCCACAAAAAAACATTTACCTGTAAAAAGATTTATCACTCCAGAAGAATTTGAAGAGTATGGGGCATTTGCAAAAAGCCTAGGATTTCGCCATGTTGAGAGTTCTCCGCTTGTAAGAAGTTCTTACCATGCAGAAAAGCATATCCATTAAGATTAAAAAAGACTGACATTTTAATAATGTCAGCCTTTTTACTTTATTTCTTTTTATCCTTTAATTCTTATAAAGAAGCAGAGTGTACTAATAAGTCTGTTAATTTATTAGAATACCCTGTTTCGTTATCGTACCAAGATACTAATTTAACAAAGTTAGGAGAAAGCATAATACCTGCATCTTTATCAAAGATAGAAGTTCTCTTATCTCCAATAAAGTCTTGAGACACTACTAAGTCTTCTGTATAACCAAGGATACCTTTAAGTTCTCCTTCTGAAGCTGCTTTAATAGCTGCACAAATTTCATCATAAGAAGCACCTTTCTCTAGTCTCACTGTTAAATCCACTACAGAAACATCAGCCGTTGGCACACGGAAAGACATACCTGTAAGTTTACCATTAAGCGAAGGAATTACCTTACCTACCGCTTTAGCAGCACCTGTAGAAGATGGGATAATATTAAGAAGTGCTGAACGACCACCTCTCCAATCTTTCATAGAAGGACCGTCTACCGTTCTTTGCGTTGCAGTAGTAGCGTGTACCGTAGTCATTAACCCTTCTACGATACCAAAGTTATCGTGAACTACCTTTGCTAAAGGTGCAAGACAGTTAGTAGTACAAGAAGCGTTAGAGAATATTTTTTGGTCAGCAGTTAAATCTTTATGGTTAACTCCCATTACAAACATTGGTGTATCATCTTTAGAAGGAGCTGAAAGAACTACTTTTTTAGCACCTGCATTGATGTGAGCCTGAGCTGTTTCTTTAGTTAAGAACAATCCTGTAGATTCTACGATGTAGTCAGCACCTACTTCATTCCATTTTAGATTGTTTGGGTCTTTTTCTGCAGTTACTCTTATTCTTTTACCATTTACCACTAAATCATTCCCTTCTACAGAAACTTCTCCATCAAATTTCCCGTGAACAGAGTCGTATTTCAACATATACGCCATATATTCCGCATTGATAAGGTCATTGATACCCACCACTTCGATGTTATCTCTTTCCATCATTGCGTTAAACACTAAACTTCCGATTCTTCCGAAACCGTTAATTCCTACTTTGATTGTTGACATTGTTTTTTATTTTTAAAATTAAATTTTCGTATTTACTTCTTTCTAAGTTTATTGGGTATAAAGGTACATTTTTTTAACCGTATCCCAAAAATTACATCGCCAAAATTTCTGATATCTTCAGTAAATCTTGATTGATTTCGTTGTGCTTTTTAATAGCATCTTCTATTGGAGTAAAAACTAGCTGATTAGCTCTTATACCTGCCATCACATTAGTAAGACCTTTCCTAAGCCCTTCTACCGCACCATATCCTAATCTACTCGCCAATACTCTATCAGCACAGCTAGGCATTCCGCCTCTTTGTATGTGCCCTAGAATAGCCACTCTGATATCATAATCAGGGAACTCTTTTTGAGTTTTCTCGGCTAACTCATAGGTAGAAGCCAACTGCTCACCCTCTGCTACCACTACAATAGACGATGTTTTACCTCGTTTTTGAGCATTATGGAAGTTCTCAAACATTTCCTCTAGGCTATCCTTTTTTTCTGGTATCAAAATATCTATAGCTCCTGAAGCAATACCGCTATTAAGTGCTATAAAACCTGCATCTCTCCCCATCACTTCCACAAAAAACACTCTGTTATGAGAAGTTGCCGTATCTCTTATTTTGTCTATAGCCTCCACCGCCGTGTTAAGAGCCGTGTCATAGCCTATTGTAAAATCTGTACCGAAGATATCATTATCAATAGTTCCAGGTACACCCACAACCTTGATACCATGCTCTTCGTTGAAAACTTTTGCTCCTGTAAAAGTACCATCTCCACCGATACAAACCAAAGCTCCAATTTCATGCTTTTGGCATTGTTCAAAAGCCTTTAATCTCCCCTCTACTGTTCTAAACTCTTTAGACCTTGCTGATTTTAGAATTGTACCACCTTGGTTAATAATATTCTTAACAGACCTAGGTCCCATTTTAATCATGTTCCCTTCTATAAGCCCATTATATCCTTCTCTAATCCCCATACATTCTATACCATAATAATGAGCTGTTCTTACCACTGCCCTTATCGCCGCATTCATACCTGGAGAATCCCCTCCAGAAGTAAGAACTCCTATCCTTTTCAACTTTGATTCTGACATAATTAAATACTTTTTAGCCTAGCAAATATAAGAAATTTTAACTACATTATTTTAAGATTTATATCATATTATTACTCCTACATCTATTCATTACAGCTGATTTATACCCTAACTAAATAAAAGTTTTTTTTACCTTTGCAAAATGTTTTCAGGGAAGCCTTTTTTTAGAAAAGTTACAAGTGTAAGCCTTGCATGGGTTTACGCATTGGCTTTACTGATGGCTAGTGTATTCCACTCGCATCAAGAGACTTTTAATAGTAATTATAATTCTTCCCAAAAACAGAATCACAAGATAATCAGTTTAAAGGGAGATGATTGTTCTATCTGTCATTTTTTCATTTCAGGACATTCTCTACTTCCCGAAAAGGTAAATTTTGAGGTTTTAGTATCAGTAGCTACTGCACTTATAATAGGCTACAAGACACTGGACACACTTCAAAACCAGACTATTTATTTCTTACTTAGAGGACCTCCTTCTATTTAACAAAATAATATCGTTTTTTCCAGGTGTTCTACCATGTGTTAGGACACGGTTTTAACCTCTTAATTTTCATATCTTTAAATGAAATCAATTTGGATTGGAATGATGTTGTTTTTCAGCACCGTTCTAAACGCACAGCTTTACTTCATAGAAGGACAGGTAAGAGATTTGCACGACAATACACCTTTGGCTAATGCCAAAATAAGTATTAACGGAAAATTCATCATCACTTCTGATACTCAAGGAAATTTTAGTTTTTCTTACAAAAAAGGCACTCATCATCTTTTGGTAACTCACTTAGATTGTGAACCTTTCACTAAAAAGATAATACTTGATAAAAATATTAAAATCAATATTTTCCTTGAACATCATACTAATGAAATAGAAACCGTAGTAGTATATGGCATTCATAAAAAGTCAGGGACGGCGGTTATCAAAACATTAGAACAGTCTTTTTTAGAACAAAAAACTACCGAAAATTTAGGCAATATATTGTCTGAAATTTCTGGGGTAAATAGTATCAAAACAGGGAATAACATTTCTAAACCTGTTATACAAGGTCTTTACGGCAGTAGAGTATTAGTGATGAACAACGGCATCAAAATGGCAGAACAAGAATGGGGCATAGAACACGCTCCTAGCGTGGACCCCAACGCTTTTGACCATATAGATGTTGTAAAGGGAGCATCTGCACTAAAGTACGGTGGAGATGCCATAGGTGGCGTTATACTATTAGAAAGTCCTAAATACCCTAAAAAAGACACCCTTATGGGTAAAGTAGCTTTATCAGGCATCAGCAATGGTAAGGGCTTGGCTCTGAATACGGACATTACAAAGACTTGGCAAAACGGTTGGGCTTTGCGGACGCAAGGTTCTGCCAAAAAGCTAGGAGATTTGGAAACACCCAATTATAGTTTACAAAATACGGGTGCAGATGAAAACGCCTTCCATTTTTCTCTACAAAAAAGGGAATACGAATACGGAATCACGGCTAAATATTCTTTCATCAACCAAAATTTTGGAATTTATAAAGGAGCTCATATCAGTAATGCACGAAACTTTGCTGATGCCATCAATAACGGACAATCCTACTTTACAGGTAATTTTGGTTATAAAATAGAGAATCCTAAACAAGAAGTCAGCCATCACATTGCTAAATTGGAGGCTTACAAAAGGTTAGGAAGGCTAGGGAAATTTACTTTAGAGTATGCCTTTCAGCAAAATCATAGATTTGAATATGATATTCGTAGAGGAGCGTACAATGATAAACCTGCTACTGACCTACTACTAACCACCCAAAGTTTGGCTCTTTATCATCTATTAGAAAGACCCAACTGGCAGTGGGAAACAGGTCTATCAGGAAATTATCAAATTAATTTTCCCGACCCAAAAACGGAGCGTTCTCGTTTAATACCAGATTACCACAGGTATGATGCTGGTGCTTTTTCTATTTTCAAATATCAAAAAAATCTTTGGAAATGGGAAGCAGCTTTGCGGTACGATATGAATTTCTACGATGTTTATAAATATTACCTTAATAAAGATTGGGCAGCTTACAGCCAAGCGTTTCATCAATTTGTAATTGAAAGTAAAGGAGTAAAAACATTGGTGCGTCCAAAACTTTATTACCATAATATATCAGCATCGTTGGGTATGGAATATCAGCCCACTCGCTTTCTTACTACCAAATTTAATTTGATAAGAAACAGCCGAAGTCCTAATGTTGCAGAATTATTCGCTGATGGGCTACACCACGCCGCTGCCATTATTGAAAAGGGAGATATGACTATCAAAAACGAGGAAACCTACCAAGCCCACCTAAGCATTGGTATAAAAGCCTCCGTTCTTAATGGTTTTAAACTTAATCTTAATCCGTATTATTTCACTTCCGGTAGTTTTATTAACCAAACACCTAACGGAGTGGAAAGCACCATTCGTGGGAATTTTCCTGTATGGCAATATCAACAGATTAAAGCCAAAATGTATGGGATAGACATAGATTCAGAACTTAATATCACTCCAAAATTACAATGGAATGGAGCGATGAGCTATGTATACGGACAAGATTTAACCCATAAAGAACCTCTGATACTTATGCCTCCAATACAGATTAAAAACGCCCTAAGATATGATAACAAAGGTAAAAAACCGTGGCATATACAAATAGAAAACCTAGTGGTATTTAAGCAGAAAAGATTTCCTATGAGGCTTTTATCCTACGATGTATATGAGAACAATACAATAACCAAAGAGTGGCTAGACATTAGTACACCACCCGCAGGTTATCAAATTTGGAATCTCAATGCTGGAGCAAAGCTCACTAGAAACATTCAGCTTAATTTGAGTGTTAATAATATATTCAATACAACTTATAGAGAATATCTTAATCGTTTAAGATTTTTCTCTGATGCTTTGGGACGAAATATTATTTTCACTTGTCAATTTAATTTTTAACTATTAACATTTTTAATTAAAACAATTTTAAAACATTATGAAAAATTCATTCTTAAAAACCGTAGTATTATCCATAGTAAGTATTTTAGCACTCAACTCTTGCAGAAGCAATGATGAAATCCCTGCTGATGTGCACAACCACGACGAAGTACAATACCTTACCGTTACACTTACCAATACTGCTGATAACAGCACCCAAACCGCTACATTTAATGCAGAAGGAGCTGATAAAGAGTTAATTTTAAAAGAAAACAACACTTATGATGTTCAGTTATCATTAGTAGCACCTCATGACGACCATACCCACGATGTTACTGATGAAATCATCAAACTAAAAGAGGAACATTTTTTCACTTATAATTTCTCTAATGTAGATGTTAAAGTTACGAGAAAAGATGACGCTGAAAGCACTAGAAAAGATGGCTCTAAAATAGGTCTAAAAACACAATGGCAAGTAACATCTGCTCCAAAAACAGGAGCTAAAGCCAATATTAGACTTTATCACCTCCCTACTTCTGTAAAAATGAGCGGTGCTAACGGAGATGAAGCAGGAACTGTAACAGGTGGTGAAGAGGACATTGATGCTACTTTTAATGTTAAATAAAACCACATAATCGTAAGTGATTATTGATGTTTTTCGACTTTCGTTTACCAAAATTGCACTTTACAATATTATAGAAGGTCGTTATTCATCATCAAACACAAAGAATGAAATCAGCTCTAAAAATTTAGGGCTGATTTTTTCATACTAATATTGCCCAAAAGCCAGTTATTTTTATTATTTTTGCCATCATAAAAATTTCAATTAATGAAGGTTACGAGTAAAAATCACGATGAAGTAAGCGCTTTGCTTACAGTAACTTTGGATAAAAAAGATTACAAAGACAAAGTTGAAAAACAGTTAATTAACTACGCTAAAAACGCTACTATTCCTGGTTTTAGAAAAGGTAAAGCTCCACTAGGAATGATTAAAAGACAGTACGAAGCTGGATTAACTTACGAGGAAATCAACAAGCAAGTTTCAGAAGGTCTTAATAACTATATCAACGAAAATAAACTAAGACTATTAGGACAGCCTGTACCAGTTCCTGTAGAGGAGTTAGACACTAATCAGGAACAATTAGAACTTTCTTTTGAGGTAGGTTTTGAACCAAGTTTCAATATTGATTTAGCAAAATACGAAGCTCCTCACTACAAAATAGAAGCTTCTGACAAAGAAGTAGGGCAAAGCATAGAGAATATGCAAAAGAGATTTGCAGAAAGAGAAGCTCAAGAAAAAATAACTAAAGATTCTTACATCTCTCTAGAAGTTTCTCAAGTGGTAGAAGAAGATGCAGAAGGTGAGCACAACCACGCTCCTAAGCATGTTGTCATCAACGCAGAGAATAAAGCTGCTTTTGAATTAGTTAAAAAACTTAAAAAAGATGAATCTGTAAAAGTTTCTAAAGAAGAGCTTACGAAAGACGAAGATTTAGCTAAGTTTTTAGGATTTGCTAAAGAAGAAGCAGAACATCTACATCACAATGAGGTTGAAGTAACTGTAAAGGATATTTATAAACTTAACTTAGCTGAACTAAACCAAGAATTATTTGACTCTGTTTACGGTAAAGATACTGTAAAATCAGAAGAAGAACTTAAAGCTAAGGTAAAATCTGAATTAGATGAATATTTCCAGCAAAATGCAGATGTACACTTTGTAAATAAGGTATTGGAGCAAATTACAGAGAAAGAAGAAGTAAAACTTCCAGAGGCTTTCTTAGTTAAGTGGTTAATGTTCTCTAATCCAAACATTGCAACAGAAGAGCAAGCTAAGGAGATATTTGAAGCGGAAAAGAACCAAATTAAATATCAAGTTATTGAAGGTAAGCTAATGTCTGACAATGATGTTAAGATAGATTATGCAGATGTTTTAGCTCAAGCTGAACAATTAGTGAGAAATCAGTTAGCTATTTACGGTATCCACCATCTTTCTGATGAGGAAATCCAAAAGTACGCTGTAGAAATGCTTAAAAACCAAGAGCAAGTAAGACAAATATCTTCAGAAGTAGCTATGGCTAAACTAAAAGATGTTATCTTAGAGAAAGCTTCTAAAAAGGAAAGCAAAATCTCTCATGATGATTTCTTAAAAGAAATCCAAGGTTAATATTCCCCTTGAATTTGATATAATTTTCAAAACCTCGCTTTTATTGAAGCGAGGTTTTTTGTACCTTATAATCAAATACTTAAACAAACATATTATAAATTTTATTCAATGCATTATTAAAATAATTAACATTGAATACTCTTTTTTAACATTTTTTAACAATCTTTCAAAATTGCTTTATATAAAGGTTTTCAGAAATAATTTAACATTTTATTAACATATAGTTAACTATTATTAACATATAAATATGGTGAGTAGGGAGACTAAGTATAAATTTGCCCCCGTAAAACAAATAAAAATTCAAAATGATGAAAAGAACAATTCTCGTAATCATAATGATTATTTCTTTTGTGGGAGTTTATTCGTTTAAAAGTAATAATGATGAAACAGGCAGTAGCTACGCTTCTTATTACCACGATAAATTTAATGGAAGAAAAACAGCAAGTGGCGAAATTTTCAACAATAACGAACTCACTGCCGCTCATAAGAGATTACCATTCGGAACATTGGTAGAAATAACTAACCTTAGAACGGGGAAAAGTGTAGTAGTTAGGGTAAATGATAGAGGACCTTATGTTAAAGGACGCTCTTTTGACCTCAGCAAGGCTGCTTATAACGCTATAGGAGACCACAGAAGAGGTACAATGCCTATTACTTATAAAGTTCTAAGTGAAGACGAAATTTAATTAAACTTAAAAGAAAAGAAAAGAAAAAACTCATCTTACTAAACATAAGATGAGTTTTTTTGTTTTAGTAAAATCCTTGACGTTTTTCTATAGAGAAAAGGTAAGGATTGACTAATTTTAGAATACAGTAGCTGCTAACTGTACCCTAGCATGCTTTAATGAAGGATTCCACATACTAGTTACAGATACTGGGATACTGTAGCTTTCTGACAGCTTGAAAGTCTTTTTAGTAGTGAAACCTACATTTACTAAATCAAATTTATTTTTCCCATAAATATGAGTTTCCCCATTAAGAGAGAATCCTACCCCTACAAATGGAGACACCGTAACCTCTCTACCTGCATCTATATCGTAAGCCGCTTGCACATAAGTTGAGTAACGCTGTTTGGTATTATCATTTTCTCTATCTACCATACCAAACAAGAAAACATCTGCTTCTAAGGTTAGAGGTAATTCTTTACCTAAATAGTAGGAAGTCCTCAAATCTAATATATGTCCAGACTGCCTTGCATTATAGTTCCAAATCCCTTTGCCATAACGGTCATTAACATCATTAAATAAATCCCACAAAGCAACCGTTAGCCCATTCTTAGAATACTGTACAAAATAATCTATCTCCTTATACTGGGTCTGTCCGCCTTCTCTATTTGCCATTGCCATTCCGCCCCAAGTACCTACTTTAAACACACCTTCTTTATCCAAATTAATTGCTGTATAAACTGCTGTAATTGGTTTATCAGAAATTACTAATCCTCTCCATAGATGGTTAGTTTGAAGGTTAGCTGTAAAATCAACTCTTGGCTTTTCTTTCTCTTGTGCTGACATACCTAAAGAAAGAAAAGAGGTAAGTATTAATACTATCTTTTTCATCTTAATTTAAAATTTAAGTATTTTTACGATAATGCTGTATAACACAATGCTGCCAATGCACAACCAATAATAGGTCCTAACACTGGTATCCACGCATAGCCCCAATCACTACTTCCCTTAATAGGTAATATTGCGTGCATGATACGAGGTCCTAAATCACGAGCTGGATTTATTGCATATCCTGTAGTTCCTCCTAAAGAAAGACCTATCACCCAAACAATAATAGAAACAGGTAATGCACCTATTGAGCCTAAACCAATAGTAGCACTTCCCATAGTATCAGAATTAAAAGTAGGGTTTGCTAAGTAAAATATTAAAAATATCAATAAGAAAGTTCCTATAATCTCAGATAATAAATTACTTAAAGGCTTTCTAATCGCTGGTCCTGTACTAAAACAAGCCAACTTACCACCCTCATCTTCTGTAATATCAAAATGGTCTTTGTAGAATACCCAAACCAAAAATGCTCCCAACATAGCACCTAACATTTCTCCAGCTATATAAGTAGGCACCTCTTGCCAAGCGAATTTACCCGCAATAGCCAGCCCTAGTGTTACCGCTGGGTTAAGGTGAGCTCCACTTATGGGACCTGCAATAGTTACCCCTGCAAATACAGCAAATGCCCACGCTGTGGTAATAACCATCCAACCTGAGCTATTACCTTTAGTTCCGTTAAGAACTACATTTGCCACTACACCGTTTCCTAATAAAATTAGAACGGCTGTTCCTATAATTTCAGCTATAAATGGTGTCATAATTTTAAAGTTTTAAAGATTAATCTTCTTCCCAATTCTGAACTCTTTTTACTGCTTTATGCCAATAGTGAAGCATTTTATCAGCTTTTTCTCTTTCCATTTTTGGTTCAAATTCTCTATCTACAATCCATTGAGATTTAATATCCTCTATACTATCCCAATAACCTACCGCTAATCCAGCCAAATAAGCCGCTCCCAGAGCCGTAGTTTCTAAAGTTTTAGGACGAATGATTTTAAACCCAAATAGGTCAGCCTGTATTTGCATCAACAAATTACTCGCTGTAGCACCACCATCTACTCTTAATTCTTTTGATTTTTCACCTGCATCTGCCTCCATTGCTTTCACAATATCATATACTTGGTAAGCAATACCTTCAAGTGTTGCTCTAGCAATATGCCCATCAGTAGTACCTCTAGTAATTCCTAAGATACCTCCTCTAGCATACTGATCCCAGTACGGTGCACCTAAACCTGTAAGTGCTGGTACAAAGTAAACACCACCATTATCCTCTACTGTTTCTGCTAAACTATTGATAGCAGGAGCTGTACGCACTAGCATCAATCCATCACGAATCCATTGTATTGCAGCACCACCTACAAACACACTACCCTCTAAAGCATAAGTTGTTTGCCCGTTAATCTTCCAAGCAACTGTAGTAAGTAGATTATTTTTAGACATTACGGCTTTATCTCCTGTATTCATTAACAAGAAACACCCTGTACCATAAGTATTTTTTACCATACCAGGTTCTGTACACATCTGCCCAAATAGAGCCGCCTGTTGGTCTCCCGCAATACCTGCAATAGGTATTTTAGTAGAGAATAGCGTAGTAGATGTTTCGCCATATACCTCACTACTTTGTTTTACTTCTGGAAGGATTTCTTTAGGAATATCAAATAATGCCAATAATTCATCATCCCATTTCATATCTCGGATATTGAACAGAAGCGTTCTACTAGCATTAGATACATCGGTAATGAACATTTTACCTCTAGTCAGTTTAAACACCAACCAAGTATCTACCGTACCAAAACAAAGTTTACCCTGCTTTGCTTTTTCTCTTGCACCTTCTACATTATCTAATATCCATTTCAGTTTTGTTCCAGAGAAATAAGCATCTAGCACCAACCCTGTTTTTTCTTTTATCATTTCTGCATGACCTTGCTCTTTAAGTTGGTCGCAGTATTTAGAAGTTCTCCTATCTTGCCAAACAATAGCATTGTAGATAGGCTCTCCTGTTTCTCTATCCCAAACGATGGTAGTTTCTCTTTGGTTTGTAATTCCTATAGCTGCTACTTCTCGCCCAGTAATACCTGCTTGAGCAATAACTTCTGCTGCTACAGAAATCTGCGAAGACCATATCTCGTTAGCGTTGTGCTCTACCCAACCTGGTTTTGGGAAAATCTGTTCAAATGGTTTCTGAGAAATCTTTACAATTTCTCCATTGTGATTGAATAAAATCGCTCTCGAAGAGGTGGTCCCTTGGTCAAGAGCTAAAATTAACTTGTCTTTCATAATTCACTTAATATTTGGATTACACTTTTATTAAATTCTTTATTAAGAAGGTATTTTATTTTTGAGCCGTATACGGAACTAATAGATATCCCTCCGCTAAAGTTACAAAATTTTTCACTTGGTCATCTATCCATTGTTGATTTTTTCCTAACTCTTGTGCCATAAACTGTGCTACTTTCTCAGCTACATCTATCGCTGCACGAGCGTCTAAAAATAGTAATCTTACTCTTCTTGCAAGTACATCTTCTACCGTTTGTGCCATTTCTTGGTGCACAGCCCAATAGACCTCAGCTAAAGTATAAGGATAGTCTTTGTGTAATTTTTCAGAAAGTCTTCCATCTTCATTCATTAGCTTTTGAATATAAGGAATATCCGAACCATAAACATAAAGGTGATTAGACATATCCACCTTTTCTGCAGGAATGTTACCATGTATAGAAAGATGTTCTGTATTACAAGGTTTCTTTTCTATACCACTATGTACCTTAAGAGCTTCGTCTATGGTATCTTCTGCCATTTTTCTATAAGTAGTCCATTTACCTCCTGTAATAGTGACTAGTCCTGTTTCTGATACTATTACTTTATGGCTTCTAGAGACTTCTTTTGTACTTCCACCTTCTTTGTCTGGAGCAGCAAGAGGACGAAGTCCTGCAAATACAGATTTCACATCTTCACGAGCAGGTTTTTTCACTAAGAATCTTCTAGCTGTTTCTAGCACAAATTCTATTTCTTTCTCCAAAGCCTTTGGTTCAAAACTAGGTTCTTCTATAAGTGTATCTGTAGTACCTACCACTACCTTATCATGCCAAGGTACGGCAAATAACACTCTACCATCTGAAGTTTTAGGTATCATTAACGCATCATTTGAAGGTAAGAAAGATTTATCTAAAACCAAATGAATACCCTGACTAGGCACTACAAATTTTTTGTGTTTAGGGTTATTCATATTAAGAATATCATTGGTAAATACTCCCGTTGCGTTTACTACAACTTTAGCCGAAAGTTCATACTCTTCCCCTGAGAGTTCATCTCGCATTTTTACACCAGAGATTTTACCTTTCTCATCTTTAAGCAAACCTATCACTCTAGCATAGTTTAACACAGTCCCTCCTTTTTCAACGATTGTCTGTGCTATATTAAGGGCTAACCTCGCATCATCAAACTGTCCATCTTGATAAACTACCCCACTAGACAAACTTTTAGGCTCTACCGTTGGCAGTTTTTTAATAGTTTCGTTTTTATTGATATACTTTGTTTTACCTAAACTTAAACTTCCTGCTAGAAAATCATAGATAGAAAGTCCTATCTTGTAGTAAGGTCCTCCCCACCAAGTATAATTAGGAATAACAAAAGACTGATTTTTAAACAAATGAGCCGCATTTTTCGCTAAAAGCCCTCTTTCTCTAAGAGCCTCCTTTACTAGACCTACATCTCCCTGTGCTAAATATCTAACACCGCCATGCACTAGCTTTGTACTCCTACTAGAAGTCCCCTTAGAAAAATCATGAGATTCTAGCAATAGCGTTTTATACCCTCTACTAGTGGCATCAAGTGCTGCTCCTAGACCACTTGCTCCTCCACCAATCACAATAAAGTCCCACTGAGAAACTTTGTTTAACTCTGAGATAAAACTATTTCGATTCATTTTGAAAGTATTTTTGTTTAACTTCATTTTAATTCACTAACAAATATAAAAGAAAAAAATCGAAACTAAAAGAAATAAATTTTAAAAACTGTTAAATATCATCATCTTAAAAAAAGAAATACATACTTACACAAAGTAAACAAACTATACTTTTAAAAACTCAATAAAACATTCAAACCACAAAAAAGCCGAAAGGCAAATGCACTTTCGGCTTTCAATTAACCATTAAAATCTTATTATGAAAACTTTGTTACAATAATCTAAAGCTGTACCATTTCGGTAACTTCTACATCATAACCTGAAATCACAGGTTTCTGATCTGGATTTTGAGTGATTACTCTAAATTTAGTTATCCCCAAGTGTTTTAAAATTTGTGTACCTACGCCGTACTCCATATAGTTAGCAGAGAGTGTAGGACGCTGTACTTGCCCATCTTGATAATCTAAAAACTGCTGGAGTTTTCTCATTGTATTTTCTGCATTAGAAACATTATTGATGAATATAATTGCTCCTTTACCTTCCTCATGTATCATTTTGGTAACTTTTTCCAAAAGATTTTGCTCTCCAGAAATAAACCTGCTTAACACATCAAAATATGAGCTAGAACTCTGTACTCTTACTAAAATTGGTTCATCTTCCGTCCACTCTCCTTTTGTGAATGCAAAATGGATTTGCTCAGTATGTTTTTCTTGAAACGCATGGAATTTAAACTCTCCGTAAAGCGTCTTTACCGTTCTTTCTTCTATTTTATTTACTAAATCTCCTTTTCTAAGACGGTATTCTATCAAATCTTCTATAGAAACTATTTTAAGGTCGTGTTTTTTTGCCAACTCTACCAATTGTGGCAATCTTGCCATCGTCCCATCATCATTCATAATTTCGCAGATAACGCCACCTTCTTTCAGTCCTGCTAGTTTGGTAAGGTCTATTGCAGCTTCGGTGTGTCCTGCTCTTTTTAGAACTCCTCCTTTTTTAGCTCTAAGCGGAAATATATGTCCTGGACGCATAAAGTCGGTTGGTTTAGTAGAGCTATCCATAAGTGCTTGAATAGTTTTGGCTCTATCACTCGCAGAAATACCTGTAGAAACTCCCTCTCCCAACAAGTCTATGGATACTGTAAAAGCAGTTTCTTTAGGGTCGCTGGTGCGGGATACCATAATATCTAGTCCTAGCTCATCACACCTTTCCTCTGGCAGAGGTGTACATATAAGCCCACGACCATAGATAGTCATAAAATTGATGATTTCTGGTGTTGTAAGTTCCGCCGCAGAAAGAAAATCACCCTCGTTTTCTCTGTTTTCGTCATCTACAACAATGATGATTTTTCCATTTCTAAGATCCTCCAATGCTTCTGGAATGGTATTGAGTTTTATATCTGACATCTCTTATTTTTAATCGGAAACAAAGATAATAGGATTAAAGGGTTCTAGCAAATTTTTGGAACAGATACTGAATATATACAACACCTACGGTATATCCAACGCATTGCGTGAGGACGAAGGGCATTGTTGGAGCTCATAATAAAACCCCAAGAGAAATACTTCTTGGGGTTTTATTATAGCGACTGCCCGAAGACCGACCCTAGCGGAGGGACTAAGCCTAGGCAAGGGGCACGCCCACATAAAAAATTACAATTGGTCTATTTTTTCGGAGTTGTGCAGTTCTACTGGTTTACCTTTTTTACGGAGCTTCATATTGATGAATTCTACCGCTAATGAGAAGAAAATAGCAAAGTATAAATACCCTTTAGGAATTACACCCACCTCTTGGTCAAACAAGGAGAAATGCCCTAAATGAGAAGCTTCGGCAAGTAACATTACCCCTATCAAAATAAGGAACGAAAGCCCCAAAATCTGAATAGTAGGATGCTGATTAACAAAATTACTTACAGGGCCTGCAAATGCCATCATAATCACTACTGAAATCACTACTGCCAAAATCATTATCGTTAACGCTCCAGCCTCCCCATACTGATTAAAACTTACCAAACCTACCGCTGTAAGGATACTATCAAAAGAAAACACCAAGTTAAGTGCAGCTATCTGTGCGATAGCAGAGCCTAAAGAGGTTTTACCTGTGCCTGAAACTTTAAGTTCTTCCTCCCCTTCTAGTTTATGGTGAATTTCTGATACGGATTTGTAAAGCAAAAACAATCCTCCTATAAATATAATTAAACTTTGCCCCGTAACACTACCATGGAACCAAGACAAATGAACCCCAAACAGCTCACTATTAAGGCTAACCACCCACTTGATACCAAACAAAAGAGCAATTCTAAAAACCATTGCCAATACAAGTCCTATATTTCTTGCTTTTCTTTGATCTTTCGGTTCTATTTTATTAGATACTATAGAGATGAAAACAATGTTATCTATCCCCAATACTATTTCTAAAAAGGTCAGCGTTAAGAGTGCTATCCAAGCATCGGCTGATGAAAATACTTCTAAAAATTCCATTATTTATTTCATTTGAATTAAGGGCGTAAAATTAGAAAAGTTTTTGAGACTTACACAAAAAATAATACTTAGATATTTTGCCGTAAGGTAAAAGCTTGATATTAAATATCGAAATATAGCTATTCAAGCACTAAAATGATTTAGTTAGATTCTCTAACATTGATTTTCAAAGTGAAAAATATAAAAATTTATTCTATTATTTTATTTTTACATTAAATTTGCTTCTTTTTGCCATCATGAATAAAATTCTCAAAAAAACATTGATAGGGTTAGGCATTTTTATTGCCATTATTTTATTAGCTAATTTAGTCTTAAACTTAGCCTTAAACTACTACCTTCCAAAATATATCAAAGATAACACTGATTACAAGGTCAGTTATAAATCTATAGATGTAGACATCAGTACCGGAAATATACGCTCCACAGGCATTAAAATATCTAACCTAAACCCTAAAAATCAAGACATTATAGGACTATCTGGTGACATAGGCACTTTACAGATTAGTAGACTGGGAATGTACGATGCCTTGTTTAATAAAAAAATAAGTTCAGATGAACTCTTACTAGAACACCCCAACCTTAAAATAACCCTTGCTAAACCTGTAGATAAAAAATCTAATAAAGAGAAAAAGCCTATTTTACTAAAAAACATAACTATTAAAAATGGAAATATATCCATAGTAAAACATACACAAAAACCTTTCCTATCTGTAAATGAGTTAAATCTTACAGTATCTAACCTTAGAATGACCAAAGAAAGCATTGAGAAAAAATTACCCGTGGTTTTTGACCAATATTCTATCAGCGGAAAAAACTTCTTTATAAGACCCGATGAAATTTATGATCTGAAAGCCAAACAGATAAAAACAGAAAACGGAGAAATAAACATTCTTGATTTTCAGCTGAAGCCATTACTTACTTACGCTCAGTTTATCAAAAAATTCCCTAAAAAAAGAAACCTTTTCGATTTTGAAACTAGGGAAATGAGCTTCAAAGACATTAAGATAAACGACGAAAAAATAAGCTTATCAGAAGTACGATTTGAACAACCTTTCTTAAAAATGTACACCACATCTGCTCAACCAGAGAAAAAAGAAAAATCTTTCACTTATGAAGTAATGCTGCAGAATGTGCTCATGAATCAATCAAAAATATTGATAATAAAACCCAATGGAAGAAAACTTTTTTCAGGAGAACAACTTGACATGAACCTTAGCAAGCTCGCAATGAACGAAGAAACAGCGAAAGGTAACATTCCTTTTAAGTATGAAAAATTTTATATAAAAGGGTCTAAACTCAATTATATTTCGGAAACACAGGAAGTGAAAGTAGAACACATAACTCTAGATACCAAATCTGCTCAACTTGAAAATGTGTTATTAAAACCAACAGTTACCAATTCTTATAAGACTTTAATAAATGCTAATGCTAAATTAATATCACTAAAACTAAATGACTGGAGTCTTGAAAAAAATAAATTGAAACTAGATGCACAGAGCCTACACATCCTAGGTTTCAATGGTACAATTGACCTTCCAAAACAAAAATATAAATCAAAGCCTTTAGGATTTGGTGGTATACAATTTCCCATAAAACTTAACAATTTTATACTAGAAAAAGCCAATATTAACTTCAATAAAGGAGAACAAAATCAAGCACTTAATACACTTAATATAAAAGCTCAAAATATAGAGTTAAATGAACAGACTATAAAAAATAGAATCCCCTGCAAAATAGGTAATTATAGCATTACTGCAAAAAGTTTTAGTTCTAAAATCAACCAATATTATGAACTAAATACAGGTCTTATAAAAGCAAATAATCAGAGCCTACAAGTCAATCAATTTGCTCTAAAGCCAAGAGTATCTCGTTCACAATTCATTCGAATGATACCTGTAGAAAGAGACATGTACACTATTAGTGTAAACCAAATAGCTGCACAAGGAAACCTAAACCCTGAAACATTCGGTAAATCTTTGGATATTGACCAACTTAATATTTCTAACATTGACGCTAACATTTTTCGTAGTACGATACCTAAAGATGATAACTCTGAAAAACCGTTATATTCTACGTTATTAAGATCCATTAAAATTCCTTTAGTAGTAAGAAACACAAATATTAAAAATTCTGTGCTAGTATACGAGGAAGATACAGAAAAAAGCAAAGGACCAGGAAAATTAACTTTCACTAATTTTAATCTAAATATTAAAAACATTAACTCTGGTAAAACCAAAAATACCAAAATACCCGTTCAAGCAAATGCTCTTTTTATGGGAGTCTCACCTCTACAAGCTCATTGGACTTTAGATACTGCAAGTCTCCAAGATGCATTTACCATAAAGGGAAGTCTAAGCAACTTACCTGCCCCAGAAATCAATCCTTTCTTAGAACCTTATCTAAAAATAAAAACAGAAGGAAAAATAGAGCATCTTATGTTCGATTTTCGAGGTAACAAGAATGGTATTAATGGTAATTTTAAGATTGCTCACAAAGATTTAAAAGTAAATATATTAAATGATGATGGAGAAAAAAGAAAATTATTAACAGCCATAGCCAATATCATTATAAAAAAAGACTCAAAGCCTAGACCCTCTGATGTAGAAATAGGAGAGGTAAAACATGCAAAACATAGCTCATTCTTTAATTTATTTTGGAAAGGAATTTTAGAAGGCTTAAAAAAAACATTGATATAGAGATAAATTTACCCACATCAAATTATAATATTAATCTAAGATAAAGCATCACATATGCATCCATACAACGCTATAAGTGCTTCGGCAGGTTCGGGAAAAACCTATACCCTCGTTATCAGAATACTCTCTCTGTGCCTTAGAACACCAGACGAAAAAGCCATACGCTACATTCTTGCTCTTACCTTTACCAACAAAGCCGCCAACGAAATGAAAGAGCGTATCTTGCAATGGCTAGAAGCATTTACCAAAGAGGACTATCTACAGAACAACGAGCTAAAAGCTATACAATCTTACTTGGAGACACAAGGGATAAAGCTCACCATTGAAGACCTTCACTACCGTTCCAAAAAAGTTTTAGACTACATCCTGCATCACTATTCTATTTTAAACATTGGGACAATAGATAAATTTAATGCAAAACTGGTAAGGAGTTTTTCCTACGAATTGGGATTGGCACAGAATTTCAACCTAGAAATCAATAACGAGCCCTACCTCATAGAAGCAGTTGACCAACTATTAGATAAAATAGGAGAAGACCCAAAAGTTTCGGAAGCGTTTATGGATTTCGTTAATTACAACCTAGAAAATGAGGAACGAATCAATGTAAATAAAACACTGTACGACCGAGCCAAAACCTTCGTAAACGATGTACACTACGAAGAATTGCAAAAAAATAAAGCCTTTGATTGGGAGGCTTATGATAACCTTAAACTAAAACTTAGAACGCAGCTTACACAACACCACAACGAGGCCTTGCAATATGCCAAAAAGGCTTTAGCTCTCATTAGCGAAAATAATTTAGAAATTAAAGATTTCCAAGGCGGAGCGAGTTCTGGGCTAGGAAAGTTTTTTGAAGAAGCTCTAAAGTTTTATACTGGGCAGAGAGATAAATTCCCCTTTCCGTCCGATGAAGAAAAAGCTTTAGAACGCTTCCGAAAAGGCACGGCGTCTAAAGACAATACCATTATAAGTGCTGTATTTTCCATTTTGGATACCCTTATAGAATGGAGAACACTCATCATCACAAACTATGTAACTTCGGAAAAGAAAGCCAAAATTCTTAAAGAATTGCTACCACTCAAAATCAATAAAGAAATCCGTGAGCAGCTAGAAATCATAGAAGATGAAGACGATTTGGTACTTCTTTCCAAGTTCAATATTCTAATCAAAGAAAATTTACGAGAGGAGCCATCGGCTTTTATTTATGAGAAAATAGGCACGAGATATCAGCATTATTTTTTTGATGAATTCCAAGACACTTCCAAACTACAGTGGGAAAATATTATTCCACTTAGAGACCACACCATCAGCTCCGAAGACCACAGCTTTACCCTCGTAGGCGACCCTAAACAAAGTATCTACAGATTTAGAGGTGGTGATGCAGAGCAGATGCTAGACATCATCAATGGTAAAGAAGCAACAGGCGTGGACATCAACCTTGAAAATCTTGAAAATAACTGGAGAAGTGCCCAAAATATTGTTCGTTTTAATAATGAACTTTATGCCTTTATGGCAAAAGATTTGGAACAGGAAGAACACAGACACCTTTTTGCAGAACAAGGGCAACAAATAGCTAAAAGAGAAGGTCTACTAGGGCGAGTAAGAGTAAATCTAGTAGAATACGACCGAAAAGATGAAGTTTTCTTTGACGAGGTAGCCAACCAAATGTTTGAAGATATTAAAACTTGCCTAAACAACGGCTTCCAATTTTCGGACATCTGCATTATGTGCCGAACAAAAGGAGAAATAAAACAGTTATCTCAAAGACTAGGACTACTAAAAGTCAATTATAAAAATACCGAAACCTACATTAAAACCATTTCTGAAAAAGGCTTAAGTTTAGATTTATCCAAAACCCTTTTGGCAACCATAGAATACCTTAAATGGGAAAACGACACTTCTAACTACGACAGCCTTATGAGAGCTTTGTATCACCTCAATAGTTTAGGAAGAATTAACATAAATTTGTTCTCCGAAGAAATCACAAGCCTTCTGGAACTTAAAACTTCCGATGCGATTTTGGAAGAATTGAATAAACAATATGGCATTGAACTTAATCATCAGCACTACCTACATCTCAATCTTTATAATAGGATAGAGTATTTGGTAAAACAATTTGCCGTACCTCAACAAGAGACCGATTTTATACTAAATTTCTTAGAGGAAGTCTATGCCTTTAACCAAAATCCAGGAAAAACTTTAAAAGATTTTATTAAATACTGGGACGAAGAAGCCTCGGAAAAATCCATACAATCCTCCGAAAATATAGACGCCATCAAAATGATGACCATACACGCTACCAAAGGTTTAGAGTATCCTGTGGTATTTCTCCCAATGAAAAACAGCCACAAAGATAGCTCTTTTAATGATTGGCTATCGGTAGATTTAGAAAATTTAAAATCGGTTAATCTTAGTCAGTTCAAAAAAGAACTTTTGGTGTATGATGACACTTTGAAATCATTTTCAGAAGAAAACACCTATAAAAATAAAATCGACCGCTATTGTGTGCAATATGTTGCCACGACCAGACCTGTGGAGCAACTTTTCCTATATCTCCAAAAGCCTAGTCAGTCAGGAGAAAACAAACTAGAAATATTGGACTTTGTACAGCAGTTTAACGCTTCCGAACAGCAATTTGACCTTTATCCAGAAGAAAATAATTCTTATCAAAAACAAAATCGTAAGAAAAAACCAACCGAAATCAACAAACAAAACGTAGAAATCACACCTAACACTTGTATTTCTAACAATATCCAAATCGCAACACCTTCTAAAAACTATCAAGAGCGAAACGAAAAAGTGCGTACAGGGATTTTCACTCACGAAATTCTATCCAAAATCAAGACTAAAAACGACATTACACCTGTCCTATCCAGCTATCTGATAGACGGCATTATAACCGAACAAGAAAAAACGGAGATAGAAAAAACCATTCTTTCGGTAGTGGAGCATCACTCCTATTCCTTTTATTTTGAAGAGATTGAAGAAGTTTACAACGAAAGAGATTTTATGCTAAATGGAGAGATTTTTCGCCCAGATAGAGTGGTAAAGAAAAACGGTGGCTATTACATTTTAGATTTTAAAACAGGAGCTCCTAACGATAAACATCAAAACCAAATATTAGCATATAAAACAGCTTTGGAACAATTAGACTTTAATGTACTAGGGACAGAGATTGTTTACATCTAACCTCTAAACCTAAATATAAGCATAATTCAACCACGAAAATAACCTTGTTTTTTAGCCGTTGTTGATGAGAAAATATTATCTTTGCTCAAAAGTTTTAATTATAGAATTATGTTTAAATCACTTTTCCATTGGAAAGTAGGTCTTAATGCTGTTGCAGCAATAGGCGTGTTGGTAGGGTTAGTATGGCTTACCTTCCGTTGGCTAGAACTACACACCAATCACGGTAAAGAAATCCCTGTACCCAATGTCGTAAATATGAGTATGCACGAAGCCATAAAAGCACTAGATGATGCAGGACTTGAATACGAAATAGACAGCGGAAAATACGACCCAAAATACAAATCTTTTCAGGTATTACAAATCTACCCTTCCCCAGGTTCTAGAGTGAAGGAAAGTAGAGCTATTCGGCTAAGAGTAAACCCTAGAACTTGGGCTAAAGTAACTGTACCTGATGTTCTTAACCGATACAAAAACACGGTGTTTACCCAACTAGAAAGAATCGGACTAAAAGTGGGAGATACCATCTACGAACCTAGCATTCAGCCAGATGCTGTTATAGGAATGAGATATAATGGTACGACTCTAGCTCCAGGTACTTTATTACCTAGATTTTCTACGATTGATTTAATCATTGGTAGTGGACCTAGAAGAAACATTGCCGTACCTAATGTAGTGGGAATGACGGTAAAACAAGCTAAAATGATTATAGAGCAAAATTATTTTACTCTAGGATTAGCAGAATATGAAGACGGAAGAAGCGACGACAGCGATATTGTTTATTACCAAGACCCTGCACCAGGAAGCCTTAGAGATCAAGGTATGCAAATAGATATTTGGGCAAGTAAGAAAACTTTAGCGGAGATGCAAGGTAAAATCAATGCTTTAGACCAAGTTTATAGAGTAAGGATAGACCCTGTAACTACACCTGATTTTGGGGAAGACATAACCTACGAACCTGAGCCTGTAAGACCAGAGCCCACTCCTCAGCCCAAACCAAAACCCGAGGTAAAAACAGAAGTAAAACCTACTCCTAAACCTGAGGCGGCTAAACCAAAACCAACAGAACAAAAAAAGCCGGAGCCTAAACCTACTCCAAAACCAGTAGAGGAAAAACCAAAGGTTAAAAAAGTAGTAATAGAATAACTTATAATAAAAATACAAAAGGCTTTGGCGATATGCTAAAGCCTTTGTTTATAATATGATAATGGAAGATTATACAGATTTTGAAGAAGAATACCTAGAAAAATCTCAACAAGATATAGATGAGACCGAAGAACTCTACGAGCATCTCAACTTAGTAGTAGATAAAAATCAAGAGCCTTTAAGGATTGATAAATATTTACTCATATTTAGACAAAACTCATCAAGAAATAAGATTTCTCAAACTTGTAGAGCAGGGAATGTAGTTGTAAACGGCACTCCTGTAAAACAAAATTATAGAGTAAAACCTGGAGATAAAGTTTCGGTACTCCTTACCCACCCTCCTAGAGAGAATGTAATTGTACCTCAAGACATTCCTATCAACATTGTTTATGAAGATGATGATTTATTAGTGGTAGATAAAGAAGCAGGAATGGTAGTCCACCCTGGTTTCGGAAACTGGGACGGCACATTGGTAAATGCCTTAGCCTATCACTTTGAGAAAAACGGACTCAAAACCGATTTAGACCGTGTGGGTTTAGTTCATCGTATTGATAAAGATACTTCTGGTCTTTTAGTGATCGCCAAAAATGAATATGCAATGAGTTTTCTCGCTAAACAATTTTTTGAGAGGACTACCAAAAGGCTTTACTGGGCATTTGTGTGGGGCAATTTAGCGGAAGACACTGGCACTATTAAGGGACACATCGGTCGTGATTTAAAAAACAGAATGCAAATGGCAGTTTATGAAGACGGCAGTATAGGAAAACACGCCGTTACCCACTACAAAGTTTTAGAACGCTTTAAATATATGACTTGGGTAGAGTGCAAGCTAGAAACAGGAAGAACCCACCAAATAAGGGCTCATTTCAGACATATTGGGCATACTTTGTTTAATGATGAACGCTACGAGGGACATCAAATTTTGAGAGGGATTAACCTACCAAAATACAAACAGTTTGTAAAAAATGTGTTTGAAGTTTTGCCTAGACACGCCTTACACGCTCATACCTTAGGTTTTACCCACCCTACCACAAAAAAAGAAATGTATTTTGAAAGCCCAATGCCACAAGATATGCAACAGGCGGTAGAAAAATGGAGAAATTATTTGAGTGTTAATTAAATTACTAAAAATAAAATCATTATCTAATTTAAAAGTACTATGAAAACAAAAAACTTACTTACCATTACTGCCCTGTTAAGTTGTCTCTTCGTACAAAGTCAAACAATATACACAGAATATCCTAAGGGGCAATATCCATACATAGGAGGACAAAAAGAGTTTTATAAAGACTTCCATGATATTCTAATGGAGCAAAAATTGTTACCATGTGAAAATAAAAAAGAATTTTATACCATAAATCTTGTAGTCTATCCTGACAAAAGTATAAATTATATAAAACCAGAAGATATAGATATTGTAAAAGCAAATAAGTGCACCTTTGAACTTACAAAAGAGGTTTTAAAATATATGGATAAATGGAAACCTGCTATTATAGATAGTAAAGAGGTTGCTGCCATAACTAGTATAACCGTTATTCCAAATGATTTATTTGATAGATATACCTATGGATATACAATAGACTCTGCCATAAAAGAAGCTGAATATGAAGGAGGTATTCAAGCATTTAGAAATAAAATGGTTGAAAACATTGATATATTTGACTTTAAATCTAATGGCAAAACCCCTATAGAATTACTCATAAAGTTTACAATAGAAAAAGACGGAAAATTATCCAATGTTAGAATAGAAAATAGCTCTGGCTCTAAAGAATTTGATAAAAGAATTCTAGATGGAATTAAGGGAATAAAAAAGAAATGGAGCCCTAAAACTTTACACGGAGAACCTATAGAATCAGAATTTAATCTACCTATAAAAATAGAAATTGATTGATAATGACACTATCCCGTAAAGTGTGTAAGTTAAAATTACCGAGGGTTTAACTTTTTTAAAGTTGAACCCTTTGTTCAAAAATAGTTAAAAATTGATTTAAAATCAAGCCCCAATTATGAATAGGTTTCGACCATTTCTTAGTAGCTTCTCTTAAAGCCAAGAAAGTTGATTTCATAACCGCCTCATCTGT
>NZ_LEKU01000009.1:0-143594 GCF_009932355.1 Riemerella anatipestifer
TCCAAATAATTTCGTAAACACACACACACACACACACACACACACACACACACACACACACACACACAAATAGTTTCGTGGGTATGCGTCGTATTATCTAGAAAATTACTTCAACTTTTATCGTTAATTGTAAATATAATACCACCAACTTTCGTTGGCGGATTTTTTCGTTTATACCATTCTAATTTTAGCTTTCATAAATACATGCTAAAAGCACCATTGTTTTGTCTCATAACATGGTCGTTTTTGTTAGGTGCTTTTAGCGTTCAGAGAGGGAGTTTTTACTTTCTTTCTGCTTTAGCCTTTCCTCTCGTTTTGTGTGTGTTTAGAGGGGAAAGGCGTTTTTTATGGTTAGAGGTGAGATATGAGAGGTTAGAGTTTAGTATCTCCTCAACCTTTAAGTCTAGAATACAATCTCTAAAATCTAAAATCCAATATCTAACCTCTATAATCTTAAACAATTAAATATCAACTTTTAAAATTAAACATTATGAAAAAAACAACCAAACTAAGTGTAGGTGCCTTTTTAGGTCTAAGTCTAATAGCTTACGGACAAACCGAGGGTAAAGTGGGGATTAACACCTCATCTCCCAATGCTACTTTAGAGATAAAACCCAATACAACTAACTTGTTAGGCGCAACTAACGAGGGCATTATTGTGCCTAAGTTATCTAAAACAAGAGTCGCTAAGATGCCTTCTCCTCAAGAGGGAACATTAGTCTATGTAGTAGATGATGCTAAAGCAGAAGATGGAGGTGGTACAATAGCCTCCTATACAGGCACTGATGCAAAAGTAGAAGAAATTATTGGGAGAGGCTATTACTTTTTTAACGGCACCAAATGGGTAGGTGTTGGTAATAGCAGTTTTATCAAAAACATTCGTAGAGATGACAGAACGGTGATTACCATAGATAAAGATGAAACTGGAACTCCTTATGATAAACCTGACTACTTTGTGCATCTTACAGGAGACCCTACTCTTATGAAGTTCCCCGCTCCCGAAAAAAGTAAAGGTAGAGTTTTATGTTTTTATAACCCAAGCCCGAATGGAATTATCATAGACCCTCAACCACTAGGACAAATGGGGGTTTTAGATGCAGGTATGACCGCTTGCTATATCTCTGACGGAGTGGTTTGGATGAATGCCTCAGGATACTAATAATAAAATACCATTGATTATGAAAAAATACATTCTTATTACAATACTAGTGGCAAGTACTTTCTCTTTTGCCCAGATAAAAACCAACTCCAATATTTTACAAAACACTATCCCTTCCCAAACTCCATTTTTAGATGTTTCTTCGTCATCATCTTGGAACGGAACTACCAATATAGGTAAAGGGCTCGTATTTCCTAGAACCGACCTTACTAAGTTATCTACTTTAGTGGCTACCCCTAACGGGATAGGAGCTTCTTACCCTAACCGTTTAGACGGTATGATAGTATATAATACAGCAACAGGTAAATCTGCTATTGGTAATGTAGATGTTACCTTTGGGTTTTACTACTATGAAAATAAAAGCAACACGCTTAGTGGGGGTACATGGAAGCCTCTAGGAGGAACCTCTCCAGTAACTGCCAATATCTATACTGCAGACGGCACACTAGCAGGTAACAGAACGGTAACTCTAGGGACTAATAACCTCTCGTTTATGGGAGGTGGCAATGTAGGGATAGGCACCCAAAGCCCATCGCAAAAACTAGAGGTCAATGGCAATGCTAAAATCAACCAAATGACTGATGCTACCTCTTTGGAAAACGAATATACTAAAGCCGTAGTTGCAAAACCCGATGGTACTTTAGGAGTGGTAAGTAGAACTAATCCTACCATACCTAGTGGAGTAGAAATGATTTACGGTAACGCACCTATTGAAACGAATATTATGCCCAATGAAACTTTTTACTCTATACAACAAAATTCTGCACGTGGTTTACATTTACACCGATATTCAGGTCAATCTATTACCTTACCTCCGGGGAAATGGGCTATTTATTGTGCTTATTTAGTTACTGCCGCTCCTGCAGAAGTACTTTTGCCTACGGGAAGTTCTGTTTGGGTTAGAGCGAGTATAGATGAAACCATGCAAGAAGGTGCTTATAAAACAGCGGTTATACCCGGGTCGCCTACATTAATTTCGTGTTCTTTTAATTCGGGAGACTTATATCAAGTTGCTTCTGGTGTTTGGTTGGTAGACAATAATACCAATGCCGAAAAGACTTATTATGTAAAAATATCTTTACAACCTAATGGGTTGTTCAAAGACACTGATGCTCATAGTTTAGCTAATATGTCTAGATGGATGGAAGATTACATTTTTGCTTTAAAAAGAAACTAGTTTAACTATCTAAAAAAATATCAATATTATGAATACACTAAAAGCGTGGCTGCGTCCCAACCTACTCACCAAAGATGACCCTAACGATTTTGTAGCCGTGCCACTCCTAGGTGGTAGCCTTGGCATTACAGAAATTGTAAATGCCCTCAAAAAAGAGGGTATGGAGATACAAACCGAGACCGCAGTAGATATTATCACTCGTTTTAACCGCAAAGCCTCAGAGCTAGTACTCAACGGTTATAGTGTAAATACAGGACTGGTGTATATGCGTCCTGCCATTAAGGGCGTGTTTTACGACAAAACTTGGGATAAAGAGAAACACTCCGTTTATGTCAATGTGAACCAAGGTCTAGACCTTAGAAAAGCGGTAGCTGACACCAAGGTAGAAATCCTAGGCGAACAGTCCAGCCCAATGAGCGTATTCAGCATTACGGATAAAGCCACAGGCAAAGCAGACGGCACACTTACCAAAGGTAAGAATGCGGAAATCAAAGGCACTTTCATTAAAATAGACGGCAATGACCCTAAAAACGGCATCGTCTTTAAAAACCTAGACACTCAGCAAGAAGTGAAACTCTCAGCAGAGCATATTGTGCTTAATGAGCCGTCAAGGTTACTCATTCTCGTTCCTGCAGATTTAGAAGCAGGAAATTATGAACTCAGCCTCACGACACAGTTCACTAAAGGCAACACACTCCTCAAAGACCCTAGAACAGAAACTTTATCTACCCCTATCGTGATTGTATAGTAGCGGTTTTCAGTTAAGTTTTATAAAGCAACACTTCGGTTGGCAAATTGCCAACCGAAGTGTTCTTTTTTACGCCTATGCGTTGCTTTACCCTGCAACGCTGCGTTGCCTTAGGCTACACCTGTGCGTTGCTAGGTAAGGCAACGGGGTGGTAAATTTATATTATTTATTCAGTGTTATCCTTGCGTTTCTTTTTTAAGTTGTCTTCCACTCTTTTTGCTAAACGTATAGAATTAACTGACTTCATAAAAGAGTATCCTATAAAACAAGAAAGACCTAAAGCAAATGCAGCAGTAAAATAATTTCTCATTCCATCTTGTTCTAAAATCATAGGAATTAAAAGTATAAATCCTATAACCCCTAATATGATAATGGATAAACTAACGAATACAACTATATTACTAAAAACTCTTTCACATTTACTAACTTCCACCTGAATCCCCCGTTCTTCAATACGGAAATAAGGTTTCGCAATTCTAATATCCTCCCATGTAGCTCCAGTAGTTTTTTTAAGGTCAGTATATTTTTTGATAGACTCTATATCAGCTCTTATTCCGGTGTTAATGTAAAAATCGTCCTCTATCATTTTAGGTAAACGAAAGTCGTTATAATATTCTGGAGCATGTTTTTCAAAAAAGCTAATAACTTCTACTCCATCTATATTGTTGAAAAACTTTCTCCTACCATAGGCACTAAGCAACTGAATTATGTGAGGCAAAGACAAGACAGAAATTACAGTTACAATAATTGCAGATATAAACTGTATCCAAAATTTTGAATTTTCTAATATATTGTTAGTTTCTACGCCGTTAATTTCCATAGTATTAATCTTAAATTAGTTATAAAAATCTTTCCCCTTTTAAAGTTCGCCACCCACGCCTTTAAACTTTTCTACAAACGCCGTTATTTTCTGAAATACGCTTTTCTTTTTGGTAAGATATTGAGGGTTTAAAGGACTCATCTTAGGCAATAGAGCATTGAGATCCGTTCCGCTATCGCTGGCTTTTTCACGCTTTAGGGAAATCGTGAGGTAGCGTTTAGCTTCCGCCTCATTTAGGTGCTCCTCCGCAATGAGTGCCTCGGCTTCAGCTTTCTGTCTGCCTTGGGCAAAAGCAAAGAAAGCCTCCATAATACCAGCCTTATCCTCAATAGCATCAAGATTGGTTTCGTTGATAAAATCAACTATCAAACTCTCTTTTGCTCTGTGCCCTATACTGGCACGGATAACCCTGCGTATCTCCTCAATCAAAGCCGCTTTGTCTTTTTTCTTTTTATTATGCTCAAAAAGCAGTTCAAAAATATAATCAATATTAATCTCTTGCGATTTCAGCAAGTCTATTTCAAACACCACATCGTCCCAGTCAAGGGTTGAGGTTTCAGCTTCTTTTCCCGACCTTTCCTTTCTTAACCAGTCGCGTATGTCGTTGTAAGTAGAACGGTAATCTTGCACCACTCGGTCTTTAAGCATTTCTACCTCCTGCATCGATGCCATTTGTTCATCGGTTACAAAATAAGTTTCCTTAAAGTTTTCTACCGCCTCAGCATCTGTAGGGTCTAAAGTTTGGAGTTCTTTGAGAATGGTAAACTCATCGTAATTCTGCAAAATGTTTTCTACTCGTAGATATTCGCCAAAAAGTTTAACAAACTCTTTTTTGTCTTTCTCCGTTATGATGTCGTCCACCTTCGGGAATTTTTCATTCAGTTCTTTTACCACTTCTATATACCCTCTGTGTGCCTTTCCTGTAACGAAATCGGTAAAACCTTGTAAATACTCCTGATAACTTTTTTCAAGCACCACATTTTTAGTATTCTTATCCCCAAAAAGCGTAATGGCGTCTATCGTAGCCTGTTCCAAATCTCGGAAGGTTACAATATTCCCAAAAGTCTTAGTGGCATTATAAATACGGTTGGTGCGGGAGAAAGCTTGTATAAGCCCGTGGTAACGCAAGTTTTTATCTACAAAAAGCGTGTTTAAAGTAGGTGCATCAAACCCCGTAAGGAACATGCCCACCACAATAATCAAGTCAATCTCTTTCCCCTTTACCCGATTGGACAAATCTCGGTAATAGTTTTGAAACTCCTTACCATCCACACTGTAATTGGTTTTAAACAGCGTGTTATAATCCTGAATGGCTTTCGTTAGAAACTCTTTAGCAGTAGAGTTGAGTGCAGAAGGCTCAAAGTTCTCATCGGGGATTTCTCCCACAGCACTCTGTTCTTCATTAGCCGCAAAAGAGAATATGGTAGCAATTTTTAAAGGTTTTTCAGCCCCTGCCTGCAAACGGTTCAGCTCTTCGTAATAGTGCTTTGCTGCGTCCACATTACTCACCGCAAACATGGCATTAAAACCGCTGTTACTTCCCTTATTTCGGTGGGTTTTTATGCGGAAGTTTTGTAAAATATACTGGGAGATTTCCTTAATTCTTGCCGGATGTTGTAAGGCTTCCTTAGTTTCGGCAGCACTTAGTTTCTTCTCGTCTTGTTCAGCTTCAATGGTTCGGAACTTCGGGCGGACATTGTTATAGTCCACTTTAAACTTCAGTACCTTTTCATCTCTAATGGCATCGGTAATCACATACGAATGCAACTCCCGACCAAATACACTAGCAGTAGTTTCTGAGCCTAAAGCATTGTCTGGGAAAATAGGCGTCCCCGTAAAACCAAACTGATAGAATTTTTTAAACTTCTTCTTTAAGTTTTTTTGAGCTTCCCCAAACTGCGAACGGTGGGCTTCATCAAAAATAAAAACCACTTGCTTATCATAAATCGGCAAGTTATCCTCGCTCCTCATAAGGTTATTGAGCTTCTGTATAGTGGTAACAATAATCTTCTTATTATCGGCTTTCTCAATATTTCTTTTAAGCCCTGCGGTACTTTCAGATCCGTTTACGCTATCGGGAGAAAACTTTTGATACTCCTTCATCGTTTGGAAATCTAAATCCTTACGATCAACCACAAAGAACACTTTGTCTATAAACTCTAACTGGGTGGCTAATCTTGCTGCTTTAAAACTGGTAAGCGTCTTGCCCGAACCCGTGGTATGCCATATATAGCCGCCACCTTCGGTAGTTGACCATTTTTTGGCTTGGTATGCGCTTTCAATCTTCCAAAGAATCCGCTCCACTGCCGCTATTTGGTACGGTCTCATGATAAGGAGCGTATTATTGGCATCAAAAACTGAATAGGTAAGTAATACCTTCAGCAAAGTGTGCTTTTGGAAAAAAGTAGCCGTAAAGTCTTTAAGATCTTTAATGATGGTATTGTCTGCCCTTGCCCAGTTCATGGTAAAGTCGAAACTGTTTTTATCCCGCTTGGTGGTGTTGGCAAAGTAACGGCTATCTGTACCGTTAGATATTACGAAAATCTGCACATATTTGTAAAGTGAGTTTTCGCTGTTGAAACTTTCTTTACTGTAACGGTGGACTTGGTTAAAAGCCTCACGGATAGGCATACCACGCCTTTTTAGTTCTACCTGTACCAAAGGAAGTCCGTTAACCAAAATAGTAACATCGTAGCGGTTAAGATGTTTGCCTTTCTGCTCAAATTGAGAGATAACCTGTATTTTGTTTCGTGATACATTCGCTTTATCCACCAAATAAATGTTTTGGAGACGCCCATCATCAAATACAAAATCATAACGATGGGAATTTTGTATTTTTTCGGTTTTTTCGATAAGGTTGTCGCTGGGCTTATCGAGATACTCTTTTACAAACCGTAGCCATTCGGCGTCTGAGAAAGTAACATGATTCAGCTCCTGTAATTGTATTCTTATATTCGCTAATAAGTCTTCATAAGTGTGGAGGTCGGTACGGTATTCATACCCTTGATTTACCAAATCTTGGATAAACTCCTGCTCAAGCTGGGCTTCGGTTTGGTAAGATGCTGGCGGATCGTTGACTTCAGAATATTTAGTGTAATTATCTAATACGATAAAATGATTGGACTCTGCAATAGGACTATACTGTTTCATTATTTTTCCAATAATTATGATTATCAATAAGATGTTTAAGTAAACGTTTTATAATTTGTTTTTCAGGCTCCGTAGGTTCTGGTATTACTTCATTGGATAATGTTGAATGACTGGTGAATTGAATTACCCTATTATAATAGAGCTCCTTATCATCCGGTAGCAATTGCGACCATTTTGGATACCCTAAAAAATTAGCCGTCTTCTCATAAAGATTCCTAATAAGCGTAAAATGATACTTCTGAATAGTATTGTTGCTAATAGCCTCCTCAATGGTTTGTTTTAAAAAAAGATGGTAAGAAAAACTTTTATTAGAGTCACCGTTTTTTTCAGTCAAATCATAGGTGCCATCTTCAAATTTATTTAGCATATAACACACCTTATTCTTGCCAAGCTCATTAAAGACAACATTATAGAATAGAGGATTATGTGTAGAAATAATAAATTTTAAACCATTAGATTTTTTTATAAGAGTTGCTAAATTAACGGCTAACTCAATGAGATGGTTGTCGTCTAATGAACTTACTGGATCATCTATAAAAACATATTTCAAATCATTAAACTGATCTGTGTCTCTATCAGATTCTTCCACTACATTGAGTACATTAATTGTTTGTTCCAATAAACTGTAAAAAACACTCCAAATAAAGCAGCTTTCTTCTCCCTTAGATATTTTTACATTATCAGACGCTGAATCATCTCCTCGCCTAAACGAAAAACGAACCTCAGAGAAATCTTCATTAAAACGAGGCTCTAATTTATCATTTGTATAACGCTGGAAATGATTTATAATATTACCATCTTGTCCTTGATCTTCAAGTATCCATTTAGTGTATCCATTGGGTTGAATTTTTAATCTTCGATCTGCATCTAAATCTAAATCATTATCCCAATAGAATAGATCTTCAGTAAACGCATTATAATAGATTATTTTTACTTTTCTTTCCTCTTCTTCGTCTTCATTTTTAGGAGCTATCAAATCCTTAAACTCTCTAGATAGCCTCGTCTTTCCTGTCCCGTTAAAGGCATAAATCAATTGGACTTTTTTGTCATTATCTTTAAGTTTTTGAGCTATTTCAGTCAAAGATTGTCCCATGATTACTTATTAATTTATCTCATTTTTTGAAAAACTTAACAACTGATCTCTATAATATTCGTATTGTTTTTTACGGAGTTCTATTTCTTTCGGTAGCCCTTCACTAATGGAGTGAGTAAGGGTATCAAACTTGTCTAATATCGCTACAACACGCTCTTGCTCTTCTATTGGAGGGATAGGCACTTTAAATTGTCTCAATGTTGTAAGATTTAACATACTATAACTTCTCATTTCTGATTTGAGAGTTTCATACAAATTTGTCATATAGTAAAATACAAATTTATCATTTACAGCATCTTGATTTAATGATTTAATAGATGCAATATTTTGATTAGTTGTAGCTTCGAATTCTAAAAATGCTGTTTTAAAAATGGTTGCACCAACTAAAGCCATGAGAGTTGTATTTCTACTTAAAAGTTTTGCACTTGATTGCTTTAACCCTAACTCTGTAATAAAATTTTTTGCAAAATAAACAGACTCATTATTACATGATTCTGATTTAAGCCAAGGAATGTTTCCTCCTTCCCAAAATTTTTTTTGGGATTTTGAAGGCGTTCCCCCAGAAGATACTTCAAATATACTTGTATCTCCCAAAGTCTTCCATTCCACTTTTTGGTTATTCATCAGACCTTGTTCATTAACGGTGAGCAAATAATCGCGGTAGTATTCATACTGCCGTTTACGGCAGTCCAGCTCCGCTTCCAGCTCCGCTTCCAGCTCCGCTTCCAGCGCTGTAAACTTATCCAAAATACGAACAATTTCCTCTTGCACCGAAAGTGGAGGAATGGGGATTTTTTTATTGGAGTAGTTACTTATCCATTGTCTTTTATGATCTCCCTCTATTAAGCCACTTGGCAAAGTATTTAAATAGTAGTAAATATATTTTAACAGTGTTTTAGATTCATCTTTTGATGTTATCATTTTCATAGCGGAAGATTTAACTTTGAAGTCAAAATCGACCCACTTATTGGCAGTAGTAAAATCATCAAAAATAACAACAGGCTTTTTTGAAGCTCTATAAACTCCTATCGTTTCGTCAGTATAACCTAGAATAAAGGTTTTACCTGCTGTTAAGACTGGAACAGAAAAATGATTACTATAAACATTTGATTTAACTATATATTTAGTAGGTTGTTCATAATCCGCTACTTCTCCTAATGTTTTCCACTCTACAGGTGCTCCCTGCAATAATTTATCTAAATAGCTCATAGCTCAATCTCCTTTATAATGGCATCAATCTCCGCACGCAGTTGGTTTATTTTACCTACTGTTTGGTCAATTTCTTTGTTTAGAGTTTTAATATCTGGCTTTTCCCGAGTATCCTTTGGCTTCACATAAGAGCTTACAGATAGGTTGTAATCGTTATCAGCAACTTTAGCGTTATCTACGGTTGCCGATACATGCGGCACCTCTTCTTTGGTGTCAAAGATGTCTATAATACGCTCAATATGGTGGTCTTCCAACACATTATTATTGGTTACTTTCTTAAAGAAATCTTCTCCGCTGGCATCAATAAACTGGGTTTTATTGTCGGTTTTATGTTTAGAAAGCACCAAAATATTTACCGCGATAGAAGTACCGTAAAACATATTAGGAGCCAAAGAAATAACGGTTTCCACATAGTTATTGTCCACCAAATACTTTCTGATTTTCTGCTCTGCACCGCCACGGTAAAAAATACCAGGGAAACAAACAATAGCCGCCCTGCCTTTTGCGGAAAGATAACTCAAGGCATGTAGTACAAAAGCAAAATCTGCCTTAGATTTAGGAGCTAACACACCCGCTGGAGCAAAACGCTCGTCGTTAATTAGTGTAGGGTCATCGCTTCCAATCCACTTTATCGAATATGGAGGGTTAGACACAATGGCGTCAAAAGGTTTTTGATTGCCAAATTGCGGTGCCGTAAGAGTATCGCCAAGTACAATCTCAAATTTGTCGTAATTGATATTATGCAGAAACATATTCATACGCGCAAGGTTGTAAGTGGTATGATTGATTTCCTGCCCGAAAAAACCTTCCTCGATAATATGGTTGTCAAAATGTTTTTTAGCTTGGAGCAGTAAAGACCCCGAACCTGCTGCAGGATCATAGATTTTATTAACCTTTTGTTGCTTGTGCATCGCCAAACGAGCTATAAGTTTGGACACATGTTGTGGCGTGAAAAATTCTCCACCCGACTTCCCTGCATTAGCAGCATAATTAGAAATAAGAAACTCATACGCATCACCAAAGAGATCGATATGATTTTCCTCAAAATTACCGAAATTTAACTCCTCTACTCCCTTTAATACGGCTGCTAAACGAGCATTCTTTTGTTCTACGGTATTACCCAACCTTGTGCTTGTGGTATCAAAATCGGCAAATAATCCCTTGATGTCTGATTCCGAAGGATAGCCGTTAGCCGAGCTTTCGATGGCGTCAAAAATGGCTTTTAAATCGGTATTCAGGTTAGGATTGGTATTGGCATGTTTAGCAATATTCACAAACAACTGACTAGGATAAATAAAATAGCCTTTCGTTTTGATGGCATCTTCTTTTATTTCTGGAGTAATAACCTCATTGGGTAACGCTGCATAATTGATACTTTCATCTCCAGCCTCTATATAGTTAGCAAAATTCTCACTGATAAAACGGTAAAAAAGCGTCCCTAAAACAAATTGCTTAAAGTCCCAGCCATCAACCGCACCTCTAACTTCATTGGCAATCTTCCAAATATTATTTTGTAATTGCTGTCGCTGTGCTATGTTTGTCATATTTCCTACTATCTAATTTTAATCCGCTAAGATAACTCTATTTTTTTCAATATAAAAACTCTCTAAGCCCTGACCACCCCTCTACATTACGTAATATTTCACATATTCTAAATTAATAAATCACACAAAACCCCTCTTATAAATCTAAAACAAAAAACCGCCTCAATGAGACGGTTTTTATACAATGGTACTATTTACTCTTAATACCCTCCTTTTTCAATAAAGTGTTTTGCTACTTTTTCGGTAAGGGCAATTACATTAGGGGTGTTGGTATATTTAGTAAATCTTCTAAGACCAGAAAGCATCATTCTTTGCTCATCGCCTTCTGCAAAAGATACAATACCTTCTTTAGCAGATACAATAATCTTCTCTACCGCCTTATAAAGGTTTAGCTGTGCCATCGCTGCTTCTGCAGAATCTGGTGCGTAATGCTTCTCTGCTCTTAAAATAGCAGACTCTGCCATATAAATTTGGTTAAGAATTTCAGATGCATTTAGTAGAAGGTGTTGTTGTTTTTCAATATCCATCATATACTTCTGTAAAGCCGCTCCTGAAACCATTAAGAAGACCTTTTTAAGGTTGGCAATCATCGCCTTTTCTTCACTCATAAATGCAGAATAATCTGGCGTTTCAAAAGACGGGATAGACATCAGCTCCTTACCTACTGCCATTGCTGGAGACATTAAGTCTATTTGTCCTTTCATCGCTTTTTTAATCAACATACCTACAGCGAGTAGTCGGTTAATTTCGTTGGTTCCTTCGTAGATTCTAGAAATTCTAGAGTCTCTCCAAGCCGCTTCCATTGGTGTATCCTCCGAGAAGCCCATTCCTCCAAAAATCTGAATCCCCTCATCAGCTGAGTGTTGCAACAAATCAGACACGAATACTTTTAATATAGAACATTCTACTGCATACTCCTCTACTCCTTTCAGCTCTGCCTCTTGGTGGTTCATTCCTCCCGCTACGAGTTCATCTATCTTATCCTGAACATCTTTAGCCGCACGGTAAGAACCTGCTTCACTCACAAATATACCGGTTGCCATTTCCGCTACTTTCTTACGGATAGCCCCAAAAGTAGAAATAGAAGTTCCGAACTGCTTTCTCTCGTTAGCATATTGGATAGAATAGCTAAGGATTCTTCTTTGAGCATCTAAGCAAGCTGCAGCAAGTTTAATTCTACCCACATTAAGCGCGTTAAGAGCGATTTTAAACCCATTGTTTCTCTCTCCTAAAAGACACTCTACAGGGACTTTCATATCATTAAAGAACACCTGACGCGTAGAAGAAGCACGGATACCGAGTTTATGCTCTTCCTCCCCAAAAGTTAGACTTTCTGGATTTTCTAACTCGGAACGATTAACCACAAACCCTGTGATATTTTTATCGTCATCTATTTTAGCAAAGAAAGTGAAGGTATCTGCAAACCCTGCATTAGAAATCCACATTTTTTGACCGTTGATGATGTAATGTTTACCATCTTCCGAAAGTCTTGCCTTAGTTTTTCCGCTGTTGGCATCAGACCCTGCATCTGGCTCTGTAAGGCAGTAAGCTCCAAATTTAGCCCCCGTAGCTAAGTCTGGTAGGTATTTTTGTTTTTGAGCTTCCGTTCCGTAAAGTAAAATAGGCAGCGTACCGATACCTGTATGTGCTCCGTATGCCGTAGCCAAAGACCCCGTAGCTCCCGACAGATAATCGCAAGCCAACATAGTGGTTACAAAGCCCATACCCAAACCACCATAAGACTCAGGAACCGAAATTCCTAAAAAGCCCATAGCTCCGATTTCTTTCATACACTCTTCTGTGAAGGCATAATCTTTCTTTTCGAAACGCTCCCTGTTTGGGATTACAGTTCTATCTATAAACTCCTTAGCAGAGTCTCTAAGCATTTTTTGTTCTTCTGACAGTTCCTCTATTGAGAAAATTTGTGATGCTGGAGTTTCTTTAATTAAAAATTCTCCTCCTTTTAGTATTGTACTCATTTTGTAAATTTTAAGTGTTGTATTATTAAATATTAAATCATTTTTGAACTCTTATAAAAGCTCAAAAATACTTGCTGCTCCCTGTCCTGTTCCTACGCACATAGTTACCATACCATATTTGCTGCCTCTTTTTCTCATTTCGTCCAAAAGCTGAACGGTAAGTTTAGTACCTGTACAACCTAGCGGGTGCCCTAACGCAATAGCACCTCCATTCACATTTACAATCTCTGGATTAAGGTCTAACTCCTTTTTAATCGCTACCGATTGGGAAGCAAATGCCTCGTTAAGCTCTATTAAATCTATATCTTTAAGTTGTAAACCTGCTTGTTTAAGTGCTTTTGGAATAGCGTACACAGGTCCCATACCCATAATTCTCGGTTCTAGACCTGCCGCGGCATAAGATACTAATCTTGCTTCAGGCTGTAAGCCTAACTCTTTTACCATATCCTCAGACATTACAATAACAAATGCTGCTCCGTCTGACATTTGTGATGAGTTACCCGCCGTAACGCTTCCGCCATTCGCAAATACAGGTCTTAGTTTAGCCAAACCTTCTAAAGAAGTATCTTTTCTAGGACCTTCGTCCACAGAGAAATCAAAAGATTTAGTTTGTAGCTTTTGGTTTTCATCAAGGAAGGTATATTCTACTGGAATAGGCACAATTTGATTGACAAATTTGTTTTCCGCCAACGCTTTTAATGCTTTTTGGTGCGATTCAAAAGCGAACAAATCTTGCTCCTCTCTACTGATGTTGTATTGTTTTGCCACCGCTTCTGCTGTATAGCCCATTCCCCAATAGTAGTCAGGATTAGACTTAGCTATATCCGTCTCTGGTACAGGCTTGTACCCACCCATTGGAATAAAGCTCATAGATTCCGTTCCTCCTGCAATGATGCAGTCTGCCATACCTGCCTGAATTTTAGCAGAAGCAATCGCAATAGCTTCAGACCCTGAAGCACAATATCTGTTCACTGTAACCCCTGGAACTTTATCTGTATTAAGCCCCATAAGCGAAATCAGCCTCGCTATATTAAGCCCTTGTTCTGCCTCTGGCATTGCATTCCCCACAATGAGGTCGTCTATTCTATCTTTATCTAACTGAGGCACATCGCTCATCAGTTTTTCTATTACTTTAGCTGCCATCACATCTGGTCTTGTAAATCTTAAAGACCCTTTAGGTGCCTTGCCTACAGCTGTTCTGTAACCTTTTATTATGTATGCTGTTTTCATATATTTTATTGAATTTTAGAGATTAGATTTTAGAACTTAGAGTTTAGATTCTAATCCTTTTGAAGTTAAACTTGATTTTAATTTATAAATCATCTTTTGTATTTCTGTTAAATGTTGTAAAGTAGGCATTATGTCTTGACTATTTTTCATTTGTAATTCTGATAATAAAATAAGCTGAGTTTCTAGTTCGTAGCAAGATCCCGAAGCAATCCCTAGAAAATGAATAAACTCTTTCGGATTATTTCTTCCCGCTCCTTCTGCAATATTAGAAGGTATAGAAATAGCACACCTTTTCATCTGTGAAGTCAATCCAAATTTTTCGTCCGTAGGCAACACTTCACTAATAAGATAAATTTCCTTAGCTAAAGCAATAGCCTTTTGCCAAACTACTAATTTATTCAATTGATGTGCACTCATTTAGTATCAATTTACAAGGTCTAAAGTCTCATATCCAACATCTAACAAAAAATTAATTTCTTAGTGGTTTTCCTTTTTGAAGCATAAATTGGATACGCTCTAAAGTTTTTCTCTCTCCACAAAGCTGTAAGAAAGTCTCTCTCTCTAAGTTAAGAAGGTACTGTTCTGTAACTAAAGTTTCTTCGGAAAGGTTTCCTCCTGCCATTACAAAAGCTAACTTATCTGCAATTTTCTTATCGTGTTCAGAAATGAAATTACCTGTAAGCATCTGGTCTGTACCTACATAGAACATACCTAGCGCATCTTTACCTAGAACTCTTACTTTCTCAGAAACTGGTTGTGTATAGCCTTGCTCTGCCATTAGTAATGCGACTTTTTTAGCTTCTGCAATCTGTCTATTTTTGTTGACTACCACAAAGTCTTTACCGTGCTGAAGAATATCCATATCGTAAGCCTCGTAAGCCGAAGTGGCTACTTTACCCATAGCAATATTCATAAAAGCATCTCTTAGACGGTTGTTTTTAACATCATCTTTAGACATCTGTTTCATGGTTCTTAAAGTCATTTCTTTAGTACCCCCACCGCCTGGGATAACACCTACACCTACTTCTACTAGACCAATGTAAGTTTCCGCAGCAGCTACCACACGGTCAGCGTGAAGCGTCATTTCACAACCACCACCTAATGTCATTCCAAACGGAGCTACCACCACTGGTATTGAAGAGTAACGAAGCCTCATCATTGACTTTTGGAAATAAGCAATCGCCATATTCAAATCGTCCCAATCTTGGTCAATTGCCATCATCAAAATCATAGCTAAGTTAGCACCCACCGAGAAATTAGCTCCTTGGTTAGCCACTACTAGACCATCGTATTCCTTTTCTGCTAGGTCTATCGCTCTATTAAGTCCGTCTAAAACTTCTCCTCCAAGAGAGTTCATCTTAGAACGAATTTCAAAGTTGATGATACCATCACCTAAATACTGTATCGCCGAACCAGAATTACTCCAAAGCGTTTTATTTTTTCTAATATTATCTAAAATAATAAAGGCATCTTGCCCTGGTATAGACTGATAATCTGCCTTAGTTTTATCAAAGTATAAAGTCTGACCTTCTTCACTCACTTGATAAAACGCTTTACCTTGTTCCGCTAAAGATTTAACCCAATCTGATACTTCATACCCAGCTTCTTTGGCCAATTCTACACCTTTCTGAACCCCAACAGCGTCCCAAATTTCAAAAGGGCCATTTTCCCAACCAAATCCAGCACGCATAGCATCATCTATCTTATAAACTTCGTCTGAAATTTCTGGAACTTTGTGAGAAACATAAGCAAACAATGCTCCCAAAGTGCTGCGATACAACTCTCCCGCCTTATCTTTACCACCTATTAAAACTTTAAATCTATCAATAGGTTTGTCAATATTTTTAGTTAATTCTAAAGTAGGGAAAGAAGACTTATCTTGTAACTCATATTCTAAGGTATCTAAGTTTAATCCTAATATTTCTGATTTACCATCAGCATTTTTAACTTTCTTAAAGAAACCTTGTTCTGTTTTGGAACCTAGCCAATTATTATCCATCATTTTTTGGATATAATCTGGCAACTGGAATACCGCCTTAAACTCTTCCGCCTCTGCTCCACTTTCTCTAACTCCATTAGCCACGTGTACAAGTGTATCCAGCCCCACCACATCTGCCGTTCTAAATGTTGCAGATTTTGGTCTGCCAATTACTGGACCTGTTAGTTTATCTACATCAGATACACTTAACCCTAGTTTTTGTACTTTATGAAGTAAATCCATCATACCAAAAACGCCTATTCTATTCGCAATAAAGGCTGGTGTATCTTTCGCTAAAACTGTAGTTTTCCCTAAAAATTTAGCTCCATATTCCATATAGAAATCTACCACTTCTGGAGCGGTCTCTGGAGTAGGAATAATTTCTAAAAGTGGTAAATATCTTACCGGATTAAAGAAGTGTGTTCCTGCAAAATATTTCTTAAAATCATCGCTTCTACCCTCAGTAAGAAGATGGATAGGAATACCCGATGTATTAGAAGAAACCAAAGTACCTTCTTTTCTGTATTGTTCTATCTTTTCGTAAACAGATTTTTTAATATCCAATCTCTCTACTACTACCTCAATAATCCAGTCGGTATTTTTAATTTTAGACATATCGTCATCAAAGTTACCTACCGTTATTCTATCTGCAAATTTTGGAGTATAAAGCAACGCAGGACTCGCCTTTTTAAGTTTCTCCAAATTTTCAGTTGCAATTCTATTTCTAAAGGCTTTATCCTCTTTAGTAAGACCTTTTTTCTGTTCCGCTTCTGTAAGTTCAAAAGGAACGATATCTAGCATAAGCACCTCTACGCCTATATTGGCAAAATGAGCCGCTATACCAGCACCCATAATTCCTGAACCAAGAACGGTAATGTGTTTAATTCTTCTTTTCATATTAAGTATAATTCTATTTTTTATTTATTTTTTACGATTGAGTTCGTTAGCAATCTTAACAATATCATTGGTTACCTCTTTAAAAACTTCTAGCTTTTCGGGTGAAATTCTTTCAAGAATTAATTTGTTAAAGTTAAGTACCATCGCCTTAGATAGATTTCTAGACTCTAAGCCCTTTTCAGTTAATTTAATAATAACTTCTCTTTTATCTGTAGATGACTTATCCTTATAAATATAGCCATTATCCTCCAATAGTTTAATAATTCTTGTAAGCGAAGTAGGTTCTATCGCCATTTTAGGACCTAAATTAGTGCTTCTAGTTCCATTCTTTGGGTCTATTTTCAGCAAAGTAAGTGCCTGTACAGTAGTTGAATCATGCTCTTGAGCTTTCTCCGAATACATTCTAGAAACAGCTAACCAAGTGGATTTAAGTATTAAATCTATGTTTTCTATTTTATCCTTATTTGATTCCATTTTTATATCTAAAAACTTTGTACTTCAAATATAATACAAAATACTATGCATGCATAATAATTAAATGTTAAATTTAAGTTAAATCAATAATAATCAACATTATAAATAATATGCGAGACATATAAAATAATTTCTACACGAAAACTAATCATCAGATTTATAACAAATTAAGGGCTTGATGGAAACCATCAAGCCCTTAAAATATAATAATTAAAATATAAACTATTTAACCTTAACCAGTTCCACATCAAATAACAGCCACGCATTAGGCGGAATAACACCACCTGCTCCTCTCTCTCCATAAGCTAAATTAGATGGGATAAGCAATGTTGCTTGCTCTCCTTCTTTAAGAAGCATGATACCTTCGTCCCAACCTTTGATTACTCTACCCGTCCCCACAGGAAACTCTATTGGTTCTCCTCTTTTAAAAGAGTTATCAAACTCTTGTCCGTTAGTTAATCTTCCTGCATAGTGTACTGCCACCATATCACCCGCTTTAGGAGCTTTACCTTCAGTAGATTTTGTAATTTTATATAAAAGTCCAGATGCTGTAGCCGTCATTCCTGCCTTTAACTCTTCTAACTTCTTAGCTGCCTCTGCTTCTTTTTTAGTTATGTAAGCTTTATTTCTTTCTTGGATTTTAGACTTACCTTCATTAAATATTTTTGCTGCATCATAGTTTTTGTAAGAATCACCTTTAGTGAAAACCTCTACCTTTTGTATTACTACATCTTGCTTTGGCTTATCTTGCGCTCCTTTTTCTACATTAGCAATAGCATCTATAACTTCTAAACCTTGTATTACTTTACCAAACACCGTATGCCTACCATCTAACCAGGGTGTAGCCACTTCTGTAATAAAAAACTGAGAACCATTGGTATTAGGACCTGAATTAGCCATAGAAAGATAACCTTTACCTTCGTGTTTTAGGTCATTCTTTTCGTCATCAAATTTATAACCTGGATCTCCCATTCCTGTTCCTTTAGGGTCTCCTCCTTGAATCATAAAATCTTTGATAACTCTATGGAAAATAATCCCATCATAGTAAGGCTCTCCTTTTTTCTTAGCTTTATTTTCTATTGTACCTTGTGCTAACCCTACGAAATTAGCTACGGTTACAGGAGATTCTTTGTCGTTAAATTGGATAATCATACTTCCTTTAGAAGTTTCCATTTTTGCATAAACACCCTCTGGAAGAGCGTTGTAAAATTCTTTTTCGATATTCATTTTTTTGTATATAGGATTACAATTAGTTAATGATAAAATTGCTAATAAAGTAGCACACAAAGATAAGATTTTTTTCATCGTTAGTTTAATTTTGGAATGGCTAAAACGAAATACCGAGATACTCAAATCTCGGTATTACTTTTATTTTAATTATAGTTAACCTTCTTTACTTTGATCATATCTATCCACTATCTTCTGAGAAACCCCAGTATTGCTGAATCCTCCATCGTTGAAGAGATTTTGCATTGTTACCTTTCTTGTTAAATCAGAAAACATTGCCACGCAGTAGTTAGCACAATCTAAAGCCGTTGCATTGCCTAGTGGAGACATATCTTCTGCATAACCTAAGAAACCTCCAAAGCCCTTCACTCCGCTTCCTGCTGTTGTAGGTGTTGGTGATTGTGATATGGTGTTTACTCTTACTTTTCTTTCACCCCAATAGTATCCAAAACTTCTCGCAATACTCTCCAAATAAGATTTGTTATCTGCCATATCATTATAGTCTGGGAAAGTCCTCTGAGCTGCAATGTAAGAAAGTGCTAAAATAGACCCCCACTCGTTCATACAATCTTTATCCCAAGCGGTTTTCATAACTTTGTGAAAAGAAACTGCCGATACATCCCAACCTTTTTCTAAAAAGCTATAATTAAGGTCAGTATAAGGTTTTCCTTTTCTTACATTAACCGACATTCCTATAGAGTGTAAAATAAAATCTAGCTTTCCAAATTTTTCTATCGCAGCATCAAAAAGTTTTTCTAAATCTTCCATAGAAGTAGCGTCTGCACCAATGACCTCCGCTCCTGTTTTTTCTGCCAAAGCATTTAATTCTCCCATTCTCATAGCGATAGGTGCATTAGATAAGATAAATTCAGCACCTTCTTCATGACATCTTTCTGCTACTTTCCAAGCAATAGATTGCTCGTTAAGAGCTCCAAATATAATTCCCTTTTTTCCTTTTAATAATCCGTATGACATAATTATTTTATTTAGCAACAAAAATAATAAAAAAAATAAGATTGGGATTACAATCCACCCTAAATTTAACTAAACTTCTTACATTAAATTACTATCTTTGCTGAAACAAAAATCTAATTAAAAAATGAAATTTTTTATTGACACCGCTAATCTTGAACAAATTAAAGAAGCTAAAAATCTAGGTATTTTAGATGGCGTAACCACCAACCCTTCCCTAATGGCTAAAGAAGGTATACAAGGGAAAGAAGCTATAATAAACCACTACAAAACCATTTGCGAATTGGTAGACGGAGATATTTCTGCTGAGGTACTTTCTACAACTTATGAAGAAATGATAAAAGAAGGTGAAGAATTAGCTGCTATCCATCCTAATATCGTAGTGAAAATACCAATGATAAAAGACGGGATAAAAGCTATAAAGTATTTTTCTGATAAAGGTATTAAGACCAATTGTACTTTAATATTTTCGGCAGGACAAGCTCTTTTAGCAGCCAAGGCGGGAGCGACTTATGTATCACCTTTCTTAGGAAGATTGGACGATATCTCTACTGATGGACTTAATTTAATAGAAGAAATCAGAACGATATATGATAACTATATGTTTGAAACTGAAATTCTAGCCGCTTCTATAAGACACTCTATGCACATTATAGATTGTGCTAAGATAGGTGCTGATGTTATCACTTCTCCTTTAGCTCCTATATTGAGCTTACTTAAACACCCTTTAACGGATAATGGTCTAGCACAGTTTGTAGCAGATGCCCAGAAATTAGGCTAGTAAAAAACATCATAATTAAAAACAAAAAATCCTCACAACTAAGTTATGAGGATTTTTTTATTATTTGATTTAGATATTAAACATTAAATCTGAAATGCATAATATCACCGTCTTGCACAACATATTCTTTACCTTCCACAGAAAGCTTACCTGCCTCTTTCACCTTAGCCTCTGAACCGTAATTGATGAAGTCTTCGTACTTAATTACTTCCGCACGGATAAATCCTTTCTCAAAATCAGTATGGATAACTCCTGCCGCTTGAGGTGCCGTCCAACCTTTACCTATCGTCCACGCCCTTACTTCTTTTACTCCCGCTGTGAAATAAGTTTGTAACTTTAAAAGTTCATACGCTTTACGGATAAGACGGTTAACGCCTGGCTCTTCTAATCCTAACTCTTCCAAGAACATTTGGCGTTCTTCGTAGGTTTCTAGTTCGTTAATATCTGCCTCTATCTGTGCTGCCAAAGCCAACACTTCTGCTCCTTCTTTTTGAGCCATCTCCTCTACTTTACTTATCCATTCGTTGCCATTTTTAATAGAGTTTTCATCTACATTACAAAGATAAAGCACAGGCTTCTTAGTTAATAATTGTATTTCGTCTATGATAGGCTGAGTAATATCGTCAGTTTCAAACTCACGAGCATTTCTACCGCTTTCTACAAATTCTAAGATACTTTTTAATGTTTCGTATTTTAAAATATCTTCTTTCTTCCCTGATTTTATAAACTTCTTGGCTTTTTCTACCGCTTTAGTTAGAGTTTCTATGTCTTTTAGTTGTAACTCTATATCTATAATTTCTTTATCTCTAAGTGGGTCTACTGAACCTTCTACATGTACGATATTACCATTATCAAAACATCTCAATACATGGATAATAGCCTCACACTCACGGATATTTGCCAAAAACTGATTACCTAAACCTTCTCCTCTACTCGCTCCTTTAACCAGTCCCGCTATATCCACTATCTCCACCACTGCAGGAAGAACTCGCTCTGGATTAACCAATTTCTCCAACTCAAACAATCTTTGGTCTGGTACAGATACCGTTCCTAAGTTAGGCTCTATGGTACAGAAAGGATAGTTAGCACTCTGTGCTTTTGCATTACTAAGACAGTTAAACAAGGTTGATTTTCCTACATTAGGCAAACCTACAATTCCACATTTCATAATCAGATATATTATAATTTTGCAAATATAGTTAAGTAAGATTGGATTAGAAAATAAGACCTTCTTTTTTTAAAGTTATTTGAGGATTTTTTCTTTACTTTGTGTGAAGCATATTCTACTTTTATGAAAATAAAATACCATTTACTCATTATAACAATACTCATCTTATCACAGATAAGTATGGCACAAGCTCTTAATTTTGATGATTATTTCACCAATGGAAGTCTCCGCATAGATTTGTTACTCACAGGTAACCAAACCCATAAAACAGCTACGATACATCAACTAAAAAAAGAACCTCACTACGGTGGTGGGACTTCGGCACAGCTTATTTTTCCTGATTTGGGTAATTATAGAATTGTGATAAAAGATGAGCCTTCAAAAGAAATGATTTTTTCTAAAGGTTTCAGCCCTATATTCAGCGAATGGCAAGCCACCGAAGAAGCTAAAAACAAATACAAGTCTTTTGAAAACACCTTTATCGTGCCTTTCCCTAAACACAATATTATTCTTGAAGTACAGTCTAGAGAAAGAGATGGTTCGTTTTCTAATCTTCTTACAGAAATCATCAATCCTAATCAGTTTGATATTGTTAAAGAAACGCCTTCTTTCTATCCTTCAACTAAAATTTATGGTCATAAATCTCCACAAAACGCAGTAGATATTGCTATTTTAGCAGAAGGCTACACCACCGAAGAAATGCCTAAATTTAAAAAAGATGCTCAACGCTTTATTGATTATATGATGAGCGTAGAGCCTTTTAAATCAAATAAAAATCACTTTAATATATATATTGTAGAGTCGCCCTCCCAAGAGTCTGGAACGGACATTTCTGGAGAAAATATTTATAAAAACACCATTTTAAACTCTCATTTCTATACCTTCGGAGAGCCTCGCTATCTTACCACTTTATCCTCTTTTAAAATTTCGGATATAGCTGCCAATGTACCTTATGACCAAATTTTTGTTATCGTAAATACGCCAAGATATGGTGGCGGTGGTTTTTATAATGTGATTAACTTAGTATCAGCGGATAACTACTTATCTGAAAAAGTTTTTGTGCACGAATTTGGACACGGCTTTGCTGGTCTCGGAGATGAATATTACAACAATTCTGGCGGAACAACCGATTTATATAATCTAAAAGTAGAGCCTTGGGAACCTAACCTTACTACTCTAGTAGATTTTGGCAAAAAATGGAAGCATAAAGTTAATAAAAACACACCTATACCAACGCCTAGAACGGAGTTATATAAGAATAGTATTGGAGTATTTGAAGGTGGTGGCTACACTCCAAAAGGTATCTATAGCCCAGTGCAAGATTGCAGAATGAAGTCTAACACTCCAGAAAATTTCTGCCCTGTATGTACAGATGCTTTGCTGGAAACTATATTATTCTACACGAAATAAAAGTGTTTATTTCTTACTCAAAAACAAGCCATTAAGCACAGAAGTAACGACAGACAAAGCAACACTAAAGCCTAATGCCCACCAAAAACTATCAATAACAACACCATTGACTAGATATTCTGCCAAGAGCATGATACAAGCGTTAATCACTAACGAAAACAAACCTAAAGTAATAATAGTTAATGGAAAACCTAAAATTTTCAAGATAGGTTTTACTGTGATGTCTAATAGACCTAAAATAATTGCGAATATCACCGCCGTGCCAAATGAAGCAATATGCACTCCTGATAGGACATTCTGAAGTACAAAGGCACTTACGGCTACAATAAGAAGTTTGATAACCAGTTTCATAATAACAGAAGTTTAGTCCATTTTATAGAGAATTGCATTGATATTCATTCCTGCTCCTACAGAAGCGAACACAATATATCCTCCTTGTTTAAATTGATGATTACCTAGCTTCCCTTTCTTGATAAGATTATACATCGTAGGCACAGTAGCCACGGAAGAATTACCAAATTTCTGAATCGTCATTGGTGCTATTGCCTCATCGTAGGTTTTTATTCCGTAAAGGCGATGCAAACGAGAAATGATAGCGTGATCCATCTTAGCATTAGCCTGATGAATTAAAATTTTATCAATATCCTGAATACCTAAGCCTGCTTTATCTATTGTAGATTTTATAGCGTCTGGGACATATTTAAGAGCGAACTCATAAATTTTTCTCCCACGCATTCTGATATAATTTTTATCTTGAGGTGCATTTGGGTTCAACGAAGCCGAGTTTTCTAAATAACTTAGCTCTTCCCCATTAAAACACAAAGTACTGTCCGCAATAATGCCTTTATCTTTACTCTCGTCAGCCTTTACCACTACGGCACCAGCACCATCAGCAAAAATCATTTTATTTCTATCATAAGGATCTGTTACTCTACTCAAAGTTTCTCCTCCTACAACCAAAATATATTTGGCTCTCCCTGCTTTAATAAGACTATCCGCCAAAATCATAGCTTCTACCCAGCCTGGACAACCAAATATCATATCATAGTTAATACAACTAAGTTTCTTAATTCCTAATTTATTTTTTAGCCTTGCAGACATACTAGGCATAAAATCAGAAACACCACTATTACTTACCTCACCAAAATTACTTGCGTAAATAATATAGTCTAGTTCTTCTTTATCTATACCAGCATCTTCTAAAGCCTCTAGAGAAGCCTTTAGCCCTAAGTCAGAGTTATACTCTTCTAGATTACTATAACGGCGTTCTTCTATTTCTGTAATTTCTACAAACTTATCAATAACTTCCTGTACAGGTTTATCAATCAGCTCTTTATTATCATCAAAAAAAACAGAATCTAAGAAATCTGCTCCTTTAATTATATTGCTTGGCACACAACTTCCTGAACCTATAATGACTGTATTTGGCATAAGTATTTTGGATAAATTAGACTGCAAATTTAATAATTATAATGATAAACACTTTAACTTTAGGGAAAGTTTTATGTTTTACGAGTAAAATTGTTCAAATCGTGGTTTTATGTTACCTTTGTGGCTGTAAATTTTTAAGATTATGAATTTATCTGCTCCTGTAAAAGGGTTTATTTTTTCCTTTCTTGCGGTTATTTTAGCCTTTGCTATTTACTTCTTTTTCTTGGCTAAGAAAAATTACTATTTGGTAGATAACCCAACGCCTAACACTTATTATTTTAAAATAAATAATGGTTCTGAACAGATTATAAGTGCAGGGCAATCTGTACAAGTAGATTTATCTAAAGGTAAAAACAGCATTCAAGTTTTTGATAATAACAAAAAAATCATTTACGACTCTGCATTTCAAGTAAATAAATTAAGAGGTTTACTTAATATCGCTCATCAAGACTACTATGTTAATAGGCAGTTTTACGGTTATATTCCTAATAAAGATTCTCTTTTACTATCTCACGGAAAAACCGTAATAGATGGCAAGGATTATCTAGGCGATGTAACCCATTATAACAAACTATACATAGAAGATTTCTACTACAATATAGATGAAGATTATGATGCTGTGGTAAAAAACATACAGAAAGTAGAGTCTCGAACTAAGTTATTCAGAAAACAAGATTTTCTAAATTATTATAGCGAATATTATAAATTCTAAAAAACATTAAAATTGAAAACACAAGTTACTCCATATAACACCGAAGCAGGAAAGAAAAAAGAAGTAGAAGCTATGTTTGATAATATAGCTCCACAATATGATTTTCTAAACAGAGTACTCTCTTTAAAAGTAGATTTAATTTGGAGAAAAAACCTCGTTAATTGGCTTAAAAAAGACCAGCCGAAACTAATATTAGACATTGCCACTGGCACAGGAGACCTCGCCATCGCTATGGAAAAAGGTACTAAAGCCGAAATTGTAGGTCTAGATTTGTCGCAACAAATGTTAAATATTGGAATAGAGAAAGTTAGAAAGCTAAATCTTTCTGACAAAATAAAAATGATGAAAGGCGATGCCGAAAATCTACCTTTTGAGGATAATAAATTTGACTCTGTAACTTCTGCATTTGGAGTTAGAAACTTCGAAAACTTAGAAAAAGGCTTATCAGAATTCCGAAGAGTGGTAAAAGAAGGTTCTAGCATCTACATTCTTGAGTTTTCTAAGGTAGAAGGCTTCTTGGCTCCTTTTTATATGTTTTATTTTAAAAACATTCTCCCTAGAATAGGCAAACTTATCTCTAAAGACAGCCGTGCATATACCTATTTACCAGATTCTGTAAACGCTTTCCCTTATGGTGAAAAAATGAAAGAAATCCTATTAAATGTTGGTTTTAAAAAGGTAGAATACAAAAAACAAAGTTTAGGCATAGCCACTATTTACAAAGCAACAAAATAAAAAACAATATTCTTTGTTATATACTAGAAATAAGAATATAATCCATGAAAAAGATATTTTTTTTAACTCTCATTAGTATTTCTGCCATATCTTCTGCACAGTTCAGAATAAAAGATAGAATGGACAGAATGGAAGGTATTGATGATAAAAAGTTCAGCTACGGTTTTTTTCTTAATGGTAGCCAAAACGATTACAAAATGGTGCTAGACCCTAAATACGGTACTAGAGGAAATCAAAATTTAGTTTCTTCCAAACCTACTTATAGCTTTGGTGCTGGATTGATAGGAAGAATGAGACTCAACAAAAATCTAGATTTGAGGCTAGAACCAGGTATGCAATTTATAGAAAGAGACATGTATTTTGATACTCAAGTTAATAGTATCTACGCTACTGACGCCAATGCTCCATTCACTCCAAAAACACTTACCGAAGAAGATAAAGTGAGAAAGATTAAGGCAACTACAATAGACATTCCGCTTTTATTAGAAATACATGCTGATAGATGGTTTAACTCTAGACCTTACGCAGCGGCTGGTATCAACTGGCTGGTTAATTTACAATCTAACTCTGGTAGCGAAGATGATAACGCCCATGGTACTTTCCGTAGTACCACGCACAATTTTGGTTATTCAGCAGAAATAGGCATTCAGTTTTATTTCAGTAAATTTAAACTTACGCCAGCCTTTAGAGGGACTTTCACTATAGGTAATGAACTCGTGAGAGATAATGCCAACACACCACCTTACTGGACATCTGCACTTACCTCCACCCAAGGTAGAAGTTTTATGTTTGTGCTTAAATTTGAATAACAATAACTCATAACAGAATAAATACAGAGCACTCAGTATCAAAAGAGTGCTTTTTTATTTTTAACTAAAACCCAAAATATGCTGAAAAACATAATCCCTTTTATTGTTATTTTTTTCTTACTAGAATTTTATATTTATAATGCTATTAGAACACTTTACTCTAGCCCTTGGTTTAAAATCACCTACTGGCTTATCACTATTGCATTATATGGTTGGCTACTTTTTGAGATACTAACCTTTGATACTTCTGCTAGAAATAATAAAAAAATGTTTATTATCTCTAGTATTTTCATGGTTTTTATGCTTCCAAAGTTACTCTTACTGGCGTTTATTTTATTTGATGATATTATAAGAGTTCTACAATTCAGGACTAAACGCATTTTATCTAAATCTGCATTTTATCCAGAAAGAAGAAACTTCATTACCTTAATCGGTATGGGTTCAGCAGCCTTGTTTTCAGCCTCTGTGATTGACGGAATTATTTTCGGAAAATACCGCCATACCTTGAGACAAGTAAGACTAAAACTAAAAAATCTACCGAAAGAATTTAAAGGTTACAAAATCATTCAAATTTCTGATGCTCATAGTGGTAGTTTTAGTCAGCCTGAAAAATTACGAAAAGCCATTAAACTCATCAATTCACAAAACCCTGACTTGGTGCTATTCACAGGAGATATGGTGAATAATTATGCAGAAGAATTTTTACCTTTTGTTGATTTATTTTCTCAAATTAAAGCCAAAGACGGTAAATACTCTGTACTCGGAAACCACGACTACGGAGATTATGGACAATGGAACTCCAAAGAAGAAAAAGCCCAAAATATCCCAAAACTAATAGATCTACAAAACAAAGCTGGTTTTAAAATGTTAAGAAATGAACACCGTATCATCAATAAAAATGGAGCTTCTCTATACCTTATCGGTGTAGAAAATTGGGGAGAATTGCCTTTTCCTCAATTTGGAGATTTAGACTTAGCGACTAAAGGCATTCCCGAAGAAGCCACTAAAATACTCATGAGCCACGACCCTACCCACTTTGACCACATTGTAAAACATCACCCGAAAGATATACAGCTCACACTTTCTGGACATACCCACGGAATGCAGTTCGGAATTGATTTAAAAAACATCAAGTGGTCTCCTGTAAAATACCGCTATCCTAAATGGGCAGACCTCTACGAAAGCAATGGGAAATATCTCTATGTAAACAGAGGTTTTGGAGTATTAGGATTTTCTGGAAGAGTGGGCATCAATCCAGAAATCACTGTATTTACTTTGGAGTAGAAAATAGGTCGCTAGGAACCATTTAAAAATTATACCTTATTTTTGTGGGGAAATTTTAGAAATTTTATTATGTTTAAATTAATTAAAAGAATACTATTTTTAATCATTCTTATAAACATACTAACACTAATTGGAGGTAGGTTTTTCAACCCTATTATTACTATCACTCAGATAGAAGGCTTAGTAAAATTTCACAAGCTGGATAGAGATTATATTCCGTTCTCTGAAATGGGAAACAATGTAAAAAAAGCCGTTATAGCCTCTGAAGATCAAAATTTTTACACTCATAATGGTTTCGATTTTAAAGCCATTGAAAGAGCAATGAAACACAACGAAAAAGGTAAAAGTATACAGGGAGGCAGCACCATTTCTCAACAAACCGCCAAAAACATCTTCTTATGGAATGGCAGAAGTTGGGTTAGAAAAGGGTTAGAAGCCGTATATACCTTTATTATTGAAAAGATTTGGTCTAAAGATATCATTCTAGAAAGGTACCTCAATTCCATAGAAATGGGACAGGGTGTTTTTGGTGTAGAAGCGGCATCACAGTACTACTTTAATAAATCATCTAAAGACCTTACCAAAAGTGAAGCCGCTTGGATAGCTGCCGTATTGCCTAACCCAAAGAAATACGACCCTAAAAACCCAACACCTTATCTCAATAGAAAGCATAAGTGGATTATGAGGCAAATGAACTTTATCTCTTTAAAATAATTTTTATGAATATATTTAGTAATCGTCCTATAGAATCATTAGAATCTCTCATTACAAAGTATTTTAAATTTCAGAACGAAACTTCTGCACTAGAACCTTTGTCTGAAATATTCGAAGCTACTAAAAAGGAAGGCTTTAGCCATTTATTAAATATACTCACCGAAAATGAAGATTTAAAAAATAATTTTGCTCATTATCTAAAAAATATTTTCCGAGGAAGACGAATGGTCCTTGCTCTTACGGAAGCTAATATTTTATCCGAAAACTCTTTCTTTGCAGAGTTTAAAAAGAGAGTAATTGCTAAAGTTCTCCCAGCAGTAGAAGATGAAGACACTGTTTCTTTTGTAATAGAAAAAATATTACTTAGCTCTAAACAGAATTTTGATTTTCTACTTAACCTCCCAGAAGAAGAAAAGAATACTTTTCTACAAATTATGGGATTTGAGAGTCTTTTTGCACAGGAATCCGTTCAGAAAGATTTGTTTCTATCCATCAACATTTTAGCATGGAGAGCCATAGGAAATGCTCTAGATGTAGAAGTGGTTAAAATGGCTCCTGAATATAAAAATTTTGACAATCCTTTTATTGCCCTACAAAATGAAATTGATTGTCTTTTAGAGCTATTCCAAGAAGACCCAAAAGTCCAAATTTCCGCTAAAAATGAACACTATAAACAAGCTAAAGTTTATCTCAGCCAATGTTTAGAATTTATTAAAATAGCATTTAAAAATACCTCTAAATATGGGTTATCTAGTAAGACCAACCAGTCTTTAATGAAAATTAGACAACAGCTAATAAGAATTTCTGAAATATTACCGCTATTAGTTACAGAGGAAAAAACCACTCATCTTGAACAATCTAAAACTTTGGTAGAAAATATTCTTAGGTACAAATCTCACAGAAACAATTTCAGTGAACTGTTTGCGGATAGTACCTTACAACTTTCTCACCTTATTACTACTCATACCGCACAGGCAGGAACTCACTATATCGCGTTCAATTATAAGCAGTACATGGATATGTTTAAAAAAGCTGCTGGAGGTGGTATCATCGTAGGGTTTTTATGTGTTCTCAAAATGCTTTACAGCTATAGTAATGGTAGTGAATTTACCCACGCATTTTTGTACTCATTCAACTATGCTATGGGCTTTGTACTCATTTATCTTTTGCATTATACCTTAGCAACCAAACAGCCTGCTATGACTGCGGCAACCATGGCTAAAGTATTATCCGAAGATAAAAATACTTCTAAAAACTATACTGATTTTGCAGATTTAGTATCAAAATTATTTAGAACTCAATTCATTGCGTTTGTGGGTAATGTATTACTTGCCTTTCCTGTGGCTCTACTTATTATCTATGGATTAGATATTATCTTCCAACAAAACCTTGCCACAGATAAGGCTAATAAACTTTTAAGAGACTTAAATCCAGTAGAGTCTAAGGCTATTCTACACGCTAGTATAGCTGGTGTATTTCTATTTATTTCAGGGATTATATCTGGAAACATCAGCAACAATTCTAGGTTTTACCAAATTCCTCAGCGAATTATTAAAAATCCATACCTTAACAAAGCCTTTGGAGCTAAGGCAGCACGAAGCATTTCTGCATTTTATTCTAAAAATTGGGCTGGTGTTGTTTCTAATTTTTGGTTTGGAGTGTTCTTAGGTGCTACAGCTCCTATTGGTAACTTTTTAGGATTAGATTTAGATATTAGACACATTACCTTTGCCGCTGGTAACTTAGCTTTAGCCATATACGGAAAAGGGTTCGATATTGATATGGGAACTTTTTGGATTAGTTTCATCACGGTATTCCTAATCGGATTTTTTAACTTCATTGTAAGCTTTGGGTTATCAATGTCGTTAGCATTCCGTTCTAGAAAGGTTAAATTTGGAGAAGTAAGGTTAATCTATAGAGAAATTTTTAACACCTTTGTTAAAAATCCAGCTAAATTCTTTATTCCATTGCCTTCTGGTGTAAATACCAATGCCGAAAAAATGGTAGTAGAACTAGAAAAAGAGGGGAAAAACTAAATAAAGTAGACCTCCTCTACTACATTTTCACCTGCTACTTCTTTAAATTTTTGAATAAAAAAAGTTTTCCTCATTCTAAAATCATTTTTTAGCAATGGGGATTTTACTTTTATGGTTAAAGTTTTGTCTAGAAGATTAACATCTCCTATTTCTTTAAAAAGCTCATCATCTAAGTAGTCTTCTAAAAAATCTTTGATTTGAAAAGCCAATAGTTTTTCTTCAAACCCAAATTTCTTCGAAAAAATCTTAACCAAATCCGAAGACTGATAAGCCCTTTTTTTCTTATTCTTCATTAAATAATATGCTAATTTTTGACTGATAATTTAGATTGAACTTCTTTACAATTGCTCTCGATAGTATTACAAATTTCGGTTACCGTTACAGATGTTTTATTTTCAGAAAAAGGTTCTCCGTAAAGGTTGGCTAACTTATTTATAGTTAAAAAAGAAGTGCTGATAATCACCATGATAGGAATAGCTAAGAATTCAAGACCGCTTTTCTCTCCACCCAAATCTATATCTCCTATAAATAAAGGAATTAAAATCACATAAAAACTCACTATAATCTTAGTAAAGGCACTATAAATCATTAAAAAAGGAGTATTTTTTATCCTTTCTGCCTTACCTTGTATATCATAAAAACGATTGATATGTTGCATCAAATCGCTTTTTTCAATGTTTGCCGTATTCTTAAAGTCTTCTTCTATCTCTTTAGAAATACTTACCAACAATTCATTAGAAATTTTATGTTCCTCGTTGATGTTATACTTCTCTAGTAACACCTTTGATTTTTCATCAAAGATAGGTTTAGGATTATTATGAATTTCATTTTTAAACTGTCGTATATAAGCGATAGTCAATTGAATAAGGTCATATATTTTAGCGTTTTTTTCTAGAGTAGCCAAGTTGATATTCTTATCATTACTGTAATAAGCATAGGTTTTAGCTACAAAGCTCCTAGAATTATTGGTAAGCTCTCCAAATATCTTTCTCGCTTCCCACCAACGGTCGTATGCGGAATTCATTCTAAATCCCAAGAAAAATGCAATTGCAAGACCAAATACAGAGCCTATTTGCCCCGATATTTTATAAATATGGTCTCCAAAAAGCTCTTCTAGACCTAACACGAGTATAGCATACAGTGTTGTGTAAATAAGATATGGTGATGCTATTTTAAATAGTTGTAATAGTCCTTGTTTTTCTGTTTTAATCATATCATGTTAAAAGAATATTCAAAAATAGTGTTTTTTACATAAAAAATCCCTGTTATAGAATTATAACAGGGATTTTAGTTTTTATTTATTTTACAAATCTTTCAGCAGTTCTTCTACCGCTCTTTTAAGCTGATTATCTTCTCCTTGGTTGGCTTTTTCTTGATCCAAATAAACTTCTACATCTGGCTGAAGTTCAAAGTTTTCTAAATAAGTACCATCTTCTTTTTCATAACCTACCGCAGGAATTCCAAATATTAATGTTGGGTCTTGCAGTGTAACCCAATTAACCGAAGTCATTGTCCCAGGAACTGGAGCTCCTACCAATTTCCCTAACTTTAAATGCTTATAAACCCACGGCGTACCATGTGCATTAGAATAGTCTGCTTCGTTAATTACCATAATAGAAGGTTTCGTCCAACGGCGGCTAGGCATTACTCCATACTTCTTACCTTGAACCTTCTGAGTAAGGTATTTTTTAGCACTAAAGAAAACTTCTATATCCTCGTGTAAACGCCCTCCCCCATTATTTCTAATATCTATTACGATACCCTCTTTATTATTATATTTCCCTAAAACATCTGAATACACCTCACGGAAACTATCATCTCCCATAGAACGAATGTGCACATAGCCTAACCTTCCGCCAGACCATTTTTCTACATCTGCTGCTCTTTGTTTAATCCATCTTTGATAAAGAATTTCGTTCCATCTCCACGCATTTATCCCTTTTATTTCCTCGTCCCAGCGTGTCCCATCTTTAGGGTTATAAAGAGAAATTAAAATTTTCTTTCCTGCTTTACCTTCCAAATACTGATAATAATCTATCTTAGCTGTAATAGTTTCCCCATCTATTTTTTCAATAATATGCCCTTGCTTCGCTTTAGAACGATAATTATCAAACGGACTATTCACTGGTATTTCTTCTATTAAAAGCCCATTATCCTGTGGAGTAACAAATACACCTAACTCCGCTGTAAGCTCTTGATATGATGCTGAAGGGCGATATTTAGACCCTGTATGTGATACATTAAGCTCTCCTAAAAGTTCACTAAGCATTTCTGAAAAATCATAGTTGTTATTGATATGCGGAAGGTATTTTCGGTATTGCTCTGTGAGTTTTTCCCAATTAACGCCGTGCATATCTTTAACATAAAAACGCTCTTTGAGTTCTCTTTTCACCATATCAAACATAAACTCTCTCTCCTTGGTTAAATCCAACTTCATATCTGCTGAAAAACTAAGGTCTTTTATCTTTTCTGATGGCAATTCTAAAAGTTTGGCTTTTTGTCCACTCAATAAAAATATTTTTTTACCATCTTTACTTGCATCTAAGTAAGCCGAAGAACCATTGAGTTTAGACAATAGCTTTGTTGATCTTTCTCTTAAATCGTGCACCCATAAGTCAAACCCTTTTTCAAAAGAAGCTAGATAATAGAGTTTCTTTCCGTCCTTACTGATAATAGCATCTCCAAGCTCCGAAGAATTTGGTGTAAGTCTTACCACTCGTTCAGATAAATTCTCCCATTCTATATTGATATCTTTAGATTTTTTATCTTTCTTAGGCGTTTCTTTTTTATCGTCTTTGCTATCTTTAGCATCTTCCGTTTCGGATTTTTTTTCATTCTTTTCAGCCTCAGTTAAAAGTTCATATTCCTCTTTGTTCATACGATATTTATCATAGGCTTCTCTATTGAGAAATACTATCATTTGGTCGCTCATAGAACCCCAAGAAGCATGATTACGCATTCCGTAGCGTTCAGATTTCCAAATAATAGCATTGCCATCTAACGCCCAATGAGGATTGGTATCAAAATAACCAGAGTCTGTAATATTTACAATTTCCTTACCACCTTCTGTACTTATGATACCTATATCGGAATAAGGCACCCTATCCCTCGCAATATACTGCACCACAAGCCATTTACCGTCAGGCGACCACTCATAATTGATGTAGCCATTTCTCTCCGTTTGATACTTAGGATCTGTAATTTTTCTGATTTTTTTAGTTTCAAAATTGTAAATAGCAATATGCGTTCGGTTCTGAACAAAAGCTACCTCTTTACCATCAGGCGAATATTGAGGATACATTTTCTCCGAATTATCACTAGGAATGAGCTTTTCTTCGGTAATTAAAGTCGCATTAGAAAAGTTAGGGTCTTCTTTTCTTTGAATACTTGCCTTGTACAAATCCCAATATCCGTCTCTATAACTAGCGTAAACAAGACTTCTACCATCTGCTGAAAAACTGACACCTTGCTCTGCCGCTGCCGTTTTAGTGATTTGTTTAGTTGTATTATAGTCGGTAGAATTTACAAAAACTTCTCCTCTGATTACCATTGCTATCTGCTTACCGTCTGGAGAAACCGAAGATGAAGTTGCCCCCGAACTGAATGCCATAAATTTACTCTGCTGATTAGAAACATCACTAATGATATTTACATTTACCTTCTGAGGTTTGCCCATTGGTTTAGATAAATAAATTTCTCCGTCATAACTGTAAGCTATAGAGCCGTTATTCGCTACAGATAAATAACGCACTGGAAAATCTTTATGAAAAGTAACCTGCTCTACCTTAGAAGGCTGTGCAACAGGGGTTTTAAACACGTTAAAACTACCTGACCTTTCACTAAGAAAATATAAAGTCTTCCCTTCTGAACTCAGTACAGGATTTCGGTCTTCTCCCTTCCAATTGATAATTTGAGTGTACTTTTTAGCTTTAAAATTATATCTCCATATATCTCTCGTAACGGAAGAGGTATGATGCTTACGCCACTGATTTTCGTTGCCTTTAATATTTTCATAATACATCGCCTCTCCATCGGAAGTCAAACTAATAGACTTAGTAGAAGAGTTGAAAATTCGCTTTGGCTGCCCTCCATCAATAGAAATTTGATATAACTGTATGGAAGCCGATGGAAAAATAACATTCTGAGGGCTATTTTGAAGATTAGCCGAATAAATAATATTTTTACCATCTTTAGAGAAAGCTAATGGCAATGCCGTCTGAGAATGGAAGGTAACTTGCTTGGCTTCTCCACCTTGAGAAGACATGATAAAAACTCGTTGAAACCCATTTTCTCTATCACTACTAAACGCAATAATTTTTCCATCAGGAGACCATACAGGGTCTGAATCGTAAGCTGGATGTGTAGTAAGCCTTACCGCAGAACCACCCTCCGTAGAGACTGTATAAATATCTCCCATATAGGTAAACGCAATTTTTTTTCCATCAGGAGAAATGGAAGTGTTCCTCAACCACAAGGGCGAATTATTCCCCAAAGCACTAGCCCAAACCAGTAGCAATAGTAAAGCAAAATTTAACTTTCTCATTGTTTTTTTATAATAAATTCTTGGTTAATCAGTAGAAAGTGAACCCTCACTAAAGACCTCACCCCCAAAAATACAAAAAATATATAAATAGGATTTCCTCTTAAAAATCAATGGAAAAACAAAAGACTGCCTCAAAAAGACAGTCTTTAAAATTGAATAAATCTTTAAATTTATTTCACAAGTTTGATAGAAATAGCGTATCCTCCACTTCTTGCCATTTTAACAGGAATTTTAGACTTGCTAGTTACCACCTTTTTGTAAATATGATACGATTGTGGATTATTAACATAATCAGCATCTTTACCATCTTCGTAGATAGTTGCTTCATATTTTTTACCCTTATCAAGGAATGATAAATCTACCACAAAATCTCTAGCATTTTCGTCTGTAATACCGCCTACAAACCATTCTTCTTTACCTTTAGCTTTTCTAGCAGTATGAATATAATCTCCTGGTTCTGCAGCTAGGATTTTAGTATCGTCCCAATCTACAGCAACATCTTTTATAAACTGGAAGGCATCTAAATGCTTCTCATAGTTTTCTGGTAAATCTGCGGCCATTTGTAGAGGCGAATACATCACAACATAAAGCCCTAATTGTTTTGCTAAAGTGGTTTTAACAAATCTAGTATCGTTAGGGAAATAATAGTTCATTTTAGTTTGGAAAATACCTGGCGTATAGTCCATTGGACCACCCATAAATCTCGTAAACGGCAATATGGTTTGGTGCTCTGGCGGATTACCTCCAAAAACTTCGTATTCAGTACCTCTAGCGGCTTCAGCAGCTACCCAGTTAGGATAAGTTCTATTAAGTCCAGAAGGTCTTACAGACTCGTGAGAGTTAACCATAATTTTGTACTCTGCTGCTTTTTCTGCGATACGATTGTAGTGGTTAATCATCCATTGACTGTAATGGTGTTCTCCTCTAGGAATAATATTGCCCACATAACCACTTTTAACAGCTGTATACCCGTATTTATTCATCAGCTTAAATGCCTCATCTGCCCATCTTTCGTAGTTAGTTGCTGCCCCCGATGTTTCGTGATGCATCATTAGACGAATTCCTTTTTTATGAGCATAATCGTTAAGCATTTTTATATCAAAATCAGGATATGGCGTAACGAAATCAAAAACAAATTCCTTTGATTTACCAAACCAATCTTCCCAACCAATGTTCCAACCTTCAATTAACAATGCATCAAAACCATGTTTAGAAGCAAAATCTATATAGCTTTTTACCTTTTCGTTATTAGCAGCATGCTTTCCGTTAGGCGTTAGCTTAGTAAAATCAGTTTCACCTATTTTTACATTGTCTGCCGTAGAGTACGCCCACTGAGATTTACCTATAATCATTTCCCACCATACACCCATATATTTAGTAGGTTTAATCCAAGAAGTATCCTTGTACTTGGTAGGCTCATTAAGGTTAAATAACATTTTAGAAGCTAAAACTTCCTCTGCCTTTGGTGAGGCAATAATGGTTCTCCAAGGTGTAACCGCAGAAGTTTGAACATAGCCTTTCGCTCCTTGTGCATCAGGTGTAAGATGAATTGTAAATTTGTAATCTTTAGCACTAACATCTAGATTAGACGCAGGATAATCTATCACAGCAGCTTCTGCCAAGTTAATATAAAGAGGTTTCTTACCTTCTCTTTTAAGCATTAGCGGTGTCTGAACTCCGTTTTTGATAGGACTTTGCGAAACATTGTCTTCTACAGCAGCAGCCCATTTAGCTGGTATTTCGGAAACATTACTCGTCTGATAAACATACTCTTGCGTATCATAATCTCCAGCCAACCACCACGCCTTCATATCCGTAGGGAAATCAAACTCGGTAAGCTCTTCTTTTATGATAAAATAGTTGAGATTTTCTTGCTGCGGAAATTCATAACGGAAACCTAACCCATCATTAAAAAGCCTGAATTTAACAACGATATTTTTATTCTGTTCCTTTTGATTTAAAGTAATCGCAAGTTCATTATAATGATTTTTATAGAACTTTTTTTCACCTAGAACAGGTTGCCATTCTTCATTTTTAGAATCTCTTTTTTCATCTACCTTTACAAAGCCTGAACTTAAATTTAAGCTCTCTTGATTGCTGATGTCTTTATAGTTATAAGTTGATTTCTTAAAAACTTCAAAGCCTAATTTTGACGGTTCTAATACAGGATTACCTTCATAACTAAGGCTATAATACGGAATCCCATTCTCTAGTTTAAAATTCATTTCAAATTTGCCATCAGGCGATTTTAGGCTCTGTGCAGACAAGACTCCGAAAGAAAGTCCTAAGAATGCTATGGCGATATTTCTTTTCTTCATAACTGATATTTATATGTAGTTGAATTAAACGGTAAAAGTGTTGTTTTAGGCAACACTTTTGCTATATTTAGGTTATAATTACACTAGTAACCAGGGTTTTGAACCAAGTTAGGATTAGCTATCAAATCCTTTGCAGGAATTGGATAAAGGTTTCTAGTATCACTTACTGCAGTACCGCCTTTAACACCTCCTTTCCAAGGCCATAGATAAGCACCAGAAGTAAATTTACCGAAACGAATTAAATCGGTTCTTCTTGTACCTTCCCAAGCCAACTCTCTAGCTCTTTCATCTAAAATGAAGTCTAAAGTCAATTGTGATGCAGTAATATTTCCATTAGTATTGCCATAAGCTCTTTCTCTAATTTTATTTACATAAGTAAGAGCTTTGCTAAGGTCTCCAGAACCTCCTCTCAATACTGCTTCTGCATACATAAGATAAGCATCTGCTAAACGGAATAGAGGGAAATCTGTATCTGTAAAGTTTCCTGAAACATCAGAACCTGCTTTACCTGCTCTATCTACATTTTTAAACTTAATAAACGCATAACCATCTGTAAATGATGCTATATCGTTAATTTCATAATTCTGTCCATTAGTAAAGAATCTACCTCTTTTATCTATATCTCCTAAAGCATTAGGGAATTTTTCCACTAAATTTTTAGTAGTTCTAAGTCCCCACCAACCACCGTTGATACCAAAATCAGAAGCTTTCATATTTCCTCCTACAGCAGCGTGAACTAAGAAAGTTGTCCCCCCCCAAGTACGAGTACTGATACCATCATAGTTGATAGAAAATACCACCTCATTATTATCCAAATGGTTATCTGCTAAGAAAAGCTCTTCATAATTTCCTTTTAAGCTATACCCTGCTGTTGCTACCTTTTCTGCATAATCAGCTGCTTCTGTATATCTTTTTTCTCCTGTATAAACTTCTGCATTAAGATAAAGTTTAGCAAGTAGCATCCATACAGCAGCTTTATCTGCTCTTCCGTATTCGTTAGCTCTTGGAGCTTTTAATAATCCCTCTAAGTCTTTTAATTCTTTTTCTACATATTGGAATAAAGCTTTCCTTTCTATTCTCGCAGGAGGTGTTAAACCTATTTCTGTGTTTTCATTTACAAAAGGAACATTACCAAATAAATCTATGGCGTGTGCATAACTCAATGCTCTTAAAAAACGAGCTTCATTTCTGAAAAGTCTAGCTTCTTCAGCTTGAGCTCCAGTAATACCACGAGAAGATAGTTTATCATCAGACGTTTCTCTAATAAATTCACTGGTAAGTGTTACTTGATATATAACACGGTAATACATTGCTGTAATAAATTGGTTATCAGACCCCCACTTCATTGTGTTCATTTCTGGCAAATTGGCATCTCCCCAACCTATCACTGCTTCATCAGTAGGTAATTCTTGTAGCTGGAAATACTGTCTTAAGTAGTTGGACATACCTCCATCAATACCTTTTACATCGGGTTTACCATCACCTCCTTCTTGTCCACCTATTGCTAACCCAGCGTAACATTTCGCTAAGACATTTTTGTAATTGGCAAAATCTGAGTAAACGCTTACGGAAGTAACATCACTACTATGCACTTGATCCAAATCTCTTTCGCACGAAGTAAGAGAGAAGTTGAATGCTAAAGCAGCCATCCCTATTTTTAAATATTTTAAGTTCATTATTTTAAATTTTTAACTTGTATAATTTTTAATTAAAACTGAAGATTGAAACCTAATGAATACACACGAGGTCTTTGGTAGAAGTTATTATCAATACCATTGAAAACCTCTGGGTCTACCCCGCTATACTTGGTAATCACAAAAACATTGTTTACAGAAGCATTCACTCTCAATCTTGCATTTCCTATAAATTGAGGGAAATTATAACCTATGTTGATATTATCCATTCTTAGGAATGAAGCATTTTCTACATAATAATCTGAAAAATATTGAGATGTCGTAAATCCTGTATTAAGATAGTCTCTTGTAAGATTTTGAAGATAACCGTTAGTTCCTATGTTTTGTAGATTTCCGTATCTAGCATTGGCATTATTATAAACATAGTTACCTAAACTAGCTCTGAGTGCAAATCCCATATCCCAATTTTTATAAGCCATTCTAGATGTAAATGCAAACAAAGCTTTTGGCATAGACGACTTATGCTCGTACATATCTTGCTCGTTTATAATGCCATCTCCATTTCTATCCACATAGTCGCCTTCTATTGGTCTTCCACTAGCATCATATTTCTGCTGATAAACATAGAAAGAATTTGGTTTATAGCCTACAGAATGTGTTTGTATTAAACCACCTGTAATACCTGATATACCTCCAACAAGCACTCTTTGACCAGCTCCTTCATTAGCTGCTAAATTGGTAATTTTAGCATCTTGGAATGTTGCATTAGCAGAAATATCCCAAGAGAAATTTTCGTTTTGAATAGCTTTCCACAATGCACCAATTTCAAGCCCTTTAGATTCCATATTTCCTATGTTTGATAAAAGTAAATTGGTAAAGTTAGCACCTCCTGGGGTTGGAGCCTCACTTAGTAAGTCTACTGTGTATCTTTTATATGCATCTACATTAAATAGCAATCTATCTTTTAAGATACCAAAGTCTAATCCTATGTTGGTAGTTCTTGTAGTTTCCCATCTGATATTTGGATCATAGCCTTCTGGACGATAAAGAGTGTAAGGTACACCCCCAAAAAGATAATTAGCTCCAGAATTAGATATACTATATACGGCCAAATAAGGATAATCGCCTGAAATATCTTGTTGACCAGTTACTCCCCAACCTCCTCTCAGTTTAAAAGTAGAGATTGTAGTGTTACCTTTAAGGAAGCTCTCTTGATCAATTCTCCAAGCTAACGATACGGATGGAAAATAGCCCCATCTATTATTACTATTAAACCTAGAAGAACCATCTCTACGCACAGAAGCCGTTAGTAAGTATCTATTTTTAAATGTATAATTTAATCTAGTATAGTAAGAGAGTAATAAGTTTTGTGTAAAGAAATCCACACCGCTTGCAGGATCATTAGTTCCATCTCCGTAGATTGTAGGTGCAAAAGGTTTAGTTTCATTCCATTTTTGGTAAGAATACCCCGCCATTACATCAATATCAGACTCTATAGAAGGTAGTTTTTTAGAATAGTTTAGATAAAATTCTAAAAGCCTATTTTTCTTTTCTTGCTCATAGTTTCTGTTCGTTCCTTTTTGGAAGTATGCTGAAGCTAATGTAGGTAAGGTAGTAACTGTTCCGTTAGAGTTAGATAGGTCTAGACCTAAGTTTAAATTAGCTCTTAGCTCTGGTAAGAAATGAAATTTATAATCAAACTGAACATTCCCCAAGAGTCTTTTTACATAAGAAACATCTCTTCTTTGGTAAAGCATAGAAAGAGGGTTTCTAGTTGCATTTTGGTTAGGAATTCCATTGTCCATCCATTCCCAATACCCACCCATTGCCCTATTAGAGGCATCATAAATGTTTTGTGTTGGATCAAACGCAATAGCCGCATTGATGGCCTCTCCATCAGTAAATCTATTTTCTACATAAGTCCCTTTTAAGTTAAAATTAATATCCAAATGATTATTAAATAATTTTGGATTTAAGTTTAAACCTGCGGTACTTCTTTCTATATTATTAGTCCTAATAATACCGTCTTGATTAAGATATCCTAAAGATAGTCTAAATGGTACTTTACCAATTCCTCCAGATAGCGTTAAATTATTATCAAAACCTGTTGCTAACTGATAAAAAGCTTCTTGCCAGTTGGTATTTGCATTACCTAATTTAGAAATATAATCTGCTGAGGCTTTATCTTTTACTAAAGTTCTGAATTCGTTAGCATCCATCATATTCACCGTTCCAAATCTTTGAGAAACAGATGTTGTGGAATTATAGCCTACTCTAAGTTTTCCTCTAGTTCCTTTCTTAGTGGTAATGATGATAACCCCATTAGAAGCTCTATTACCATAGATAGCTGCTGCAGAAGCGTCTTTAAGAATGTTAAAAGACTCTATATCATTAGGGTTAATAAGGGCTAGTGGATTAGCCGCTCCATCAATACCTTTGGTATCTAATGGCATTCCGTCTATAACGATAAGTGGGTCATTAGATGCATTAAGAGACGCTCCACTTCTTACTCTAATTGTAGAGCCACTACCAGGAGCACCGCCATTAGTTGTAATCTGTACACCTGCCGCTTTACCTTGAATAAGCTGTTCTGGAGAAGATAACATACCATCATTAAAATCTTTAGAAGAAATAGATGTTACAGACCCTGTAAGATCTGATTTTTTCTTCTTTCCGTAACCTATAAGCACTACCTCATCTATACTTTTGGTTTTGGCAGAATCTACCTTTTGTGCTTGTAGCATTGCCCCTGCCAACAGAAAAGCGGGTGCAACCTTTAGTACTGAATAGTTTTTCATTGTATTTTATTAAAAATCAATATTATAAAAAAATTAACATTTATTTAACTCAATAAAATTGAGGTGGCTAAGTTACAATATATTTATGAAATAATTAACTACTCTGAGTAATATCATAAATTACAGAGTAACAAAACAAATTTCATCTCTCGAACACAGAAAAAGCAGACTTTATTTATAACTCCAGGATAGTACAAAAACGAAATAATCTTCTGTTTATATCGAAAAAAAACTTAATTTTGGTCTTCTAAATTTAGAACTAAAACAAAAATGAAAAATTTATCAGGCTTAGGCGTTGCTTTAATAACTCCTTTTAACGAAGATTTATCTATCGATTTTGATGCTCTTACAAAGCTCATAGAATACAACATAACTAACGGAACAGATTTTTTTGTAGTTCTTGGTACAACTGCAGAAACTGCCACCCTTTCTAAGGAAGAAAAAGAAGCTGTTATACAACACATTGTTAAAGTTAACAATAAAAGACTCCCTTTAGTTCTAGGTATTGGCGGCAACAATACTTTAGCAGTAAAAAAAGAAATCGAACAAACTAATCTTGATGATTTTGAGGCTATTTTATCAGTTTCTCCTTACTATAATAAACCTAACCAAGAAGGACTTTATCAGCATTATAAGGCTTTAGCAGAAACAGGTAAAAACATCATTATTTATAATGTCCCAGGAAGAACAGGGCAAAATATAGAAGCCGAAACTACACTACGATTGGCTAAGGAGTTCCCTAACCTATTTATGATAAAAGAAGCTACTCCTAATCTTACGCAGTACTTTGATATTTTAAGAAAAAAGCCTACAAATTTCTCACTAATGTCTGGTGATGATGAGTACACTCTTCCTGTAACACTTGCTGGAGGTGATGGAGTGATTTCTGTAATTGGACAAGCCTACCCTAAAGAATTTTCTGAGATGATAAAACTCGCAAAAAATGACAAAGTAAAAGAGGCTTATGCTATCCATAATCAACTGGTGGAAATCACACGCCTTATTTTTGCTGAGGGTAATCCTGCTGGTATCAAAGCTGTTTTAGCACATAAAGGCATTATTAAAAACCACCTTAGATTACCTTTAGTTAAAGCCTCAGAAAGTCTACAACAAAAAATAAATTCAGAGGTTGACAGACTAAACTCTTTTTTTGAATAATTGATAGAATATCAAATAATCTAACTAGAGCTACCCTCTTTAGGGTAGCTTTATACCATTAAAAACTCTATAATGCCTATAGATACTATTTTTGAAAGCGACCTCTGTAAATGGATTGATGTTACAGCTCCTACCAAAGAAGATTTAGACTCTCTACATCATCAGTTTCATATCAATAAGTTACACTTAGATGATACTGTAGACCCAAGTCATCTTCCTAAATTTGAAGAAGTAGAAGGCGTAAAGTTTTTCTTAACTAGAGAAAATGTAGAACTTCAAAGAAAAAACTTAAATGGCATCAATGATGTAAGTACTAAATTAGGCATATTTATCATAGAAAAAGTAATTATCACTATACATAGAACTGATAATAAGAGTATTCTAGAAATTAAAGAAGACCTTAACAAAAATACTGATAAATACAAGAAATATTCTCCAGATAAGTTAGCTCTAATCTTAGGACTCAAGATAATGAAATCCTTTGATGACGAAAGTAAAAAACTTATAGAGATTATTGACAAGTTAGAGACTGAGATTTTTATGCAAAATAGCCCTCAGCTCAACCCTATAAAAAAACTCTACAAAATTAAAAGAAAGGCAGGGCTTAATGCTAGAGTACTTAACATGTCTTCAGATTGGATAGGTGCTTTTAAAAAACTTAATCTAAAAGACATTGAAATAGCAGACCTTGTAGATAAACAAAAAGATGTAATGTCTGATTTTGACCACATTAGTGCTCAGATTACTAACCTCATCTCTGTATATATCGCCTTATCCGACCAAAAAGCCAACCAAGTGATGAAACTATTAGCGATGTACTCGGTCTATTTTTTACCAATTACCTTTATCGCTGGGCTTTACGGAATGAATTTTGAATTTATGCCAGAACTTCATCATAAATATGGTTATTTTGCAACTTTAGGTGTAATGCTAAGCATTATTATAGCCACATTCATTTACTTTAAAAAGAAAAAGTTTTAGAATGCTATCTCTCCACACAAAAAAATCTTTTATTTTTGTGTCTATGAACTCTCTTACAGAAGAAAATTATCTAAAGGCTTTATTTCATCTAAAGACTGATAACAATGAAGTTACAGTAAACGAACTCAGCAAGTTTTTGAACATCAAAATGCCGAGCGTTAATAGTATGATGAAAAAATTCGCTCAAAAAAAATGGGTAGTTGCCGAAAGCTATAAACCCATCATTCTTACCGAAATTGGACAAAAAGAAGCAGCGTTAGTGATTAGAAAACATAGGCTTACAGAGATGTTTTTGGTAGAAAAAATGGGCTTTGGTTGGGAAAATGTGCATAAAATAGCCGAGGAGCTAGAACATATACACTCCGAAGAGTTTTTTAATAAAATGGACGAGCTCCTTAATTATCCTAAAGTAGATCCTCACGGAGAACCTATCCCTGACAAAGAGGGCAATATCATAGAACAAAATCTAAAAAAGCTCAGCGAATGTATCGAAGGCGCGACGGTAACACTAGCGGCTGTAACTGTGGATACTAAAGATTTCCTTAGTTTTTTGAATGATAAGCGACTTAATTTAGGAAGTAGGCTTACAGTAAACAAAAAAGAAAAGTTTGACTCTTCTATGATGGTAACCGTAAATGGTATTTCTCACACCTTCAGTAAAGTAGTTTGTGATGCTCTTTTAGTGAAGCTAGATTAAAACTCAGCTAAGAGTATCTCCTTTAGTTTTATCATACCTTCTGTTGCCGAAGTAGCAAAACAAGTAGCCTTTTTTGTATAATGCTCAGGAATTTGAGGGTCAATGAGAAACAACTCGCAATGCTGTGGAATATAATGCACCAAAGATGCCGCAGGATAAACCTGTAACGAAGTTCCTATCACTAAAAATAAATCTGCCGAAGTTGCTATATCTATGGCTTTTTCCATTTCAGGTACAGCCTCACCAAACCATACAATATGAGGTCTAAGTTGAACGCCTTTTTCGTTTTTGTCTCCTAGATTAAGGTCGGTTTCCCAATTTATAATCTCGTTTTCAGAGTTTATAGGTCTCGCCTTTTTAAGCTCTCCATGAAGATGAATAATATGAGAAGATCCTGCTCTTTCGTGTAAATCATCTACATTTTGAGTAATGATAATTACTTCATAGTACTTTTCTAGTTCTGCTAAAATAGTATGAGCCAAATTTGGTTTAACCTCTGCTAATTGTCTCCTTCTAAGATTATAAAAATCTAAAACCAATTGCGGATTTCTTGCAAACCCTTCTGGACTTGCCACATCTTCTATACGGTGGTTTTCCCACAGCCCATTAGAATCTCTAAATGTTTTAATGCCACTTTCAGCAGAAATACCCGCCCCAGAAAGTACTACTAATCTTTTTTTCATGAGATAATGTTTATAATAAAAGTATATTCTACCCTACTTTTCATATAATTCTTGGGCTTTCTTTGTATCCGTAACTCTTTTAAATCTCTTTAAATAACTTTTCGGAATTCCAAACAGTTGCAAATTCCTCATTCAGATTTGCAAGCGTTGTTTGATGGATTAACTCTGAATCGTATTTTTCTCCATTAATTCCAACCCTATCAAATGTTGCTGTCGCGTCCGAAATAAGATAAGTTTCATAACCATAATTTCCAGACATTCTAGTTGTTGTAGAAACGCAATGGTTGGTAGTTATTCCCACAATTACCAATGTATTAATATTTAGGCTATCAATTTGCTCTTTTAATGTAGTTCCAATGAATGCACTATTTACATTTTTAGTAATGATAGGTTCAGAATCATTTGGGGTAACATACTCACTAAATTCAAATCCTGCGTTTGTAATATGAAGTTTTGATTTAGGATTATCCAAACTATGCCTTATATGGAAGATTGGTAAATTTAATTCTCGCCATTTTTTCAAAATTTTACCACAAATTTCTTCGGCATTTTTATTATTTCGGTTTCCGCCCCAATAATCTTCTTCAAGAAAAGCCTTTTGAACATCAATTAAAACTAATGCGGGATTTTTTTCTCTTAATTTCATTTTTAAAGACTTTTTAGAATCGCTACTAATTTACTACTTTTTTATAAGAGGACTATGCCCTTCCGAAGAGAAATTTTTAGTATTTGTATCGTATAAGTATTTATCCGTGAGTTGTAAATAAGATAACTTTTCAAAGTCAATATTTTTTAAATACAAGGTGTCATTAGAAATTTTGTACTTACCGTTCCAATGGTGAAAAGCATGAGGCGAATATTCTGTAATTTGGAATGTTTGATTTTCAAATAATGTTATTTCTGTTTTTGTTTCATTACCAATAGAATATGTTGATAGTACTTCTCTGTTTTTTGAGTGGCAATTATTAAATATGTTAAACAAAACCCCAATCATACCAAACAAACAAATAAGCTTTAGTGTTCTGAGGTTTTTTCTTCGCTTTTGATAGAAATATAAAACCAAACCATTAACTAATATTAAACAAACCACAAACGGAATTATTATAATATCATAAACTGATTCTACGTAATCCCCATAATACTTTGTTAGTTTAAATAGTATTAACAGAAGAAAAACCAATGTCAAATATTTTAATATTTCCTTAATGATTTTCATCTTTTTATAAATATTATCAAACTGAATTATTTATTTTTATGTCTTTGAATTTTTTTTGATTTTTTTCAAAAAAGCTTTTAATCTTTTCTATTGTTTCACTACTCTTATATGGATTAAAATATCCTGAGCTAAAACTATGGTTAAAATCTTGATTAAATAAAGTTATCAACGACCCATTTTTTCGAATATTCACACCAACTGTATTAATTCCCACATATTTAGGAATATCTTTTGAAATTAATTTTCTCATTTGATTTTCAGCGGAAAGCTGTGAAAAATGATCAAACTTAACATCTACAGTATTCTTTAAAAAATCATTATTATTAGCTGGATTATCCATATCCAATGGTGCTAAATCAAGCTTAATTGTAGATTTTTCATTTTCTCTAAGTGGCTCAGGCATACAAAAATGAATTAAACCTACTAGAGGAAATCCATCTTTTATCAATCCTTCTATTTGTGTAATGCCATAAGAGTTAGGAGATTTTCTCGGATTATTTCTACGTGGTCGAACAACCTTTACTTCTATTGCACAAGTTCGATTATAAAAAATTTCTTCTTCTGAATAGGGAATTAGTAAGATATCAAAATCGCCTGGTTTATCTTTTTTATCAAAACCAAGCTCTTGTCTTAAAACTTCAAAAGCAAGATAAACACCTTTATACTTTAAAAACTCATCATAACCTACTGGAGTACAAATTAAATTTGAAAATAAATTAAAGTTAAGCGTTTTCTCTTTTTTAGAAAATGACAATCTTTCAATTAGTTCTTTTTCAGATAATTTTTGATCATCTAAATCTAGGCATCTTAAATCGAAATCAGTCATATAATTGAAGCTAATATCCTAAATATGCAACATTAGTTTTGCTATGGTAAAGTAAATCAAAACTCCTAAAATATCGTTAGAAGTCGTAATAAATGGACCTGTGGCTATTGCAGGGTCTATTTTATTTTTATTAAGGAGAATAGGCACTATAGTCCCAATAACGGCTGCCACTAAAATAACCGCTAACAGAGAAACTGAGATAGCAATAGATACCATCATATCATGCCTATTGACAAGCAAATTAAACGAAAGAATGATAACTGATAAAATAAATCCAGATGCTGCGGAAACACTTACTTCCTTTATCAAGGTTTTAATAGTATCTGTTCCTAAAGTATTATTAGCTAAACCTTGCACAATAATCGCCGAAGCCTGCACCCCAATATTACCTGCCGTTGCAGCTATTAGAGGCACAAAAAACATAAGAGCAGGTATCTTTTGTAGGGCATCTTGGTTCCCTTGTAATACCTGCGAGCCTATTAAACCGCCTACCATGCCTATAAAGAGCCAAGGCAACCGTGCCTTTGTAAGCGAAAAAATAGTATCCGTAGAGTCCACATCTAAGGAGATACCCGATGCTAACTGATAGTCTTTTTCTGCTTCTTCGGTTATAAAGTCAATAACATCATCTATGGTAATACGCCCTACCAAATTGCCTCTAGCATCAACCACAGGCACCTCAAAAAGGTCGTACTTTTGCATAAATCTTGCTACTTCCTCAGCCGTATCCGTATCCATCACCGAACGGATTTTAGGATTATAAACCTCCGAAACTTTAGTAGAAGAAGTGGTTGTAAGTAGTTTTTTTAAACTTAAAAGTCCTAGCAGTTTATCATTATCATCTACTACATAGATAGAATACACCTCATCTAAATCTTCGGCTTGCTTTCTCATCTCTTTGACCGCCGAAATAATGGTTAAGTTCTGATTAACTTTTACCATTTCCGTTGCCATAAGACCTCCAGCCTCGTCTTCATCATACCTAAGTAAGTCAACGATACTTTGAGCGTGTTCTTCGTCATCTAACCTTTGGATAATTTCGGTCTGCTGATGTTCTGGAAGCTCAGAGATAATATCTGCCGCATCGTCAGAATCTATCTCATTGATAATTTCATCGGCAATCTCTTGTGAAGAGAGACCTTTCATAAAGCTCTTTCGCTCATCTTCGTCTATCTCTAAGAGTACTTCCGCAGATTTCTCATTGCTCATTAAATCATAGAGAAAATGCTGTTCTTCCTCATCCAAATCTTCAAATATAGAAGCAATGTCTGGTGCCTCCATTTCGGCAAGCATCAGAGCCACCTCTTTAGCATTTTTCTCCTTGATGAGATTTTTTATCAATTCTCTAAGAGCAACGGTTTCAGTCAAAATAGATTTTATTTAGTAGTTAAACAGCTGACGATTTTAGTGCATTTTGCCACTCATTAGTAAAGATGATAAAATCTTCTACACTAAGTTCTTCCGCTCGCAAAGTTAAGAAATTATGCGTTAATAAAGCCTCAGGAATATTAAGTCCTTTAAGAGCGTTGCTTAATTTTTTTCGTCTTTGATTAAAACCTGCTTTTACAATTTGTTTAAACAAAATCTCATTGCCTTCCAAACCTTTTTTAGGATTTCTAGTAAGCCTAATAACTCCAGATTTCACTTTAGGTGGCGGTGTAAAAACATTTTCGCTAACGGTAAAAAGATACTTTACATCATAATACGCCTGAACCATTACCGACAGAATTCCATAGCTTTTGGTACGAGGTTCAGCGGAGGTTCTTTCAGCGACTTCTTTTTGGAACATCCCCACCATTTCTGGTATTTGGGCGTAATTATCTATTATTTTAAATAAAATCTGTGATGAAATATTATATGGGAAATTCCCTATAACAGAAACCTGCTCCGAATTGAAAATTTCAGTCAAATTAGCTTTTAAAAAATCACCTACAAAGTATTTTTCTTCTAGTTTTGGATAATGTTCTTTAAGGTAGGCAATAGACTCAACATCTATCTCTGCCACAAATGTTTCCGAACTTTTATTAAGAAGATATTTGGTTAAAACACCCATACCTGGACCTACTTCTAAAACAAAATTATGAGCATTAGTATCTAAGGCTTCTACGATTTTAGACGCTATATTTTCATCATTAAGAAAATGTTGCCCAAGGTGTTTTTTAGCTTTTACTGTCAAAATGAAATTATTTTTTATGATTTTATTAACAATGATTTTAGTCTTATTGGGAGCAAATTTCGGAAGATTTTTTCTATTTTAGCCGAAAAATTTCATTTAATGGCTAATACAGTAGACGATTTTAACAAAAGAAGGCTGAGATCCAGCAATATCACGGTAGTTATTAGTATAGCATTAGTTTTGTTTTTGGTAGGGCTTTTTGGTCTTATTCTTATCAATGCTCAAAAATATTCAGACTATATTAAAGAACAACTTGTAGTAAACGCTTTTTTCTCCGAAAACTACGATGCTAAAGATTCTCTAAAAATAGCGAAACAAGAACAAGAAGCTATAAAGACCATACAAGCACTTCCGTTTGTTAAAAAAACTACTTTTATCTCAAGACAACAAGCGTCCAAAGAAGCTAAAAAAAGTATGGGTATAGATGCTGATGCTCTTTTTGAAGAAAACATATTCCCGTCTTCAGTAGAAGTTTCTCTCAAGCCAGATTTCGTAAGCCCTGAAGAAATACAAGGCGTGGTTAAAGAATTAGAAAAAGTAGACGGCATTGTAGAAGTAAAAAATAACAGCGACTTAATGATTGAGGTTTATAATAACCTTAACAGAATCCTGACTTGGATATTAGCATTTTCTCTAGTGTTTTTAATTTTAGCAATTGTACTGATTAACAACTCCATTAGACTTAAAATATTCTCTAAAAGATTCATTATTAAGACCATGCAACTTGTAGGTGCTAAGCGTCGTTTTATCCTTAAACCGTTCATCATAGAAGCCGTTATTTTAGGGCTCATTGGTGCTGTTATTGGGCTTTTAGCACTATTTGGAGTTTGGTATTATTTTACTAATCAAATAGGAACTCCGTTTGTACAAGATACTAATCAGTACATACAATTGGTTTTAGCTGTTTTTGGAGTGGGAGTTCTTATCACCGTTCTAAGTACCATTTTTGCAACTTGGAGGTTCCTTAGAACTAATATTGATGATTTATACTATTCTTAGACTATGGCAGAACAAAATAAAACAAACGAAAATAGTTTTTATTTCAAAAAAGATAATTATAAGTGGATGCTTATAGGCTTGGTGTGTATCGTTTTAGGATTTATTCTTATGATGGGTTCTGGGGCTAACACAACGCCCGATGGTAAATTTGACCCAAACTACTGGAATGAGGATATTTTTTCCATTAGAAGGATACGCATTGCTCCACTGTTGGTAATTACAGGATTTGTGATACAAGTCTATGCTATTTTGAAAAGAAAATAATCATTTTTTATAATACAAAAATTAAAGTCAATTGTTATATAATGCAATTGACTTTTGCTTTAAACTTTTTAAGTTATGAATTTTTTAGAAGCTATTATTATCGCTATTATTGAGGGTTTAACAGAATACTTACCTGTTTCCTCTACCGCGCATATGATTTTCACAAGTTCTATATTCGGAATACAGGAAGACGAATTTGTTAAAATGTTTCAAGTATCCATACAGTTGGGTGCTATCCTTGCCGTGGTATTTTTATATTGGAAAAAGTTTTTCAACTTTCAGAATTTCAATTTTTATATCAAACTTGGTTTTGCCGTAATTCCAGCATTGGTTTTGGGTTATCTATTTGATGATATGATAGAATCTGTCTTAGGAAACCCTATTCCCATCGCTGTAGTTTTAGTTTTAGGTGGCGTGGTTCTTCTGTTCATTGACAAGGTATTTAAAACACCTGAAATACATACAGAAAAAGAAATCAGTATAAAAAAAGCTGTTACCATAGGTTTTTGGCAATGTTTAGCTATGATGCCTGGTACTAGCCGAAGTGCAGCTTCCATCATTGGAGGTATGCAACAAAAACTTTCTAGAGAAGCTGCTGCCGAGTTTTCTTTCTTTCTAGCCGTACCTACTATGCTTGCTGTTACGGTATATTCTATTTTTGTGAAAAAGTGGGAATATTTAGGTGTAGAACAAAAAGGCTACGAAATGCTTACACACGGTGATAACCTAAAACTATTTTTAGCGGGTAATCTAGTGGCTTTTGTAGTTGCTGTGATAGCTATTAAGTTTTTTATAGGTGTAATAAAAAAATACGGTTTTAAACCTTGGGGCTGGTACAGAATTATTGTAGGGATAGCATTGCTTATCTATTTCACAGTCGTAAAATAAATATGAAAGAGAATCAAAAATTTTGATTCTCTTTTTTTATAACATTTTATTATAATTCCATGCAGCAACAAAGACTCCTGCCGTCTCCGTTCTTAATCTTTGATTGCCTAACGATACTGCTTGTACGCCTTTTTCTAATAATAATTTTATCTCTGATGGACTAAAATCGCCTTCAGGTCCAATTAAAAAACAAACTTTATCAACCAAAGGTATCTCGGATAATGATACTCGCTTAAATGCTTTATCACAATGAGCCACAAAGGTGTTTTCAGCAGATTGAGTTTGCATAAAGCTAGTGAACTTCTGTAAATCATTAACCTTTGGAAAATGATACCTCAAACTCTGTTTAGATGCGGCTATAACTTTTTTCTGAATTTTATCTATGTTGAGATGTTTGCGTTCGGACTTCTCTGTTAATAAAAATGAAATTTCAGAAATGCCCATTTCGGTAGCTTTTTCTACAAAAAACTCTGTACGGTCTATATTTTTAGTAGGAGCTATTGCAATATGCAAATAAGGCGAAAACTGTGGTATCTCTGTCTTGATTTCTAAAATATCTAGTTCTACTTTTTTTCCTTCAAATACAAGGTTGCCCTTTGCTACATTACCCTTTCCATCGGTTACATAAATCTCCTCTGCTTCCTTCATTCTCAAAACCTTTGATATATGATGTTGTTCATCAGCATCAATTATCACTCTATCATTTAAAATTTCTCCAAAAAATAATTTCATATCAAAAGGTTTTACTTTGCATTTAACTCATATCTTGCAGTAGCCGTTGTAGAAAGGTTGGCAAACTCTCCCCTTTCGTATTTTAGTTGGGCTACCATTGCTATCATTGCAGCATTGTCCGTAGTATATTCAAATTTAGGAATATAGATATTCCAACCTAACTTTAGTTCGTTTTCTCTCATAGTTTGTCTCAAGGCAGAGTTAGCCGAAACGCCACCAGCTATCGCTATTTCTTTAATGCCTAAATCACTAGCCGCTTTCTCTAGTTTCGTCATCAATATTTCAATAATATTTTTCTGAACAGATGCACACAAATCATCTATATTTTCGTTGACAAACTGAGGATTTTTCTTTAATTCTTTCTGTATAAAGTACAACACTGAAGTTTTAATTCCGCTAAAAGAATAATCGTAGCCCTCTAGTTTAGGCTTATTAAATACAAATGCATTAGGATTTCCATTTTGAGATTTCTTATCTATAATAGGTCCAGCAGGATAATCTAAATCAAATATTTTTCCTATTTTATCAAACGCTTCACCTGCGGCATCATCTATGCTTTTCCCAATAATTTCCATATCAAAATAGTCTTTAACCAAGACAATCATCGTATGCCCACCACTTACTGTAAGGCATAAAAAAGGAAATTTAGGCGGATTAGGATTGGCATCTTCTATAAAATGAGCCAAAATATGAGCCTGAAGGTGATTAACCTCTATCAATGGAACTTCTAAACTCATAGCTAAAGACTTCGCAAAGGAAGTCCCCACCAGTAAAGAGCCCAAAAGTCCAGGACCTCTCGTAAAACCTATGGCACAAATCTCATTTTGTTGTATATTTGCTTTTTGTATAGATTGCTCTACCACAGGAATGATATTTTGCTGATGTGCCCTAGAGGCTAGCTCTGGCACTACACCACCATATTCGTTATGAATAGCTTGAGTAGCGGCTACATTAGAAAGAATTTTTCTACCAGAAATAATAGCGGCAGAAGTGTCATCACAAGAGGATTCTATACCTAAGATAATAGATTGTTTCATAATTATGGCAAATTTAAATAATAATAACGATAACAAAAAAGATAATCCTATTTCTAATAAAATAAATGAGGCGGAACAACACATAGAAAAGAAAGTACAAGAAACCAAAGAGTTTTTAAAGGACGCTATAGAAAACCCTAAAGAAACCGCTGAAGAATTTGCAAAACAAGCCGCTAAAGATGTTACCAGCTACTCTTGGTGGGCTAAACTTTTGTTAATACTTTTTTGGACGCTTTTATCTTTATTTGCTATTGGATTTATTGCCATAAATCTACCTGTTACTAAAAATTGGCTTACCAAAAAAGTGGTAAACAAACTCAACCAAGACCTTAATACCCAAATAGCCTTTGAAAAAATAGACCTTAATTATTTTGGAGATGTTACGCTACATAAAGTAACTGTAAAAGACCATAAAGGTTATCAATTTATTAAGGCTAAAGAGTTGTATGCAGATTCGGACTGGTTTTCCATTTTAGCAAATTCTAGACATATCAAATTTCAATCACTATCTATCAAAAACTTGGATATGAAAGTGATTACTTACAAAGGAGATAGCATTCCTAATTTTATCCGTTTTATAGAACTTTTTGATAATGGCAAAAAAACAGACCCAAATAAACCTCCATTTCAGCTTAAAACTCGTGTAATTATTGAGGATTCCAAACTTTCCATTGTCAATCAGAATCATTCAGGAGATGAAGGAAGATGGCTAGATGCCGAAAATTTAAACTTGATAATCCCTGAGTTAAAAGTTAAAGGTCCAGAAGTTAGTGCTAAAGTAAATCAACTTAGAATGACGACCAAAAGGTGGGGCAAAAAGCACTTTTTGGATACTTTCTCTACGGATTTCTCTCTAACCAAAGAAGCTCTTTTCTTAGACGACTTACTCATCAATACTGACCACAGCTTGCTACACGGAAGTTTAAAATTTAACCTTAACAACGGTACTTGGGCAGACTTTGGCAACAAAGTAAAATGGGATATGCAGCTTAAAAAAGGTAGCCAAATAAGTGGCTATGACATCAGTTACTTTGTGAAAGATTGGGATAACTACAAGCCCATCAGTACCTCAGGAAATATGACTGGTGTACTTAATAACTTTACTCTAGACCAATTTTCCATAGGAGATAATGATTCTAAAATAGTTTCATCATCTATAAAGGTTGCCAAAATACTAGATAAAAGTTTCTCCGTAGAAACCAATAGCATCTCTACAGACCTTACTTATAAAGGGCTGAAAAGTTTATTTCCTAGCTTTATTTCAAAAAAAATGGGTAATGTGGCTGATGATTTTGGTAGAATAAAATATAATGGTATGCTAAAAGCTAATCCTGAACAAATTGCTCTTAGAGGAAGTTTAATCTCAGGTGTTGGACAGGCAAAAATAGACCGTTTTACTCTAAGAGAGTATAGTAAAGTTCCTAAGTATAATGGCTTATTAGAAGTTACCAATCTGAATGTAGCCACCATTACCAAAAATCCACAGGTTGGGCTTATTTCTGGTCGATTTGATTTAGATGGAGAAAGCTTTGATATCAACCAAATGAAACTCAGAACCAAGTCTAACATCAGGCGTATAGAGCTGTTAGATAAAACCCTTAATAACCTAGTTCTAGACGGATATCTTAATAAAAAACGCTACGAAGGCATCGTAAACATAAATGATGAAAATGCCCAAGCAAATGTTAAAGGTATTTTTGATTTCAGCACTCCTAGATTATATGCCAATTTAACGGCAGACATCAACCATTTGAACGCCAGCTACTTCTCTGGAAGTTCTGAAAGACAAGTTATAAGTGGATATGTAGATACAGAAGTATCTATGAAGAACATTAACGATATGCAACTAAACGCTCATCTTAGAGATGTTAAAGTTTTATCCAAAGACCAAAAAATAGCTCTCCCAACAGGAGATGTTAAAGCTTATTTTGAGGACGGAAAAAGAATTGTATCCGTAAACGCACCTAATGTAGTAGAAGGTAAAGTTGCAGGAAAATTCAATTTGGGAGACATAGGTGGCATGGTGCAAAATAGTATAAGCAAACTACTGGTTACTAATCAACCTAAACGCCTATATAGAGGGCAATATTTAGATTTAGACTTCAAAATTTCACAAGGACTTATCAATTTTTTTGAACCGAATTTGAGAGTAAGTAACATACTCTCTGTATCTGGAAGTTATGACGGCAATAGTAATGATTTACTATTAAATGCAGATACTAGCTATTTAAAATATATCATTGGTAAAAAAGAAACTGAAAAGGTAAACCAAATTTTAGCAGAAACAGATGTTAAGTATAATATAAAATCTCCTGCTAAAAAAGACAGCATCATGATTGATGGATTAGCACTTAAAATAGATACCAAAAGTAGAGAAGATAATTTCTCTTTGGAAATGAACCGTGCTGAATACAATAAAAATATCCTTAAAAACGCTAGTATTATAGGCAAAAATCCTGATGGAGAACATCTACACCTTGCCATAAGGTTTTTACATGGCACCGATAAAGATGAGAAGGAAGACGCTATGAAATCTTACGCGGTTAATCTTAATCAAACTACTAATGTAAACGGTGATTATATTATAAGATTCGAGCCTACCGAGGTTAAACTCAATAGTTTTGTGTGGAATGTAGATACTTCGCCAGAGCTTAATCACTCTATTACCTACAGAAAAAAAACAGGATTTATAGACATTGAAAATCTAAAATTTTATTCCGACGACAGTGAAGTTTTAGTTAATGGTACTTATAAAGATGCTAAAAACATCAATGCTAATATTGATGTTAAAAATGTTAATCTCTCTAAAGTATTAGCCTTAAAAGAAGGTAGCTCCGACTTAAATATTAAAGGTAACGCTAACGGAACCATAAAACTAGCTATCCTTAAAAATAATATAGAACCTATTATAGATTTAAAAGTAGATGGCTTCTCTATACATGACAAAAACTTAGGAGATTTACTCATCAATGCAGAGAAAACCGAGCGTCCAAATGTTTTTGATGTAGATGTTAAAGTAACTTCTTCGGAGATTTTTGGAAATGATAAGCTCAGAATATTTGGGAAAGTAGATAATAATACACCTTCCCCTAGTTTAGACCTCACGGCCGATTTAAATAAGTTTGATTTAGCATTTGTTCAGGAGTTTGTAAAGGCGGTATTTAGCAACTTCAGAGGTAATGCCAGTGGACAACTTAAGATAAATGGTACTGTAGACGACATCAATTATAATGGAAATATAGCCTTATCTAAATTTGGGTTTAAACTCAATTTCTCAGGAGTAGATTATTATTTTGATGACACTGTTATCCCTTTATCTAAAGGGTTTGCTGTTCTTAATAATATTGGGATAAGCGATGGGAGAAATAGCTCTAAAGGTAGTGTTTCGGGAGCTATCCAGTTTGATAATATCGCTTCTATGGGGCTCAACCTCATTATTAGAACGGATAACTTGATGCTTCTTAATACCACTCAAAGAGATTTTGATGTATTTTGGGGAAGAGTTTATGGTACAGGAGATATATTTGTAGATGGTGCTGTTACAGCTCTTAACATCAACGCTAAAACAAAAGTTTTAAATAATAGTGTATTTACACTTAATAGTAACTCGGCAACTTCGGTAGATGAATTTAAAATGCTTCGTTTCGTAGAGCGAAATGAAGACGGACAACTCACTGTAGCCAAAAGAGAAAAATCTGGAGCAAATATGAATATAGATTTAGCCCTAGATGTGGATAGAGGTTCTACCGTAAATGTATTAGTAGGAGATGATATAGGAGATATTAGTGTAAGAGGAACCGCAGAAAATCTAAGATTTAGAATGAACAGAAACGGACAAATGTCTATGAATGGAACTTATGTAGTAGACAACGGAAGTTACGTTTCAAAAGCGATATTAGAACGCTCCTTTCAAATTGCTAAAGGAAGTAGCATTTCTTGGGATAATAATGTAATGAATCCTGCGCTTAATATTTCGGCTAACTATTATAGAACTGTAACCAATTTGGGAGAGTACCTTAATACAGGAAAACTTCCTCCTGTAAATGTAATGCTAGAAACTAGAATCACACAGTCATTATCTAACCCTGATATTCAATTTGATATAAAAACGCCCGATGTTTCTAGTCAGATTAAAGAAGCCCTTGCCTTTAGAATGAGTAACCCTGATGAAAAAATCATTCAGTTTGGGTCTATTCTAGCACTTAATAATTTTAATGTAGCTAATACAGGAGGCTTCACATTTGATGTAGGGAGCACTGTAACCTCTCAAGGGTATGCACTCCTAATGAAACAGCTTGGTTCTGTACTTAATACCATTAGTAATCAGTTTCAAATAGACTTAGACTATATCCGAGGAGACCAAGCCACCAACACTTCTGATAGGGCTTCTGGTAGAATAAGTTTAACTCTTTCTCCTAGAGTTAATATCAAAACTGGTTTGGGAGTTCCTATTTCTAGAAATCAAAATACAGAAGCTAATTTCCTTTCAGGAGAAGGTATCATAGAGTATGATTGGTCTAAAGGTAATGACGGTAGCCGTATCCTGAGAGTTTATTCTAAACCTTCTAATATATCCAATATTGTGGGACAAAACGCAGGAGCTAACCAATCTTGGGGAGGTGGTGTAGTTTATAGTAAGAGTTTTAATCGTTTTTTCACTAAAAAGAAAAAAGACAGTACAAAAGTTAAAGCAACTGATAGTATCAAAGCTAAATAACACTGTTAAATTTTTCTCAAAAAAATTAACAAAAAATATCAAAAATTAACAGCTATAGTATTGAAACTTTTTTTGTAGTTTTGTAAAAATTAAACTTAAATTTTGACAATAAAATAAAAACATTAGAACTATGGACTACCGTTTGGACGAAATAGACAAAAGTATTTTAGATTATTTAGTACAAAATACTAGAATGCCTTTTACAGAAATAGCAAAAAATCTTAATGTTTCTGCAGGAACTATACATGTAAGAGTAAAAAAAATGGAAGATGCTGGTATCATACTAGGTTCTTCTCTTAAAATAGATTACGAAAAGCTAGACTATACTTTTACCGCATTTATTGGTATTCTGTTAACTAAATCTAACAGAACTCAAGAGGTTCTTAAACAGTTAGAAGAGATACCTAACATTATAGAAACTAGTGTAGTATCTGGTAAATACAACATTTTCTGTAAAATGAAAGCTAAAAACACAGAAGATGCTAAAAATGTTATCTATAGAATAGATGATATTGAAGATGTTACTAGAACAGAAAGTATGATTTCTATGGAAGAGTATCTAAGTGATAAAAACAGACTAATACAAGCTGTTAAAGCTTAATAACTTATTTTTTTGTAAGAAGCCTTTGTTTTTATCAAAGGCTTTTTTTAATTTTACAGAATGGAAGACAGAAACTACTTTAATGATGAGCCTAAAAAAACTAGTAGCTTTTATATAGCTATCGGAATTTTAGCTATATTTACTCTTATGGGGCTAGGTATTGATATAGATGAGTTCTCTCAACACGAAAGTATCAATATACCTACTTGGTATTTTTACCTTATATTCGGGGTAGATTTATTAGCATTAGTTGGGCTTTTCCTTATCGTATTGTTTAGAAAAATAGGTATCTTTTTATTTCCTTTAGCTGTAATAGCCCATTTTATTCTACATCAGTTTTACCTTTCTACCTTCCTATACACAGATGTTACCAATCTATTTTTATATGTAGGATTAGGTCTATTGATGATTATCCCTAAATGGCAATACTTTAAATAATCCATCTAGTTATGTTTTCTAAAGCGTGCGAATATGCCATCAGGTCTGCCATTTGCATTGCCCAAAAAAGGCTAAACAATCAAAGGGTTAATGTAAAAGAAGTTTCAGCGTCTATTGATGCCCCTGTAGCTTTTATTGCCAAAATACTACAACAGCTCTGTAAAGCTAACATCATAGAGTCTGTAAGAGGGCAACAAGGAGGGTTTTCTATTGATACCGAAAGATTAAAAGAAATTAAAATCTACGATATTATTGTCGCCATGGATGGAAGTGGACTTTTTACCAAGTGTGGACTAGGACTAAAAGAATGTTCATCTGTAAATCCTTGCCCTGTACATAACGATTTTAGAGAGGTAAAAAACAAACTAGAACACATTACCAAAAGTTACTCTCTCTACGATTTAGCCTTGAAGACAGAACAAGGTTTGGCTTGGTTAAAAATTTAGATTTTTATCTAGTAGCACCAATGACAAACACAGCTGGAATTTTGTGTAAATCAGGCTTTTCCTTTTTCCAGTTTTTAATTTCTTTTGTTTTAATAAACTCCTCACTAGGGTGAGTAACATTAGCAGCGATACAAAGTTTAGTATTAGGATTTAGAAACTTACACAAATCTTCCAAAAGCTGATTGTTTCTATAAGGTGTTTCCATAAAAATTTGTGTATATCCTGTCTTTTGAACCTGCTGTTCCAAAAACACAATTTGTTTTTTTCTCTCTACCTTATCTATAGGAAGATAGCCATTAAAAGTGAAATTTTGACCATTAAATCCACTTGAAATAAGAGCCAAAATAATAGATGAAGGTCCACTAATAGGTACTACCTGAATATCATTTTGATGAGCCCATTTCACCATAATATTACCAGGGTCGGCAATACATGGCAACCCAGCTTCTGATAAAAGTCCAAAATCCACTCCTTGTTTCATTAAGAGCATTGCTTCCTGCAAATCTTTCTCTTCAGAATGTTTATTGAGTAAAAATAGCTTGAGTTCTGACTGTTTTTTTTCAGGGCAGAAAAACTTAATTACCTTTCTTGCTGTTTTTTCATTCTCTACAAAAAAATAATCAGTCTTTAGGATATAATCTTTTATAATAGGAGCGAAATAGTCTTTAGGACTCTCTTCCGACAAATAGGCAGGTATAAGAAATAACATTACAAACGAGGTTTTAAATTAAGTTCTAAAACTATTCTATCACAAGCTTTATCCAACATATGATACACCTTTTCAAAACCACCTACACCACCATAATAAGGGTCTGGTACTTCGGCATTATTTTCTAGAATAAGTACTAGTTTTTGGCGTTGCTCCTCATTTTCTGCTAAAGCCATAGCATCTTTGTAGTTTTGCTTATCCATACAGTAAATTCGGTCAAAAATTTCAAAATCTTCCTTTACTAAAGGGCGAGACCTATGGGCGTTAATATCAATACCGTGAAAATCTGCCGTTTGTATAGACCTTGGATCAGCCTTAGCTCCTTCGTGATAGCCACTCGTCCCTGCTGAATCTATAAAATATTCTTCTGATATTTTAGCCCTTAGAATACCTTCTGCTAAAGGACTTCTGCATATATTACCTAAACAAAGCATTAAAATTTTCATAACCAATATTTTTACTAAATTGAAAAGGATTACCCTAAAACCACGAACGCTCTAAGATAATCCCTTTTCTAATACTAACCTAAAAAATCAAAATTATTTTCTTATTTTTTCTTTCAGTTCTTTTATATACTTTCGCATCTGTTTGTCCACCTCTGCGGTATTTTTAACCGTATCACAAGCGTACATTACTGTGGTGTGGTCCTTACCTCCCATCTCCTTGCCTATCTTTGCAAAAGTAGCATCTGTAAATTCTTTTGCAAAATACATCGCCAACTGCCTTGGTAAAGCAATATCCCTCTTCCTAGTTTTAGATAAAAGTTGCTCTCTTTTAATACCAAAATAATCGCAAACTACCTCTTGTATGTAAGGAATACTAATGTCTTTCTTTTGATTAGCGGATATTTTGTTAATCGTTTCTTTTAGCAAATCCAAAGTCAAATCGGATTTATAAATAGTAGAATAAGCAATAACCGCATTGATAACTCCAATCAATTCTCTAACATTAGATTGTACCTCGCCCGCTAAAAAATCTATCATATCCTCACTAAGAGCAATACCATCTCTATGGAGTTTATCCACTATAATTTTTCTTCTAGTGTCGTAATCAGGTGATTTAATTTCCGCTGTAAGTCCCCATTTGAAACGAGACACCACCCTTTCCTCAATATCCATAATATCTGCCGGAGCCTTATCCGAAGTAAGGATAATCTGCTTTCCATTTTGGTGCAAATAATCAAAAATATGGAAGAATGAGTCTTGTGTTGCCTTCTTACCAGATAAAAACTGAATATCATCTACAATAAGAACATCTAACATCTTATAGAAGTTAGCAAAGTCCTCTCTGCTATTAGCATTACCTCTGTTAGAGTTAGCCGCCTTTATAAACTGTTGTATAAATTTCTCAGATGATAAATAATGTACAACTTTATCTGGATATGTATTTTTAATTTCTAAACCAATTGCTTGGGCAATATGTGTTTTTCCTACACCTACACCACCGTAGATAAACATTGGGTTAAAAGAAGTTTCTCCAGGTCTTTTAGCGATGATTTTGGCAGCAGAAAAAGCGAATTTATTACTTTCTCCTTCTACAAAGTTATCAAACGAATGTACTGGATTGAGGTTAGACTCTACGCTTATCTTTTTTAAACCAGGTACTACCAAAGGATTTTGTATTTTGCCAGACAAAGACGGTGGCATAATTTCCTGTGGTTTTGGTGCTGGTGTACTCATACCTTTTATATAAGCAGTTGGCTGTTGTACCTGTTGATTTTCTTGAGATTTTTTATCTAACACAGAATACCATAGCTTAACACCTTTACCTATATTTTTTCTAAGAGCTGCCGACAATAATGGCAAGTAGTTTTCTTCTATATATTCTTTATAGAAATCACTAGGGACGCCTATGGTCAAATTATTATTAACTAATGATATTGGTTGTACTCTATCAAACAACAAATGGAATGAGCTACCTAGCTTGCCCATAGCATCTCCTTGCTCCATAGCATTAAGATTATCCTTCATAAATTGTAGGCATCTATCCCAAATAATGAATAAATCTTGCTCCATGTTGTTATTTAATATTATTAGTTAATTTTTGACCTTAATCGGAGGGCAAATATCTGAGTTTTTAATTTCAAAAAAAAGTATTTGCACTCTTGATTTTTTAGAAATATATTTGTATGTATAAATAGAAAAACTTGATATGATACACACAGTACACTCAGTACGAGTAAGATATGGCGAAACCGACCCTATGAAATATGTTTACTACGGAAATTATGCTGAATATTTTGAAGTCGCACGAGTAGAATTATTTCGCAGTATTGGGATTGCTTATGATGAGATAGAAAACAGAGGCATTTGGCTTCCTGTGTCCGAATATCATACCAAGTATTTGAAACCCGCTCGTTATGATGAAGTTTTAGAAATTCATACATTTATTAAAAAACTTCCTGATGGTGTAAGGATTATTTTTGACTATGAAATCTACAACCCTAAAGGAGAAAAAATAACGGAGGCTTCCACCACGCTTTTCTTCCTAAATGCAAAGACAGGGCGAATAATGCCCTGCCCTGATTTTCTATTAGATTTAATGAAACCTTATTTTTAATTATCAAAGATTAAAGTTCAGTGCCACTTTCTATTTCGTAAGGTTCTTTTCCTACTTCAAATATCCTAGTAAGATGAGAGCCTTCTACGGTTATCCTATCTCCTATCCTGCGTATCCAATTACCTTCCCTAAGCCCTACTACTTTAGTATCGTTTTGAGAAAGGAACTCTTTAATTCTTGTTTCTCTAGTTTCGCCATTATGTTTTAAATTAGGGTCTGGATCTAAATAGTGCGGATTGATATTAAACGGAACCAACCCCATACACTCAAAACTAGGTGTGAATACAATCGGCATATCATTAGTATTTTTCATATTAAGTCCACCTATATTGCTTCCTGCACTTGTGCCTAGATAAGGCTTTCCGCTTTGTACTTGCTCTTTCAAGGTAGTCATCAAATCCAGTTCGTGTAAAGTTTTTACAAGTAAAAAAGTGTTTCCGCCACCTGTAAAATATGCTTTTGCATTTTGTATGGCTTCTTTAACATTTTCAAACTCATGGAGTCCTTTTATCTTTATGCCTATACTTTCAAAAAAAGCTCTTGCCGTAGAAGTATATTCCTCGTGAGAAATACCATTTGGACGAGCATAAGGAATAAACAAAACCTCATCTATACCTTGGTAAAGATTTATAATTTCATCTTTTAAATACTCTAAATATTTCCCTCCATATAAGGTAGAGGTAGATGCTAAAATAATATTCATTACAATTATATTTAAGTTTAATAAAGATTTAGTTTCAATAGTTTTTAAGCAAAATCCAACCTTGTTTAGCTTCGTTCCTTTGTGTGGCTGGGTCGTACCATTTTATAACACACCAATAAGTGGCACTAGGTAGTTCTCGTCCTTTCTCTGTACCGTCCCAAACCAAGTTACCACCAGATTCCGCTTTAAAAACAGGTTTCCCATAGCGGTCCATTATAACCATACTTACTTCTTTCATTTTATCTAAATGTTCCACCGTCCAAACATCATTTTTACCGTCTCCGTTAGGCGTTATCACATTAGTAAATTTCAGAAAATAAACGGACAAAGGAGCTCCTAAACATCCTTTTGCTGACCTTACTTGTATGGTGTATTGGCTACCAGCTGGGCTCAAAAGTATATTAGACTGCTGAGGGACTCCGTTAAAAATATAGGTGTAGGGCTGAACGCCTCCTTCGGCAGTAACTTCTATCCTATCATTATCGGTTGTAACATTTACAATTTTAGGTTGATTTTCGTCTGTTATCTTAAATGTTATTGTTGATGAGCAACCCACAGCGTTAACTGCTTCTACCGTATAAACACCCCACTGAACCTCAGAGTAATTTAAATTAAGACTTGTACCTGTTTTGATAGTACCGTCTGGTAGCTCCCATTTAATAGAAGTGAAATCAGATGCGTTGGATACCGAAACAGACACTGGTTCACCATAACACAAATACCTATCTATAATAGGAGCTATTTCAGTTGGGATTTTAACCTTTAAATCAAATTCAAAATCGCTAGGGCATTGTCCTGTTTTTTTAGCAATACCATAAATTCTCTCTCCAAAGGCAATTTGATTTTGATAGTTCTGTGGATTACTTATTAAATTCGTTCTTGCGGCATCTCTATAAAATTCGAGTGTAGCAGCGTTGTCTGACGTAATTTGAGATTTCCAATCATTAAGGTTAAAAGTGGCTATTCCATCAAAGTTAGTATCACATATTTCAAATGTATTGATAGTATGATTAACCGTTACAGATGTATTTTGCACAAATGAAACTTGCTGTAAATCAGACAGACAAGCTGTTTCATTATTTTTAATATAGAATTTCACTACATAAGGCAAAGCACTCCAAGAAAAGTCCGAAGTGAGTGGATTTCCGTTTTCGTCTAAAAATGTGTAGTTGCTAGGATTACTGGTAACCTTTGATTTAAAATCATCTAAAGCGTAGCTACTTTCGGTACAGATTAAAATTTGATTACTTACCGCTTGTGGCTTTATCAGTTCTACTAAATCATAGTCAATTCTATCTAAACACTCCCTATTATTAGTAGTATTAAAAACGAAAATAGCATACGGTCTGCCACGAGTGCTCAGGTTATAGTTTTTCCATTCAGTTTCTGTAAGTCTTTGGTTATTACTATCGTAATATTCTATAACTAAATCTCCATTCCATTGTCCTCTATTTCTAATAAATCGGTCTGTGTTTGTAATTGTTAAATCAAAAACGGAAGACCCACAAGCGGATATTTTTTGCTCTAACAAATTAGTATATATAGATGGTTTACGATAAATTTTTAGTTCTAATGTAGGTACTACAGAAGCTACGCATCCTGTGGCTGTATTCTTTATTTTAATATAAATAGTGCCACTACCTCTATAGTTAAGATTATTAACAGGTTGCGTTAAAGCTGCATCTGTATAAAATGTAGCTTCAATATCTGGGCTATACTCTAATTCTCTTTTAGTTTGGTTAAGGTCAAAATATTCCGTAGAACTGAAACAATGTTCAGGAAAAGGGGTTATAGGCATTACTCTAACTTCGTCCAAAAACTCAAAATTTAGATTTATGATGCTTTCACAACTAAAATTAGGGTGTTTTATTTTTACCATAAGTTGTGTGTTTACTCTAGGATTTACCTCTTGCAAAGCACTGTAAGTATTACCACCATCTACCGAATAAAGGAAGGTATAACCTTGACCTCCGAAATAGACATTTTCAAAATTTTCTCTAAGGTTATAAGTAGTTGCATCAAAACACACTCGCTCCGCTATTGGGGCTTTAGGTAAAGATAGATAACTTAATTTAAAACTTCTAATCTCTGTACAGTTGCTGGAAGACACTTTCATTTGCAATGTTTTTTCCGCTCCTGTAACAATGGTATATTTATAACCATTAGCTTCTGTAGCTACAACATTACCTTGTTCATCTAAAAATACTATTGTATAATCTGTTCCAGCTAGGTAACCTACCTTATCCAAAAGGTTAATTTCTTTTTGATTATTCCCTAAAGCATCACACTCTGTAAAAATCTGATTTTCTAAAAAACCTATAGGTGGTAAATCAGAACTAATGGTTACCGTTATTCTATCCGATTCTTGGCAACCATTGGCTTTAACATAATAATTACCGTTTGTGGTCGCTATAAAAGAATTGCCTGTTGCTACTGCAGAAGATTCCCCTTCTTTATACCATTGGTATGCTATACTTGCAATAGGGTTTTGGACAGAAAGTTTATCCCCCGCAGCACAACCTGTTTGTCTTTCAGAGCTAATATTTGGTTTTAATACTTTTTTAAACTCAACCTCTTGAGAAATGGGATTCCCTATAGGCGTGGTACCGTCTGAAAAGGTGATTTCGGCTTTCAATCTTTCTGTATCATTTACAGGCAGGTAAGTAAAATTTCTATCTGTAGAGCGTTCTACACCATCTACAAACCATTTTGCACTTGGTGTAAGCGTGTGGTTAGGCGTAAACAAATAAGCTGTATTTCCACTTTCAGTCCAGTTGGTATTGTTGTAGTTACGAACAAATTTATGTTTACTTGCATCTGAATTTTGAATTCCTAGAATAGCGTTTTGTCCCAATCTTTTAACTACCCTAACAATAAAAGAATTATCTTCTAACAATAATACTTTAGAGCTAATTGTTCTATTATAGTCAGAATGAAGTTCTATAATATTCTCAAACGAAATTAACAAACCTCTCTTACCATTGTAAGTAGTTTGTAAATAGGTTATTTTATCATAATCGCTAGAGTTATAGTAACCTATATCTGTAAAGCCTAAAAATAAATTGGCTAAACTTAAAGCCCTTGAAGGGTTTGAAGTATCTACCTGATTATAAATAATATTAGGCAACTGACGATTAGCCTCTGTACCATTACCACTATAAACTTTATCTAGATAATTGCTTTGATATAAATTCTCTAAATCAGCATTATCACCAAAAACCAATCTACCATTAGAACCCACAACCAACTTAGTATAGGTTTTGCCATAAAAACTAAAGGGGAAGCCAATATCTATAGCTTTAGAAAAATTACTGTTTCCTGCTCTCCTTTCAAAAGGAACAAAAGTAGAGGGATTAGCTATATTTAAAGTAGTTTCTGTAATGCTATAATCTCCTGTACTTGTGGACTCAGCGTTCAAAGTTAGATTATAAATACTGCCTTCACAATAATGTACCGTCGCTGGCAAAGCTGTATTATCAGCACTATTTATAATTATTTGACTAAAAATAACAGAACTCCAAAGAAGTAAATAGGTAAGTATTAACTTTTTCATCTTACAAATTTGCGAAATTTATAAACAACTCTACTGCCTTGAATACGAAAAAAATAAACAAGTAGCATTTTTAAGAAAAAAACTTTTACATTTGTTCCCTTTTTAATGTTCATCTTTATAAGGTATGAAACAACTATTTAAAACAAAATCATATAACCCTAATGACCTAGGAAGCTCCTTTGTGAGAACCTTAGGGGTTTGGGACATTGTATTCTTTGGGATTGCTGCCATTATAGGAGCCGGTAGCTTTAGTAGTCTAGGCGAAGCTATTTTTAGAGGTGGTCCTGGAGTTATTACACTTTATATCATCTGTGGGGTAGCTTGTGGTTTTACGGCTCTATGTTATGCTGAATTTGCTAGTAGAATCCCTGCCGCTGGCTCTGCCTACACCTATGCCTATGCTAGTTTTGGAGAGCTTATAGCTTGGATAATAGGCTGGGCTCTAATTATGGAATACTCTTTTGGAAATATTTATGTAGCATTTTCTTGGTCAGATTACTTTACTTCCTTTCTTTCTAGAATAGGAATTAATATACCTGATTACCTCACTTGTAGCTACTCCGAAGCTAAAAAAGCCTTCTTCAAAGGGTCTACTCACCCTGCCCTTATTTCAGCTTGGAAAAATGCGCCTGTTATTGGCGGATTAAAACTTATTGTGGATATTCCTGCTCTAGTTATCAATGGGTTAATTACTTGGGTGTGCTATATTGGAATAAAAGAAAGTAAAAACTTTAACAACTTATTGGTAATCTTAAAGCTTGCGGTTGTTATATTAGTGATAGCTGTAGGTGTATTTTACATCAATACAGATAATTGGACTCCTATAAGCAACATTACACACCAGCCTACAATGATGCCTAACGGATTTATTGGAGTGATGAGTGCCGTTTCTGGCGTATTTTTCGCCTATATAGGTTTTGATGCTTTGAGTGTTTTATCCGAAGAAACCAAAGACCCTCAAAAAACTCTTCCAAAAGGTATGATAATAGCCTTAGTGCTTTGCACAGCCATCTATATGGTACTTACACTAGTACTTACAGGTATGGTAGATTATAGAAAATTTGATGGTGTGGGCGACCCACTTTCATTTATTTTTGAACCATCTAACGCCAATGTCGCGTGGATGGAACTTGTAGTTTCTGTTACTGCAATTATTGCGATAACCAGTGTTCTTCTCGTATTTCAAATGGGACAACCTAGAATATGGTACTCTATGAGCCGTGACGGATTGCTTCCTAAAAAATTCCAACAAATACACCCCACAAGAAAAACCCCTTCTTTTGCTACTATCATTACAGGGTTTGTAGTAGGTATTCCTATACTGTTTACGGATAAATCTTTCATCTTAGACTTTACGAGTATCGGTACTATATTTGCCTTTGTTTTGGTGTGTGGTGGCGTTCTACTTTTACCAAGAAAAGAAAAAGTAGAAGGTCGTTTCCAGATGCCTTACATCAACGCTAAATATATTTTCCCAGTTTTATTTATCGGAGGAGTCATTTTATTTTATAACCTTATTCCTGAGTTTTTTAACACTTTAATGGATTGGAACGACCCTGAAGAAGGGGAATTTAGATTAGCTATATTTATTTACCTAATCATCAACTTAGTTTTATCTCTATTAGCTTTTGTTAAAAACTTATCTCTTATCCCACTATTGGGATTAAGCTCTTGCCTTTACCTCCTTACAGGAATGACCCACGAAAACTGGTTCTGGTTTATCGTTTGGTTCGGGATTGGGCTGGTAGTTTACTTTGGATATGGTTATAAAAATAGCAAACTTAGAGTACAACAATAAATCAAAAAAAGATTATATTTGTAAGATGACTAGAAACATTTAATAAAAATGACTTACGAAGAAAGAATAAAACAATCCGAAACACGCACTTTTAAAGTAGTGTTCCCTGATACTACCAACCATCACAAAACCATGTTTGGGGGTACTGTTATGAAAATGATGGACGAGGTTGCCTTTATTACTGCAACTAGATTTTCTAGAAAGACCATTGTAACAGTAAGTTGCGACCAAATTGATTTTAATAAACCAATACCTGCAGATACTTTAGTAGAGCTTGTAGGGAAGGTAAAATCTGTAGGAAACACCAGCTTAAAAGTAAGTGTAGAGGTTTTTATCGAAGAAATGTATGCTAACACAAGAGAAAAAGCAGTATTTGGTGATTTCACTCTCGTTGCTATAGATGAGAACAAAAAACCTGTTAAAATACTTGACTAATCTATCACTAAAAATAGTTTAATTCTTTTTGTTATTAAAATTATCAGATGACAGACAAAATGATGAAGGAAGAATTACTCCATAAAGCTATTAAAATAGCTCAAAATGCCCACCGTGGACAAACCGACAAATACAAGGCTCCTTATATTGGGCATGTGATGAGAGTGATGAATTACGGTAAAACTCTAGACGAAAAAATAGTAGGTGTACTACACGATGTTGTAGAAGACTGCCCAGAATACAGCATAGAATATCTAAAAAAACAAGGCTTCCCAGACGAAATATTATTCGCTATAGAATGTCTTTCTAAGACCAATCCAGAGGAAAGCTATGACGATTTTATTAAACGCATAGAACAGTCGCCACTAGCCATTGCCGTTAAAATAAACGATTTAACCGACAATATGGACTTAAAGAGAGTAAACAAGCCTCTCACAGAGAAAGATTTAAAAAGGTTTAATAAATATCTAAAAGCCTACCATTATCTTATAGAAAAATACTAATCGTAGGTTTTCGCTGAATCTTTAATCAGATGGTTGAGGGTTTTCATCTCGTTGGGTGTCAGCTCTCGCCACTTTCCTATTGGTAAATCTAAGTGGATATTCATAATTCTTATACGCTTTAGTTTCTTCACTTCATATCCTAAGTATTCACACATACGGCGGATTTGTCTGTTTAATCCTTGAGTAAGCACAATCCTAAATTGCATTTTATCCAGCTGCTCCACTTCGCACTTTCTAGTAACTGTGCCTAATATCGGCACTCCTGCTCTCATCTGCTCTAGAAATTTATTGGTAATAGGTTTATCTACCCTTACAATATATTCCTTTTCGTGGTTGTTTCTTGCCCTTAATATTTTATTAACAATATCACCATCCGAAGTCAGCAATATTAAACCCTCACTAGGCTTATCCAGTCTTCCTATTGGAAAAATGCGTTTAGGATATTTGATGTAATCAATAATATTATTCTTCTCTCGTTTAGTATCCGTTGTACAAACAATGCCCACAGGCTTATTAAATGCAATATAAACATGCTCTTCCTTTGGTTCAGCAATAAGTTTTCCATCTACCCTTATTTCGTCTTCGGCACTTACTTTAGTTCCTAATTCTGGTATTTTACCATTGATGGTAATTCTCCCTTGTTCCAATATTTTATCCGCTTCCCTACGAGAACAAAAGCCAACTTCCGATAAATATTTATTGATTCTAACTTTTTCCATTAACTATAAACTTTTATTGCTATAAAATACGATACCATAAGAGAACCCTATAAACCAATTCCCCATACTGTAACCTTCTAAAGACAACTCAAACTTCTGCCCTAAATTGCGATAGAGAGAAGCATCAAACTTACCAACGCTTAATCCCCAATACGCTGTATCATTGGCTGCGGAACGATTAAACTGTTTACCTAATTTCAGTCCAATGTAACCAAAATCATGGTCTTCGGCTTTGGTAACAAAAATATAGGGATTGATGGTGTAATACAATAAATGATAATTATCCGAAACATAGCTATACTTAATCCCTCCCGAAATCGCAAACCAATTAAAAGGTTGTACTCCCAATTCAGAAGCAAAACCGTAAGCAAATTTTTCATCGCTTCGGCTATTATTCAATGTATTATTATTATTATTATTATTATTATTATTATTATTATTTCTTCTAAGAATAGAGGCTAAATCTAACCCTACATTGGCATTTATTCCTGTGAATATCCCCAACTTATCTGACTTTTGTTTTTGGGCAAAACCTCCTAAAAAGATAAATGTAAAACAGAAGACTAAAAATTTACACATTTCTTAAATATCATTAGCAAAACTAAACTCATTCATTAAAAATTTCTCCGAAGCCCGTTCCACAGAAAAATTACCAATTTTAGTTCTTCTCAACTGCGTAAGATAAGCTCCCACGCCTAAAGCCTGACCTATGTCGTGTGCTAAGCTTCGGATATAAGTCCCTTTAGAGCAACCAACACTAAACCTCACAAAAGGCAAATCAATCTCCACATTATCTATAAAGTAAATCGTGGTTTTCCTTTTCTTTAATTCTACTTCCTCTCCTGCTCTAGCAAGATTGTATGCTCTTTCGCCATCTACTTTAATCGCAGAAAATATAGGTGGCGTTTGGTCTATCTCTCCCACAAAGCTATCCAAAGTTTCTAAAATTTGCTCTTTAGTGATAGTACTAATATCTTGTGGTAGTATTTCTGGTTCTTCGGTGTCATAAGAAGCCGTCTGAACTCCAATTTTTATTTCGGCGTGGTACTCTTTTGGAGCGTTTTGTATTTCTGGGATAGTCTTAGTTGCTTTTCCTGTACATACCACCAAAAGCCCTGTGGCTCTAGGGTCTAATGTCCCTGCATGACCAATTTTAATCTTATTTAGCTTAAACTCTCTTTTTAGTTTGAATTTCATCTTATTAACCGCCTGAAAGGAAGTCCAATCCAAAGGTTTATCTACCAAAAATACCTGTCCAGCTTGTATTTCTTCTAATGTCATCGCTTCTATATTCTCTGCCACAAAAATAACAATTAAGTTTTACTCATTAACATCATCATAAGGTTTATTCATAAAATTAACATAGCTTAAAGAAATACTTTTTTGATATTTAATTAAATCAAATGAGAGTTAATTCTGTCGTAATACTTATATTTGCAGAGGAAATTTTAGTCCAAGGTAAATATTGATTTAATTAAAAAGTAAACCTATGAAATATAAAAGAATCCTTCTCAAACTTAGTGGTGAAGCACTTATGGGAAACCTACAATACGGTATAGATAACGACAGACTAAAGGAGTATGCCGCAGAAATTAAAAAGGTGGTAGACCAAGGTTGCGAGGTCGCTATCGTGATAGGAGGAGGTAACATTTTCAGAGGTTTAGCAGGTGCTGCTAAAGGAATGGATAGAGTTCAGGGCGACTATATGGGAATGCTAGCAACCGTTATCAATGGTATGGCTCTACAAGGTGCTTTGGAAGACATCGGCATTAAAACAAGACTACAATCTGCCATTGAAATGGATAAGGTAGCTGAGCCTTTTATTAAAAGAAGGGCAACTAGACACTTAGAAAAAGGGCGAGTAGTCATCTTTGGAGCTGGTACAGGCAACCCTTACTTTACTACGGATACTGCTGCTACGCTAAGAGCCATAGAAATAGGGGCTGATGTTATCCTTAAAGGTACTCGTGTAGATGGCATCTACGACAGCGACCCTGAAAAGAATAAAGATGCTGTGAAATTCAATAGCCTTTCGTTTGATGAAGTTTATGAAAAGAATTTAAAGGTAATGGATATGACTGCCTTTACTCTTAGCCAAGAGAACAAACTTCCTATCATTGTTTTTGATATGAATAAGGAAGGTAACCTTCTAAAGGTAGTTCAGGGCGAAGAAGTAGGAACTGTGGTAAGAAACTAAGAATTTTATATAATTAAAAAATAATCATTAAATAAAATGGAAGAAATACAGTTGATATTAGACAATGCTCGTCAGGAAATGGACGCTGCGATTAAACACTTAGAACACGCTTTCTTAAAGATTAGAGCGGGGCGTGCTTCTACGGCTATGGTACAAGATGTAATGGTGGAATACTATGGTAGCCCTACTCCTCTTAACCAAGTTGCGAATGTTTCTATCCCTGATGCAATGACTATTGCTATCCAACCTTGGGACAGGTCGGCTATTAAGGATGTAGAGAAAGGGATTATTAACTCTAACTTAGGATTTGCTCCGTCTAACAATGGAGATACTATTATCCTAAATGTACCTCCACTAACTGAAGAGAGAAGAAAAGACCTTGCAAAGCAAGCTAAAGCGGAAGCGGAACAGACTAAAGTAACTGTAAGAAATGCAAGACAAGATGCGATGAAAGACCTTAAGAAGCTAGATGGGGTATCCGAAGATATTATTAAAGATACCGAAAACGAGGTTCAGCAACTTACAGATAAGTACATTAGTATGATAGACGACCACTACAAACACAAAGAAGTGGATATTATGAAGATATAAAAACTAAAGCTACCTTTTTAGGTAGCTTATTTTTTCAAATGTTACTGTATATCATCTCTTTTCTTCAAAAGATTGATTAGTCTATAATAAGTTAAACTCAATCCTATCTAAACTTCCTAAATAATTATGGAATTTAAAATATCTACCATCGAAGAGTGGCAAGAAGTTATCCATCAAATTTTGCCCCAACTAAAGCACCCTATCCTTTTATTAAAGGGAAACTTAGGTGTTGGTAAGACCTCTTTTACTCAATTTTTATTGAAGACTCTTGGCAGTACAGACGAGGTTTCCTCCCCTACTTACGCCATTGTAAATGAGTATGCTTGCCCGAAAGGCAACATTTATCACTTTGATTTATACCGAATGAAATCCATTGATGAGGCATTTGACATCGGTATCGAAGAATATCTAGAAACAGGTTTCTTATCTATCATTGAATGGCCAGAAATTTATGAGCCTGAACTTGAAGGAATCCCCTATCACGAAATGAAGATAGAAAATATAGAAGGAGAAAGGCATATTGTGTTTAAATGATTCTTATATTTGCTTATATTTTCACTTACTGAATAACCCCTAATAACTATGAGTAGCACTATATTTACTCCGTTTAAAGAAGAGCAGCTTCTACCAAAAGAAGAAAGATTAGAAATTATAAAAAAAGGACAAAGACTTTTTATAGGTGTTCCTAAAGAGACTTGCCTAAACGAGAAAAGACTCTGCCTAACTCCTGATGCAGTACAAGTTCTCACACAGAGTGGTCACCAAGTAGTCGTAGAAAGTGGAGCAGGAAAAGGTTCATTTTTTACAGATTTACAATACTCCGAAGCTGGAGCTATCATCACTAACGCCCCTAAAGAAGCTTTTGGACAGCAGCTTATACTAAAGATAAACCCACCTACAGAAGAAGAGATTGATTATTTAAAGCCATCATCTTTTTTAATTTCAGCGTTGCAAGTTAATCTTCAGACGCCTCATTATTTTAAAAAATTAGCCGAAAGAAAAATCACTGCTATTGCTTTTGAATTTATTAAAGATGAATACCAGCAGTTAGCATTAGTAAGATTGATTGGAGAAATTGCAGGTAATGTTTCTATCCTTTATGCTTCAGAACTTTTGGCACAGTCTAACGGCTTAATGCTTGGTGGTATTACAGGTGTAAGACCTACCGAAGTAGTGGTTTTAGGGGCAGGTATTGTGGGCGAGTTTGCCACAAAAACAGCTATTGGTCTAGGTGCTAATGTTAGGGTTTTTGATAATTCTTTAGCCAAATTAAGAAGATTACATAATTTTATAAACAATAGGGTTTCTACCTCAATTATAGATCCTAAAGAACTAACGAAAAGCCTCAGAAGAGCCGATATTGTAATAGGTGCTTTGCAAAGACACAATCTTCCTCCTGTTGTAACGGAAGAGATGGTACAGCTCATGAAAAAAGGCAGCGTAATTATTGACCTTACTATTGATTACGGAAAGTCTATTGAAACGGCAGAACTTACCACCCAAGAAAATCCTACAATTATAAAACACGAGGTGGTTCACTCTGGAATTCCAAATCTGACTTCTAAAACGCCTAGAACAACAACTAAAGCTATTAGTAACTTCTTCCTAAGTTACCTATTACAATCTGACCACGAAGGAGGATTAGAAACTATGCTTCTAAAAAATACCAGCAGCAAAGATTCTATATACATGTACAAAGGCAGACATACAAAGAAAATTATTTGTGAAAAATTTGGATTAAACTATCACGATATAAATTTATTAACCTTCTAATGAGAAAACTCAAATTTTATTTAATAGGTCTTATCCCAGGGTTCATTATTGTATTTTTTGTTCTTAATCAGAAAGGAGTTAGTTGCAGTGGCTACCTTCCTAATAGCCGTGTAATAGCAGAAACACTATCTAAAGAATTCAGCTATTCCGAGGAGTTTAAAACACAGATGCAAAGCCTAAACATTACTGAAAGTTTTTTAAAAGATAGCCTTATTACCCACGGTGAAATAGATTTCCAAAAGAGTAATGCTCAAAAAAAGCCTTGTCCTTCTTACCTGTTATACTATCCAAAGAAAAATCCGATGTACGAAATCAGCTTTGAAAAATGTGAGAAAGAAGCTCGTTTCTTTAACCTTAAATCTCTTAAATAATGGTTGTAGGACTAATTGGCGTTGGACTAATTGGTGGGTCAATGGCTCTAAAGCTGAAAAGTAAAAATACCTTGATAAAAATATGTGGTACAGATAACTCCACAAACCACCTCAATGAAGCCTTAGCATTAGGCATCATAGATGAAGCTGATGGTTTAGAGAATACGGTAAAAAAATCTGACCTCATTATTATAGCAATTCCTGTAGATGCCACCCAAAAGGTACTGCCTAAAGTATTAGATTTACTAGACCAACACCAAACTGTGATGGATACTGGTTCTACAAAGTTAGGGATTGTAAATGCTATCAAAAATCATAAAAATAGAAATCGTTTCGTAGCTTCGCACCCTATGTGGGGAACAGAAAATAGTGGACCTCAATCTGCTCAACTAGAGTCTTTTTCTGGCAGAGTAGCCGTTCTTTGCGATATAGAAGATTCTGCAAAAGATGCCGTGGAGAAAGTGTCCGAAGTTTATCAACTTCTGGAAATGAACCTCATAGAAATGACTTCCGAACAGCACGATATACACACCGCTTATATCTCTCACATTTCACACATTACCTCTTATGCTCTAGCCAATACGGTTTTAGAAAAAGAGAAGGAAGAAGATACTATTTTCCAACTCGCAAGTTCGGGGTTTTCTAGCACGGTAAGGTTAGCAAAATCTCACCCCGAAATGTGGGTTCCCATCTTTAAACAAAATAAAGAGAATGTACTAGATGTACTCAACGAGCATATTTCTCAGTTAAGAAAATTTAAAGCCGCACTAGAGAAAGAAAACTATGATTTTCTAGAAGAACTCATCAAAAATGCTAACAGAATAAGAGGTATTTTGAAATAAAAATTAAGTATTTAATTAACCATTACGATGATTATCAATTTTAAACTTCTCTATATATTTTCCTTTATCATCAGTACTTTAGGTATTATGGCTTTCTTTGGTGATTTTGGTTTTCACCAATCCGAAGACTCTAGAATAATGTTTGATGGCTACTACCACTTTGCTATTGCCATAGGACTTATCTCTACCGCTGCCAGATACTATGAGAAAAGGATTCCTGTTAATCGTAAAGCTTTTATTTTTGATTTAGCTACGGTGATATTTACGGTGGTTATTTTCTACTTTCATTTTTTAAGTCCGTTATATGGCAGCCTAGACCGTTTTTTTGAAAGCAGATATTGGGTTATTGTAGCGGTGGTATTTACTTTTATAAGAGAGTTTTCGGATTTGAAAATCAATTTTAAAAGAACGGTGCTCAACCCAGCCCAATTATTCATCAGTAGTTTTATTGTGATTATACTAATGGGGGCTTTTCTACTCACGCTCCCCAAAGCTACCACACACGGAATTTCGTTTTTAGATGCTTTGTTTACCTCTACTAGTGCGGTTTGTGTTACGGGCTTATCGGTACTGAATACGGGTAGTGATTTTACAACTTTTGGGAAACTTATCATTATTATTTTAATTCAGATTGGAGGTTTAGGGATTTTAACTTTCGCAAGTTATTTTAGCTACTTTTTCAAAGGTGGCACTTCTTACGAAAACCAATTGGCTCTAAGCGATATGACGAGTTCAAAAAAACTCGGCGATGTATTCTCTACCCTAAAAAACATTATTCTTATTACTTTTGGGATAGAACTTTTCTCTGGAATTTTGATATATACCAGCGTAAACTCCACTCTGTTCACCTCGGAATTTCAGCACATCTTTTTTTCTATTTTCCATTCTGTATCTGCCTTTTGTAATGCAGGGTTTTCTACTCTAGATGCTAATCTTTATGATAGTGCTTACAAATACAACTATTATCTACATTTAGTTGTTATTTTCACTTTTGTTTTCGGAGGTTTAGGCTTCCCTATCGTAGTGAATATCATCAATTATATTAAATACAAAATCGCCCATATAAGCCCATTCTCCGAACAAAAAAGAAGATACAGACCTTGGGTATTAACCTTAGATAGCCGCATTACTTTGGTAACCACCGTATCTCTCACGATAGTTGGCACTATTATTTTTTACATTTTAGAATATCACAACACTTTAGCAGAACACGAAGGTTTTGGAAAGTTTGTAACTGCTTTATTTGGTGCTACTACGCCTAGAACGGCTGGGTTTAACACCATTAACAACGCTTCTATGTCCTTCCCTACCATTATGGTTATATTTTTACTTATGTGGGTAGGAGCTTCGCCACAATCTACCGGTGGTGGTATTAAAACGAATACTTTTGCCATAGCGTTCCTCAATGTGTTAAGCCTTGCCAAAGGCAAATCTAAAGTAGAAATTTTCCGAAGAGAAATCGCTGATATTTCTATACGAAGAGCCTTTGCTATTATGACTTTATCTCTTATGGCAATAGGGTTGGGCGTGATGCTCATTACTTTTTTTGACCCAGACAAAAACCTTCTAGATATTTCTTTTGAATGTTTCTCTGCTTATAGTACCGTAGGACTAAGCTTAGGCATTACCGCCTCTCTAAGTGAAGCCTCTAAAATGGTACTCATAGGCATTATGTTTGTGGGGCGTATCAGTATGTTATCATTAGCTATTGCTATCGTTAAAAAATCTAAGTATAAAAATTATAGCTATCCAAAAGAAGAAATAACCATAAATTAAAAACGAAATGAAATATATTATAGTAGGATTAGGAAACTTTGGAGCTTCTTTAGCCCAAAAACTAACGGCTCAAGGCAACGAAGTTATCGGGATAGATAATAGTGCCGCCAAAGTAGATGCCTATAAAGAAAAAATATCGCATACCATCTGTATGGATTCTACCGATGAATTTACCGTTTCGGGGCTTCCCATCAAAGAAACCGATATTTTCGTGGTTGCCATTGGCGAAGACCAAGGCGCTAATGTAATGACCACCGCTCTACTTAAAAACTTACAAGTGAAACGACTCATCAGCCGTGCCATCAATCCTCTGCACGAAAAAGTATTACAAGCCATCGGCGTTGATGAAATAGTACACCCTGAAGAAGAAACAGCAGAAAGATGGGCGAAAAAATTATGCCTAAGCAATATTGTAGATTCTTTTGAACTGAACCAAGAATACAGTATCATAGAAGCTAAAGTACCAGAGGAATACATTGGAAAGACTATTCGTGAAATAGATTTCCGCCAAAAATACAACTTAGTTGTACTCACTATTATAAGAAAAATAGAAGTTAAAAGTCTTTTAGGCAAAACCAAAACAGAAAACAAAGTACTAGGTGTGGCAGCTACAGATACTCTACTAGAAACTAATGATATACTAGTAATTTATGGTTCTAACAAAGATTTAAAAGGTTTTTTAAAACAGAAAATGGATTAAAAAATGAAACTTGGTAGAGATTTAATCAAACGAATTAAAGCCGCTCCTCTAGAAGGAGAAAATGCTCATAAAATTTATGCTCCTCCCCAAAGACCTCTCTACTCCTATGACGAAATAATGGTTAAAAAACCAAAGTTAGCTGCTGTTAACATTTTACTTTATCTCAAAAATAACCAATGGCATATCCCACTTATGGTAAGAACAGCTAATGTTAATGACAAACATAGTGGACAAATCTCTTTACCTGGTGGAAAAAAAGAAGTTTCTGATGAAACATTTGCCCACACCGCTCTGCGTGAAACTACAGAGGAACTAGGCATTATTCGTCCTTACTTGAGGTTGATACGAAGTTTAAGTCCGTTGTATATTCCGCCTAGTAATTTTTATGTTCATACTTATGTTTCGTATACTAAAAAAAATCCAAAATTCACTCTACAAGAATCTGAAGCCCAAGAGCTGATAGAACTACCTCTATCCTTACTTTTAGACCTACCAAAACAACCCTCTAAAATTTTATTTGACAAACATATAGAAGTCCCTGTGATACAATATAAAAACTATAATATCTGGGGAGCCACCTCTATGATTTTGTACGAGTTTAGCCAGTTGTTAAAAAATATGTAAATTTGCACGCTAAACACAGGCGTAACCGATGGCAAAAAAAACAATATTTACCGATTCATTCGGGAATTTATACTTTCTTAAAAGATTTATTATTTTCATTTTAGGGATAATATCTTACAGAAGGTTCAACGGATTTAATAAACTTAAAATATCAGGTACTGAACATTTGGTAGATTTACCAGAAAGTAATGTTTTGTTTGTATCTAACCACCAAACCTACTTTGCTGATGTTGCAGCTATGTATCACGCTTTTTGTGCCGTAAATAATGGTTATCATAATACGATAAAAAATCCTGTTTACTTACTTAATCCTAAAGTAGATTTCTACTATGTGGCCGCTGAAGAAACGATGAATAAAGGTATCCTTGCCCGAATTTTCAAATTAGCGGGTGCCGTAACGGTAAAAAGAACATGGCGTGCCGAAGGCAAAAATGTTAATCGTATGGTAGATATGAGTGAGGTAGAAAACATCATTAAAGCTTTGGATAATGGTTGGGTAATCACTTTTCCACAAGGGACTACCTCTGCATTTGCACAGGGAAGAAAAGGAACTGCCAAATTGGTAAAACAGCAACGTCCTATTGTGATACCTATCAAAATCAATGGATTTAGAAGAGCTTTCGATAAAAAAGGGCTTAAAATTAAAGTAATAGGCGTAGAACCAACTATGGAATTTAAACCTGCTCTTGACATTGATTATAAAAACGAGTCTGCACAAGAGATTTTACAAAAAATAATGGAAGCCATAGAGCAAACTCCAGAGCATAATATTCTCCACGAATATGATGAAGAACTAAAACGAAAACAAGAAGAAAGCCATGGCGAAGGTCATTAAAATTTACCCTGAAAATCCTCAGGAAAACCTTATAAAAGAAGTGATAAAAACCTTAGATAATGGGGGACTTATTATCTATCCTTCTGATACGGTTTACGCCTTGGGGTGCGACATCAATAATATCAAAGCTATGGAAAAACTAGCTTCTCTAAAGAAAACAAAACTAGAGAAAGCTTATTTTTCTATTATTTGTAACGATTTAAGTCATCTTTCGTCTTTCACTAAACCTATTGACAATTCTGTTTTTAGATTATTAAAAAGTCATATTCCTGGACCGTTTACCTTTATTCTAGAAGCTAATAAGAATTTACCTCTTTCTTATAAAGGTCATAAAACCGTTGGTATTAGAGTGCCAGACCACCCTATTCCGCAACTTATTGTAGAAAAATTAGGCCGTCCTATTGCTTCCACTTCTATAAAAGACGACGATGAAATTATAGAGTATTCCACAGACCCAGAACTTATCGCTGAAAAGTATGACCACTTAGTGGATATTGTCATTGATTCAGGCTATGGTGATAATGTGGCTTCTACTATTGTAGATTTAACTTCTGGCGTTGCAGAAATCATTAGACAAGGTAAGGGCGAACTCTAATATTTTTCGCCCCACTTTTTAGAAATTTGTTCTTTTATTTTTCTTTCGGTGGCATTATCTCCTGAACGATAAAAAGAAACTCCTGATAATTCTTCAGGAAGGAATTCTTGTGGTACAAAATTTCCCTCATAAGCGTGAGCGTAACGGTAATCTTTACCATAATCTAGCTCTTTCATCAGTTTTGTGGGAGCGTTTTTTAGGTGTAACGGCACAGGCAAATGAGTTGTTTTTTTCGCCAACGCCATTGCCTCATTGATGGCTTGATATGCCGAATTACTCTTAGGTGAAGCTGCTAGATAAATTACACATTCACTTAGAATAATACGAGATTCTGGATAACCTATAACATTAACCGATTGAAAACAACTATTAGCTATTGTGAGAGCATTAGGATTAGCCAAACCAATATCTTCTGCCGCCAATATCAAAAGTCGCCTTGCAATAAATTTAATATCTTCACCTCCTACTAACATTCTTCCCAGCCAATACAAAGCAGCATTAACATCGCTCCCTCTAATAGATTTTATAAAAGCTGAAATCACATCATAATGTTGCTCTCCATTTTTATCATAAACGGGAACGGTTTCTTGTAAAACTTTCAAAATAGCCTCATTAGATAACTGATTTTGTCCAGAGCCTTTATACTGATTAAGCACCCACTCTACCGAATTGATGAGTTTTCTAGCATCACCACCCGAATATTGTATAAACCCCTGATTATCTTTAATAACAAAATCTGTATCTTCATCTTGATTGAAACGAGCGACCGCAATAGTAGCTAATTCCTCCAATTTTTCGTAGCTCAATGGTTTCAAAATATAAACTTGAGAACGAGACAATAATGCCGAAACCACCTCAAAACTAGGATTTTCAGTAGTTGCTCCTATCAAAACTATCCAACCTTTTTCCACAGCGTGAAGCAAAGAATCCTGTTGTGATTTGTTGAATCTATGGATTTCATCTATAAATAAAATAGGAGGTTTACCAGAGAATAAGTGTTGTTTTTTAGCATCATCTATCACTTCTCTTACCTCTTTTACCCCACTAGAAACCGCAGAAAGTTTAAAAAATTTTCGTCCCGATTGCTCCGAAAGAATTTCTGCTAAGGTAGTTTTACCCGTTCCTGGAGGTCCCCATAAAATCAGAGAATTAAGTCGGTCGGTATCCAACATTTTTCTTATAGTCCCATCTTTACCTGTAAGATGCTCTTGACCAAGCATTTCATCTAAAGTTTTGGGGCGTAATTTCTCTGCTAAAGGGATATTTGAATTCAAAGTATGAGGTATTAAAATTATTTAAACTAGAAACAAAATTAAACTAATTTTCATTTTTTTAGTCTATTTTTGCAATGTTTTGAAAGTAAATTTTAATAACATATTGATTTTCCCTTTGGTAATTCTCATCAAGTTTTACCAAAATGCCATTTCTCCTTGGTTGGGAAATAATTGTCGCTATCAGCCCACCTGTTCACATTATATGCTACAAGCTCTAAGAAAGCACGGACTTCTAAATGGATTCTGGCTAGGCATAAAAAGAATTGGGCGATGCCACCCGTGGGGAGGAAGTGGCTACGACCCTGTACCAGAAAAGAAACACAAAATAAACTAAAAGCATAATGACACAATTTTTATACACCACATGGGACCCATCTAAAGGAATAGAATTAGGCAATTTTTTCACTATTCACTATTACAGTCTAATGTTTGTTTTAGCATTCGGCTTAGGCTTTTTAATTATGAAAAAGTTTTTCAAAATAGACGGTGTAGATGAAAAATATTTAGAACCTCTATTCACATGGACTTTAGTCGGTACTATCTTTGGGGCGAGGTTAGGGCATGTTATTTTTTATCAGCCCGAACTTTTTAAGGAAGATTTTTGGTCAGTTTTTCTACCCATTCGTACGCAACCTAGCTTTGCCTTTACAGGTTTTTCTGGACTTGCAAGCCACGGAGCTGCCATTGCACTTATACTTACCACGCTCTATTACAGTTTAAAAATCATCAAAAAAAATCCGTTTTGGGTATATGATAGACTAGGTATTGTAATTGCCTTAGCGGGGGTTTTTATTAGGATAGGAAATTTTTTCAATTCAGAAATTATCGGAAAACCAGCCCCAGAGGGTTCTCCTTTTGCCGTATTATTCCCTCAACAAAGTATGGAATACGGTGCGATAGTCCCTAGATACCCTACACAATTATTCGAGTCTTTCGGCTACCTATGTCTATTTATTTTACTCATTTTCTTATACTTTAAAACCCAAAAGAAATATCAGCAAGGGTGGTTATTCGGTTTATTTTTGGCTCTCTTGTGGGCAATAAGATTTACTGTAGAATTTTGGAAAGAACCACAAGGCGATGAGTTTATCCAATTTGCAGGACTTAACACAGGGCAAGTTTTATCTATCCCATTTATGATAGCTGGAATAGCCATTATGTTTATATCAAAACGATTTAAAATCAATAAATAACATCAGTTTTAGGTTATATCTATTTAAATATTCTTTTAATTTTAAAAGAAATACTACTTTCGATATTCATAAAAAATAAAATCAGGGTAGTTTTAAGGTCTTATTAAAGCCTGTTTTAATTTAACGGAATTTCGTTATTTTTGTGGAAATTTTCGTAAAAGTGGTTACATTAGATCAAGTAAAAAACATCAATCAAAGAGTATCAGACCTTCACAAATATCTTCAAATCGATAAAAAAAAGTTAGAAATTACAAATGATGACGAAAAAACTGCCGCTCCAGAATTTTGGGATAATCCAAAGGAAGCAGAAGTTTTTTTGAAACAACTTAGGTCTAAAAAAAAATGGGTGGAAGATTACGAAGAAATCCATACAGGCTTGGAAGATTTACAAGTTTTACTTGAGTTCGCTAAAGAAGACTCCGACAGTGCACAAGAGTTAGAAACCGCCTACCCTACTCTACTAGAAAAAGTAGAAAACTTAGAGTTTAAAAACATGCTTTCCAACGAAGGCGATGAACTTTCTGCCGTACTCCAAATTACTGCTGGGGCTGGTGGTACAGAATCTTGCGATTGGGCGAGTATGCTAATGAGAATGTATCTAATGTGGGCAGATAAAAACGGATATAAAGTAAAGGAACTCAATTTCCAAGAAGGTGACGTGGCTGGTGTGAAAACCGTAACATTAGAAATAGAAGGAGAATATGCCTTTGGATATCTTAAAGGGGAAAATGGAGTGCATCGTTTGGTGAGAATTTCTCCATTTGATAGTAATGCTAAAAGACACACTAGCTTTGCATCGGTTTACGTTTATCCACTAGTAGACGATTCAATAGAAGTCAACATCAACCCTGCCGATATTAGTTTTGAAACCATGCGAGCTTCTGGTGCAGGTGGACAAAATGTAAACAAAGTAGAAACTGCTGTACGACTAAGACACGCTCCAACAGGAATCATTATAGAAAACTCCGAAAGTAGGTCTCAACTACAAAACAAAGAAAAGGCTTTACAACTCCTCAAATCTAGGCTTTACGAGATAGAGCTTGAAGAGCGAATGAAAGCTAGAAACGAAATAGAAGCCAATAAAATGAAAATAGAATGGGGCAGCCAAATCAGAAACTATGTGATGCACCCTTATAAATTGGTAAAAGATGTAAGGTCAGGACACGAAACTTCTGATGTAGACGCTGTAATGAATGGAGAAATCACACCTTTTATAAAAGCCTACCTTATGGCAGACGGCACAGCCACTACAGATAACGATTTAGAATTATAAAATTTGTTAAATCTCTTTATAGATAGGACTAAAAAGAATTTAATTAAGTATTTTTGTGCATCAAGTAAAAAATAAATATGGATCATTTTGAAAGTTGGAAAGACCTCCTAAATCCTGAATTTTATATCAAAATGGGAGGATTTTGGTTAGTGTTATTTATCATATTTGCAGAAACAGGACTTTTTGTAGGGTTTTTCTTACCAGGAGATAGTTTACTTTTCATCTCCGGCATTTATGCCGTTCCTATGATTACGGAAACTTTTGGTATCATTGAAAGTGATTTCTTAAGCACCGTTATATTAGCTAGTGCCATTGCCATTGCTGCTATTTTAGGAAACATGGTAGGCTATTGGTTTGGTAAAAAAAGTGGACCTGCTTTATATGAAAGACCAGATTCTTTCCTTTTCAAGAAAAAATATCTTTTTAAAGCTCACGATTTCTATGAGGAACACGGCAGAATAGCCATTATAGCGGCTAGATTTTTACCCATCGTGAGAACCTTTGCACCTATTGTAGCTGGTATCGTGGGAATGGAAAAAGGCAAATTTATGCTTTACAACGTCATTGGAGCTATTGCGTGGTCATTTTCACTTATTTTTGCAGGGCACTATTTGGATAAACTATTTTTGGAGCAGTTTGGCATCGATTTAAAAAGACATTTGGAAATAATAATACTGTTTATTGTAGTCATTACAACAGCACCTGTAATTATTAAAATGTTTTTCGGAAAAGATAAGAAGCAAGACAGTATCTAATTTTATCATAAAAATTTGATAACTAAAGAGACGATAGACAAAATTTTTTCCGCCATACGAGTGGAAGAAATTGTAGGTGAGTATGTTCAACTCAAAAGAGCTGGGTCTAATTATAAAGGACTAAGCCCCTTTGTAGATGAAAAAACACCTAGTTTTATTGTGTCTCCTTCCAAGCAAATTTGGAAGGATTTTTCCTCTGGAAAAGGAGGTACTGCTATTTCTTTTTTAATGGAGATAGAGAATTTCAGCTATCCCGAAGCCCTCAGATTTGCCGCAAAAAAATACGGTATTGAAATTGAAGAGCACCAAAGAGAGCTTACCGAAGAAGAAAAAACAGCCCAAACCGAAAAAGATTTACTCTATAAAATACACGAAGTAGCCAATCATTATTATCAAAAACAAATTTGGGAAACCGAAGAAGGTAAAAGCATTGGTTTATCTTATTTCAAAGAAAGAGAGTTACGAGAGGATATTATAAAAAAATTCCAGCTAGGCTACTCTCCTATTCAAAAAAATGCCTTCACAGAATATGCTATTTCTAAAGGCTACACCAAAGAGATTTTAGAAAAATCAGGATTATCCATCTTTACAGATTATGCTCCTGATGGCGTAGACCGTTTTAGAGAAAGGGTTATATTTCCTATCCATAGTTTTTCTGGAAGAGTATTGGGGTTTGGAGCTAGAATTTTAAAATCTAATGTTAAAACTGCCAAGTATCTCAATTCTCCTGAAACAGAAATTTATCATAAATCTAATGTTCTCTATGGGCTTAACCAAAGTAAACAAGCCATTTCTAAACAGAATTTATGTTTACTAGTAGAGGGCTATATGGATGTGGTAGCACTGCATCAAGCAGGGATAGAGCATGTAGTAGCGAGTTCTGGGACAGCACTTACCACAGAGCAAATTAAACTCATTAAAAGACTTACAGAAAATGTAACCATACTCTTTGATGGAGATGCTGCAGGGATTAAAGCCAGCTTTAGAAGTATAGATATGCTCCTTTCCGAAGGAATGAATATCAGAGTATTGCTTTTCCCTGATGGGGACGACCCTGATTCATTCTCTAGGAAACACCCTAAAGAATTTGTAGAAGATTTTATACAAAACAACGCCCAAGATTTCATCAATTTTAAAGCTGAAATTCTACTCAAAGATGTAGAACACGACCCTATAAAAAAATCCGAAGCTATTAGAGATATTGTAAAATCGGTGGCATTTGTCGGGAATGTTTTAAAGCAGGAGATTTACCTTAAAGAAATTTCTAACAAGTTTGGGCTTTCGGAACAGAGTTTATTTAACGAGCTAGGCATACAACAACAGGTTAAAGAACAGCAACATTTAACACCTAAAAAAGCTACACCTCAGCCACAACCTAAGCTGGAGGTTATTACTTCGGACTTTACTAAAGCCAACACCGCCCTACTCTACTTGGAAGAGCAAATGGTAGAACTGATGTTAAAGTATGGAAATTATATTATTGAAATGAAAGATGCCGAAGATAAAGTTTACCAAACTACCGTTATTGAAGAAGTAATATGCCGAATGGAAGAGGATAATTGTGAAATACAATCTGAAACCAACAAGAAAATCATCAACGAAATAAAACAAGGTATCCAAACCAATGAACTGAGGTCAGAGCGTTTTTTCATTACTTTAATGGATGAAGAAATTACCAATAAAGTAGCCAATGCTTTAGTAGAGCCTTATCAGCTAAGTGATTGGAAAAAACATAACATTTACCTTCTACCAAAAGAAAAATCTATCAATAAATTGGTTGCTGATACCATCTATCGCTATAAGCGAGAGTATATTATGAAAATGATAGAGGATTTGAAAAATACCGAAGCTGAAGATAAAACAGAGATTTATCAAAAAATAATCAAACTAACGATGCTAAAAAACACTATAGACCAAAAATTGTTTCGTGTTTTATGACAGAATGACTATTTTTACCACTTAAAAAAACTTCGGGTACAGTATTGGTATTTGAACTTGAAAATAAAATATAACACAATATGGATATTAAAAAGGAATTTAGAGATTTTTCGGTAAAGCACCTAGGAAATAATGGACTAGCTACCGACCAATATATGGGGACTTTTAACCCAACCAACCTTACACCATACATTATGGAGGAACGCCGTATGAATGTAGCACAAATGGACGTTTTTTCTAGATTGATGATGGATAGAATCATCTTTTTAGGTACTGGCATAGACGACCAAGTGGCAAATATTGTAACGGCTCAGCTTTTATTTTTAGAAAGTGCAGACCCTACTAAAGATATTCAAATTTACATTAACTCTCCTGGCGGAAGCGTATATGCAGGGCTAGGAATTTATGATACGATGCAAATCATTAAGCCTGATGTAGCTACTATCTGTACGGGTATGGCTGCTTCTATGGGAGCCGTGCTTCTTGTAGCGGGTGAAAAGGGTAAACGCTCTGCTCTTAAACATTCTAGAGTGATGATACACCAGCCTAGTGGCGGAGCTCAAGGTGTGGCTAGCGATATGGAAATCAACCTTAGAGAAATGCTTAAGCTGAAAAAAGAGCTTTATGATATTATCTCTGAACATTCTGGACAATCTTATGAATGGGTTGAAAAATCTTCTGATAGAGATTACTGGATGACCTCTGAAGAAGCTAAAGAATTCGGAATGATAGACGAAGTTCTAGCTAGAAAATAAATAAAATGATAAAACATAAAACCCTAGAAATTCTAGGGTTTTTTCTTTCTTACTCAGTGGCTATACTTTTAGTTTAATTTCTGTATACTATTATTTCGCCACATTTTTAAAGCAAAGTCTTTGATTTCTTTTGAGGCTTTTGATAAGTTTTCGTCGAATTGATACTCGCCTTCCTCAAGCTTGTCTTCACCAGCCATTAGAGTAGCGTGTCCCCTTAAAGCATATTTCTGTTTGTCTTCATACATAATAATTTTCATCACATCTGGACTAATATCCGAAGTACACAACATGGAATACATCGTCCAAATTTCGGCGATTATAGGGCATAAATAGAAATATACAAATAACTATAAATAAAAAAAGCCCGAAAAAAGACGATGAATAAAGGCTTTACGGAGAAAAAAGCCTAAAAAATAAAAATAAACGAAATGTACAGAAACTACCATTTACTACCATTTTATTACCATTGGCATAGGCTTTAATTTCTCTTTTAAGGGCAATAACTACCATTACCGTATAGAAAACCCCGTAAAACTACCTTAAACCTAATAAAAACGCCCCTTTTGGGGCTTTTTTTATACCTTGTACTGAATGAATACGGAACCATATTGGTGGCATTAACAAGATGGTTAGCGGTATGCTCAAAAACCAATTTGAAATGTACAAAAATAGTATTGGGTGTAACTATGGGTGCAATCTTGGGTGTAATCTCAACAACATAAAAACATACTGAAAATACCCCCAATTTGCATAATTTTAAACAAAAAAAACATAAAAACACACTGAAAACAACCCTAATTTGCAAAGATATATGTATTTAAGTTGTTGATTATTAACGATATATTGTTTTTATAGGTTACATTTTCACCCATACTACCCAGATATTACCCCGCCGCTCTATTTTGTAGCTGTTTTTGAATGGCATGGTTTTCTTGCTCTAAGCCGTTGATACGCTCTTGCAATTGTTTTATTTCTTGGTGTAATAACCTGTTTTCTTCTAATAATTCCACCTGTTTACGCAATAGCTCTACCTCCGTATTATTGCTATAATCACTTTTACCCTCTGCCGCTATTAGCGGTGGGGTTTGCTCTGTAGTGTAACCTTGAGGCTGTTTAAACATCTCTCCCTTGCCCGTAAATACCCAAGTTGGTTTCAATAGAGGGACTTTATTCATTATATTATCTAATAGGCTTAAAGGAGTTTTTCGATTCGCTGATATGACCTCCATTAAAAACATACTATCTACTCCAATAAATTTTGCGAATTTATCAAAGTCCATTCCTAATTTATTGCATATTTCAGCTATTCTAAGCCCAACCCTCTCAAGAGCTTCTTCACTATGAACCTTAGAAACATAATTATCCCCTAAATCGTATTCATACCAGTTCGGAGGCTCTAAATGACTAATTTCTTTCAGCATCTCTCCTCTTCCTGTAAGGAGCCATTCTGGATTAATTTCAGGATATTTGGAAACTATTTTTGCTAAAATATCTGAACTTAAGGCTTTTTCTTTTGCCTTTCCTTTGAAATTTCCATATGTAACACCTAATTCTTCAAAAAATTTTTCCTTTGTAAATCCCTTTATATCAGTATAATAAAGTATTCTCTCTTTAATATTGGTAAAATTTGTTTCCAATTTATTTGTTTTTTAGTAAAAATAGTTTCTATATTTGTCCTGACAAATAACACTAATAGGACAATGGACAAAAGTAAGAATAAAAAATATAAGTATAACCAAAGTATTATAAAAGAGTTGGTTGTTGCTTATGGAGTTACAGAGTCATCTGTACGAAAAGCACTTAATGGCGACCGCACTAGTGCGACTTCCGAAGCCATAAAAAAGGACTATTACAAGGCTAAAAAAGCCCTTGAAGATGTTACTAAAGCTGTATTGAGCAATGTTATAAATCAATAAATATGAAAAAACTTATACACAAAATATTCTGCTACACCAAAAGAATAGTGCAGGATATGGACACAAAACAAACGCAAATAGCAACCTACTACTTGCTATTTGGATTAGTTATCAAAATAACCTATAAATCTATATAATATGAAAAAGAGGCACCGTAATTTATCGGCACAGCAGTTAGTGGATTGTTACAATACAACAGGTTCAACTTTGGGTTGGAGACCTCTCAGTACGGAGCAAATAATACAAGCAAACGAAAGACTACGCGATACTATCGTTTATCGTTGTCAGAAAAACTTTGAGGTTTTGAACCAAATAGAAATCAATATTAATCAATATGGTATTCAAAATGACAATCCACTGCCGTCCTATCACAAAAATTTAGAAAAGCCGACTGCAAAAACTCAATCCGACGCCAAACGGTCTGAAGTTTTACCGCTTGAAAATAAAGTTCTATCTGAAGTACGCCATCTTCGTAAGCAGATGCAACAGGTATTGTTTCACTTGAACTCCAAGACAGAGCGGGAAAAATTTCACTCGCAGAAAAGACTCCCAAAAGACGAAAAGGCTCGCCTAAAGAACTTAGAGGAGGCAGTATGTGGTCTTGTAAGTAGTTTAGACCATCAACTCCTTCCATATCTGGAGCAGATAGATACACATAAAAAGTAACCTTCATATCACTATCATTTAAAGTTTAGCAACGCAAATATAGTGAATCTCCCGAAAAGCATACACCGTGAGGCGGGTACACGGCGGGAACTAAAACCCTTGGCACAGCGTGAATAAGAGCCCGCTTGACGGCTCGGAAAGACGAGCATTTTTAAAGAAAAACAATGAACACAGCAACACCATACGAATATCACGACGGCAAACTGGGCGTAAAGGTCCTTTGGCTGATAAGCGATGAGCGTGGGAAAAAGAAAAAACGCCCGCAGAGCTTATCCCTTATTAAATACCGTTCGCTTTCGCACCGTATGAATAGTAAAACTTGTACAGAAAAGCAGTTGCGTAGAGCTTCTTTGGGGTTTGATGCCTTAGTTCAGTTTGACAGCCTTTGTGTGGCGTGGCGTGATGCCCTTACAATGAAATTTCCTAAGCCTAAAGAACAGGCTAAGAAAGATTTCTTTGCTAAACACTACGAAGCCGACCGCCAAGCCTTTGATTTCTTTTGTGCCCATCGCTTTGGCGAAAATGACGAGCGAAAGCTGGAGCCGGAAGTGATAGAGCTATACACCTACAATGCTTCGGTTCTTAATGCGGTTATCACTTGTAAAACTAACCGAAAAGCCTACATAAAAGCCCTTGGTGCAAGTGTAGGGGTTACAATATGGGAGAGCTTAAGCAAAGATGTTAATTCTTTTAACGAAGTACCCCACGATTTACCAACCACGCCCGACTCTTTGAGATATAAAGTTAATAAATACCTCAAAGAGGGGTACGAAAGTATCATATCGAAAAAATACGGCAAACGCAATAGAGCAAAAATTAAGAAATCTGAGCAGTTTATTTTGATTGAAGAGTTACTCAAAAAGCATCAAAACTTAAATAACGAGCAGATTGCCGACCATTACAATACGGTGGCAAAGGTGGTAGGTTGGGACACTATTACTGCTGGAACTATTGCCAACCACCGCCGAGAGCTGGAGCTATACACTTATGCGGGGCAGAGAGGTTTGGTAAACTTTGACCATAAAAAAGCGATGCAAGTGAAACGCAAACGCCCAAGCCTACCGATGTTGTATTGGACAGTGGATGGTTGGGATGCTGAGTTACTCTACCAAGCAGAAGTAATCAATAAAAAAGGACAAAAGGTAAAAACTTATCATAACCGTTTAACGATGGTTTTGGTTCTAGACCCATTTAATGATTATCCAGTAGGTTATGCGATTGGCGAAGCCGAAAATCCTTCGCTTATTCGCGAGGCAATAGCGAATGCGGTAAATCACACCAAAAAGCTATTTGGAAACCGATATAAACCTTACCAGTTCCAAGCGGATAACTACCAAAAAAAGCATTTAAAAGAGACCTATGAGGCAATAGCGAAGCACTTCACACCTGCACGAGTGAAAAACTCCAAAGCTAAAGTGATAGAGCCATTTTTTAAACATTTTAATGAAAAACACTTCCAAAAGGAAATGGCTCCCAACTGGTCGGGGCATAATGTGAACGCTAAAAAAGAAAATCAACCGAATGATGAGTTTCTGAATATGATACGCCGTCAGTTTCCAGATGAGTTAGGAGCAAGAATGCAAATTATTAACGCCATAGAGAAAGAAAGAAAAGAGAAGGTACAGGCGTATATGGAACATTGGGCTGAATTACCCGAAGAGGACCGTATCCCATTTGCGACCAACGCATTTTTGAGAGCTTATGGGCAGACTACAGGCTACACCAATAAGCTACAAGGTAGTGGTATCACGGCAACTATTAACGGCGAGGAATACTACTTTGATAGTTTCGACCAAAATTTCAGGAAATACGCCTATGTAGATTGGTGTCTGTACTTCGACCCTTCGGATATGAGCGAAGTATTAGCCGTAAACGCCGAAAGCCACCACGGGCGATTGGTAAAAGTGATTGATACGATTGAGTTTATGCTTGAAGAGAAATATATACAACCAATGGCACTCTACGACAGAAAAGAAGGCGATGCTGCAGCGCTACAAAAGGTATTTGATTTCAATGACAGCCTCAAAGAAGATATTATCGAACGAGGCGGACGAAATAGAGAAGTCTTGCAGGAGTTGTTTATCCAAAATCCAAAGCTAGAGGTACTTCAGAAGATGCTTATTACTGATAGTAATGGACAGCACAAAGACCAAAAGAGAGCTGAACGGCTGCAAGAGCCTAAACCTCGCCCTCTGAAACAGATTGAAAAATTTGATGATTACGAAATCATAGACGATGTGGCAACAGATTATTAAACAATATTTAAAACCCTTTTAAAAATGAACCGAAATAAACTCATACAGCACATAGAGCTTTGGAAAGCTAAACTGGGAAGTTACTCCAAAGTGGCTCAGAAATGTGGCATCAGTGTAGGTACATTGAGCACTATTATGGCACGTAAATACGGCGCCGATGAAAGCAATATGCTAGGTAAAATAGCCGCGGCATTAGATTATAAGGACTCTAAATGGACGATTGTTCGTACCATTGGAAACTACCGTCGTATCGCCCAAGCTGTTGAGGACGCAAAAACCGAAAAGATGTGGTTTGCCGTATCTAATAAGGCAGGAAGTTGTAAAACAGTAACTCTTGAAGATATCTACAACCAAGACACCACGGGAAGTGTTGTTCTTATTCAGGCAGAAGAATGGTCAGCCCGTCAGTTTTTAATGCAACTAATAGCCAAAACAATAGGTATAGTGGCATTGAAGGGAGAATATAAAACCAATAGTGAATTGTTGCAAATGGTGGCTGATTACTTCAATGAACAAGTATTTAATGACCCTATATTACTAATAGATGAAGCTGACAAACTCCGCCCTGCCGCGCTTCGTTTGTTTATTCCTTTGTTTAATAAGACAGAAGACCGTCTCGGGGTTGTTATTAGTGGAACGGAAAATCTGCAAAAGGAAATCCGCCAAGGAGTACGCCTAGCCAAAAAAGGTTATGACGAGATAGATAGCCGTATCGGTCGCTCTTATATAGAACTAAAAGGAGCCACGGAGAAAGAAGTGTACCAAATCTGCGAAGCTAACGGAATTACCGATGAATTGACGCAGGAGTCAATTTGGAATAGAGTAGAAAAGATAAAAAAAATAACCACCGTTAGAACTAAAACGGGAACTAAAGAAAAAATGATAGACTATGCGGAAGACTTTAGAAGGATTAAGAGGTTGGTTAAAAGGGAAGTACTACTTAAAAAAAGAGCAAAACAATGAAATTAAAGCAGGTATTAACCGTTGCAAATATCCAAAACACCAAGATAGAACGCCTGCCTTTTGAGGGCGTTTGGTACGAGGCATTTGGACGACCACAAAACAGAGGTGTTTGGTTTGTTTGGGGAGGTTCGGGAAGTGGTAAAAGTACCTTTGCGATGCAACTGGCGAAAGTCTTGGCAGAGTGTGATAAAACTTTTTACGACTTACTAGAAGAGGAAACAGATGATAGCGACTTTGTTGATAGAACGGAGCTCTGCAAAATGCAAGATGTAGCCGATACATTCAATGCACAAAAATTTACCTTAGAAGAATTAGATTTATACTTATCCAAAAGAAATAGTCCTAAATATGTGATAATAGACTCTGTACCTTATTTCTTTAAATCTTGGGACGAATACATGGTATTTAAGAAGAAATGGGCAACCCAAAAAGTACTCGTCTTTATCGGACATGCAGAAGGTAAGAATCCGGCTGATAAACTGCAAACACGAATAATGTACGATGCAAAAATGAAAATTTTTGTAAGCGGTTACCTCGCTACCTGTAAAGGTAGAACCATAGGTCCTAATGGCGGTAACTACATTATTTGGAAAGAAGGCTACGAAGCCCTTGTAGGAAAAGAAAACTAAATAATAACAATATGAACAAAATACTAGACATACTCGCATTCGACACTCTTTACGGAGGGCTTACTTGGGGAGACAGGCTCATACTCCACGGGTACAACTCTGGAAAAGGAACAGAGTTTCCTGCTCCCTATAAAGCTGTGAGAATAAGCCGCTTTATCGACCAAAAGAAATGGCAAGCTCCCGCAATGAAATATATGAAGGACGATGTTGTCCTTTATGTAGAAGACCTAGAAAATATGCAATGGCTACCGATAGATAAGTATATAGAAAAATTTCCCAATCCATTAGAAAATGAAAAGTTTTAACAACTATCAATTTGAATTTAGAAAATATCAACAGAAGCAAGACGCTAAAGAAGCCTTGAAAAAAGCCAAAGAGTTAGAAGAACATAGAAAAAGACAACAGCAATGCAAGAAAGTATAGGAAATGAGTTTTTCCCCCCGACGGAGGAGGAACTCAACGAAATCATCGCCGAGCTTAAACGCAGGCTAGAAGATGAAAGCTACGAAGAGGAGTGGGTGAAAATCCACGAAGAGTTAATGTACAGAGAAAAACAATTAAAAGAAACAATAAAAAATAACGAGATATGAAAGAAAAATTTGCAATTCTACACGATACTGAAAAACACGGACAAATCCTCATAACAAAGGAATATGATTTAGAAGATAAAATCTATAAGATAAACTATCAATTTGAATTAGAAGGGGTCATGCCAGTATTTAGTCTTAATATAAAATCAAGAAAAAAAGCTAATAAGGTATTCAAAGAATTAGAAAATAAGGAAACTGCTATAAGTGAAATAGATAAAATAATAATAGCAATACAATGAGTAAAGAGCAAAACAAAAATAAAGTACCGCTAGCCTCACACAAGACTATAATAAGGCTAGACCGAAACTTCCATATCTATGTACACGGCGACCGTAAAAAGATAGAGCAAGGAAAAGACGAAAAAGGCAAATACTATAAAATTTACTTTAAAGAGGAAAGCTAATCATTAACCCTAAATATTTAAAACAATGAAAGACCTATCAAGCCTAACAGCGGAGGAACTCCAAGCAGAACTTGACAGACGAAACCAAGAAAAATCGGAAGACAGACGAGCCTACAAAGAGTTAGTAAACAAAGAACTCGTCCAAATAATTGAACCTTTGAAAGTAGTAGAAATGCATCTTCGTGAAGCGAAACTATATGTATTTGAAAGCCTAAAAACCCTATTAGACCTCAAATCTAAGGCTTACGGTGTGAAAGACACACAGCAGTCGCACACCTTTACCGATGATAAAGGCAATACCATTACTTATGGCTTTAGGATAATTGACGGTTGGGATGATACTGTTACCGCTGGAATAGACAAAGTAAGGGAGTTTATTTCCTCTCTTGCAAAAGACGAAGCCACAGGTAAATTAGTACACGCCGTGAACCAACTGCTTAAAAAAGACGCAAAAGGTAATCTAAAAGCATCAAGGGTTTTAGAACTTACTAAACTGGCAGAAGAATTTAACGACCTGAATTTTACCGATGCGGTAAACATTATCCGCCAGTCGTACAAACCGCAACGCTCGGCGTTCTTTATTGACGCCAGCTATACCGATGCCCAAGGTAAAAAGGTTAATATTCCGCTGTCTATTTCGGCAGTGGACTTCCCCGAGGGGACGGATATAGACAGCCTTTTTCCCGTACACGAAAATTATAATAAACAGTAAAATCAAATAAAAAAACAATGAATACAAAAGGAAATAAAATGACATCGTATGATGCTAACGAGCAAAACCCATTTACAAAGCAAGTAAGAAGACAAGTGTCAGACTTGATAGATGACTTGGAGATATTAAGAGGTGCTGGAAAAAATAAAAATATAACCCCCGCAAGCAGCGAAAAACAACGCCTTATTTCTATCGCTCAAACCAAACTGGAGGAGGCATGTATGTTTGCTGTAAAAGCAATTTATGCAGAATAAAAACCATCTTCCGCACTGGCAGGCACCGATGTTCGAGCCATCGGGCGGAGCAAATACTAAAAAATTAAATAGATGATACTACCTTTTTCAACACAATTAAACGGAAAGCCAACTTATTTTGTAGAAAAAATCCACAAGGGATTAAGTATTTTAAATGTGGCTTTAGACCCAAAAGAACATTATCCAAATAACTATGATTTTAAATTAAAGGATAAATTTCAGCCCAAAATTCACACCATTCGAGAAGATAAAAACAATCGTTGGGAGAAAGGTGTGATGATAGATTTCTTTATAAACTCGCGAACAAAAGATATGTTTAGTTTCGCTCCAAGCCTTCCTGTGAAGGCTGTGCAAGATATTTACATGTCCTATGCGTTTGGCGACATTATAGAAATTTCAATAGAAGATAGATATATATACGATTTTAGGGAAAAAGAACAATTGGCAATTAATGACGGCTTTGATAATTACAAAGCATTTTTTGATTACTTCTATCCCATTATAACCTCAAAACCAAACAACTTCTTTAGTGGAAAAATAATACACTGGACGGATTTTAAATACTAAAATTATGGCAACAATAAAGAAACTCCAAACATTATTCTCTAAAAAAGGCTTCAACAGGGACGAAAGGCACGAGGTCATCTACGAGTTCACGAATGGCAGAACCTCTAGCAGTAGAGAATTAAACAGACAAGAGTTGATAGACCTCTGCAATGCCTTAGAGGGCATCAAAAAGAGCAAAACGCAACTCGTCAGCGCCTGTCTTTCTATCTTAGAAAGCGAAGGAATCCACCGCCCAAATGAACCGCTATTGGAAATAACGGAAAAAGGAGCGAAGCCCAATCCTTTTGGGCATCTCAATAGGTGGATGCTAGAAAGGAGCATTTATAAAAAACCTTTGGCGTTCCACTCCGTATCAGAACTAGAGGTGCTTCTAAGACAGCTTCACAAGTTGGCAGATAACAATAGAAAAGCATCCAAAACTTTCGGAAATAAAGCCTATTGGCATAAGGCTAACAAACTTAAAAATTTGAATTAAATGACAAGAATATATATTGTAGTAGTATTTTTTCTAATGCTATCTTACGCTTGGGGAAATGTAACAAGGACAGAATTGTTGCTATCATTCATTTTAATACAACAGAGCTGTTTTTTTTGGGAGTTTAAAAAAACAAAATCGAACAAATGAAAATCCAAATAAAAATAGAGCAGGAAACGCTCCAACTGCTCAATAGACTAATGGGAGATTATGATTTGTTGGCAAAATCTTTGCCGAAAAGTAAAACGGGACAATCTATAATGATAGAGCTTCGAGATATTCTGTTCAAAAAAGGTATTTCTTCTTTCGCCAATGACACAAAAAAAGCATCTAAAATAACAATGAGATACCACACCGTTGAGTGCCTTTATTTGTGGATAAAATATACACAAGAGAGTGCCCAAATTGGAGCCTATGAAAATAACAAGTTGGAAATTTTAAAAAATCAAATCCACCCCTCAATAATTCAATAATATGAGAGAATATATCGCTTTACACAAGAAAAGTTCCCGAAAAATTTATTTTAAGTACAGCTTTTTAGGTGTTTTAGAAGAACTAAAACTGTACGGCGAAAAATACACGGAGGAACAAGTGAAATGGGTATTACAAAGTACAAGAATGCCATTTACAGAATCTCAAATGTTGTTTTTATGCTCTAATAAAAAGTTAGATTTCGACTATATGCCAATGCCTACAGATTTGAGTTTTGAAATTTTCTGGAACCTCTACGGCTACAAAAAAGGCAAAATAGCTACTACCCAAAAAGCGTGGAATGCCTTGTCCGATGCAGACAAAATAGAAGTTCTGCTCTATATACCTAAGTTCAAAGAAACGAAAAAGATAGATAAAACGGCTATGCCGTACCCTTCAACCTTCCTCAACCAAAAATACTGGTTGGCGGATAAAATTTAATCTTATGATAAGAACGATATTTAAACAGCCAAACCTCATAAATATACAAGTAGATACTCATGTGCCTCAGTCCGACATTTTAATATTTCTAATGATAAGAGGCTACGAAATAAAACCGTATGTCTATAGAGAACCTGCCGAAAAGGGATTTTTAATAGACGAGCCACCTTTTGAGTGGCACACCTTCACGGCAACAAAAGAAGGAGAAGCACAAAGCAAAGATAATTTATTTTTAAATGTCTTTGAAAAGGAGGTTAAAAAGCTTTTAAAAGAATTTATGAGTTTTTAATCCAACCGCTTGGAACTTCCGAGCGGTTTTTTTTATTTTTGAGAAGTTAAAAAAATATTAGTTATGAAAATAGATTTATTAGCTAGCTTTAGCGTAGTACAAGAGGACGACATTAACAAAGCAACAGAACTTTTCTCCAGTTTTTTTGTAGAGGGCGAAAAAGTAGAGCTTGCGTACACACACGCTCGTGATAAAGTAGTATTTACTAACAAAAGATTAATCTGTTATGATGTTCAGGGGCTTACAGGTTCTAAAAAAGAATTTAGATTTTTCCCGTATTCAAAGATAACTTCATTTTCCGTAGAGACGGCTGGACTTTTTGACGGCGATAGCGACTTTAAAATGTGGGTATCCGGTGTAGGTGTATTTGGGATTAAGTTTAGTAAAAAAATAGATATAAAGAAAATAGGAGTATTTTTATCAAATAAGATAATCTAGTAAAAAACAATTGAATCAAAAAACGCCAGTTTGCTTGGCGTTTTTTTTTGCTTTAATTTTGCGATATGACACGAAGACAACGCTTACACTTACGCAACCAAAAAGTTAGAAAACTTTTCGAGGAGGTTTCTATAAAGCATCCTCAGTGGCGTATTGATGCCGTAATTACAGAAGTTGCTGAGCGTGTTTTTTTATCAGAGCGAACGGTAGAGGCTATATTGCGAGGCGAGGGTTGTTATTCCGAATAAATTTGTATATTTGCATAAGGTACTTAAAGTTCGCGAGGTAAAAGTCAAGAATATGTCAGTACATAAAAAAGCAACTCATTACGAGTTGCTTTTCACATTTATAACCTTTCCATTTTTAATAATATACACATTGGTTATTTTAGGAAAAGTTTTAAACTTTCTAACGGCTTCTATCTCCACCTCTTCTATAGATAAAGGAGAAGCATCTAAATCAAAAACGATACATTCACAGCCTTGCTCGTTAGCAGAGCGATAAACATTTCTAAGGTTTTTAACTTTAGAGGTTTCAACAGCCTTTCTTTCTGCTATTTTTCCTAATATTTCATATTCTGGGTTTTTAACTTTGAACATAATATCAGGGTTCAAGTGCGGTCTTATTTTCACAGGTATTCCTAGCTCTTTGGCTAATATCTTAGCCGTAGCTATATTGCTAGATAAATCTTTTTTATCTGCAAATGGACTTACCTTAACGGTTGCCCCATTTTTAGCTTTATAAATTGTTTTATAGGGAGCCAATAACTTAGATTTTTCTAAGAGAACTTTACTTTCTCTAATCACCTTATTAAACATTTCTATGCTCCATGCAGTAATCTTTTCTATCATTTCTGGATTAAATCCTCCAGAAGTTAGATAGGCGGAAGTCGAAAATATTTTACCGCTCAATGCTGGGTTGTTAGCAAACGCCTCTTTTATTAGTGGTTCTACCTTAGCATATTCACTTACGGGCTCATCGGTGGGTACTACATAACATCGGCAACCCCAATCATTAGGAGGTAGGTGTGTCTTCCAAAATTCGTGTTCTACAGGTAATATCAAACCGTCCCACGCTTGGTGTTTTTCACGCACTCGCTTATCTCCAATGGTCCTATATTGCAGGTTAGGATAAAGGTGCTTGTTAGCCAAATACTTTTGGTATTTTCCTGCTTGAGTGGCAATGGCTACGGTTTGGTCGTATTCTGTTTTCAACCATCGGCGGTTGTATTCAATATTCAAATCATCTGCCTTTTGCTTAAACTCTCTCCAGCTAAGTTCCCTACCATTATCAGTTAGCAAGGCTTCTAATTGATTTCTAAAACTCGTCTCTTTAAAAGCTGAAAACTCGGCAATATTTCGTTTGAGCGATAAAGCAAGCTCTTCGCTGTAATGTTCTAAGGTGGGCGAATAGCCAACATCTACGGCATTACTTAACTTATCATAATAGTACCGCCATAGCTTCTCTCTTTGCTCCTCGCTGACTTGTCGCTCATTAAATGCCTCACGAATATAATCTTCAATTAGCCTACTCAAACCTGTATCATGATTCTGCTTGTTGAGTGTGATAGGCTCACTCCCACAACACTGGGTGCGATAGTGTAATTTGAGTAGGCTTAGGGCTTTTTTGCCTCTTGCTGTTTTGGATCGTTCGTGCTAATATTCGCAGTGTTCTGCGTTGGCATAGTTTCAATCTCTACACCGTAGGTCTGTTCTATGTAATCCTTTTTAAGTATATAACCGTTGCTTAATAATACACCATCTACCTCTATTTGTTCTTTAGGGTCAGTAGTTTGCTCTATTTGTATTTTGGCATTTTCTGGAATGTTATAGCCTAAATTACGCATCGCAGGCACTAACTTGTTATTGAGAAACGCCAACATTTTTTTGTTGTCGGCATAGATGACCTCTTTGAGTGTATTTTCGTGTACGCCACCTTGTGCCTTACTACTGCCATTTTCAGTAGTCATTGTTTGGTGCAGAACCAATTTAGAAAGCTCTTTGTCTAAGGCTTCAATTTTTCTATAAAACACTTGGAAAGCGTCGGACTTGCTGTTTTCTTTGATGTCTATTTCCGTTCCGATAGGAAACACACCATAAGGAGCCGACCCCATTTCTTCTAACCACCCAGCCACTTCATTTTTAACCGTGTCCGATTGCGAAGCTATTTTAGCAATACGAATAGGAACTCCAAACAGCTCTTCGAACTCGTCCCAGCTTCCCCAAGAATGGCGTTTTAGAATACAATACACCGCCGCTTTTTCTAATAGTCCAACGGGGCTATAAAACTGAGCGAAAAGTAATACATCGGACACCTCTCTAATATCTATACCCTCATTGGCGTCCCAATCTTTTAAAAGTAAATGACGCTCTGGTATAATAAGCCCTCTATCAATGAGCTCTACCTCTTTAATTTCGCCTTTAGCGAAGTCTTTAATCCAAATTACAGAGTTACCGTGATAAATACTTTCGTGTGCCCATTTAATAGTATTTTCAAACCATTCTTGGTCTTTGATATAGTTGGTCAGTTGGTCGTCTTTAATGCCGTCAATGGCAAAAATGAAGTCGTTATTTACTACTCTAAGGGTACGGTTCTCGGTTACTGCCGTGAGGTGCCCGTCCAATAAAATATCCTGATAGACCTCTTCCATAGGATAAGTGCGTGGGAACTCTGGCTGATACCTGGCGTATCTTGCACTTTGCCAGTGGTTAATTTCCATACGCCAAAGCCTTCGCTGTCGGCGAATAATATCAAGCATTAGCTGGGTTACTTTAGCCACATCTTGTGTATTGTTTTTATTGAGGTGCACACTTTTTTTCAAGGCGTTACCTTTTAGCTGAATGCCCCTGTCGGTATATCGTTTTTTGGTTTTGCTCATTGTTTGAATATTTTGTCTAACTCTTTTGTTACTTTAGTCTCAATGTTTTTGCTCAATGTTTTTGATTCTCCCATAAATTGGCGTTTAGGCATTCCGTCCAAACCTTCGTTATGCCTTTTCGCATAGTCTTTAGGTGTAGAATAGACTACTCTATCCTTTTCTTTTTTTGTGTTTATAGAGTGTCTTAATTTATTGCCACCGCTTCCGTGTCCTGTTAAAATAGGGCGGTCTTTAAGTTTACTGCCATAACGGTTTAGAGCTCCCATTTTACCCACTCGGTTGGTTCGGTAGCGGGTAATATCTCGCCCTCGCTTATCGGTTGTTTTTCGCTCTTTCCAAGGCTGTGGTCCTCCATCATTAAAACCTTCGTCTTCAAAGTTTTTTTGAATAAACTTTTCGCCCTCTATTGCTATAATGTCGATTATATCATTTTGTACAAATTGGGCAACTTCATTGAGCTTGGCTTGTAGGTCTCTTAAATCTTTTCCCATTATTTTTCATTTTTATATCTGCCAGCGGTGGCTCACTGTTACCAGTGGTTTCTGTAGGTTTTTCTACTACCTAATTTCATAAAAGGGCTTGGCTTATCGGGTACGCCATCGCCATCTATATCGACCATTTTTTTAGGCAAGTCTGCTTCAATAGTTCCCCTTGCTATTTTCTCTAACCAAAGCATTGCCTCGTCGTATCGCGTCTTTGCTACCTCGTTCATGTTTTTCGTTCTACGGATATAAATTTCGTGTATCACTATATCTTTGAGGTATTTTAATAAGACCTTTGGGCGTTCGTTCTCTTCTTTTTCAAATATGGCGGTGGTGTCGTAATATTTGAATAGATACGACTTCATAAGGTCAATACTCTCTGCAATGATTTCCTCTACTATGCTATTATCGCCATTAGTTATTAAATCAATTACCTCACGGGTAGCGACGGTTTTCAGTTCATCTATTTTTAAAAACATTTTCAAAAGCGTTTAAATGTTATTTTTTTAGGTTGATACGGATACTTAGTTTGTTTGTATATCAATGTTGAAAAAGTCAGACGATAGCTCATAATACCGTCTTCATTGATTTGCAATTCATCCTCTCCTGTTTGTTGTAGTGGCTTGAATTGTTCGCCGTTTAGGAACTGCAACGCATCGGTAATACTGTCCAATATATCCAACTCCATTAGTCCGTGTTCAGGGTCGGTGGTTCCCAAATGCTGGTCCGTCCAGCCGTCTTTACAATAAAAATCAATATGCACCTCACAACTGCCCTCTTGTCCGTGTTCCGTCATCGTTTCATAGCGGATAGGCATTACTTGGATGAGTGCTGCAGTCCATATTTCAGGGTAGTTTTTTTTAGGATTATCAAATTGCCCTCGTTGTAGGTCTATCAGTTCTAAGCCCCGCACATTTGCAAGGGCTTGTTTTATTTTTACAAAAAGTTCTTTTCTTACGGTCATTGCTTTTTACTTTTAAAATTGCCAGCGGAGGCTCTCGCTTATACTCTTCGTTTTTTATTTCGTTTGCCGATGAGAGGCTTTCCGCTTCCTTCCGCTTTTGAATACCCGTAATAAAGTTGAGCTAACGCTACGGCTCGCTCTAAGGTGTCGGGAGCATCGTCATTACTTGTTGTTCCCTTTTCAAAAGCCAATACTTGCTTCATAAAAGCCTCATAATCTTTCTCGTCTTTTAGTTTTTCGTCCCAAAACAAGAGTTTGCGAGTTAGGATATTCCGCAGGGTTGCCTCTATTCGGTTATGCTTGTCGCCTTGCTGGTGCTGTGGAGTGGGAACATCCGTACAATCGTTATCCTCTGCCGTTTGCAAAATAACCGGCGAATATACGGCTTGTTGGGCTGCAGTGGCATCGTAAAATGATAAAGGTGTATAGCCTTTTTGTTTATACTTAAAAATCCAAGAAAAATGCATTTCCATTGCCGAATTGATACTACAACGCTGACAAAAAGTCTCCAATACCGTCAAACGCAAGCCTTGTACACCGATTAGAACTCCTGCTTTATAGTCGCCATTGGAAGTGTAGGATAAATCCCAATGTACTAAAAAGCCGTCCCAAACTTCCTTGTGGTGTACTTTTCGATGGATGATTTCTTTCGCTTTAAAGAGTTTACCCTCTTCAATTGGATTGTTGAAATCCTCCCGTTGGGAAGTGTAATAATCGTCGTCTTCTATAATATCAATAACCTCTTGTTTGGTATATCGCTCGTCCCAACTAGGTGTCCAATCTTTCACATCTTTGTAATTGTCTTTGGTGATGTTTTTAGTAGCTAAATCCACTCGGCTTAAGTCAAAATGTTTACTTTCTTTGAAAGCATTCATCATAAAGTCAAGGATGCCGTCTTTTACGATGTAGTTATTGGGTACGATTAAGCGACCACGCTGTTTGTGAAAGGCTTTTTTAAGGTCGCCTGTAATCTTTTCGCCATACTTTCGCACCATATCTTGGCGTTTGGCTCTATCTCGATCCTCGCAGTCGTCCACGCTGGCAAAGTCAGGTCGGTATTGTCCAAACCTTAGACCTCTAAACGGTTGGTTCAATCCTAACGCTTTGAAATATTTGCCATCTTTGGTTTGAAACTCGCCATCAGCCCAGTTGCCATAGCTCAATTGAACTCCAAAGTCTTTAATAATTCTTTCATTGCTTTCTAAATGTACCTGTAAATCGGAAAGCAATATTTTAGAAAGATTTTCATTCGCACCAATAAGAATAGCAAAAAACAATTCGTTGTTTTCTTTCAGGTGCAAAATGTTCCCTACATTGGTATGGATAGACTTCGCCGCACCACGGAACCATTGTCGGAACTGGCGTATCTTTCTATCGTGAAAAACTTTCTCATAGCTACTTTGATGAAACTTGGCACTGGGGGCATCTGCCAAAGGCAAACCACTATTCACTCCAAAATAGTAATCGAAAAATTCCACATAATTCTCAGGTTTCAATAGGTATTGGATACGCTCTTGTTGTTGGTCTACACTTTCTTTAACCAACGACTTCGTCGTTAGTTCCTTGACCATTTTAGAAAGCCTAAAATACCGCTCTTTTGCCTCTTTGAGTTCTGTTTTAGTCATCTTGTAACAATTGTGTTATATAGGCGTCAAAGTATGGTCGTATCGTCTTTATAAGATCCAATAGCTCCTCTTGCGTTTTACCCTTTGCTTTACCTGCTTTATTAAGCATATATTCCGTAAATCCGTCCACACTTTCCATGGTGTAAACAGCTTTCTTTCGGCTATCGGTAATGCGGTCAAAAGCGGCGACTATCTTAGAAATATCATCGGCTTTATAAGGCAAGGGTTCTCCTTTTTGAATTGCTAACGCACATTGAAGGGTTAGGCGTTTCATCACACTAGGTTTAATGCTTGAGAGTTCTCGTTCTTCTTCCCATTTATCCTCCTCTGCCCAATTACTAAGGGTTTTTTGGGTTACTCCTAATATCTTGGAAATATCTACATACGAAAAGCCCGAGGCGTATAATTGTCGCCCTTGGCTCTGCTTTTCGATACGGTCTTCTCTTCGTAGTCTTGCCATAGTTTATTCTTTATATGTTCCGTCAATCATTAGTTTGCCATTGGGTTGAAGGCTCACATCATTTATTTGCATGCCGTCATATTCCAATTGCTTTTTGGTTTCGATGAGCAGTTCTGTATAGCGGTCATCAGCAAGCATTTGCACAATACCCACACCTACCTCGGGAAACTCTTTGTACTCTCCTTTATTCGCCATCAGGATATGCTTTTGGTGTTGTTTATTCGAGTGTCCTACGACAAAATCGCCGTCTTTTATTTCTAAATCGTTATCATCGTTCAGTAAGATATCTTGCATAGGTATTTGGGTTTAGTTATTCGTTAATGTTGATGCAAATTTCACTCATATAAATAGCCTAATAAATTTGGTATCCAACGCTTGTATAATTTTAACACAATGCTTGTAGTTTTTTAATACAAGCGTTGGATATCAGTTTTTTAACCTGCTGAAATCATTAGAATTTTGCGGAGTAATTGAAACGAAAATGAAGATACACCGATTTGTGATTAACGATGAAGATGTAGTTAACTGCTACGGTTACCGAATACTTACGGCAGGAATAGATACCACGCAATTTATGCGTAATCCTGTAGTATTATACATGCACTCTAGAGGCACGCACAAAGTCAACGGTCCAGAAGGCAACGAGGTGGTAGGTCGTGTGGTTAAGCTAGAAACCAAAGGAGGACAGCTATTAGCAGATGTGGAGTTTGATATGGAAGACGAATTTTCTAAGAAAATAGCTGGAAAGGTAGAACGAGGCTTTTTAAAAATGTCTTCTATTGGTGCTAATGTGATAGAGACTTCTTCAAGTCCAGAACATTTACTCCCAGGTCAAATATTTGAAACCGTAACCAAATCCAAACTGGTAGAACTTTCTATCGTGGATATCGGTGGTAATGATAATGCTTTGAAGCTCCACCGAAACGGTGTTCCTATTCAGTTGAAAAAATTAAAAACAAAAATAGAGATGAATATTAAAACTATTGCCCTCGCTCTCGGAATGAGCGAAGATACCAACGAACAATTGGTATTAAAAGAAGTACAGCAACTCAAATTAGCAAAGGAAACGGCGGAGAGCCGTGTGTCAGAGTTAGAGCAAAGGCAAAAAGCTAACGAAACCGCAGAAGCTACCCAATTAGTGGATAAAGCCATTGCGTTAGGGTTAATTCCGGAAGCGTTAAAGCAGGGGCAACTGAAAAGTTTTGAATTAGACTTTGACGGACAAAAAGCCACACTTAGCCAACTGATTGCAGACAAAGAAAAAGAAATCCAGCTTAGCGGAAAAAGCAATGCCGTTAAAACGGTGGTCTTGGGCAAAGGAGAAAAACCTAATACTGGTGTAGAACTCACTTTTGATTATCTGCAAAAACACGATGTTGAAAAGTTGAGAGATATTAAACTCAACCAACCAGAAGAATATGAACGCTTAGCAAAAGACTATGCTAAAGGCGTAAGATACAAGGAAAACTAAAAAATAATTAAATATAAAAAACGAAATGAAAAAGAAGTTATCAATCAAGGCATTGCTTATCAATTTTTGCTTAGCCTTATTTGTTTCAATGTTTGTTGCTCCTATGTTTGGAGTATCGGAGCTGCTTATGGCAGTAGTAATTGTGGGGACATCTACGGCGGTACAATACTTTGCACCAGTTATTTCAAGACAGGCACTCAATATGAGTTTACAAACGGAAGTTTGGGTTGCTGGGATTAAAGAGAATCCAATTCCTAACCATTCATTTGTTGCCCAGTCGGTGGATATGAGTGAATATGTGGAAAATAATAAATTACACTTAGCTGAGGCGGGCATTGAACCTTCTGTATACGAAAACTATTTTGAGAATAATGAAGATCCACTACCCATTGTTGATATAAAGGATATAGATAATGAGGTAGTGCTGAAAACCTACTCTACAGGTCAAACAAGGCATAGGCAATTACAAGAAATAGAATTGAGCTATGATAGAAGAAATTCTGTACTTCAAAGGCATCGTATTTCCTTAGCGAAAAACTTAGGAAAAAGAGCCGCGTACGCTTGGTCGCCTCAACAGGATAATGAGTTCAACAAGGTATTGAACCTCGGAGCTTCTGACTCCGTAATTGACGGAATTATTGACATCAAGGCATTTTTGGAATCTAAGGACATCTATGATGGTATCAATATCTGCTTTACGCCTGAGCACTTAGCTCGAATTCGTAAAGAGGATAAAAGCCTCTACAAGGAAATCATGAATGAAAGTAAGATGTATGGTATCAATGTTTTCCAATACGGCAAAAATCCGCTGTACACTTCAGCAGGAGTGAAAAAGCCATTCGGAGCGACCAAGGAAAGCGGCGACAAACAAGCCTCATTCATTTGGGTAAAAGATGAAGTGTTTAGATGCTTCGGCGACGTAGGTATGTATGCTAATTTGCGAGATAGTGGCGTTCAAGCTGATACCTTATCGTTTGCTCAAAGAGCATTAGTGGGAGTAATAAGAGCTAAAAACCCTAAATATTTAGGAGCAATTTTATAAAGCTATGGATGTAATCACAAAGGCACATAAATACTTAGCGGAACATCCTAATGTTTCGCAAGTATTTGCCACAACAGACGGATTTTTATTCTTACGAATGGATCACGCAAGGACACACGCTCAATCATTGGAAGATACAGAAGTGTCAGAATTTGTGAGAGCTAATAAAAAAGAGGAAAAAACTTTTGACACCCTACATGGTAACCTGCAGGAAGTAAAAGGGCGAATTGCAAATATTACCGATATCGGAATATTAGAAGCCCTCATCTTGCAAGAGGAGGGAGAAGCAAACCGAAAGTCGGTACACAAACTTTTAGCAAATAGAATTGAAGAACTTAAAAAACAAAACTAATGGCTTTACCTAAAGTATTATTTAATATAGCTAAGGATGGTTTGGGTGGATTAGTAGATACAGGGGAAAAAGTACCTGCTCTTATCTGCACAGGAACTACAGTAAGCGGAAAAGTTCAACTAGGTAGCTCTTACCAATTTTTTTCGCTTTCAGAGGCAAAAGACTTAGGTATTACCGAAACGGAAAATCCATTTGCCTACAAACACATCAAGGCTTTTTACGATAAGGCAGGAAACGGTGCGGAAATTTGGTTAATGCTAGTAAGCGATGCTACTACTATGACCGAAATGCTAAACAAGGATGGAAACTTTGCTCCTAAACTTATAGGTGATGCACGAGGGAATATAAGAGTATTAGGTGTAGTGCGTAAGCCTACAGGCTCTGAAGTATTAGCTGGAGGCTTAGACAAAGATGTGCAAACGGCCGTAGTAAAGGCTCAAGACTTAGCAGAACATTTCGCTTTGAAGTATATGCCTTTTCGGGTGCTTGTTTCGGGCAACGCTTGGAATGGTAATGTAGGAGAGCTGACCGACTATAAAACAAGCGATTTCAATAGAGTGGCTTGTTTGATAGGTAGTGAAGATACGGCAAAAGATGCCGCTATTGGACTAGCATTGGGGAAAATAACAAGCATTCCTGTACAGCGAAAAATCCACCGAGTAAAAGACGGTAGTGTGCTTCCTTTGGTCGCCTATTTTACCGACGGAACCACAATAGACGGCCGAGCAGACCAATGGGACGCTATTGATGACAAAGGCTATATCTTCTTTAGAACTTTCGCTGGGCGAAGTGGCTACTACTTCAGTGGAGATAAAACCCTTACACGTTCGACAGACGATTTTAAGACGCTCAGCAACGGCTTTGTGATGGATAAAGCGATGCTCATTGCTTACGATTCACTGTTAGAAGAGCTGAGTGATGAAGTTCCTATTAACACTGATGGAACTATTCATCCAGCCATTATTAAGAGTTGGCAATCTAAGGTAGAAAACAACCTTAACGGCTTAATGGTACAGAAAGGGGAATTATCATCTATAAAAGTATTCATAGACCCTAAACAGGATGTATTGAGAAGTGGAAAAGTAATCGTTAACATTCAGTTATTACCTGTGGGGTATGCAGAATTAATCGAGGTAAACATTGGATTTACAACAGAAATAAAAGACTAAAATATGGCAACATTTAGCAGTAAACAATATGCTTGGTGTGATATTACCATTGCCTTTGGTGGTCGTATTATCAACGGTGTTACGGAGGTAGAATACCTAGAGAAAAAAGAAAAAGAGTTTCTCTACGGGCGTGGGTGCAAGCCACACGCTATTGTAGGCGGTAATAGAAGTTATGAAGGGAAACTGAGCATTTGGCAATCGGAGTTAGAAGCGATGACACGCGACGCCAAAAACAAGGATATCCTTAGCCTTTCTTTTGATGTAGTGGTTTCCTATGTTCCTAAAGACGGAGGGCAAATGGTAACCGATATTTTGAAAGGCGTAGAATTTACCGAAGTGAAAAAAGCGATGAAGCAAGGCGACAAAAATATGATTGTAGAACTCCCAATTATGTTTTTAGATGTAAAACGCCAATCGTAGAGTTTAAATAACATTTAAAAAGAATTAAAACAATGTCAAAAGAAGTTACACAGGAACAAATTAACGAGTGGAAACAAAAACACGGAGAGATTTTTAAGATTGCCGTTGAAGACAAAGTGTGTTATCTTAAAAGTCCAGATAGAAAAATAATGGGGCTAGCAACCTCTATGGGGGCGAACGAGCCAATCAAGTTTAACGAAATGGTACTAAATCAATGCTGGCTTGGTGGTGATGAGGAGATTAAAACGAATGATGCATATTTCTTCGGTGCAAGTGCCCAATTAGGAGGTATTATAGAAGTTAAGACGGCAACGCTGGAAAAGCTCTAAGGGATTTTGAAGTAGACGAAGATGATTTTATTCGCATTGCCAACGCCCAACTTATGTATTATTTGGGTATTCAGAATCCTAATGATTTAAGTGATGAAGATTGGGCAATGCGGGTAAATGAGATGCAATATCTACGAGAGCAAGAGGCAAAAAACAAAGGATTAACCTAGATAGGATTCACTTTTTTGTCTATCATTTTTGCATAAGCTGTCACAAAGCTATTAAAGGCAAAAAACAAAATACCAGCGAGGGCAAAATTTGGAATAAGCCAAAATGAGGCAGAGACTAAAAGAGTAACTGCTGAAATTATTGGTTTTTTCTTAAAAAGGGCAATGTATCCCTGTATAAAGGCAAGCAAGAATACCAATGCAACGAAAAAACCTAGAATGTAAAAGATAAAGACTATCATTTGTTTAGGCTTTAAAACTTATTACAAATATAATAAAAAAATGGCAAACGGATACGAATTTGTTATCGGACTTAAAGATGTAGCTACTGCTACCCTTCAAAAAATAGGAGGCGGGGTTAACGATTTGTATTCGCAAGCTCAAAAAACAACCGACGGACTTGGCAGGTTGCAGAGTAAAGCGACAGACGCTTTTGGGAAGTATTTTGCAGCAGCAAAATCAGCCGTGAAAGGTTCCGATACGCTAAAACATTCCGTTGATGATTTGAGGGCTAAGCTGGAATCTGTAAATAAGGTAAGGTTTGGAACGGTATTAAAAAGTGAGTTTGCACAGGCAACTAAAGAGGCTGAGAGATTAGAAAAGCAGGTCCGAAGACTAGAACAAGGGATATCTGGAAACGGTATTGGTTCTAAGATGAAAGGCTGGAGAAACGATTTCGCCAACTCTTTACCTGGTGCGGACCTTATTAAAAACCCTCTTACTATGGCAGGTGCCGCAATGGGAGGATTATGGAGTGCTACGGAAAAATCAATGGAGGCTGGAAAAGAAAAAATGAAGCTCCAAACTTTAGCAAGTACTCAAGAAGTAGGAACGGCTTTATATGATGGTCTGACAAAATTTGCTACGGACACGGTTTTCGGAACGGAAGTTTACGATATGGCAAATCAAATGCTTGCCAATGGGATAAAAGATGCCGATGTACTTCCTATTATGCAACAGCTTGGCGATATATCTATGGGCGATGCTAATAAATTAGGAAGTTTATCATTAGCCTTCGCTCAGATTAACGGCAAAGGTAAGCTCGCAGGACAGGAACTTCTCCAGCTCATTAGTGCAGGGTTCAATCCATTACAAGTACTTTCAGAAAAAACTGGGGAAAGTATGGAAAGCCTCACCAAAAGAATGGAGCAAGGGGGAATCTCGGTTGGCGAGGTAAGAAAGGCTTTTGATTTAGCAACAGGTAAGGGTGGTAAGTTTCATAATATGCTTACCAATGTTGCTAACACTCCCTATGGTAAAATGGAAGGGTTTAAGGGACAGCTTGAGCAAATCATGGTAAAAATAGGAACGGTGTTCATTCCTATTGTTTCGGCTCTTTTAGACCTATTTAGTACAGCGGCAGATTTCTTCGGTCCTTTTATAGAGCCTTTAGCCATTGGTATAGGTGCGTTATCCGCAGGAATATTGGGACTTGCAGCAGCCCAATGGGCTTGGAACTTGGCAATGTCACTTAATCCTATTGGCTTAATTATTATGGGAATAGTAGCTCTAGTAGCAGCTATTGCCTATTGTATTTACAATATAGACGGGTGGGGTAAAGCGTGGAAGCATACTACCGAAGGCGTAAAGCTATTATTTCAGGCTTTTGTATCTGGTATAGAAATACAGTGGAATAATCTCGTTAATGGCTTAATGTTAGGACTTAACAAAATTAAGGAGGGCTGGTATGAGTTTAAAAACGTCGTTGGCTTGGGTAATGAGGCTGAAAATAATGCTGCCCTAAATGCCATTGCTCAAGATACCAATAATAGAAAAAAGCAAATAGTCGACGGTATAAAAAAAACGGTGGCATTAGGAACTGCCGCTAAAAATGAGTTTGGAAAGGTAGGTCAATCGCTTTCGTGGAAAGGGGCGTCAATGTCTGATGTGAAAGATGGAATAATGAGCAAAGTAATGCCTACCGTGGGCAATAAAGGAGGGTATTTAGGTGGAAATGCTGGAGTGTCTAAAACAGATAAAAAAACAAAAGGTAACGGTACGGGAAAACAAAAAACCGATAGTATTATTTCGGGGGGCTCAAAACAAATGTCCATCATTGTAAATATAGGGAAACTTCAAGACCAAACAGTCATACATGTAGATAGTACAGAAAAAGGGCTTAATACACTTGGAGACAAAGTGCAAGAAATGTTATTGCGTTCAGTGAATAGTGTTAATCAATTACAATCAGGGTAAAATGGAATTTGATGTAAAAGAATTAGTAGCAAAGGCTCATTTTGATTATGTAGGTGCTACATTTCCGCAATGGTGGGGGCAGAATAAAACCAAATTTGTTTTGCCTTCGTTGACAGGTATTGCTCGGGAGCTTCTTTTAGGTAGATTATTTTTTCAAACCTTAAAGCTGAGTTACAATGGAGAAGAATTTCCATTTCCTAACGAGCCTCTTATTTCAATGAGCCTAGCTAAAACCATAGTAGAAACGGCAACCGTAGGTAAAGAGAGGAAAGGAACAGTAAAGGAGTATATATGTACGGAGGACTATCAAATTACCATTAGAGGCGTGTGTATGTATGAGGATGTTAATAAGCGGGATGAGTATCCAGCGGAGCAGGTGCAAAACCTCCAACGCCTATTTGAAATCAACGATACTTTAGAAATAGTTAATAATCCTTTTCTACTGCTCTTTGATATTAAAAGTTTGGTTTTAAAAGATATTGAATGGGAAGAAATGGCAGGAAATCAAGGGGTGCAAAAATATACCATCAAAGCGGTAAGCGACCAAGATTTTTACGCCGATTTAACAGAGAAAAATGCGATGGCAAATAACCTTTCAAGATTACAATAATGTTTGTATTGACTTCAAAAATAGAAATTGGAAATTTTGTTTTTAACTCCATTACCGAAGTAGAAGTAATGAAAAGCGTGGAGGAGCTTTCCAATACGGCAAAAATTAAAATGCCGTCAAAGTTTAGAGTTAGACAAAATGGAGAGTTTAAAAAGGTAGAAGAGGCAATAAAAGTAGGCGATAAAGTAAAAATAACTTTAGGCTACGAGCGAAGATATGAGGGCGTCGAGTTTATGGGTTTTGTGACTTCCATAGGTTCAAAAATACCGCTTGAAATAAAGTGTGAAGATGCCATTTGGTTATTAAGAAGGAAAAATATAAACAAGGCGTTCAACCAAAAAACTACGCTGAAAGAAATTTTAAAAGAAGTCGTAAAAGACACTCCTGTAGAGCTATCTGATAAGATACCTCATGTACCGATAGAAAAAATGGTAATTAGAAATAATAACGGTGCTAAAGTTTTGCAGGATTTAAAGCAAAATTTGGGGATAAGCATTTATCTAGATGATGAGGGTAAATTATACGCAGGATTAGAACAAGTCAACAATATAGGTAAGGAGGTCTTATATGACCTAAATTATAATCTGGTGGAAAATAACTTAGAGTATAAATCTGCGGATCAAAAGAGGTTAAAGGTTCGCTATACCTATATTGACAAGAAAAATAAGAAAAAAAGTATTGAAGTAGGCGACCAAGATGGAGAATTAAGAACCTTTCATACATCTGTATTGTCAGACGAAAAGAAAATGAGGGAGCTTGCTAATGCCGAAATGCAAAAATTAAAATATGACGGTTTTGAAGGCTCTGTAAAAACATTCCTAATACCTTTTGCCACTCCTGGAATGGCTGCCAAAATTATAGATAATGAGCATAAGAATCGTGAGGGTAAATACTTTATAAAAAAAGTAGTTACCACTTTTGGAACAGGTGGAGCGAGACGAGAGGTAACAATAAGTAATAAGTTATGAGTAAAGAGCTACAAGACGCATTTAGGGAGTTAGCTAAAAGAGACGTTGATACTTTTCCAGTGCAGGTGATTTCGGTAGATAAAACGGCTGGAACATGCACCGTTAGCGATGGAGAAATAGAGTTTACTGATGTGCGGCTGTCTGCTACTATTGATAACGAAACGAAGCGATTTTATTTATACCCAAAAGTTGGAAGTTTCGTGCTTGTTTCTCCTATTGAAGAGGATATAAATAGGCTTTATGTAGAGTTTTTCAGTGAAGTGGAAGAGTTTGATTTTAAAACTGAAAACTCCCAAATAAAAATAAATGATGAGGGGTTTCTCCTCCGCAAAGAAAACGAAACGCTAAAGGCATTGATGGTGGACTTGATACAAGAAATTAAGAAAATGAAATTCACTACCAATGCGGGACCAACCATCAGGCTAATAAATAAACCTCAGTTTACGGCAATTGAAAACCGATTTAAAAACTTTTTAAAAGATAATTAAAATGCCACTTAACAAAGAAAGACTCAAACAAAAAATAAAATTAGCCTTCCTACAAGAGCAAAACGAAGAGGAAAGTTGGGACAGCTCGGTGGAGCGATTGTCGGATAAAATAGCCACAGCTATCGTGCAAGAAATATTGGAGCTTCGTGTGGAAGTTCCAGCGGGAATAAAGGTATCGACCACAGGGTCGGCAACCTCCCAAACAGGTGCTACAACAGAGATAAAGATTGCGAATTTAAGCTAAATAACATGAATATACAGGATTGGATTACTCTATTATTTGGAGGTGGCTCTGCAATTACAGGGCTTGGTTGGATTTTGGAGCGAAGAAAACGCAACGAGGAAACGAGGGGAATAGCCGTAGCAAACGAAAGTATAGAAATCGAAAACGAGCGAAAAAAAGTCGATTTGTACCAAGATATGCTCAATGACCTTCAAGCTCGCTATGAGGCGAAGTACAAGGAGTTTGAAGAAATGCACAACAGAAAGGTACAGCTTCTTGAAGACGAAATAAAGTTACATAAAAGAGTAATCGCCAACTTGAAAGCAGAAAACACAGAGCTTAGAAATAAACTAAAACAATATGCAAATAACAGCCCTACATAATCAAACCTTGTTAGATGTATGCCTACAGCACACAGGCACCATAGAAGGTGTTTTTGAATTGGCAATGGCAAACAATTTAGCAATAACCGACGATGTACAAGCTGGTACGGTTCTACAACTACCCGAAGGGATTAAGACAGATAGAGATATCCTAAGCTATTATATCGCTAAAGTTATCCAGCCTGCCACAGCCATAACAGAAGTTGTGGAGAAGTGTTCTGGAATAGGCTGTTGGGCAATAGGTATTGACTTTAAAGTAAGTTGAAAAAAATGGCAAGAACGATAGAAGAAATACAGAACGAAATACTAACCGCAAAGGCAAATGAGCCAGCTTTGCAGGAGCTTAACAGTTCAAGCAAGACATCTATTTGGAGATTATGGATATTCATTACGGCATTTGCGATTTGGGTATTGGAGAAACTTTTTGACACTCATAGAGAAGAAATCAACGAGAAACTTAGAACTCAAAGAGTTTTTTCATTGCCTTGGTACAGAGATATGGCTCTAAAGTTTCAGTATGGAGATGCTTTTAAATTGGTTGACGGTAAGGATTTTTACGACAATACAGGAAAAGATCCGCAGGAGGTTGAAGCCTCCAAAATTATCAAGTATGCCGCCATTAACGAGGTGGAGGGCGTTTTAGTGCTGAAAATAGCTACAGAAATTGACGGCGAACAACGGAGAATTAATGACGAACAAGAGAGCTCTTTCACCTACTATATAAGCAGGATAAAGCCTGGAGGCGTTGAAGTAAGGATTATCAATGCAGAACCAGACTTACTATCTCTCGGTTTAAAAGTTTATTATGACCCTTTGCTTATTAAAAAAGATGGTCATTACATTCAACCCGACGGAAAGGAAGGGACACCTGTTGAAAATGCGGTTAAAGAGTATTTAAAGCAACTTCCTTTTAATGGAGAGCTGATTTTAGCCCATTTGACCGACCACTTGCAAAAGGTCAAAGGTGTAGCTATCCCAGAAATTTATCTAGCGGAGACTAAATGGGTGGATGATGCGGGGTTTAAAACCATAAACACAAGAGTAATACCCAATAGTGGCTATTTTAAACTAACTAATCTAACCGTAGAATATGTCCCAAATATATAATATAGATATAGAGAAATTAGCCGTATTGCTAACGCCAACCTTTTTAAGAAAAGAGCGATTTATGGCGTGGTTGAGATGCTTATTGTCTCCTGTAAAACCTATACAGGAAAGGTTTTTATCTGAGAGAGCGGAAGACTTGTACAAGCTAGAACACACCGCACAAGTTTGCTCTATTGAAAAAGTTTTGAACGATAGATTTGATGTTTCGGAGCGAAGAATAAGAATTGTAGATGTGGATAGAAAAGAGCCTTTTTACATTTTTTCTGAGGCAGAAAGAACGCCAAGGTTTATAAATCCAGCTCCTAATACAAATATCTACCTCTATTCCGAGGGCGTTTCCAAGAAAGGAGGTGTAGATTTTTTAATAGAGATACCGCTAGAAGTTTGGAATAACGAAAAGACCGAGGTAGACTTTGGCGAGTATCGTTTCTACGCCATAGAAGCTGTGGTGGATTATTACAAGCTAGCAAGTAAAAAATACAAAATAATACTAAAAAATGGATAGACTAATATTAAATGGGACGGATGGCTTCCCTCTCTATACCGACACTTTGGCGGAAGCCCAGAAAGGCTGGAGCGTATTTAATGGGCTTACAGGCTTGGCTGGAGATTTAGCTATTATTAAAGGTTGTGAGGTTACAGGCTCGCAAGTTTCGGATGGTTATGTAAGTATAGGCGGAGAACTTTACCCTTTTAAAGGTGGAAGCATTGGTAATAATGTTATTATCAAAGAAATCGTTACTAAGCGAGAGTTCAAAGACAAAATCGCCAAGCCTGTATATGCCGAAAGATACGCCACTTTTGGCTCATCAACGCCCGAGCAAACTTATCGCTGGGAAAATTTCAAAAGGGTATTCCCAACCACTGAAATAGCTACTTTCAAAAAGAGCTTAGAGGATAGAATAAAGGCGCTAGAAGACAAAAAATACCCTATTCCTATTGGCTTAATAGCTATTTGGGGCAAGCCTGCGAGTGAGCCTATTCCAGAAGGTTGGCGAGAGTATGTGCCGCTTAGAGGTAAATTCCCTATTGGACAAGACCCAGATTACAATTTTGACCGAGAGGGTCTCAACTCGCACCTAAATGAAATAGGCTACGAAGGTGGGGAAAGATATCATACTCTTACCGTAGAAGAAATGCCGAGCCATACCCACACGATGGGGTTTCAAAGAGACAGAGTGGGAACAGGTAACACAAATGCATTGTCTGTACACGGAGGGCGTGATTTCAAACACACGGGCATAGAGGCAACAGGAGGTAATAAGCCCCACAACAACATGCCTCCTTACCGCGTCATTCGCTTTATTGAATTTGTTGGCGTCTAATATCCAAAAACTAAAACAATGACAGATAAAAATACAATAAAGAACTGGTTCCGCAACAACCTAAAACCTACCCAAGAGCAATTTTGGGCGTGGCAAGATAGCTATTTTCATAAGAGCGAGAAAATCCCTCAACAACAGATAGAAGGGCTTGACGATAGCTTGGCTAATAAGGCGGATGCAAGCCAATTAAACGGAAAAGCGGAGAAAGATGCTTCGGGACTAACGGAAGAAAATATCATCTCTTGGAAAGAAGCATTAGGCGTTGGAGAGCTTCCCTCTAACATAGCTACCGTAGATAGTGGCGATGTAGAAGGTAATGTCCACACCAAAGAGCAAATAGCGACGCTTTTAGAAAACAGTGGTAAAAACATAGGAAATTCAGACTTGAAAGTGCCTGAAGGGGTTGTGCGTGTTTTAGATATTTCTAATGCTAAATTTCAGATTAAAGGACTAGAAAATAGAGCCTCTGATAGTTCATTCAATAAAAAAATAAAAACTAACGATAAAGGCGAATTAGTTGTAAGTGATGAGGCAGATGTGGTTGTCAATATTCCTTCGGAGGTTACGGTATCTGGCAGCCCTATCAACGCCACAATGAATGTAAATATAAATCATATTTTCCCGTCTAATAACACATTTTACACACCTTCTTTTCTGGAGGAGCTAAAAAATATTATGAAAACATACAGTAGCATGACATTTACCAAGTTGGTAGACACAGATTTCAATCTGAAAACTAAGGACGATGTAGATATAGGAAAAGTAGTATCTGCGAGCGGTGATATAAGTATCATCACCAGTAACAAAATAAACCTCTGGGAGGGCTTTATCGGAGGAAGTGACTATTTATTATCGTTAAAATCAAAAAAAATATTACCTAGAAATCAAAACTGGATTTTAAGAATCCAGGTAGGTTCATTTAGTGAATCTCTTCACTCTGAGGATAGAGTGAAAATAGGTATCGTACAGGGCGATTCAGATATAGTGTCTTACGGCATTAAAGGAAGTAGTTGGGGCGGTAGCCAGACTATCACAGGAAGTGCATCTTTAGGCGATATGTCTAGACAAGACTTTGAGTGTTTGATGATAAAAATAGATAATACAATTACAACAATGATGACCACTTCAAGAAGAACCATATACGACACGGCAGATGCTAGACAGGACTTAGGAGATTACACGCCCGCTATAGTTATGAAAGGGTTTAATGATGTAAATTGTAAAATGAGCTATAAAATTTTAGATTAAAAAAATATGAAAATAATAGTAGTACAACCAATCAGCAATCACCCATTATTTCCAAATATAAAAAGAGAGGTAATAGTGGAGAATATTTCAATACAGGGTAAATTTTCCCAAATAGTAATAGACGCCGAAATAAAATATTATGATACCAACCAAGAGGGGAAAGATGTAACGGCGGCATTTCAAAATAAAATTAAAGATTGGATTATAACTAATAAAGATACCTCTACTGTTAGAGACGAAGAAGATAATCCGATACCCAACCCTCAATATATGGAGGCACCCACAGATGGCGAAGATACTAGGACCGATAATCAAAAAGAGCCTTATATAAAGAAACCCAGTTTTGACTATTTCTTTGGTATAATAACCGCTAAAAAAGCACCTAATCTGGTAGATTTATTAAGGAGACATATTATCCTAAATGACAGAGTTAAATTTTTCGATAAACTTCTAAATATTTAAAAATGAAACTAATTATCAATCTATTATTATTCTTAATAGCTCCGGTATTGGAGATACTGCTGATGCCTATAAATGTGATTGTAGTATTTGTAAAAGATTGGAGAAAAAAGGGATTTAAAAATGCTTTAATCGGTATTTCAAACTACTTTAAAGAATCTGCTATACGAAAAGATGTTTATCTATGTTCGGAGTATCGCACGCTCTGGAACGCTACACTAAAAACCAAAGAGGGAGCTAAAATAGGGGTTAATAAAAGAACATTGTCTGCCGATTTAGGTCAACAAGACCACGAAATGACTATGAGTCGTACGGGTGCAGTTCTTAATCTCATATTATTTTTAATTGAAAGAAATCACTCAAGAAAAGCATACGGAAAATGAAAAAAAGTAAAAGAAGAATAGATTATATAGTAATTCATTGCACGGCAACTCCAGAGGGGAAGAATTTCACAGCTAGAGATATAGACAGCTGGCATAAAAAAATAGGCTGGTCTGGCATAGGCTATAATTATGTAATAAAGTTGGACGGAACGCTGGAGTTAGGGCGTGATGTGGATTTAGTGCCAGCCCATGTAAAAGGGTTTAATCGAAGTAGTATAGGTATGGCATATGTAGGCGGTGTAGATGCCTCAGGAAAACCAAAAGACACCCGAACACCACAACAAAAAGAAACAATGATAAAACTATTAAAAGATTTACGAAAGCTTTACCCAAATGCTAAAATATTAGGGCATAGGGATTTTCCAAGTGTAAAGAAAGCTTGCCCCAGCTTTGATGTAAAAAACGAATACAAAAACATTTAAGATGCTTAGAAAATTATTATTAGTGCTATCTATCGCCTTATTGGCGGTGGGTTGCAAAACTCAAAAAACAAAAATGGATATCAAAACAGAAAGTGTCCAGAAAACTAAAACAGAAATGGTTGAGAATACCGAGCGGGTGCAGAACCAAAGAGAGCAGGCGCAGGAGGCGATTAAAAAAGTGGAGTTATTTAATTACAACTTCACACTTAAAAGCCAAGATACTACCCAACCTGCACGCCTCACGGAATATAGAGAGGGTAGGCCTTTCAGAACCTTAGAGGTTCGGAATGCCACCTATACAGAAGGTAAGGCAATAAAGGATAGTACAGAAAATAAAAAGGCAACGGATTTTGAGAGCCAATACGCACAATTAAAAGAGCTTTCAGAAAAACAAGAGTTGCGAATAAAACAGCTAAAGCGAGAACAGGAACAGATGCGTATAGAGGGCAATAAGCTGGCTAATAATTTTAAATATGCACTTTGGTTACTGTTGCTAATAGCTATTATATGGATATGCGAACGGGCAGGTCTTTTTAGGTGGTTTAAAAGCCGTTTAAAAAAGATTTAAAGACCAATAAAACATCGCCAAAAAGGAGGACGGCGATAAATAAAAGTGTCCTCCGCTTTTAAAGACGCCACATCTTTATAAAACACACCCGAAGGCTACGGAGAACACTATATGTTTTCTGTTGCTTTCGGGTATCTGTGTTTTAAGATGTGGCGTTGCAAATATAAGAATAATCGTAAATAATTATACAATGGCAAAATTTAATTACAAAGAGCAACACGCCGTCCTTGTGAAGTGTAGTAGCGAGGAGGAGCAAAAGAAAGTTTTTGAAAAACTAAAAGAATTAGGGTTTAACGATTTAAAAGTAGTAAGCGTATAATGAAAATTGAAGTAAAACACAGCTGCAAAGATTTTAAGAGTTTTAGGGCGGAAAAGGTAAAATCGCTATTCAACGCGGAGAGCGGACACGAATGGGAGCATATCGCCGAGCTTCCAATAGAGGGAGACGACTGGCAAATAGGACTTATTGTTGGTCCTTCGGGAAGCGGTAAAACTTCCATAGGAAAACAAATTTGGGATAACGGTATTATTAACCTTTCCGATGGTTGGCGTTCTGATATTCCTATTGTAGAAGACATTACACCTGAAAAATCTATGAATGAGGTTACTTCGGCGTTATCCGCGGTTGGTTTGGGAGATGTGCCCGCTTGGCTAAGGCCGTTCAAGGTCTTAAGTAACGGCGAGCAATTCCGTGCGGGATTGGCACGCCTTATTTGTGAGGACAAGGATAAAATCGTAGTAGACGAGTTTACCTCTGTAGTAGATAGACAAATAGCGAAAATCGGGGCATCTGCCTTTGCTAAAGCGTGGAGACGAAAAGGGAAAAAGCAAATAATACTACTGTCTTGCCATTATGATATTATCGAATGGCTGCGCCCAGATTGGGTATATGATACGAGAGTATCGGAAGTAAAAAAAAAGTCCAAAAGCGACCGCCTATCCAACTTGACATTTGGAAGGTCAACGGAAGTTACTGGAAATTTTTTAAAGAGCATTATTATTTAGATTTAAAACATCCACCTTGTGCCGAGTATTTTGTTGGAACGGTTGACGGAGAGTTGGTGTGCCATGTAGCGGTTTGTCCAATGTTTACGGCTAAGGCTTATAGAGCTACGCGACTGGTAGTAATGCCCGAGTGGCAGGGTGCCGGTGTTGGGACGGCTTTTCTGAACGAAATTATGCAGTACCATTTAGAAGGAAAAGGGCGGTGCAATAGAGAGTATCATACTTTTTTCCATACCTCGCACCCGCAACTATGCGGTTATTTAAGACATTCTAGTAAATGGGTTCAGACGGGAGCAAAACTTTACGGAGACAATAAGGTAAGAGCCGCAAAATCTTTACAAAAGACGGCTAAAGGAATGAGTAGCGGAAAGAAAATAAGTGGGGGCTATGGCGGTCATTTTAGAGCCGTTCAAGCGTTTAAATATTTAGGGAATGAAAAAGTTTAGAGTATTTATATCGGGGCAGAAATATTTTGGAGAAATGGTTTTCCGCCTTTGTTTAAAATTAGGTATTGAAGTAGTTGGAGTGTGTTGTCCGCTTGATGACAAATATTTGGGCAAGGCGGCGAGGACTTGGAGTGTTCCAATCATTCCAGCAGGTACGCTAAGAGCTGATATAATGCCCGAGTGTGATTTGGGTATTACGGCTCACTCGTTTGATTATATAGGTAAGAAAACAAGATATATACCTCGCTTGGGTTGGCTTGGGTATCATCCGAGTTTATTGCCACGACACCGTGGGCGTTCAGCTATTGAGTGGGCAATCCGAATGAATGATGCTATTACAGGCGGCACTATCTTTTGGCTAAACGCGGGAATAGATAGAGGCGATATTGCTTATCAGGATTGGCGTTTCATTCCTCCAGAATACTATTTGAATCCCAAAGAAGGAGCGTTAAAGTTATGGAAAGACGAGCTTTGCCCTATGGGGATTAGACTATATGAAAAAGCTCTAAAAGATATTCTAGGCGGGGTTGTAATCCGAAAGCCCCAAGATGGGAGGTTTAGTACCTTTGAACCGTCAACAGATGTGAAGGATATATATAAGCCAGACTTATTAATGATAGAACATAAATAATTCTTAACAAAAAGCTCTTTAAAGAACATTTAAAGAGCTTTTAAATTGTGCGAAAAAATGTACATTTCAAATTAAAAAATTGTACATTTGGTTTTGCCGATTATACGATACCATTATGGTTTAAATCCGTGATTTTAAAAGTATCCTTAACGAAATTCATAGATAAATCAAACTCGCAATTCAAAATGAAATCTTGCACTTTCCAGTTTAATTTATATTTATTTTCGTCTTTATCGTAGAGATAATCATACACGAAAATTTTTGCATCTTTTTCATAGTCTGCGTTGATCACCTTTTTGCTGGGAACAATACCCGTTTCTGTTAACAGGATTATATGCTCTCCCTGTAAATCCTCTACTCTAGCAACCTCTTTTACCTTGCCTTCAAAAGAAATCCCCTCAGGAATAGATTTATCTGAAAGTTTTTCGTAAGAAATTTCAAACTTTTCCTTCTTTTCTAATTTTTCCGAGATACCTTCTGTTGGTATTTCCTTTTCTTCTTTTTTACTCTCTGTCGTATTACAAGACAATAATACAAGAGCGATTAACAATTTAAAATAATTCATTTCACCTCCAATTTATTGTGTTGATTTTATGCGGAGCAAACCTCAAATCGGTCGATAGCCGTTAAATACCATATATTATCGAAATAGCCAATATAGAAAATAAATTCCTTTTGGTTTTGCCCAATCACAATGACTTTATGACTGTTTCTCTCTATGGTTTCCAGTTTTTTAACCTCACTATCGGACCATGGTTTCTCATCAAAGTTAGCATTTTCAAACTTTGCAATTTCAGAAAATAAAGATTCTTTTTGATTAAGGTCGATATAAATTCCCGCAGGTTTATTCCAGCTTTCGGTTTCACAACTATATATCGGTAGTTTTTCTTGGGTAATTTTATAGTCAGTTATGATATTAGGGTCAAAAGGCAAATAATTGGGAACGGGCTTAGCAAAAGAAATTTTTTTAACATTAGCGATATTATCCTGAGCTCCCATACGAAACAGAAAGGTGATCCCAAACTTTTTAGGGATAAGCTTATTTAAAGCCTTTTCATCTTTATTCTGATAGGCTTTAATAATATTGATGATAACGGTTTGCATTTCCTTCTCCTTTTCGGAAGATCTAATTTCTTTAACCGAAGTAGGTTTACCTTTGTTAACGAATTTAGAATTCTGACAGGAAATAAAACATACTACAAAAAACAACAAAAATTTTTTCATCGAATTTCTAATATTAAAAAATACAATAATGAGAAAAACAAAAAAGACTAAATAGCACAAAATTCTCTATCATTCCCTAAACCCCACCTTTTGCAAAGCTGTTATTTTCATTCAAAATCCGTTAACGATTAGTCGGTCTTTATAGGCTCCTTTTTCAATTTTCCAAATAATAAGACAGGTGCCCGCACCATCCCCATTTATTGCTTGAATATACAGGGTATCATTCTGTTTATCATAATTAGCTTCTACACCATCAAGATAAGGGTCATACACGTTTTCTAAAGCTGCTTTTGGTAAGATAAGCGTTTTATCCCCAATACGGACGCTAATTTTTTCATATTGTGCTTTCGGTAGGTTGCCATCGGTCCCCCAAGGAGCCTTACCATCAATATGAGATAGAATGGTTGGATTATCCTTAAAATAGGTAAATTTATGTTTCTTCTTATCAAAGTTGGACTTTGTAACAGTTACAGTAATAGCCTCTTGCTTTAGAGTTACAGAGTTAGCTGTTTTCTTTGAAATTTTCAATGGTGAAAAGTCCGAAACCCACTTATATCGATCTTTGTAAATATCCCCTTCAAGGTTTTTTCCATTTTTAACATATTGAACAAAACCCCAATTATCCTCGTTAGGTTCACTGGGACCATACCAATAGATCATGTGTCCATTCGGTAAGGTATCTATAATTTTACCCTTTTGCTCTCTATTTCTTATATTTACCCAACCGTCCTTATCACTCACGACAGCAAACTGGGCAAATACATCGGACAAACTAAAAATCAAAAACAGGGCTGATATTGTTTTTTTCATAAGAATTAAATTTATATAAAGGTTTTATTCTTGCTGTATCCATTCAAATTTACCCTTATTTAGATAGATTACTCCTCCTCCGCAAGATTCCTCCGCATGGATGAAGATACCATCATTAGGTAATCTAATTTTATCACTTTCTTTAACCTCTTCTTCACTTATAATATCTCCCTCATCATTTACATTATTAAAATAAACCTCCCCTTTAGGAGCTTTTTCAAAAATGTCTACCCAATTCATATCGTCAAAACCTTGTCCCAAAACCTCTTTTCCTAAGCCTAGATACTCTATTTTACCATTTCCAAAGGTAATTTTCAAACCATACTTTTCATTCTTCTTATTCAAAACTATTTCTACTCTATCTGATGAGCCATCACCATCCAAATCACATAAAATAAAATTAGGATTGTGTTTTGTAGAGAGTATTATAGTATCTTCAGTTTTCTCGGTTTTCACTAGTGCATCAGCAGTTTTAACTGATTTTATTTCGGTACTATTTGTTACTTCTTTTTTCTCATTGCAGGATTCCAAGATAAAAAAGAACGAAATGGCAGTAATGATTATTTTTTTCATTTTAAAATTTTAAGTTTAGTTGATATTTTTTGTTTACTCACTTTGTAAACTATATCCTTTTAATTCTACATTATTGTCATGTTAAATCTTAAAGGAATATTGATATTCAATTGTGTTCTAAATCCTTCTGTTCTGTAGTGGATAGAATTATCAAAACTAAAACCATACCCCACACTAAACTCTATGAAGAAACAGCTAAATCCAACTTGTGGAGCAACTGTTTTTGGAGAAACATTGAACCTTACAAAGGTTAATGGTAAATCACCTTTATTGAAAAAATATTTCGTTGCATTAATCTCTGGAATAACTAAAAGCTTACCATTAGAAGCACCTACTAGTGCATTTCCACCTACCATTATAGATTCTTTGTTAAATAAAAACATTACTCCAACATCAGCAAAACTTCTATTAAAATAGGTATAACCTCCTTCAATAACTATTTTTTCTTTTATATCTGGAGAATTTCTTAATAGTGTATTTTGAGCATTTACTAATAGTGGTGCTACACCAAGAACAAGCACATAAAATCTTTTGGAAAAATTCATTTATTTTGTAATTTTATTAGAAGTTATAATCTTCATCTTTTTTAGCTTTCTTTAAAAAACAACATATCAAATTTTCAATGGTAAAAAGTCCGAAACCCTACTTATATCGATCTTTGTAAATGTTCCCTTCAAAATCTTCTTTTCCATTTTTAACATATTGAACAAAATCCCAACTCTTCTCGTTAGGTTTACTGGGACCATACCAATATATCATATGTCCATTTGGTAAAGTATCTATAATTTTAACTCTTTTGCTCTCTATTTCTTATATTTACCCAGCCGTCCTTATCATTCACGACAGCAAACTGGGCGAATACATCGGACAAACTAAAAATCAAAAACAGGACTAATATTATTTTTTTCATAAGAATTAAATTTATATAAAGGCTCTTGCTTTTGTTGCTTTCATTAAAAATTACCGCTATTCAGAATGACCTTTTTAATTTACCATTTGTTACTTCTACATTATTCTCAGGTTAAATTTTAAAGGAATATTGATATTCAGTTGTGTTCTAAATCCTTCTGTTCTGTAGTGGATAGACTTATCAAAACTAAAACCATATCCCACACCAAACTCTATGAAGAAATAGCTAAATCCAACTTGAGGAGAAACTGTTTTTGGAGAAACATTAAACCTTACAAAAGTGAATGGTAAATCATTTTTCTTGAATTCAAAATATTTTGTTGCATTAATCTCGGGTATGACTAAAAGCTTACCATTAGAAGCACCTACTAGAGCATTTCCACCTAATACTATATCTTTGTCGAATGCAAACTTTACTCCAACATCAGCAAAACTTCTATTAAAATAGGTATAACCTCCTTCAATAGCTATGTTTTCTTTTATATCTTGGGCATTTACGAATAGTGGTACCACACCAAGAACAAGCCTATAAAATATTTTAGAAAAATTCATTTATTTTAATTTTATTAAAAGTTATAATCTTCACCTTTTTAGCTTTCTCTAAAAAAACAGCATATCAAATTTCAATGTTGCTAATTTAAAATAAATTTATAAGGATAAACAGTAAAACGACAGATTAAAAAAAATGCCAAAAGTTTTTCTATCTTTTGGCAACATTTCTTTTACAAATTTATTGATTATTCTGAGATTCAAAATTTATCATCCAGTTAATACCAAACTTATCTGTAAACATACCAAAATAAGCTCCCCAAAAAGTGTCCGCCATCGGCATTGTTACCTTTCCTCCCGCAGAAAGTCCATTAAATAGTTTATCTGCGACCTCTTTGCTTTCAGGAGTAATATTTATTGAAAAATTATTTCCTTGCTGAAAAGATGGTGCCCATTCTCCACCTGTATCACTTCCCATTAAAACGGTATTTCCTATAGGAAGCCCTATGTGCATAATTTTATTTTTATCCACCTCACTCATTGGTGGCATTCCCTCTTGTGGAGGCATATCACCAAATTTCCCTACATAGGTAAATTCTCCCCCAAACACTGATTTATAGAAATTAAATGCTTCTTCACAATTTCCATTAAAATTTAAATAGATGTTTACTGTTGTCATTTTTATAAATTATTTGTTATCAAAAATTGTAGCTAAGGTAAACAAAAAAGATGAATAAACATTGTTTTTTGTTATCTTACTGATACCACTATTTTTTAATGAACAAATATCCACTTATAACAACCCAAAAATTGGCTATAATTTCATCAATGTTTTATTAACTAAAAAACGTCTTACGAGTAACAGAGCGGAAATCGTTAGACCAATCCCAAGAGCTATCCACATCCCAAAAGCTCCCATATTTAGATTGATACATAAATAATATCCTAGTGGTAAGGTAATCAGCCAATAGGCTATGAATGTAATAAAACTAGGAATTTTAACATCTTGCAATCCTCTCAAAAGCCCCAATGCTGTAACCTGAATACCATCTGAAAGTTGAAAAAGAGCGGCAATAATCATCAGTTGAGAAGCTAAAGCTAATAATACCTCCACTTCTTCTTTTTTAGTAAAGAAAGTAGGAAGAATTTCTCTACCAAATATGAAAACCATACCGCAAATTAGCATAAATAAAAATACTATTTTCAGGTTGTTAACGCCAACTTTCCTTACTTCGATAAAGTTTTTTTCTCCTACTTTATTACCTACCATAATGGTAGAAGCTACACTAAACCCTATACAAAGATTAAAAGTGAAGGAAGCCATACTCAACGCAATCTGATGAGCGGCAATATCTCTAGCACTTACTTTACCACAAATAAAAGCAGCCGCAGCAAATGCAGTTACCTCAAAAAACATTTGTAAAGACATCGGAAATCCTAACCTAAGGAGTTTGGTAAACATTTGTTTCTTAAGTAAACTTAGTTTTAAACTAAAGTCTTCCATATATCGGCGAGTCACTTTCTCTTTTTTCATTACGAAAAATAGAAAAAACATCATGAATATTCTCGCAATGAGTGTGGCATACGCCGAGCCAGCAACTCCAAAACTCGGGATAATCCAAAAGCCTTTTATCAAAATATAATTTAAAATAATATTGATTATATTAGCAATAATGGTTGCCTTGGTAACTCCAATAGTAAATGAAAGTCCCTCTGAAACCTCTCGCATAGTTTGAAATATCATAAAGGGGAAAATACTTACCACAACTATTTTAAGGTAGGTTTCGGCATCGGGCATTATGTGAGGAGGTTGGTCAAGATGATACATCAACGGACTAATGCCAAAAATCAGCAGAATGAGAAGCAGCCCAATACTAACATTTACAATAAGTCCGTGACTAAAAACTTGGTTAATCTGTTGATGGTCTCCTCTAGTTTGAGCTTCTGATACCAAAGGAGGAATAGCTAAAGAAAATCCCAAAGCCACTACGAAAATAGAAAAAAATATACCGTTTGCTAAAGAAACCGAAGCCAGTGCGTCGGCTCCTAGTAAGTTTCCTACGATAATATTATCAAATAAATTAACGGAAACTTGCCCTACCTGTGTTAGCATAACAGGTAAGGCAAGTTTCATAAGTCGTTTGGTATAAGCCGTATCTAAGAAAGACATAATATCATGACAAATTTATAAGATTGATATTTCCTTTACTTTTTAACAAAGTTGGAAATATCATTCTCGCTTACAGGATTTTCGCCTAATATAATTAGCCTTTCCACGACATTTCTTAATTCACGAATGTTCCCCGTCCAATCATAATTTTGAAGAGCTTTTAAAGCTTCCTTACTAAATTCTTTCACAGGACTACCATTCTCAGAAGCTATATTTTGTGCAAAATGTTCCACAAGTAGAGGTATATCTTCTTTCCTATCATTAAGAGCAGGAACTTGTATTTCTATTACCGAAAGTCGGTGGTATAAATCTTCTCTAAATCGTCCTTCCTCTATCTCTTTTTGTAAGTTTTTATTGGTTGCGGCTAGAACTCTTACATCTATTTTTATTTCTTTGTCGCTTCCCACAGGGGACACCTTATGTTCTTGTAAAGCTCTGAGCACCTTGGCTTGTGCTACCAAACTCATATCACCTATTTCATCTAAGAATATCGTTCCTCCGTTAGCTTGTTCAAACTTACCAGACTTATCCTTAACAGCACCCGTAAAAGAGCCTTTCATGTGTCCGAACAATTCGCTTTCTATCAATTCTGAAGGTATTGCAGCACAGTTTACTTCTACCATGGGGCCTTTGGAGCGTTCACTTTGGGAATGTAAAGCATGAGCGACAAGCTCCTTACCAGCACCATTAGGTCCAGTAATGAGAACTCTAGCATCAGACGGAGCCACTTTGTCTATCATATTTTGGATTTTCTTAAGAGCCTCCGAACTACCAATCATTTGGTATTTTTTATTTACTTTTTTCTTAAGTTGAGTATTCTCCTTCTTTAAAATTTGATTAGAAGCTTTGAGTTCCTTTCGCTCCAAAGTATTTCTTACACTCGTGATAAGTCGGTTGAGATCTATAGGCTTTTCTATAAAGTCATAAGCACCTTGCTTAAGACATTGTACCGCTGTATTGATATCTCCGTGGGCAGAAATCATCACAAAAGCAGTATCTGGTTTTATTTCTAAAGCTTTTTGTAAAAGTTCTGTACCTGATACTTTAGGCATCTTTATATCGGATATTACTAAAGAAAAATCTTCTTTTTCTATTAGTTTATAGGCCTCTAATCCGTCATCTGCTACTAAAATTTCATAATCCTTAACCTCCTCAGAAAGAATATTTTTAAGCAAACCTGAAATAGCTTTTTCGTCTTCTACAATTAATATTTTTTGCATAGAACAAAGATAGTTATATTTAAATTAAATTCTAAATTATTGATAATTTCTCGCACCAAATATGGCAGACCCAACTCTAATGGAATTAGCTCCGCATTCTATTGCCAACGGAAAATCGCCACTCATACCCATTGATAGAATATTTAATTGATGAGAATCTGAAAGATAATCATATAACTGCTTCAGAAAAGAAAATTCTCTTCTGATTAGTGTTTCATCATCGGTAAAAGTCGCCATTCCCATCAACCCTTGTAATTTGATATTAGGAAATTCGCCTTGTTTTATTTTAACACATAACTCTTTTACTTCATTAATTTCCATACCTGTTTTGGTATCTTCTTCTGCAATTTTAACTTGAAGCAAAATATTGATGATTCTCTTGTGTTTTCCTGCTTGTTTATCTATTTCGTGTAATAGCTTTTCCGAATCCACACTTTGTATAGTGTGTATAAAAGGAGCAATATATTTAACCTTATTGGTTTGTAGATGCCCTATAAGATGCCACTGTATATCACTTGGCAACTCAGTATGTTTGGCAACCAACTCTTGTACTTTGTTTTCTCCAAATACTTTATGCCCCAAATTGTAAACTTTTTGTACATCTTCAACTGGATAAGTTTTAGAAACCGCTACAAGATTTACAGTTTTAGGAATTTGTGATACAAGTTGGGTATAATTAGTTTCTATAGACATAATATAAGATTATAACAATATTGAGCAAAAATAAAAAAAACCGCCATATGGCGGTTGAAAAAATATTGTTGAAATTATTTTTTTAGTAAATCTCTTATTTCTGCTAAAAGTTCTTCTTGTGTAGGTCCAGCTGGAACTTCTTCTACTTTTTCTTCTTTCTTCATTTTGTTAATACCTTTAATCATTACAAACAAAACAAAAGCTATACATAAGAAACTGATAACAGCAGAAAGGAAACTTCCATATTTAATACCATTCCAAGTTAGTTGAGCTATATTTTCTGCTCCAATTTTTTCTAGCATTGGACTTAGAAGTGCTGGAGTAATAACATCTTCTACAAAAGAGTTTACAATCTTTCCGAAAGCTCCTCCTATAATTACACCGACAGCTAAGTCGATAACATTGCCTCTAAGAGCAAATTCTTTAAATTCTTTGATAAATCCCATAATATTTATTATATTTTCTTACGCACAAAGATATTAAAAAAATGTTAATCAACCTAGTTAATAGTATTAAAATATAATAATCAAAACTAAAATTGTTAAAAAATATTTCATAAGTGTTGACACATTTTTGACAGCACTTCAGGTAACGTTTATAGGCTTGCTGAAGTGAGAAAATTTAGAGTGCCAATGTCAAATATAGTGCAATATATTCAATAGAATTCCAAATGCTCATTTTAGCACTTTTGCCCCCATTTTGTCGAACCCTTGTTGGGTGATTGTGCTTTGTTTTTCATATGTCAAATGATTTGATAATATTCCGCTTGGTGTCCTTGCTTTCTTGTCCAAAATTTCTGTGTTAGCAAATACAATAAAATTATCTTTTGCTCTTGATACTGCTACATTTAGCATATTTGGTTTGTTGTCTCTGTCAAAAAACATTATTCCTGAATCTCCTTTTCCATATACCATTGAAAATAATATTATTGGTCTTTCTGCCCCCTGTAAGGCGTGAACAGTTCCCAATTTTAATATATCAACATTAAACCCTGCGTTTTTCAAAGCATATATTAAACTATTCTTTTGTCCTACAAAAGGTGTTATTATTCCAACTGCATTTTCAATACTCCCATATTTGCCTTCAATAATAGTTCTATTTTTTAATAACCAATTTACTATTGCTTTAACCTCATTAAGATTATGTCTGCTTGTGTTTTTAGTTGTAGAGTTTCCTTCAACATGAATGCAATACATTGGAGGAAACAATAAATCATTTTTAGCTTTTCCTTTAAGTGGGGTTAGCTGTCCATCATAAGCCAAAACATTGCAGTAATTTATAATTTCGTCATAACATCTTCTATGCTCTAATAAAAACACACCTTTTTCCATAATTTCTTCTTCTTTGAAATTGCAGGCATTTTGAGCCATTTTCATTATGCTTCCTGTAGAGGAAAGAAATCCTTTTGGGTCAAATTCACTTTCATAAATTAAATCTTCATAATTGTTTATGAGATTGCATTTTTTTAAATTTCCAATATCAATTTTCTTTGTTATGTTCCAAACTGGTTCAATTTGTTTAATATCGCCCACAATAACTGCTTGTTTTGCAAGTGAAAAAGTTGCAACACCTACTTCTGGAGAAACTTGTCCTGCCTCGTCCACAATTAACAAATCTATAAAGTCAAAAAGTGGTGGAGTATCAAAAATATTTTTACCGTCTTCGCCTTTTTTCAAAAATTTAAAATAGCTAAAAAATTTGGGGGCCATATAAAAAGTGCTAACAAAGCAAGGCGTTAGCCTTGCTTGCCTTTGCCATCTGTTTTTTGTTGCATCTAATCCTTTTTTGTCAAAATTCACATCAGCTAAATCACTTTCTAGTTTAATTAAATATTCACCTTCCCAATAATGTAATGCTAACTGAAATGCTTTATGTCTGAATGAAACATCTAATTCGTCATAAAAGCAATTTGGCTCTGAATTGTTTTTGATTTTTAATAACTCAAAATCCCAATATTCTGCTTCTGTTTTTGGTGGATTACCTTTAATAGAGTTGTTGATTTTCCAATTTTTCCAATTATTAATTTTATCAGTAATTGTTTTAGCAAGTTTAATTTTTGTATCTACTTTTTCAAGAATATTGCTTTTTGAAAATATAAACTCATTTGATACTTCAATTAAGGAATCTCGTAAAATTATTTTTATTTCAGAGGCTCTACTATTTAAAGCAGATCTTAAACCCAAAAAGCAAAATAGTTTCCTAAAGAATGGTTCATTATTGAAATATAATAACACTTTTTCTTCAATATTTTTTAGGTTCTCAATATCAGATTTAAAAGAAACCTCATTTAAAATATTATTTGAATAATATTTTTGTAAGTTGGAATTTGGAATTAAATACCTTGTCAAAAATAGCTTTTCAACTTTAATATAATCGTTCCACTTTTCAGAAGCATCTTTAAGAATTGATTGTATTTCAATGATTTCTTTCTGTAGTTTTTTAGTTACCTCTTTTATACTTAAAATCTGTGTTCCAAAATATTGTACACTTTTATCTACGAAAAACGTTTTTGCTTCTTGTAAATAATTGTAGTTTTCCACTTTATTAAATAAACCTTCACCATTTAGCTTATTGTAGTTAATTCCTTTCAATTCCGCTTCTGTTTTGCCATTTGCAGGCAAGTATGTTGCGTAACCTTCAACTTCAGGTAACCATCTTCCTTGGAGTTTTCCTGTTTTTGTATTCGATTTAGAGAAGCTATCAATGATATTAGTTACTGCTTGATTATTTGTAGAACAAGCAAGTATGATTGGAGCATTCTTGCCAATAATAGCACTTTCCACAAACTTATTCGCTACAATACTTTGAAGTAAAGTTGTTTTTCCTGTTCCTGGAGGCCCATTTACGGCAAAAACCTTTTCATTTGATTGTAAATAAGTGTATAAGCTCTTTCTTTGTGAAATTGAGATTGGAAAATCAAATCCCATTTGTCCTAAATGCAAATAATTATTATTAATTAATTCGGGAACAGCTAATGGAGTTTTTGGATCATCATTTTTTAAATTTATGAATGACTTTAATAATTCAGGAATGTTCCTTTCTTTCAGTATTTTTTCATAAAGTTGTATTATACTAATTGCTGCATTTATATCTTCGTCAGGTAATAATATTATTGCATTATTTATGGTTTCATAACCCTTTATTGAGTAGCTTTCTATTTCTTGATTAATTGCTTTCTTAAAAACATCTTTTAAGTATTGAATATAATCTAAATAATTATCATATTTTTCTTTGCCAATGGCTGATGCATTATCTACATTTTCTACTGAACCAAATATAAATTCAGTTCTTTCATCAGCAAGTGGTTCTAAATATTTTCTTTGAAAAACAGGAAAAGTTTCTTCGGATATTTGTAGGTTGCCATTTCTATCAATTTGAGCAAAAAACCAAAATGGAAATTTTGGTTTTTTATCTTTCAACATTACTAAATTTTCTGTAGTTGGTTTTATTTTTATTGGAGAAATAACTATTTGAATTTCGTTTAATGAAATCCAATTTTCACTTTCTTTGTTTGGATTTCCTTTCTTTTTGTTTATTCGATTTTCTTCGAAGTCAATAAGTTTATTTACTTTTTCAAGTTCAGTAATCAATTGACTTTCCATTTTGAAATTTTCAATTTCAAAATGCTGAAGTTTCTCAACATCAATGTCTGCTTTTAGCGAGTCAGATAGACTTTTCTTCCAATATGTTAACCATTTTTTATCTTCCATTCTTTATTATCTGTTATTTTCGGAGGGGCTCGTAGCATATCACCTAACGGTCGGGTATTGCCGAAAGCGGGGACTTCTCAGCACCTAACTTCAACTAAAATATCACCCCTCAAAGATAAACAAAAGTTTTTGGAAAAGAAAACCAGCCCCGATTTTGGCAATACCTTGTTGTGTGCAGGTATATTAAATTTCACTACAATTCGGATTCAATTCACTCACTAATCTACTTTCGTCACATTTAAAATCAAAGAAACCAAAATTTCCTCTGTCTATTCTCCAATCTTTTTGAGTTATTGGACATTTCCTATCTTGGTCTTCTTGATCTGTCCAATTTCTGTAATTGAATAAAAAGTAATAGGTGGGAACTCCTGTTTTGGTCTCTATGAACTTACATAGCTCACGCCCCATTTTATTGTGTTCTGAAAATGCATCTTCTAATTGCTTTTGTGCAAAATTTTCTGTTAACGATTGAGAACTTAACCACAATCTATACAACGCTTGATGATGATGCCACCAAATCCAAATATTATCAAAACTTTGGTGATCCATATCTGTGTAAGGAATTTTGTATAAAGGAATTCCTTGTTGCGTTTCACCATCCAACAAAGGCGAACTAAAACCATACATTAATACATAAAATTTTGAGCTTTTAGGCACTTCATATCGAGGCAATGGATACTCTAAGCCTTCACCAATAGAGTTAAACGCTATGGATTGCCCGCTTTTATATTCAATCTTCCGATGATACTCTTTGACATAAATATTTCTATTTTCTTCTTTCAAAGAATATTTTTCAGGACAAACAACCGTTATGGTGTATTTTTCATTCAGTTTGGTTGGTAAATGAAATTCCCTTTGCAGGATTTGTCCATTGCTTTCTAAAAACTGTAAATAGATAAAAATATCGTGTTCAATATCCTCATATTCTTCTCCATTGATATTATGTATAACAATATTAAATGCAAACATACTTTATAAACTGATGGTTAAATGTGGATTATCATTCAAGAAATCCTGTAATGTATTTTCAATCATTTGATATGCAAGCTGTACCACTTGGAAACTATCAACTCCAATAATTCCAAAAATACGATCATTAGCAATGCCCTAAATTTGGTAATCACATTGCCAATCCTGCTCTGTTTTTATAGGTCGAAATATAACTACTCTAATCGTACTATTTTCATTATTTATAGTATTGGTCATCGTCAATATACGCTCTGCTATAACGCATTTAGACATAGGAATATGAGGCTCGAAATTCAAGAACTTGTTACGAATAGCCATTGCATCATCATAACTGTTGGCAAAAAAGGTTAGAATGATTTGCTCATTTTCTACCAATGAATTTTGATGTTCACGAAGTAATAATCCATCACTTTGTTTTATTAATTGATACCATTTTTGATTGCTATCCCAAGAGTAAAGTTGGTAATAGTTTCATTCAATTCTTTCTGAATAGCATTAAGAATAGAAACATCGTTTCCGTAATCTATTTCTGCCGACATTTTGTCTGTTGTTTCTTCATTATCTATCAGTTTTTGCATCGTTTGGATACGAAAATCAATGGCTTTCAAAAGAATTTTATAAAATTTAATAGGAAATCTCAACATAGAATACTGTTTAATATAATTAATCTTTTGCGGTAAAGTAAGTGAAATTATTTTTTCTGAATCTAATAAAACGATTGCCATATCAAAAGTGTTTTTGGTAATAGATGCCACAACTTGTGGCGTTCTCTTGCTTCCAAAGGGTATCACTCCAATTTGTATAAATCAATTTTGTGATATGTCATTTTAGCACTCTATTTGCACATACTTGCACACAACGGCCCGGCGGCTTTGCGAAGTTTCCTCTAGAAGCTCTGCTCCCGAGAGGGAATTTTGCAAAACCGCTTGATTGCGAAGTTCACGAAGCGACGAGCTCATCAGGCGGTATAAGCCGCCGAGCCGTTGTAGCGAAAGGAGCGAAGCGGATGCTGTTCCCGTATTGCTAATTTAAGAAAAAAAGTAATACGGAAAAGCAGTAGCGGATAAATATTTCAAATCTTTCAACTATCACTTAACCCCGCCTTTTGCAAATACTATGTTGTCTGTAGTTGTATTACCAGTTTCTCATCTCTATTATATCTTGACATATGATATCTACCTCGCCACGCTTCTCAGATTCATTTGCATTAAAGGCCAATCTTATAATTTCTTGTTTTAATTTTTCGTCCGTTGTTTTTTCTCCAAACACTTTGATTAGCCAATACCTCCAAACTTCATCGTCAGTCTTTAAGATTACTATTATTTCATCGGTAATTTTATCCGTGTATTTAAGAAGGTAATTTGATACTGGAACTACAATTGGCCAATTAATATCCACTAAACAGTAACGTAAATCATTTACAATCGGGCTAAATCTTCAATGTCGTAATTGTTTAAATTTTCCGCCTTCTTTATGTCGAATTTGTCTTTTGGTACTAAATCTTTTAATTCGCTTTTTTTCATTGTACTTGTTTACAATTACAGACAACGGGATGGATATTGCCGAAGGCGGGGCTTATTAGCACCTAACTTCAACTAAAACACCACACTTCAAGGATAAACAAAATTTTCTAAAAAAACAATTAACCCCGCTTGCGGCAATACCTTGTTAGTGGTAGGTGCTTATTATCCAAATATTAAACTCACTCGCTTTCCAAGTCCAAATTCAAAAATTCGATACAGAGTAGATAACTGAATATCGCACTTTCCATTTTCTATCCGAGAAATATAACTCTTTTTAGTTCCTACCTTCTCTGCAAGTTGTTCTTGAGTCATATTTGCCTCTTTCCTAGCTTCTTTTAACATTTCACTTATCACAAAATACTGTGCTTGTTCTTCGAAATCATCTCGCTTTCTCGTCCCTATTTTTCCATATTTGATATCCAACAACTCTTCAAAGTTTTTAGCGTCTTTAATATTTGCCTTATTCATCATTATTTGCTTTTAGATTAAAATATTCTTCTTTTAATTTCAATGCCAAGTCTATTTCTTTTTTTGGCGTTTTTTGAGATTTTTTCTGAAAACCATTGAACAAAACCACTAAATTCCCTTCGTCAAAGCAACAAAAAATTCTATAAATATTACTTTCAAATTCTACTCTAACCTCATAAAGTCCATCAGTACCTGTCATATGTTTAAGAAATTTCCTCGGCACATTTTGAACAGTCTTTATGATTTTAAAAACATACTCTATCTTCTGTTGCACCTTATCTGTTTGTTCCGAATAGAAATCTATGAAATACCGCTCATAGAAAATTATTTGTCTTTGAGTTTTCATATTGCAAAGTTAACTCAAAAGTTACCAAAAAACAAATCCTTTTCAATATTTTATTCCACACACAACTTTGTAAGCACTTACCACTAACGGAAAAAGTATTTGCGAAGGGCGGACTAAATTGAACCAATAGTTCAATTTCAACCAACCGAAGCGGATGCTTTTTCCGTATTGCTAAACTAAGAAAAAAAAGTAATACGGAAAAGCAAAAGCGGATAAATATTACCAAATTTTCAACCCTGCACTTAACCCCGCCTTTTGCAAATACTATGTTGGTAGCAGTTTCTTTAGAACATTGTTAATTTGTAATTTACAGAAATTTCTATTCTATCTGACAAAACTTTCAAATCGTTGATAACAAATTCTCTGTCAGTTTTTGCGTTAATTTAGTCAATGAACTTCTTTATTCTAATTTTTTGCTCTTCGTTAAGTTTCAAAATTTCAGAATGTATTTTAGGTTCTGAATATCCCTTAATATAATTTTCTAATTCCATTTTTATTTTTTTAAAATTCATCAGAATACCTTTGCTTATTCAAATTTTTGTCAAAAACACTTATATAACCACTGATATAGCCATAATTTTCGGGATTTGTTATGCTTTTAGAAAAGTCTACTCTAATCAATTCTAATTTTACTTTTTTACCATCCCAAATTGCACCATTTAGGATTACACCATCACTATTATTTGGTTGTATCCAATCTTTACCGTATGCTTGTTCAAGCCAACTCAAAATATTTCTATAGTCAACATAAGTAAAATCGGTTTGACTTTCCATATTTCCAAAATTTGCACCAATCAAAAACAATTTATTTTTAAAGAAATATAATATAACATTATCAACTTTCACATTTGCAATATATTGGATATCGTTGCCAACATAATCATATGTTTTGACATTAGGGTTTTGAGAATATTGATTTTTTTGAGGAATAATATTTTTGATTTGTGCAGGTGAACTACCAAATTTGAATTGCTTAAATCCATTTTTCAAGTCCAAATCTTGTGTTGATTGGGAAAAAACAATTACAGAAAAAACTAAAAATAAAGTTGATAAAAATTTGTTCATATATTTATTCTGGACAGCATTTTTGGTGAAATTGCTACCAACGGAAAAAGTATTTGCGAAGGGCGGGCTAAATTGAACTAATTGTTCAATTTCGACCAAACGAAGCCGATGCTTTTTCAATGAAACTAAATTAGTAAAAAAAGTTGAATTGAAAAGCATTTGCGACTAAATATTTCTGCTTTTCAATTCAATGCCTCTCCCCGCCTTTTGCAAACACTATGTTAGCAGCAGTATTTTTATTTAATATTTTTTAATTGTGTTCGCAAAAGTTCTTGCAAGTCAATACTATCTTGAATTGCTAATTTTTCTTCTAAGGGTTTAGAAAATGGGCCTGTATAAAAATAATGTTTTTTAATGGGATAACCTAATCTAGTAATTAAAAAACTATTGCTAAAATTGATTTTTTTTACGCTTTCGTAATAATGAACATCAAAAATTAAAATTCTATTCTCGCGCAAATTTTGAGCAGACCCAAATACAATAGCAGAATAATCAAAAACGACAGGAATACCTACATGTCCGACAATTGCAAACGAGTCTTTAACCATTATTTTATTATCAACATAACTTTTTACTGAATTCTCTAGAATTGTGGTGCTGATTTCTACTGGTTTTTTTGCGGTTTTAATACTTTTTATATTCACATCGTTAGGAAAAGTAATTAATAATGATTGTAGCTCTGAATTTTCATTATTTAATTTGAATCTAACAATTGTAGAATCTACAATCTCGGTTATTGCTGGAGTATTTAAAAAGGAATCTTTATCTATTTCATAATCTAAATTTTGTTTTGAAATTTGATAAGATAAAAAACTCAAAATCAACGCAATTATAGAGATTACTATAGTTAAGATATTTGACCAATTTATTTTCTTTTCAGTTTTATCCATTCAATTTATTCGGATTTTTGTTGAAATATTGCTGCTAACGGAAAAAGTATTTGCGAAGGGCGGACTAAATTGAACATAAAGTTCAATTTTGACCAACCGAAGCATATGCTTTTTCCGTATTGCTAAACTAAGAAAAAAAGCAATACGGAAAAGCAGAAGCGGCTTAATATTATCAAATTTTCTACTTTGCACTTAAACCCGCCTTTTGCAAATACTATGTTAGCAGAAGTATTTTATTTCCCAAAAACACTTAAACAATCTGAATGGTATTTCTCTTCAATTTCGTCTATAATTTCTAAAGAAATCCCTTTTATATCGGGATAAACAAACGAATGTGTAATACTATGTTTTTGTCTTAGTTCTTCTTTAATAGCTAATCTACAAGAATTAGGAATGAAAATTTTTGTAGTATTTTCCGCAAATATTTGATATTCATCATATGACCTATAATCTGAGCCAAACAGCATAAATACTCCTTCTTGATTGATAATTCTTGGATCTTTATTAGTTGATTTAACGCAAATAGGTGATATTATCTGAGACAAGACGTCTATGTTTATATCATCAATATTTAAAATATCTTCTTTTAAATTTACAAATCTATTTGTTTGATTGTTTGTAAAAGCTGGATCTATTATATGTATGGATGAGCCAAGTTCTGAAAATCCTTCGTTTGCATTAAAATCTTCAATTTCCTTATCAATATTATATCCCGTCTTATTTGCTGTTGCTACTGAAAAATATAATGCAATTAATTTATTGGTTGAAAAATCTAATAATCTTGTTGGAATTTCATAATGTTGCATTATATATAAATAATCAACTAAATTGAAATCTTTGCATTTATCAGGAAAAAATTTTTGGTAATAATTAATGAAAGTGTCGATAGCAGCTAAATCTGATTTCATTATTGCATCAGATTTTTTATAGAATTTACCATTTATTTCTCTACCGCTAAATTCTAATCCAATTATTCTTTTTTCTCTAAAAAGGGAAGGAGTTAGGTAATATGAAGATTTACTCATTCCTCTATACCAAAGTACCTTGTTTTCTGCTTCATTAATTATTGAAATATATTCGTCTAATGAAGTTGCAACTCTTAATTTCATATTACAGTTTGTGGTGATAATATTTCTGCTAACTGAAAAAGTATTTGCGAAGGGCAGGCTAAATTGGACTGAAAGTTCAATTCAGTCCAACCGGAGCAGATGCTTTTCCAATGAAACTAAATTACTCAAAATAGTTGAATTGGAAAGCATATGCGGGATAAATGTTCCTGCTTTTCAATTCAACACCTAAACCCCGCCTTTTGCAAATACTATGTTATGCGACGTATTATTATTTTGCTTCCTCATTATCAGGATTAGTATTACCCTCTTTATTTTTGAAGTATCTTTCTACTGCGATTCCAACTTCTTGCGTTGTTGGAATAAAATTATGATACTTCTCAACTTCATCTTTTAGTAAATCAATCAAAGATTTCAAAACAAATTCTTTATCAAGATGTGGATTTACATCAAGGAACTCGTCAACTTTATTACCAACAATTCTTTTTCTAGTTAGGTTAGAATAAATTGGATTTGATTTACCAACTTGATTCATTCTCAATAACTGTATTTCATTTGTTATGTTTTCAAGTTTTGAAAGTATGTATTGACTTTCAGGAATTTCAGTTTGATGAATTTTTGCTGGAACAATTGTTTTTCCAAAACTTTTTAAAAAGGGCGAAAAGTTCTTTTCAGATTGTGATTTTGAATAAGTAGCGTTAATTTTTTTTATGAGTTCTTTTTTAAATTCAATAATTTTATTAAATCTTAAAGATGAAGGATAATTTATGTGTTCAATAACACCTGTATCAAACGAATATCCAGTATTTTCATCTTTTATGATTATGGTTGGTTTGTCAAATGCTAACCTCATTCCTAGTTCAAACATAACATTTGGATTTTTAGAACTTACATCACAAACAATAATATCATCATTGTAAATATTATTCACAATTCTCTCGTGTATTAAACCAATTGCAACATCATCGCTTACTAAACGAGGTTCAAAATCAGTTTCATTTACTGCTTCTACTAAAATATTCAACACTTCCTTCCAATGGTCTTTTGGATAATCTGGATGAGAAGAAATTGGCATAATTATCCCACATTTTTTCTTTTCAATAGGTCTTTCAATTTTATCTTTTTTTTCTGATTTGTCTTTATCCATAATGTTGTTTTAATATGTCGCATAACGTTTTGGGGCTTTGCGTTCGGGCGGGAAATCGAAGCACAAAAGCCGATATTATTACTAATGTTTAATTGAAAAACCACCGTTGAATTTTGCACTTCAGCCCGCCTGACGCAAAACCCTTGTTATGGGCAGTTATTTTACTCAAATTTTAATTCGTCAAAATCTTTAATTTCTGACAATTTTATTAGTTTTTTCTTTTTTAATGTTTCCCAAGCTTCTTTAAAATTAGTGTTTTCGTCGCTGTCATCATCCTTATTTATGTTATCTCTTATTAGCTTCTTACTCGTTAAAAAATTTATACTTATTTCATATTGTGGAACTGGACCACGGTTTGAATACAAATCATAACCAATCAATTCCATATCTCCGTTTTGATACCTAAATGTATATATCCAATGTCCGTATCTTCCGTGACCATAACTGATGTATAATTTTCCTTTTTTTATTTCAACAGAAAGTTCAGGGGCAAAATACACACCGCCATCTTCGTTTTCGGATGAAAAACAATCGTAATTTTTTGTGGCTAATTCGTAATAAGTTCCTTTATTAAGTAGTACAATTATACCTCTTCGATTTCGGTCTAATTTTCCACGATATTCGTCTTTTACGATTTTACTTTTGTCAGTTCCTTTAATTATAAGAACAATATCCTCCAATCCATCTTTGTTTAAATCTCCTTTTATTTCGTCCCAACCTTCGGATGAAATTCCTCCTTCATACTTATGAATCAGATACCCCTTTGGTATAAAGTCAGATGGTTTTTTGTGTCGTTCTACTTGTCCAAAAAGGGTAATTGTCAAAGTCAAAAATAAAAATGTTAATTGCTTTTTCATTGTGTGTTTGTTATATAATTGCCCATAACGGTCCGGGTATTGCCGAAGGCGGGGCTTATTAGCACCCAACTTCAACTAAAATACCACACCTCAAAGGTAAACAAATTTTTCTAAAAAAGAAATAAACCCCGCTTGCGGTAATACCTTGTTGCCTGCTGGCTTTTTTAAATATCATATTCAGTAAGTTCAATTTCTTCATCACTTGGTAACCAAC